>JBKAGM010000001.1:0-126474 GCA_046290385.1 Gammaproteobacteria bacterium
GCCTATGGTCACGGTTTGGTGCCCATCGCTCAAGCAGCTCAATCCATGGGGATAGATTATTTAGGAGTATCCTGTTTGCAGGAGGCTGTGTTATTGCGCCAGGCAGGGATTCAATGTCGGATTTTGGTTTTGGGCTCGATTAACGAGCGACAGGTTTCAGAGTTTTTGACCTATCATTTGGAATTAACGATTTCTTCTTTGGCAAAAGCTAAACTATTAGCGCGAGCTTGTGCTGGAAAGAAAGATAAAGTGAAAGTCCATGTTAAAGTTGATACTGGAATGCATCGTACTGGAACGCGTGTAGATTCAACAGAAGAAGTTTTGAATTATATTTGTGACTCAGGTTGTTTTGAAGTAGTAGGGATTTATTCGCATTTTGCGACATCTGATCGACCCGATGATCCATTTGCAAAAGCACAAATAGAAATGTTTCGACGTTTTAAAGAAAAAGCCGAAAAAGATTTTCCTAAAGCTATTTTTCATCTCGCAAACTCAGGTGGCATTGTGCATTATCCTGAGTCACATTTTGATATGGTTCGCCCAGGAAAATTAGTGTTTGGCGTTTATCCAACAGACTTATTGCCAACACAATCGACCTTTACGGTTAAGGCAAAAATTTCTTATTTTAAAGTAGTGCCAGCTAATCAGGGTGTCAGTTATGGGCATACTCATCGAACGTCAACTCAGACACGTGTCGTGACAGTGCCTTTAGGTTATGGCGATGGTTATCGTCGAGGATTATCGAATAAATCACACGTGTTGATACATGGAAAAAAATACCCTGTGATTGGAACTATTTGCATGGATCAATTTATGGTAGATATTGGAGAAGATAGCGCATACGTTGGAGACGAAGTGGTTCTGGTTGGTAGACAAGGCAATAATGAGATCACATTGGAATATCTTGCTCAATTGTGTGATACTATTCCTTCAGAAATGCTTTGTGGCTTTAACGATCGTTTGCCGCGTATGTATGTTGATGACATGGAGTCTTATTGGGAATATAATACATTAAAGCGCTCAACATTACTTAAGGAAGGAGAAATCGCATGACTCAAACTACCGATGCATTAAAAAAGTTATTGGCAAATACTTATTGTTTAACTATTAAAACACAAAATTATCATTGGAATATCGAAGGCACTGATTTTTTCCAACTTCATGAAGCTTTCGAAAATCAGTATACAGAGCTTTCAGGGTCTATTGATGAAATTGCAGAACGTGTGCGTGCTTTGGGTGAAAAGGCTCCTGGGAGTTTTTCAGAGTTTGATAAATTAAAAACTTTGGAAGAAGCTCGTGCAAATATTTCTGGTAAAGCAATGGTAGAAGATTTATTGAAGAGTCATGAAGCGCTTTCGTCAGAGCTCCGTCAGGGGATGGAAATTGCTGGGAATGCAAAAGATGATGTAACAACAGGTTTGATGTCAGATCGGTTGTATTTTCATGAAAAAACAGTATGGATGCTAAAAAGCTTTTTAGCGAAGTAGTATAAGTAGTGGTTACCAGACAGTAACCGATTTCCAGGTTTAGCCAAGATTTTACCCGACGCTGATAGTTGCTATAGTGTGATTTATTGTCTGTACAAAAAGCCTCAAAACCGTTATAATTTTAACGTTTTAGTCAATTGCTATCCGGACTTACCTTTTGGTTATTGCTCCAGGTCTCATTGATATTAACATTTGTTTAACAATTAACCAATAGGAAGTCATTATGACACAACAATCAAAAATCTATGTAGGGAATCTCCCTTATGAAATTAATGAAGATGGCTTGAGAGACATGTTCGTTAAATATGGTGATATTGCCGAAGTGAAGTTGATCAAAGATCAAGCAACAGGCCGTTCAAAAGGTTTTGCTTTTATTACCTTTGACCAAGACAGTGCTGCAAAATCAGCCCTAGAGTCAGATGGTACAGAAATACAAAGCCGTCGTATCAAAGTTAGCGCAGCTAGAGAAGATCGTGCTGGTGGCGGTGGTCGTCGCGGTGGCGGCGGTGGCGGCTTTAGAGGCGGCAATGGTGGTGGTAATTCACGCCAACGCTGGTAAGTAGTTACAAGGATCAGGCGCTCTGCCTGATCCTTTCTCCTTTCTCCCTTGCTACAAGATAAATCTTTAGACTCACTGAGGTGAACCTTGCAGGCATTAAACAAGAAAATCATTCTTATTACTGGAGCATCGAGCGGCATAGGAGAAGCCTGTGCAAAGCAGTGTGCCTTCCAGGGCGCTAATCTTATTATCACAGCAAGACGATTAGACAAGTTAGAAAAACTAGCCAATGAACTAAAAACACAATATCAGATTTCTGCATTGCCATTACAGTTAGATGTTAGAGATAAAGAAGCCGTCAAATCAATGATTCATCAATTACCATCGGATTGGCAAGCCATAGATATTTTAATTAATAATGCTGGGCTTGCTTTAGGGAATGATACTGTCGAGCAGGGAAAGCTTAACGATTGGGATACGATGATTGATACGAATATAAAAGGGTTAATGTATGTAACTCGCTATGTACTAAATGGGATGATAGAGCGACATCAAGGCCATATTGTTAATATCAGCTCTGTTGCCGGTTCGCAAGTTTATCCAGGCGGCAACATTTATTGTGCAACGAAACATGCTGTAAAGGCATTCAGTGAAGCGCTAAGACTAGATTTACTAGGAAAACCAATACGTGTCACGGATATTGCACCAGGTGCGGTGGAAACAGAATTTAGTCGGGTCAGGTGGAATAATCAAAAAAAATCGGATGAATTTTACAAAGATTTTACCTCGTTAATCGCCGATGATATAGCAGACACCGTTGTGTATTGCATCACCCGTCCAAAACATGTCAATATATCAGAGATGCTTGTGATGCCGACAGACCAAGCTTCAGTGAATTTTATACATAGACAATAAATGATGGTTTAATTCAGGGAGAATAACCATGAAAAATGACATGGATATTGTATTTCGTCCAGCTGTCGAAGATGATTTTGAAATACTCAATAACCTCGTTCGAGCTTCTAAAGGCCATTGGGGATATTCGAAAAAGTTCATGGACGGCTTCATGGAATATTTTCATCTCACACCACAACATTTAATAAATTCAACTTTGCATGTCATGCTAACTGAAAATGAAATCGTAGGCGTGACGGGATTTAAAAAAAACAGCCAAGATTTATTGGAATTGGAATATTTTTTTATACATTCTTCCCAGCTTGGTAAGGGCTATGGAAGAGCTTTATGGAAGTATACCTGCCAGCTAGCAGAGAAATTTACAGAAAGCGAATTTATTTTATGGAGTGATCCACACGCTGAAGTCTTTTATCATAAAATGGGGTGTGAGAAAATTGGGGAAAGAGAATCACCTCTACTTCCAAATCGTAACCCCCCAATTCTGCGTTATGAATTAAGCTTATCAAAGACAGAGAAATAACATGGTTGTTTTTAAGAAAAATCATTTTAGATGGATGATTGTAGGGTTGCTTTTTTTTATCACGATTACTAACTATATTGATCGTGCCTCTATTTCTTACGCTATAGATGAAATGATCACATTATTTCATTTAAGCGATACACAAGCAGGGTTGATTTTAGGAGCATTTGGTATTGGTTATGCAGTTACTACTTTTTTAGGTGGGATTGCAGTTGATCGTTATGGATCACGTATAACTTTATTTATCGCGGTCCTTTTATGGTCCTTAGCGATAATGCTAACAGGGCTTGCGACGGGTTTTTTATTTGTGCTGATAACGCGCGCTTTATTAGGTTTATCGGAAGGTCCTAATTTTCCAGGAATGACACGGGCAATTGGAGATTGGTTGCCTAAAAAAGAACGCGCTTCTGCATTGTCATATGCTTTAATTGCTGTCCCAATAGCGCTGGCTATTGGTGGGCCTATTGTTTCAGAATTAATTATTTATGTTTCCTGGCGTGGTATGTTTATCGTGTTGGGGATTATCAGTCTAATTTGGCTGCCATTTTGGTGGTTCTTGTTCCATAATTTTCCTGAACAATCCAAAAAAGTTAGTGAAAATGAATTACAGATTATTCGTGAAGGAAAAAATGTAAATTTGCTCGATGAAGACACTGTATTTCAAGAGCGAAAGGCAGTGAAAAATCTATGGCCCTATTTGTTTTCAAATCCCACGTTGATTTCAAACTATTGGGCGTTTTTTGTATTTGGATATTATTTGTTTTTCTTTATGACATGGTTGCCAAATTATTTATTAGAACATTATCATCTACATTTAGCAGAAATTGGACTATTTACTGTTTTGCCTTGGACATTAGCCGCTATTATGATGTGGATCGTTGGGCGATTGTCTGATTATATTTTTCATAAAACAGAGAGTCATCGCTGGTCTCGCTCATTTCCTATTTGGATATCACAGCTAATAGCAGCAGTTTGTATCATCCCAATCATTTTTACAAATGATGCCTATATAGCTATTTTATTTATTTCATTAGCTGTAGGTTTTAGCATGAGTGCCAATGGAACGTTTTATGCAGTAAATATCGATGTTGCAAAAAAACGTGCGGGGACAGCCCTAGGGATTATGGATACGGCTTTTGCATTATCTGGATTTTTAGCGCCAGCGATTACTGGTTGGAGTGTGACAGTAACGGGAAATTTTAAAACGGCATTTGTGTTACTAGCTATTTTAGGAGTTTCTTCAGTGATTGTTGTATTGTTATTTCATCAACCAGATACATCAAAAAAACTTGAATCATAAGCAGGTAAATAATTTATTCTCCGTCGATTATTAAGTTTAAGCAACCATCTTCGCATGTTTTTGTATTTTATGCACAGCGCCAAATAATATTGTGATGCTAATTAATAGGCTGATGGTGAAAACAAAGCTTGAAAATTTAATTCTTGGATCTAATAATTCCATGAAAAACGTCATTGCGGGAAGTATTGGAGTAACAAGCGCGACAGCGATGGCATTCGTTAATGTAATCCCTTTTTGTGCAAAATACATGGGAATGATAGTCGAAGTAAAGGATAATAAGACGATAGGCCATGCTTCATGTGCATTTGGAATCATGCGTTGATGCATCGTATATAAAATAATAAAAGCAATAAAAAGCGTTAGATAAAAACGTATTGCTAAAATTTGTATGGAAGTAAAGTCACGACGACTTAAGCATTCCGCATGTATAGTATTAAAAGCGCTTGAAATGCCTGATATAAGACAAAAACTAATACCAAGTAGTAATTTTTTTGAAGTTAAGGCATGTGATGTCTCATTTTTATGGATAAGGTGAACGCAGAGTATAGTAATCAAAGTAAAAAGCATCATAGATAAGAGAAAATCAATAGCAGTTGGTTTAGTGGTTTCTTTGTGAAAGTGAGAAATAAGCATCGTCGAAATGGTTAATGCTGCAAAACCAATAGATAAAGCAATGGCGGGCTCAATGTATTTCAAAGCATAAATTAGGGCTAGCCATGCAACCGCAGTACTAAAGTTAATTTTAGTGACAAGAAAAATATCTTTTTTAAACTTTTGAAAGGTTTCTTTGCGTTGTTTGCAAATAGCAACAGAGTAAAATAGAACGGTGATCACAAAAACATATGAGGCTAAAAGGTATTGGCTAATAGAAAGTTCGTAGTGCCCCATAGCAACCTGTGCAAAGCAGGAAAAGAGGCAATATATAAATAGGAAAAATATTCCTGAGTTATATGTGTTTTTCATCTCGGAATTCTCGCTGCTCTAGCGAACTTCCATTTTCGTTTAGCTCAGATTAAATCCTTGAGAGCTGCTGTTTTCTATTCTGGCACCACAGACGAATGGTGCTCGATAATCTTCCAATCACCATTTTTATCTTTCAAATATACAAAACTAAAGCGCGCAGGAAGTTTTATCGTCTTGCCATTTTTAGTATAAGAAAAGGTATAAAATCCGACGTTAGTTCCTACATTGTCTCCGTAGGTTCTTGAAATCAACTCTTTGGTAGACACAGAAAGATCTGGTAACGAGGTGAATTTGATAAAATAATCACCAATATCTTTTTCGCCGATTTCAACGTTTTTGAATAATAAATCGTTAGATAATGTAGGTAACAAAACGGCATCTTTCGAATAGAGTAATTTCACGCTAATCGGATTGCCTTTTGCTGTTGTGACGGCTGTTGTCCATTGCTTATAGGCTGCTTTAAGACCGGATTTATCTGAATTCATGTTTTTTGGAACGAATAAATAACCTAAGAAAATAATAACAACAATAATTAAAATCGCAACAATAAGTTTGATTTTGTTTTGCACAGATTTTCCTTAATAATATTGGGAGAAAGTAACTACATGATAAGTCAAAGTGACGCATATGCCAAGCCATTTTTAATAGCCCAACATTGCTCTTTTGTGTAGAATAGCGATCTAAACAAACATCCAGAGAGAATCAAATATGTGGCCAAAACAACTTCAAATTTTTCAATTATCACGATCAACCTCTATCACATTAGATAGCTTAACCGAACAACTAGGATCGTTAGCATTTCATCCATGTTTACCTTCCATGCCATTGAGCGTGGGTTGGGCGCCAGTATTAGATGAAGAGGGAGCGCCATTAGTAAGAGCGATGAATCACTATTTATTATTTTCCATGCAAATTGAAGAGAAAATTTTGCCAGCAACTGTGGTCCGTCAAGCAGTTAATGAAAAAATTAAAGAGATTGAAACAATAGAAAATCGGAAAGTGCGTGGGAAAGAAAAATATTCTCTTAAAGAAGAAACAACTATTACGTTATTACCTCAAGCATTTAGTCGATTTTCTCGGGTATATGCGTATATTGATCTAAAAGAGCGACTTTTAATGCTTGGTACCACAAATGCGGCGAAGACAGAACAGTTTATGAATATTTTTAAAAAAGCAGTTGGTATAGAAGTAACTTCTTTAAATTTAAAAAAATGCGCAACTATTATGACACATTGGTTGAAAGAAAAAGATTACCCTTCGTCTTTTTCTATTGAAAAAGCATGTGTATTGCAAGATCCTGATCAACAGAATCGTGTGATTCGTTGCCAACAACAAGATTTATTTTCTCGATCGATACAGCCGCTGATTAAAGAGGGTTTTGAAGTAAAGCAAATAGCAATGAATTGGTATGATAAAGTTAATTTAGTATTAGTAGATGATTTTACATTGCGTAGTATTCAGTTCTCTGACGAAGTAAAAGATCAAACAGATGAGTTAGAACCTGAATCAAAATTACAACAGCTTGACGCGGATTTTCTTATTTTTTCTGCAACTTTGTCAGAAGTATTGCGAGAATTAATGGCGGTTTTCTTGAAGCAGGAAGCAACGCATTCAAAAGAACAGGAAATGGCGACAGTAGATGTCTGAACGCTTTAGATTGGAAGTCTACATCCAACCTGGATCCAAAAAATCAGAAATTGCTGGCAAACATGATGGCCGATTAAAAATTAGAATAAAATCACCTCCCGAAGATGGTCGAGCGAACAAAGAAATCATCACTTTTGTTTCCAAATGGCTGGGTATAAAAAAACAGGATGTCAGCATTATTGCTGGCGAGAAGAGTCGATTTAAGACACTTGCTGTTACGGGCTCTGTAGAACTGCCGTTAAAAAAATTAGCTTGTAAATGATAAAAAACCACTAGAATATTCTTCCTGATTTAACTTGCAAATTTAAGGGGAAAAATTAGGCGCGTTTCTTTGGTCTACACAATCCTAGAAAGTCTCATTATAATCAAAACACTTCACCTCAGTGGATTTGGCTCAACAAATCATTATTTTAGTTTTTAATAAAAATCGATACTAGTTAAGGAAAAATCTTATGACACGAACAATTAAATGCTTAATGCTATTAACACTTTTAAACCCTATTATGGCACATGCAGCTTCGGGATATAGTAGCAGCGGATTTATTCTCATCGATGTTTTACAAGATCTAATTGATTTGATCACAACACAAATTGGAGGGCTCGTTTTTGTGTTAGCCATGTCAGGTGTGGGATATTTTTGGTTAAAACAAGGACGAATTGAAAAGTCTACAGCAGTCACATCATTGGTTGCAATGTCCATGATATATGGGAGCAGTTGGTTGGCACAGTATTTTGGATTTTCATCATGAGTCAAGAAAATGATTTAAAAATTAGCCCTTTATTTTACGGTTTAACTAGACCACCAATGTTGCTGGGGATAACAGTCGATTATTTGTTTGTCTGCTTTTTATTATCTTATGGGTTATTTATGTTAACAGCTAATCCGATTTATTTAGTGTCATATATCCCACTACATATCTTTGGATGGATCGCATGCAAAATAGACCCTAATATTTTTCGAGTCATTATGAAAAGAATCTCATGCGGAACAGTACGAAACAAAATGATTTGGGGATGTCAAAGTTATGAGCCATTCTAATCGTATAAATGCTGTTCGAAGTGAAACGGGGGTTTCTAACCATTTTCCTGTAACACATCTTAACGATCCTACGATATTTGAAACAGAAAATGGCATGGTTGCTATGGTGTTACGTTTTGACGGGATTGTATCAGATGCAAAACGTAATGAAGTCTTAAATCAACAAAAATTCATCCTACACCGCGCTATTACATTATTAGATGACAGATTTTCGGTGATGGTGAATATACATCGTCATCGCAAGAGTACTGTTCTTAAAGGAAAATTTGAAAATACTTTCTCGAGAATTTTAAATCAACAATATCATTCTCAGTTTATAAAAAAATCCATGTATGTAAATGACATATATATGGTAGTGATGTACAAAGGTTTAAGTTCTGGAAAAATGGGGAAAGGGTTGCGCGTGTTTCAAAAGATGAAACACAAGGCAGTTAAAACATCCAGAGAAGTAACACGCCAATCACAGATTAAATCTTTAAAAGAACGAGTTGAGCAGATTAGAACACTGCTGTCTTCATTCAAGCCAATTCTGCTCGGCGAACATGATCAGAAGCTTGGTTACAGTGAAATACTACACTATTTGAGTTTGCCGGTTAATGGTGGAGAGCCATTAAGAATGCCATATGCTTCTTACACTATGCCAATTGGTCGGACACTTCAATCAGCTAAAAAATCTATACAGTTATATCCACATGGTAAAATCTCTCAATTTTTGACAAATAAACAGATTTTCTTTGGTGAATATATTCAATTTCAAGGGCCAACTAAAAAAGATGTGACGTTCGGCGCCATGTTAAGCATTAAACAATATGGTACTGAAAGTGCAAATGTAATGTTTGATAAATTATTACATTGCAATTGTGAGTTTATCGCGACACATACTTTTTCTGTAGAAGCTAAAGATGTCGCGCTTGGTTTTATGAGCAAGCATATTCGTCGCATGCAAAATGTTAATGATCCTGCTGCTTCACAAATTGAGTCATTGCACGAAGCTCGGGATTTATTAGGTGGAGACCGTTTGAGTATGGGATATCATCATCATACCGTTATGTTGTTAGAAAAATCCGTAGCAGCACTTGAATCAGCGATCAGTGAATGTGTAAAAGTTTATGCAGATGTGGGTTTTGTCGCTGTTAGGGAAACACTAGGACAAGAGCCAGCATTTTGGGCGCAAATCCCTGGTAATTTTAAGCATATTGCTCGTGCCAGTTTGATTACGTCAGAAAATTTTGTTGATTTTTCACCATTACATAATTATCCGATCGGATTTTATGATGCTAACCATTTGGGCAGTGCAGTGACACTGTTAGAAACGCCCTCAAAAACACCTTATTATTTTAATTTTCATGTGAGAGGAAGTCGTGAAAATCCTTCGAAAGGACATGCAATATTAATTGGAGGGAATGGTTCGGGTAAAACAGCTATGATGACATTCATGGACGCACAATTAGGGCGATATGGTGGAAATACTTTTTATTTTGATCGCGATAGAGGTGCTGAAATATATATTCGAGCTTCGTCTGGAATATACGCTATTTTATCACCTAACTTTCCAGAAGACACTCAGTTTTCCCCATTACAGTTACCTGATACGCCAGCAAATCGTCAATTTAATCGTGATCTCTTAGTGCAATTTTGTAAAGAGAGCGAAAGTGAAGAGTTGAATGCAGAAATCATAAATCAGTTAACAGAATGCATCCATTATGCTTATGATCACTTAGCTAGCGAGCATCGTACGTTTTCTCATGCAACACGAATACTGCCAATGAATTTCTCCAAATGGCCAAACCTACGACGATGGCTCAAAGGTGATGAAAAACATCATGACGGTGAATATGCCTACATTTTCGATAATTCAGAGGATCATTTGGCATTACATAGCAAGATGGGTTTTGATATGACTCACTTTCTCGATCATGAGCCTGCACATGTTCGAACAGCGGTCATGATGTATCTTTTTCATCGTATTGATCTGGCGATAGAAGGTAAGGCTAATAATGCTTCTGGCAGGCTTACGACCGTTATGTTAGATGAAGGTTGGCAATACTTTATAGATGCCTATTGGAAGGAGAAACTCAAGCGTGTTTTGCCGACATGGCGTAAACGTAACGCACATTTGGTCATGGGTACACAGTCTCCAAGCAGTGTCGTTCAATCACCACTTCGATCCATCATAATGGACAATGTCGCGACACAAATCTACTTTACAAATCCTCAAGCAACACGAGAAGACTATATTAATGGATTAAGATTGAGTGATTCTGAATATGACATTATTCAAAAAAATTCACCAGAATCACGAGTATTTTTACTCAAACAAGAGCATGACTCGGTGGTGTGTCGACTGAATTTAGGACACTTATCTGATCTATTGGCTGTGCTTTCTGGGAATACAGCATCGGTACAATTGCTTGATCGAATAAGAAAAGAGTTTGGTGATAACCCAGAAGAGTGGCTTCCTATCTTTCATCAGCGCCGAAAGGAATTGATATAATGAAGTATTCAGAAAAAGTAAAAAAATGGATATTTTTAATAGGTCTCATTCCACTATCATGTTATGCAGTAATGCCAGTCATTGACCCAAATGCAATAGAACAATTGATAAAAGAGTACAGGCAGTTAAAAAATCAATATGATTTGTTGAAAGATACATACAATAATCAACTTGCCCAGCTTCAACAGGGTAAACAAATGGTTCAGGATGCTGAAGGGCACTACGGCTATGGAGGACTGATTAATAGCGATAGTAATTTGAAATCGCGCGAATGGTCTCCAGACAATTGGCAAGATGCATTAAAAGGTTTATCAGGAGGTAATCCTGAGCGATATCAGGAGTTAGCACTACAATATCAGAAAGCACATCCAACAATGGCATTAGATGAGTTCAAGAAAGGTTCCAGCGATGAAAATGCTGATTTGTATCAAAAAAAGTCGCAGGCAACACAAGCAGCTACAGTCAATGCAACCTACGCTTTTAATGATATTAAACAACATTTAGAAAATATTCATAAAATATCAGAAAAAATCGATACGGCTGAAAATACAAAGGCAGCCGTTGACTTGAATACACGCATGCAAACAGAAATGGCTTATGTACAAGTCCAGATGCTCAAGCAAGTTGCTATTCTTAATGAACAAATGGCAGAGCGGAGTCAAGAAGAGCTTTCTGCTGATAAACAAGCGGCAGAATTTAATCGTTTACCGGATGAATAGTTTTAAATATACGAGGGAAATAGATGAAAAATATCAAATATATATTAATTTCAATTGTCATACTGACTGTTTTAAACGCTTGCGCTTCTGCGGACCTTAAGTCTCCTTGTTCGCATTATGGGCGTTGGTGTACTAAAACACCGGTAAACAGTTGGGATTATAATCATTAAACAAGGAGAAAATCGATGAAAAACATTTCAGCAAAATCTTTAGTTGCGAGCATATTGTTTTCAATAAGTTTAACAGGATGCTTGGGTCACCATAATCCTCTTATGGAAACTAATGAAAAAGCAGCAGCAGTATTTTTATTTAGCGCCTCTCAATATGCTGAAAAACAGCTAGGTATTTTTGTGGAGCCAGGAGGAAAAGTCTATGGCTATTGCATGCGGGGCAAAGCGGCTCAGTCAGAGTGCACTCGATTATATAAATCGATGGCACAGTATAGTAAGACAACTATCGATTTTAAATCAATTACGATCAATGATTTAAAATCCAGAAAATCTTGGGCAAGGCTGATGGGGTTTTACGACGAAGAAACATTTAACGCTATTTAAGTGTTGATTGAAACCTAAGGCTGTCATTCTGCGCGGGATATCTAAAAACCCATGTTTGTGACAGCCATTTTAAATGAGTATGAGATATGGATATTCCAAATTATGCTAATTGGGTAATGAAGTTATTATCGTTTACAGACGATATTATCAACAACTACGTTTACAATGGCTATAACACATTGGCTGAACATCTTCGTAAACCATTAGGTTTAGCCATCATTTTATATTTTTGTGTGATGGGTGTTTCTATAACCAATGGTTGGTTAAGATTATCCATGTCTAACTTGATGAAATCTGCATTTAAGCTAAGTTTGATTTACACCTTTGCTATGAATTGGTCGTTATTCAGCCATTATATTGTTGGAGGGATAGAAACAACCGCGAGTCAACTCGGAAGTTGGTTAGTTGGTGCGACACCTATTCCCTTGCCGCATTACTCTGGTGAAGGTTTGAATGCAGCATTACAAGCTGTTTTCATTGAAGTGACTAAAGTAGGCCAGTTATTTTGGAACATAGCATCATTCCGCCATTTACCACCTTATTTCACCGCAATTATGATATGGTTTTTTGGTTATCTAGGCCTACTGTTTGCATTTTTAGAAACGTTGTTAGCACAGATCATGTTAGCAATACTTTTTACATTGGCGCCATTGTTTATTGGATTCACCTTGTTTAAGTCAACACATCCCATGTTTGATCGCTGGTTAGGAATGGTATTTGGGTTTGCATTGTTTCTCGTATTTATACCAGCAGCGCTTGCATTAACAATAAGTATCGTACATTGGTCGATTGCAGGTCAATATGCAAATCATTTAGTTGATACTTCTGTTGTGGCATATGTGCCTGTTGCAGTAGTAGGAATTTTAAGCGTATTAATTATTAAATACGTGACCCACTATGCCTTAGCTATAGGCTCTGGAGTCATCACAGCTTCGGGTACAGGTTCTTCCATGATGGCAGGCGCTATTGGTACCTTTGTCGGGGGCTCGGTGTCAGGATTACGTTTTGTGAGTGCACCACTGCGTTCTATTGGGAAGAATCACCGTCCCTTAGGTTCTCGAGCAATAAAAGTTCCTGAAAAATCTGAAGGTGTGAATAAATTTAAACGGGGAGAATATCAATAATGCGCTATTTAAAACTACTACTCATGCGTATAAGAAATAAACTAATCTTATTAAAGTCTTGTATTGTGGATTTTTGCCGTAAGAATAAGTGGACGGCACAGCCAGTCAATGAGAAAGAAGTACATGCTTATGATTACTTTACTCTGGCGAGGAGTTGGGCCGATGATTTTTTTGTTTCTGTGGAAGCATCACGTAATCGTTGGAGGAGTATTGCCCTATGGGTACTTGTGCCGATGGTAGTTTTGTTGCTGCTTTGTTTGAGCTTTTTAATCCCTGCACAGCATACGGTCCCATTGATGATAAATCACTATGACAATGGAATTGTAACAGTAACACCATTCAAGCAGGAAGAAGCGCCGAGTAACATGGCTCAGGTTGAGAGCGACATTGCGCGCTATGTAGAATTTAGAGAATCCTATAGTGCAGATACTTATGATTACACCTACCGATTAATCCATCTACTTTCATCTAAGAATGTCGCTGATGACTACGACCAATTACAGACAATAAACAATAAGAAAGCCCCTATTAATATATTGGGACATCAGGGTTATCAATCTGTGCGTATCGAAAATATATTATTTCTAGACAGTGAAAAAAGCAATAACCCTCATAGAAAAAGAGGGAGAGATATTCTACATCATAATCTTGCGCAGGTGGATTTTGTTGTCACCACGTATAATAAGGCTAATGGTCACCACACCACACTACCTTTAACTGCACTGATTTCTTGGTCGTATAGAGGTATCCCAAACAATCCTTCAGATCGTTGGATGGATTGGAATGGATTTATTGTTACAAGTTATACAGTCAAGCAACGTAATAATCACTAAAGGAGAACATTATGAAAAATATGTATATTTGTTTTTTGCTGATCATCCACTCATTTAGCATTGCTTCGGCGCTTGAATATCCGAGATCATTATCGACAGATAGTCGAATTCAAACAGTTGCCTATATTCCTAATCAAGTTATTTCTATCCATGGAACCACATTTATTTCTACACAGATTATCTTTGGTGAAGATGAGCGTATTATGGATATACAAGGTGGTGATGCCGATGCATGGACCGTAAGTGTTTCTAAGTCGTTACCTAATGTCTTAAACATTAAGCCTACAATGGCAGGATCAAATAGCGATATGATCATTGCGACCATAGATGATGCTGGAAAATCACGCAGATATTTTTTCCACTTGAAAAGCAATCAGAAAACCGAGATAGATAAAAAGTCGCCTACCTATGCCATACAGTTTGTTTACAATAAAAAGAGTAATATGCTAAGTGCTCACGAGACAATAATAAACCTAGAAAAGAAAACGATAAAAGATGCATTTATTCATCCTAAGAAATACCATTGGGATTATAGTTTTCATGGTTCTCATGCAATTATGCCATTGCACGTTTTTGATGATGGAAAGTTTACCTATATGGAATTAAGAACGCACCAGTCTGTGCCTGCAATATTTGCTGTAGATAATCAGGCAGGCATGGAGTCTCTTGTCAACTATCGTCGAGTGGGTGAATATATTGTTATTCATCAGGTGGCACCACAGTTTACCTTGCGCGAAGGGAAATATCATGTGGTGAGCTTATTTAATGAGAATTTAATTGCCTCGTACAAAAAAGAATTGTAACGCCTAAGTTTGTTATCTCGCGATTTATACGCGTGATCACCAAAAATTAAGCGTGTAACATCCAGAAAAAGGTAAATACCAAATGAAAGATAATCATGAATGTGATGCTATTAAGTTTGCCAGAAAGCGTGTGAAAGTTGTCTCTCGAAAAAAGTCTGTCTTATTGTCTGATAAATCGATATGGATCATCATTGGAATAGTGTGTTTTATTATATTGAGCATGTATTTTTTTCGCCATGATCATGCCGACGAAAAACAACAATCACAGATTCTTGAAATAGAAAAAAATAAGCAAGAATTATCTGCAAATCTGGCTCGTTTAAAATCGATGAGCCAAGCGATGAAACAGGATAATAAGGCACTTCAACTAATGCAGCTTAATCATCCACAAACCTCAAAAGACTATATTGCAAGACAGAATGCTCCAACGCATATGTATAGCGCCGATTCTAGAACCCTAAGTGCTATCAACCATGCAATGGAAAATTCGCAGATATTTTCTGGAGATGGGGTTTATTCAGGATTTGGTAACAAGACGTCCTCAGCGATGTCTGTGGATGCTAAAAAAATTACTCATCCAGAGTCGACATTAGCACAAGGAGAGTTGATGCATGCCGTTTTAGAAACAGCTATCGATTCAGATTTGCCAGGACAAATTAGAGCGGTTGTCAGTCAACCACTTTATGCTTATACGAGCGAGCAACCATTAATTCCTGCAGGTAGTCGTTTGATAGGACAGTATTCTTCGACGGTTTTTCAGGGCCAGAATCGTGTATTTGTGATATGGAATAGGGTTATCTTACCGGACGGTATTACGGCAGAGCTTAACAGCCCAGGGAGTGATGTTATTGGTCGTGCCGGACAGGGCGCCGACAGTGTTGATAGACATTTTTTATCACGCTTTGGAGAAGCTGCACTTCTCTCTATCATCGGGGCAGGTGTCGCCAACCTTGATGTCAGCACAAATGATCAATACAACTCAGCGTCAGAGTATCGAACTGCTATCTCACAATCGTTTCAACAATCTACTCAAAAATCGCTAGAAGATAGTTTGCCTACAAAACCTACCCTGCATATTTATCAGGGTGCAAAAATCAACGTGTTTGTCGCACATGATATTGATTTCTATCGTGTATTGCGTGAACGTTCTGAGGAAAATAGTAATGACTAGGATCGGGTTTGCGCCGACGTCACAAGGTTTGCTGAGTGTCATAAAACCTTGGTTAGACGATCCGGAAGTCTCAGAAATTATGCTTAACCGCCCCAAAGAGATTGTAGTCGAGAAAAAGGGGAAAATGCAGTTTTTTGAAGTGCCAGCACTTAATGAGCGCTTGATTGCCAACTTATTTCAATTGATCGCAAATGAAAACCAGCAGAACTTCAATGCTAAACAACCGTTACTCTCTGGTAGTTTATTGGATGGTTCACGGATACAGTTGATTCTTCCACCCACAGCGAAACACGCATCTTTTGCAATTCGTAGACAGGTAGTGCGTCACTTTAGTCTACAAGATTATGATAAGCAGAAAATCTACCGCAAGGTTATGCCGGTGAGTATTCACGAAGATAAACAGGAATATCTGCCTGAGCATGAAAAGCAGTTAATTAGTTTGTATTCGCAAAACTGTTGGGGCGAATTTATTCGAGGCGCGATTGCTGCGAAAAAAAATATTGTTATTTCTGGTGGCACCTCAAGTGGGAAAACAACGTTTCTTAATGCTTGTCTTCGTGAGATTTCAGAAGATGAACGAATTATTGTTCTGGAAGATACGCGGGAAATTACCATTCCTCATCCTAACCAGGTAAATTTGTTAGCCTCAAAGGGTGAGCAGGGGATGGCAAAAATCTCCATGCAGGATTTGGTTCAGTGTGCCTTACGGTTGCGTCCTGATCGGATCATTATGGGCGAAATCAGAGGGAAAGAAATCATGGATTTTGTGAGTGCTTGTGCTACAGGGCATGAGGGCTCTTTCACAACAATACATGCTAATAATCCGCGCATTGCCTTTATGCGTATGACACAGATGTATAAACAAAATAATGTACCATCAATGAGCGACGAAGATATTATGCGAGAACTTAAATCTGTGATCGACATTATTATTCAGCTTCACAAAACGCCAGAAGGTCGCTTGGCGCAGAGCATTTATTATAACAATGCTATCGTATGATTTTTTGATATGAAAGCGAGTGTGCCACGAGTTGATTTAATTCATTAAAATCTTTAATTACGGCATCAGCTTTGATCATTTTAGCCGAAGCAGGTGCATCGTCATGTTGCATATGAATAGTGATACAAGACAAGGCATTCTTGGCCCCTTGAATGTCGTCCTCTAAGCTGTCACCAACCATCCAGATTTTCTCAATAGGAGTGTCAAATTTTTTGAGTAAGCGTTCAAACATTTTATGATGTGGTTTTTCAATGCCAACTTCTTCTGAAGTTACGATATAGTCAAAGTAATCGTCTAATTTAAAATGGATAAGCTTTTTAAACTGAATTTGTGTGGTTAAATTTGTTACTAGCCCGCAGGGGATGTTATTTTTTTTGATTGTTTTCATACATTCGTGAACGCCATCAACGAGAGTTGTTTTGCTTAGGAATGTTTGCCAATAAGTTTGTTCGCAGTCGAGAGCAAGTGATGGTTGAGACTTCATTCCAAGACTTTCTAGCATTATTTGGAAATACAATAAGCGGTTGTGAGAACTCGCCGTATTTTTTAAATTATTCTTAATGATTTTTTTTGCCTGTTCATAGTGATGTTGAAATGCTTCTTTCCTTAAATCAAGTGAGGTGAACAGTTTTTCTTTTATAGCTTGTAGTGCATGTTGATGGCTAGTTTCATAATGATAAAAGGTATTGTCAAGATCAAATAGAATGAGATCTGGAGTTGGAAATGTTTTCATCAGGCATCTCTTGCATAGAGTATTTCAGAGGCATGCAATATGACAATGAGTTGCATCAACCCTCGCATACCACCATACCATCGTGGCTTTTTGGAAAGCCATTCTTGAAATTCTGGTAAGAATTTTTTTGCACCTGAAAGTATATCGGCGTCATTTAATTCACCATTGATGGTCAACTCAACGGTATGGTCTTTAGCCTTAAAGGCAACATCCACAGATAAGCCGCAGTGTGACGTTAAAAATCGTGCAAGTTCTTGGTAATAAGAGGCTTGTTTAATGATTACTTTTAATTCCATTGGCATCGGTCCAGGTTTCTTATCGCCTTGTAAGTCATCAGGGTTTTTTGCACTCAACTTGAAAATTACATCGGCTTCATCAGCCTGAGGTGCAATATATGCTTTACCATCAGGTTGACGGCGTGCTATAGAAGCAAGAACGGCTTCTTCAGATTTTCCGCGCTCATGGATGTCACGCTGCTTTTTGAGATAGATGCGTAAGTTTTCATCCATATTTAAAAATACTTTAACATCGAATTTGTTTTTTAATTCTGGAACTAGCAAGGTATGCAAGCCACTTGCTAAGATGACATCGCCCTGTTTTGAGTAATAGCTTTGATCGAAGCGACCCGTATGATGATTATAACGACGTGTGAGCACCCATTTGTTTTTTAATAAATCCAATAAATCTTTTGAAAATCGATACAAATCGTTTGCGCGTGGATTAAGATGCGTGATTTCTTTCCACATGGGGGAATAGCGATCCCATAGGTGGTAATCATCACCGGAAATATGGCTGACCGTGTTGGGCTCAAATAGACCAGCGAGTGCTGCGCTTAAGGTATCTTTCCCTGTGCCTGACCCTCCAGCGATGCCGATCGTGAGGGGTTTGCCAGTCAATCGATAGTCAGGATTTTTTCGAATGCCTTTGACAAATAGGCTTAATGCGATGACGAACCACCCCATATCGCTTAACATGAATAAGAAAGGTTGTAAGAACGTATCATTTGCAGCAAATGCTGTTGTTGCAGTTATCGATAATGCTGGGATTAAAGGCGTTGTTTGAAATGCTATTTGAATGGCGATGAATACAAATGAGAATAAGAGAATGATAATATTTTCTTCATCGGAACAATGGCGGACTTGATGTAAAACAAGGAAGGGCATTGCCCACATAAACCAACTCACTTGTGCTGCAGAGATAATGCCGACAAAAATGAAGCCAATACCAAGCAATCCGGATAGCATCGATACACTGATGCGTCTTAGTCGCCATAAGGCATACGCGTAAATCATATAAATAAATGGAAACAAATATATAGGTTGTGCATCTAATAATTGCAGAGACGCAAGGTTAGCCAAATGACTTTGCCATTGCATCAAGTAAGGAAAAAACCAGGCCTGATTGCCATAACACAGAGTGGCAAGCCCTATGAGCCCGAAGAAAAAAGTTATTGAAAAAGCTTTTGTATATTGCTTTAAGCCTCTATGTCTAAACAGGCAGATAAACACAAAAGGGATGGCTAATAGGCTGTCAAAGCTGGTTAGCAGGCTTGCCAGCAAGGCTAAAGCGCTTTTGCATGGCGCGCCACGTTTGAATAAAAACCATAACGCAGCTAAAAATAGGGTAACCGAAAAAACCATCATGCTTCCATGCCAATAATTTAAATAAATGACGATAGGGGAGCACCAATAGAAAAACCATATTGAATGAGATTTAATTTCATTGAATCCAGATAAAATTTTTATTAATAGAAAAACAATGCATAGATCTGCAAAGATTAATTCTAAACCAATGGTGGCATTTATGATGGTTTCAGGTGATGCCCATGAGTGTAATATATGTGATAGGAAAATAGCAGGCCAGTGACATGCTGAAAGCAATAAACCTTGGTCATGTGCAGGATAATTGATCCCAGAGGTTGCCCAGCTTAAATGTGACGCTGGAAAAACAAAAAAAATTAGCAGCAAGCGCATTGTGAGGCCGGCACTAAAGCAAGCGCGTACTCTTGATACTAACGGATTAATCAACGAAGACTCCTTTTTTCATATAGGCATGCTTCGGTTTGCGTGCAAGAGCAGCTGCTTTTTGTGTTTTTTTTTCATCTGCTGTAAGCGTTGGGTCTTTGTCAATTGTATAAGGATGTTCGTTCCATCCGTCGAAAAAGCTTTGCCAATAATCGTAAACGCGTTTTTCATGTTGCCGTGTTTTATCTGTAGGTTGATCTGCTTCGCCTACTAATGCGGCAAACAAGCGGGACCAATATTCATATTCTTCGAAGTCTTGAGGCGTTCCCCACTGCATAAAATGATCGAGCTCATAGACAAGAACCCGCTTTTGATCTTCCAGCATAGATTTATATGCCATACTCACGTAAAATTCGTTATTTACTTTTAAATTATCTTCCATTGTTTTTTCAAAGTAATGTCTTAACAAAGCGCCTGTTTTAAAATAATAGCTTCCACTGGAGGCGAACTCTTCCCATGGATTATCAGTGAATGGTTGTTTTTCTTGAATGTCTTGCATCCAGAAATTTTGCTCTTGCATATTCGCATAATTTGTTGGAGTGATTAAATAGTGAGGATGGAAACCTCTATAAGCGGGTACACAGCCATCACATTCACTATCTTGCATAGTTTTCTTGAAGTGAGCGTAATCCCAATCACAGGTGAAATCGCAATAGCATACGGTTGCTGGGCGTTTAGGATCAACTACGTCAATTGCTTGACATACGGTGTAGACAGGACCCAAATCATGTGACTCAATGCCAATGATTTTGGCGTGAGGCGCATACGTTTCTAATGTCTCTTTCATGTGATATTCGGGGTGCTCTAAATGATCACGGTTACAGATTAAAGTGATGTCAGCTTCTCCTGGAAACATGTCTATCACGTGGGCAATAATAGGCTTACCTTCTATGGCAATGAGTGGTTTGGGAAGTTGATAGCCATGTGCTTTAAAACGTGAGCCAAAACCGGCCATAGGTATAATGATTTGCATATCTTGTGTCCACCTTCTGTTATGTGCGAGTGTTCATCAGGGCCGTATTAGGACTGAATACTTGCTCTGTATTTTTCTGCGTCCCAATTGATGAGCGCATTCATTTCATCTTCAGTTAAATATCGGATTTTCTCATGACCGTGCAGCTTGGATAAGAGCATCGCCTGGCACCACAACATTTCTTCAAGAGATTGTGAGGCTTGCTGATTTAATACAACACCTTTCTGCTCGATCACCACATAATCAGGAGGTTTATTATATATTTTTGTGTAACCATCAACAACCTGAGAAAACGATTCGCCTTTTTTCACCACGCAAGGAAACTTGCCAAGAAAGACGACATGATCGGGATACACTGCCCCTTTTTGAATGAATTTAAAGCAGGTTGGATCTGTTGCCAGCTGATGGATGATAGAATGATTTGGCATTTTTCTTTCAAATTGCTCAGTTTTAGGTAGATTCGTCAATTGAGTGGTATCTGATAGGGCACGTGAGGGTTGCTCGAGTAATGTTTCGAGTTGATTTAATTTTTCCCAAGCCTGCTGGATGCTGCCTGCTCCTATCACAACACCATGATTGGCTAAAAATAAAATATCTGCATCACATTCGTCTAAAGTGGCTTTGATTGACTTTGTCAAAGGTAAGCCTGGTTTGACGTAGGGAATCCAGCGCCATTTTTCAGAGAGGCTTTCAAGGCGTTTATTGAGCAATTCCTCACCATTCTCTTGTACTAGCCAAAAGAGTGCATTGACTGAATGTACATGCGCCACACAGGTATGTGGCATTAATAGGTGCATTGCCGTTTCTATGGATGGGGGCATATTACTTTCACATAACAGATATTGCTTAATATCTGGAACAGAGTCTGTCGCATCTGATTGGTATGCTGAAATAGATACGGGAAGAAAAATCGGTTTTTCTAGGGCGTGGGCTAGCCATTGCCCCGAGGCCTTTACCCAGCAAATATCACCTTGTTTAATAGATATATTTCCACCGGCGCCTTGCACTAGGGAACGCGTTTGTCCAATCTTAGCCGATAGTGTATTAAGTTCATTTGGGATAGTCAGTGCTTCGGTATTCATGTATGAAAGTTTATCATCAAACTCGCGGTTGTACCAAGTCTAGGTTTTCACTTAGAATGGACATTCTGTTACAGGCATGGTCATTATGGCAATACAAAAAGCGGTTAAAATAAAAACGCAGGGTAGAGGAATTTACGACATTACTGATCAAGTAGCGCAATGTGTTTCTCAATCAGTGAATGCCGGTTTGTGTCACGTATTTTGTCAACATACCTCTGCGTCATTAATTTTATGTGAGAATTACGATGGTGACGTTAAAATAGATATTGAAACGTTTTTTTTAAACTTAGTAAAAGATGGCGACCCACGTTTTAAACATACCATAGAAGGTCCTGATGATATGGCCGCCCATATTCGCACTTTACTTACACAGAGCAGTTTGACAATTCCTATCGTTGACGCCCAACTAGGTTTGGGTACATGGCAAGGTGTATGTCTTTATGAACACCGGTTACATTCACATGATCGACAGATCGTGATCACAATAACAGAATGAGCGAATAGATATGAGTAAAAAATTGTTGATAGCAAAGATAACCACACCGCTTGGTCCTATGGCTGCTATTGTTGATGATGACTATCTTTACTTGCTCGAATTTGAAGATTGTAAAGGTCTGGAGAAAGAGGTTGATCGTCTGAAAAAAAGCATGAGAGCTGAGATAGTTTCAGGAAGAACGAGGATTACGGATCAGATAGAGCGAGAGCTGGAAGGCTATTTTAAAGGACAATCTTTTGTGTTTAGCACGCCTTGTTTTTTACTAGGCTCTGATTTTCAAAAAGCAGTTTGGAAAGAATTACGAAAAATTCCTGCGGGAAAAACGCGTTCATATGTTGATATTGCCAATAGTATAGGTAAGCTAAAAGCTTATCGTGCTGTGGCAAATGCAAATGGCGCCAATCAATTGGCATTGATTGTTCCTTGCCATCGTGTGATTAATAAAAATGGTCAACTAGGTGGTTATGCCGGTGGTGTAGATAAAAAAACTTGGTTGTTGGCGCATGAAAAAGGAGGTGGTTATGTCTAAACAACATACTGTTATTGCAGTGCTAGAAGCAAATCCAGGAAAAGAATTTGAATTAGAATCAGCTTTACAGGTTGTTGCTGAATATAGTCGTGCGGAAAGTGCAAATATAGAGTATCGATTGCATAAAAGCACAGATAATCCACGGCAGTTCATTTTATATGAAAATTGGGCTAGTAAAGAAAAACATCAAGAGCAGTTTGATAAACCTTATATCAAAGAGTTGGCAGAAAAGCTTGGTTCTATGTTAGCTAAACCGTATGAGGCTTATATCTCAGAGGAAATCTAAAGTTGAAAAATATGATTTTATTAATAAAGGAGAAGAGTTGTGACTGATCATTATAAGGCTATTACTAAAGATATTTCGCACCACATAGGAAAGCTGCGTCAAGCGATCCCAGATGTGATGTCAGGTTTCAGTGCAATGGCGCAAGGGGCAACAAAAGATGGCGCGTTAGATAAAAAAACGAAGGAGCTCATCGCTTTGGCACTAGGTGTTGCCGCACGTTGCGATGGCTGTATTGGTTTTCATACACAGGCGTTAGCTAAATTAGGCGCAACAGAAGAGGAAGTTACTGAAACTCTTGGCATGGCTATTTATATGGGCGGCGGGCCATCGTTGATGTACGCGGCACAGGCAATTAAAGCTTTTACAGAAGCGATGTCTGAGTAGTCGTTGATACTCAGCTTCTTTTGATAAGCGTGCGTATTGCTGGGTCTAGCAATCTGGTGATTCCCAGATCGTCTACATATACGAAGTCTTTTCGCATAAGTTTGTTAATGGCTTCTTTCTGACTGGCTAGCGTTAATTTTGTTCGCATTAAACATTTATGTGCGTATGGTTGGTTGGTTGGATTTTTAGCAAATTCATTCAATACAATCTTTTGATTATTGCTGAGAAGGGCAATGTCATAGGCAATAACAGCCTGCTGCGTATCAATATAGTGTTTCCAAAACTCTTGAATCTTAGTAGGTGTTGGGATTTGATTTTTATCCCAAAAATATTTGCAAATCAAACTGACATAATAATCGTGACAATCAGACGTCTTCATGATTTCATTTATGGCATCATCTGTTAGTCGTTTTTTCCATTTCTTGGTAGCTTTGTCCTGAATAAAATGAATATGATCTTCTTCCTTAATGCGTTTGATAGTTATGGTTGTACATAGCCGATAGAATGGCCTGCTTTTGGAGCTAAACATTTGTAGTAGCATGTGTCTGTTGCTGCCAGAAAATATATAACTGACGTTTTGGCTTCTTTCAACAGCATGTCTGATGCTGGCCTCAACAACATGCTGATCTTTGAGATCACCTATTTGTTGAAATTCATCCATAAAAACAACTACTCGCTTTTTTGCGAGCTGGGCTGCTTTATCAAGATTGACTAGAGTATCGCAAATTGTTGTTTCAAACATATGCTCGCTTGGTGGTGCATGAAAGATGATTTTTTGTCCTATGCCAGATAAGACAAGATCAGGCCGCAGTGACTTAAAAAGATGTAATATCTTTTCTTTTGCCTTTTTAGTTTTTGGAAGGAGTTCTAATAATAGTTTGCCAACTTTTTCAAGAATTCGTTGCTGTACCGCCTCGGGTGTTGCTGTCAACAAAAAGTCGATTTCGCAATAGAGCAAATTTGCCTCATTCAAAGTTTGAGTGATCAGGCTTGTTTTATCATATCCCCTTGGCGCTAATACAACACTATGTTTGCCAGTGATGATATTTGTTTTGAGGATTTTTCTCTCGCTTACCCTATTACAGAATGTCGCACCGGTAGCGATTCCAATCGGAAATATATTGACCATATCAAATCCTGTGTAAAGTTACATATCGTTATTATATAAAGTATACTTTGCAAGTGTGTAATTTTCAACAATAGTATCATACATAATATTATGCTATTTGTTTTTTGTTCATTGTAGAGTTAGATTTAAGAAAGAAAAATTTAGTAATAATATGTGGGATTTGATTCTTATTCTGGTTGACAAAACAGAATGAGAGCCTTAGATCGGTTTTTTAATCATTCTTTTAATTTTTCTTGTAAGTTAATTAATACACGATCAAACGAGTTTACCCGAATAAAGCCTATACGTGGATACTCCATGTCGATAATAGAAAAAATGACTACTGTTATTACAAGTGAAAAAATTATGATATGCAGAGGACTGACTTTTCTTTTTTCAAAAATAGTAGAACCGACTAAAAAGGCTGATATCAAAGCAATAAACACTAACAAAAAGAAAAGATAATATGGCGGATGCATTTTGACTAAATTGATCCTTGTGTTAGCTATATCAAAAACTTCATTTACCGTCGGTAAAATTAACAGATAATCGTAAGGTGATTTAGATTGAGAAATATTTGTAATAATATCTTTCCATAATTTATCTTGAGCAGCTAATGATTTTAAGTAATAAGATCGTGCAGCATTTATATCAGGTAATGCGCTATAAATTTTGAGGCGTAAATCTAAATAACTTCTGAGATCTTGATTTAGCACATTTTGAGCATTGGGATGTAGTAAACTGAATCTTAAATGTAACGTACTAATGGCATTAGCTTCATTAATCATTAAAGTACGACGTTGATCGAATTTAGTTAAAGCGCCAGAAAATGTAAATGCCAATAGTAAGCCAAGTAAAGCAAAAATCGCGCTTTGCGTGACTTGAATACCCTCGTTTTTTCGACTGACTGATCGTGATTCTAGCCATAAGGCATACTTACGCCCAAAGTATATAAATGACAATATGAGTAAAAAAAGACAAATTAGAAACAATATGCCAAAAATCGTAAAAATGTCCATTTTATACTCTCTATTAATTTATACCCTCTAGTCTAACTATTTTTTTAACGACTATTCACGAGGCTTCTTTTCATTATACTTTCGAATACTAATGCTATCAATAAATGGAAAACTGCTCGATTAAGTAAAGTAGGTACTTCTGACAAGCCGCTGATATCAAAGGATGCGACAATTTTTGTCATTTTTAATGAAAAATTCCTAAAAACCCTAAAATTTAGTGTAATACCATGATTTATACAAGCTTTTGATGTATTATACTCGACCTTAAAATAATAACTAAGAGCCGCCATGTTACAAAGAATTAGCCATTTTTTATTACCTGCCAACGGAAGATGGCATATTGATTTTTTCTCAGGGCTGACGGTTGCCCTAGCCTTGATTCCAGAAGCTATTGCTTTTGCGTTAGTAGCGCATGTTAACCCCTTAGTTGGACTGTATTCTGCTTTCTTCATGTGTTTGATAACCGCATTGATAGGGGGTAGGCCAGGCATGATATCTGGAGCCACGGGTTCAATGGCTGTGGTCATTGTTTCGTTGGTCAGCCAACATGGAATCGATTACTTGTTTGCTACGATTGTATTAACCGGTATTTTGCAAATAGTAATAGGTCTGTTGCGCTTAGGTAAACTTATTCGTATTCTGCCTAAACCAGTGATGGTTGGATTTGTGAATGGTTTGGCTATTGTTATTTTTTTAGCTCAGCTAGAGCAATTTAAAGTGCATAGCGCTTCAGGCGCTTCTCAATGGCTTAGTGGAGATAGTTTATATTGGATGATTGGTTTGGTAGTTTTAGCTATGATAGTGACACATTACCTGCCACGATTCACCAAAAAACTGCCGGCAGCTCTTCTGGCTATTCTCACGGTGACTGCTGTTGTGCATATCTTTCATTTAAATGTTCGTGTAGTGGATGATATGATGATTGGCCATCAAATTTCAGCAGGATTACCCGTTGTTGCTTGGTTACATATTCCTTTTAATGTCACAACATTCAAAATAATTGTTCCTTATGCTGTGATCCTATCTATTATTGGTTTATCTGAATCCTTAATGACACTTTCATTAATCGATGAAATAACTCAAACTCGAGGCCGTGCAAATAAAGAATGTATTGCTCAAGGCATTGCAAATGTTGTTTGTGGTTTTTTTAAAGGTATGGGTGGCTGTGTCATGCTGGGTCAAAGTATGATTAATATAAATTCTGGAGGTCGTGGCAGGCTTTCTGGAATTGTGGCAGGTCTCGCTTTGATCTCTTTTGTTCTCGTGTTTTGGTCGGCTATTAAATTGATCCCATTAGCCGCATTAGTTGGTGTCATGTTCATGGTTGTCATTGAAACATTTGAATGGGCCACCTTCAAATTTATTCGTAAAATTCCAAGACATGATGCATTCGTTATTGTTGTCGTAACAGCCGTTACTGTGATGACTAATCTAGCGATTGCTGTAGTCATAGGGGTTATTATTGCTGCATTAGTATTTGCTTGGCAAACAGCTAAAAATATTTATGCGGACAAAAAAATCAATGAAACCGGAGCCAAAGAATATCAGTTGTTTGGTCCATTATTTTTTGGGTCAGTATCAAAATTTAAGTTATTATTTGATATTGAGCATGATCCAAAAGAGGTAATTATCGACTTTGCTCATTCACGGGTAGCTGACCATTCTGCCATTGATGCGATACAGTCGATTACTGAACGGTACCTTGAGTTGGGCAAAAATCTGCATTTGCGCCATTTAAGTCCCGAATGCAAATTACTCTTAGGAAAGGCTGGGAATATGGTAGAAGCGAATGTATTGGAAGATCCAGATTATCACGTTGCAACGGATCAATTAGCATAGCCAATCTACAGGCTAAAATTTTCTATCATTTTACTGATTGTTAGCTAATTAATGCTTAGTTTATTTAATCTTTTTTAACCAAAATTCTGTCCTAATGTCTATCTGGATCTGTCAAAATTGAGCGCGTTCGACATAATCTTTAACTGCTTGAATTTGATTTAGTTTTCAGTGGTAAATAATTCGTTGAAATTTTGAATTTTAGACGTGAGTATTTTGCGACGTTTAGCGCGAGTTTTATTTTTCATGTGCTTGCTATCACGATGCTTCGTTCTGCTACCAAAAAAATTTTTGATTGCGGGAATGAGCGCAGGTTCTTTATCTGTGGTAATTTGAGCTCGAATAATCTCTGTTGTCTCATCGCTTGCTTAAAAAATACTTCTGCTGATTTTTTCGCTAACAACATTTAAGTATAAATCTATTAATAGCCTAACCCTGCTTTGCGAGTAATTCCAGACGTCTTTTTTGAGTGGCAATGAGGACAGTTCATAATATTTTTCTTCAACAACATCATTTGTAATTATATTCCTATCAGCAACATGCTACAAATTAAAATATTGAGATGAGTTTTGACAAAACCATAAAATTACTCTTGTTAATGTTTGGAAAATTTTAGAGAATATTTTCCGGTTTTTCTTAAAGTAAGGTGTTTTAATGTTTTTAAAAACTAAAAAGTTAGTTGTGACACGATTTTTAAATACAATTGTTTTAATTTTTACTGTCAGATAAAAAATATATCTATTGAAATTAATTTTTAATATTTTGAGAAATCGAGAGCAACTAAATATAAATTTAAATATTTCTTAAATTTATATTTAGTTGCTCTCGATTTGTATTTTTTATAGAACTAACCGTATAATTTCAATTATATGAATAACTTCAAAAATTATATTGAGTTAGGAGGTTTGGATTCTTTTGGTGTTTCTGAGTTTTTATGGAAATTTTCTCCTGTTTTATGCCCAAAAAATCCGGCAGCAAACCCTATGCTAAAATCTTTTACTGCCTGATGTACTTCTGGCTTAGAAGAATAGTTCTTTACTGATTTAAAAAATAATGTGAAACATTGTCTAAACATGTGGTATCCTCCTATTTGTTGTGGACAACAGATATATTTTTATATAAATTACATAAAAAAGAATGGGTAAAACTACGTAGGTAAAACTATGATTATTCCTTTGCGATTACTTAATTTAGAAAAACATTCATTTATTACATCATCTGAACAAATTCGTAAAATTGCAAACCCTTTGATAATTTTAGGTATACGTCATTTTGCCTATCAGAGGAAACACAAGGATGGATCTGTTGAGCTGCTTGGAACACATCCTGACTTTACAAAAAAATTTATTGAAAATAAATTATATCGACATACGTTTTGTGGTGAAATCGAAAATTATTCTAATTGCTATGCATTTTGGGAAGATATAGATTGTAAGGAGATAATTCAGCTTGCTAAAGAAAGTTCAAATTTAACAAACGGTATCGTTGCTACAAAACCTTCTAAGAATTATTGTGACTTTTATTACTTTGCATCCTCTCCTTCTGACTCACTTACTAAAACATTTTATATTAATAATATTGAGTTGTTGGAAAAATTTATACTATATTTTAATGAGGTTGCTAAACCAATACTTAGGGTTAGCAAAAGGCAAAGAATTTTATACCCTAACTCTAATGACTTGACATTACTCGCCTCTAAAAACGTGTTAAATATTAATGAAAAAAGTTATAGTGTAGATAAAACCTTAGATGATTTTTATTATTTAGATTTAATGCATCTCACCAAAAAAGAAACTAAGATTTGCAAATATATTAAAAATGGATATAGCTCAAAAGAAATTGCTCAATTTGAAAAACTATCATATAGAACTGTAGAAAAGCACATAGATCATATAAAACAAAAATTTATGTGTGATTCAATATTAAAATTGATACACAAATTAAATATATCACCAAAAAAACTCTAATTTTTTTCTTTAGAAAATCATAATTCAATACTGAATTAAAAAAAACTCTGGTTTCGAGTGCTGGCCATAAATTATGTCCTTGCAAAAAATGTCCATTTATAAAGTTATGTAACTTAATTGATCGATTCAGAATTGTATCAAAATATTTATAAATATTAAGATATCTTTAAAATATTTCTTCTAGGGGTTTTTTCAAAACTCAGCCCAACATTTTAATTTGTAGCGTGTTTCTGATAAGAATATAATTACAAATGATGTTGTTGAAGAAAAATATTATGAACTGTCCTCATTGCCACTCAAAAAAGACGTCTGGAATTACTCGCAAAACAGGGTTAGGCTATTTGCAATATCGTTGTTCAGACTGCGGTAGGCAGTTTAATGAACGTAGCGGCACCCCACTGAATTTTATAGAGCATCCTACCGAAGTGGTCATGATTGCCATTCATTACTATTATCGCTTTAAAGTTAGCCTGGATGATGTGGTGGAGCTCATGATGATGCGTGGATTTCATATGAGTCATCAAATGGTTCATAACTGGACCAAACGTTTGGTGTTGACTTAGGGTTAAAATGTCATACAAAACGTAAAAGATTTTCTGGGAACAAGTGGCATGTTGATGCAACGTATTTACGTATTGAAGGTCGTTAGTGCTATTTCTACAGAGCGATAGATAAAGCAGGTTATTTAGTGGATGTCTACTTAAGTGATGTGCGTGATCAAAAATCAGCAGGAGCCTTTTTTAAACAAGCGATAGAAACAACAAGGATTATTCCAGTTCAAGTTACGACAAATAAAGGGCTTGTGCTTACTCTCGCAATTAAGAGTGTTTTTGGTCGTAAACGTAGCATCATGATAGTAAGCATATGAACAACTCTTGAGTAGCCCTATCGTGCTATTTAGTCACGCTATAAAGTTACAAAATTATTCAAAAACATTTTCAATGCCTTAATATTTTATAAGGCTATTGAAGAAGCATGCCGATTATTTCGCATGAAAATAAAACACCCACCACAAGCCCTAGAATACTCATGTAAAAATTTAAAATTTCAAAAAACACATTACCAAAGAAAACTAAACCAAGTTCAAGTGCTTAAATATTGCTCCGAAGGTGCAGAGTTTTTACAGAACCTTATCGTCTAAAGATATGTTTCTTTTTCTTATTATGTAATGTGAAGAATAAATAATATTATAAGTAGGAGTCGTTACAAGTGAAATATAAAAATCAGTATTTTTTACGGTTATCTTTAAAAAATAAATAAATATAATTTGTATTACCTAAGTGAAAAACTACTTTTATAGAAATAAAAGTTTATATATGAATTTATAATGGAGTTTGTTATGAATGTTGATTTGGCAAGAAATTTTCAAAGCTTCACTAAAACTAGAAATTTATTGAATTTCATGGGATATCCTAGTGCTGATTCCAAAGATTATAGTTTTTCTGAAGAATTTAAATCAGGGGGGCACTATGGAAGCTTTCAAGTTGAATAATCTTAAACTTATTGAGGAAGCAATTAGTTTATCAAAACAATACAATATTGATATTGATCGATTTATTGAGTGTCGAGGAATCATGCGCTTACCTGATTCAGAGATTAGGGGAATGGTTGATTTATGTGCGGAATCTAAAAAAGGATTAGTAATGTCAATCGGTCCACGAGCTACAAATGATATAGGAGCTTTTTCATTTACTGAAAATGGTAAGCGTGTTGGTTATCGTAATCGAGGAATGGAAAATATTATCTATGCATTGGAAGAGGTGCAGCGCGGTATAGAACTAGGGGTTCGTGGATTTTTGTTATATGACGAAGGGTTATTGTATCTATTAAATAAAATGCGTGAGAAAGATGTACTTCCTAAAGAGATATCTTTCAAATACTCAGTGCATGCTGCCTGTAGTAATCCAATATCTGCAAGGTTACTAGAAGATAACGGAATTGATAGTATTAATTTAATGCCTGATGTTGATTTAAATATGTTATCAGCTTTTCGTAAAGCAGTGAGTGTCCCATTAGATCTATTTTCAGATACTGCAAAAGCTGCTGGCGGGTTTATTCGAACTTATGAAGTAGCAGAAATGATACGACTTGCTTCACCGGTTTACTTAAAATGTGGTCCTGTTTCTCAGCCTCAGCAAAATCATTTGCCTTCGCCAGTGGAGTTAGAGGAAAGAGTAAAGCAAGCACGAAATGTGGTTGAGCATATTCAAAGATATTTACCAGAAGCAAAACGTGTAAGCTCTAATGAATTTACATTAGCACTCCCAAAAACAGTTCTAGAATCCATCCAGAAAAAGGTTGCTTAAGGGGAAAAAGAAAATGAAAAATTGGAAAGAATCTTGGAATGATAATTCTCGAACCTTTAAAAAGTATTGTGCTCAGCAAAAGCTTAAATTCCAAAAAGGATTGGAGTGTCCTGAGAAAGCACAGAGAGATGTATTAGATGATATTTTATCAATCACGCAGGCAAGCGAATTCGGACGAGAACATAAGCTTAAGCAAGTTAAGGATATCAAATCATTACGTAATAATGTACCTATTCGTAGTTATGATCAATATAAGCCTTGGATTGAGCGCGAAATTTTAGCTAAAGGGGGCGTGCTCAGTACTGCCAAATTAGTGAGATGGCTAAAAACGAGTGGATCTACGGGGAGCTCTAAGAAAATCCCATATTCAATTCATTGGATGGAGAATTATCGTAGTCAAGCACTAGGAGTCTTGTGGGCAAGCTATTTGGAGGCAGCACCAGAGATATTATCTCATCCATATGCAATACTGGATACACAAACGATTCGTGAAAAAATCTCTAGTAATCTAAATGGGTTACCATATCAAGGAATTACCAACAGAAATCCAATTTTAAGTAATCTTGATTGGATGCCTCCTTGGGCTAACGCACCGTGGATGACAGATGATGTTCCAAATGGTTATGAAAATCGAATGTATTATCGTCTAAGATATTTTCTTGGTCAAGATCTTCGTGTAATTACTGCCATTAATCCAAGCACTCTTGTAGCGATGCATTTACATTTAAGAAAGTTTTTACCAATGCTTGTTAAAGAAGTACATAACGGCACATTTATAGGAAAAAAAATCTTTGTACCAAATTCCGAATTAGCAGAAAAAATATCTAGTTTTACAGAAAGTAGTTCGCTTACAGATATATGGCCTAACTTATCACTCATTACTTGTTGGACAACAGCATCTGCCAAATTATATAAACCACAGCTTGATTTAATATTCCCGGGAGTAAAAGTATTGCCATTTATGACATGCGGTACAGAAGGAGTAGTGACACTTCCAGCTGATTTAAAAAATCAAGTAGGAGTGTTAGCCATAACGCAAGGTTTTTATGAATTTATTCCGGCAGAAATAGATTTAGAGAGTTGTTTAGGAAAAGATTCATCTGTTAAAACGTTGTTATTCAATGAGCTTGAGTTTGGTAAGGAATATCATTTAATAATGTCACAAGCAAATGGTCTTTATCGATTAGCAGTTGGAGATGTTTATAAAGTTATAGGTTTTGTTGGAAGCGTTCCTCGTATTGAATTTGTTCGTAGACATGGAACTTATTTTTCATTTACAGGTGAAAAAATTACAGAGTCACAAATGCTTGATTCTGTAGAAAGTGCAATAATCCATTCTAGTAATAAAGTTGGTCTATTTATGTGTTTTCCTGTATGGGGTGATATACCTTATTACAGAATATTAATCGAAACAGATTCATATAATGATGTGGTGGCTTCTGTAGAAATGGCCAGATTAATTGATACTAAACTATCGGAGATTAATGAAGAATATCAAAGTAAACGTGCAAGTCATCGACTAGGAAAGGTAGAAGTATCATTTATTAAAACTGGTGTAATCAATAACTATTTAGAAGATAAAAAGAGTGGTGCCAACGCAACACAATATAAATATAAACCTCTCCAAACAGATTTTAATTTGTGTAGTAAGTTGCTATCTGCAAGTAACTTCCAGGAGGTTATGTTGTGATAGAAAACAAACGAAAAAAATCGTTTAATTATTCAGTTTGCTCAATTGAATCAGACGGGGCCAAGCTAGCTTTACATAGTTGGGTGCCAGAAAAACCAAAAGCAATGGTTTATTACATACACGGTATTCAAAGCCATGCTGGTTGGTTGTTTGAAACAGGTTCTTATTTTGCAGAAAAAGGCATAGCAGTTTTTGTGGTTGATCGTCGTGGTTCTGGGAAAAGTGAAGGAATTCGTGGAGATATAGGAAACCATTTTCAATTACTCAATGACTATTTAAAAATATTAAGAATTATTCGATCATTATATATTCAATTACCACTTACACTGATTGGGCAAAGTCTAGGAGGTTCTATTTTGTCAGCTTTATTGGCATTGCCAGATTATGATGTTGAATATAACAAAGTAGTTTTTTGTGCATCGGCACTTGGAAAAAAGCATAATGAGGTGAGTGCAATTGATTATGCTCGAGTTATATCCGAAAGTAGCATGGATCTCATTGATATCCCTATCAAAGATGAGGATTTCTCGGATCAAAGTAAGTATTTAGATTTCATAAGTTCTGATCCACTACTCTATCGAAAGATAACTAAAAGATCACTAGCAAGTTTGTTGTTAATGGAAAACCTTTATCTATCGAAGCCTGGGTTACTATCAGAAAAGCAAGCTGTTTACGTTTGTCCAGAGGAAGATCCAATCGTGAATTTGGATTATTCAATTTCAGTGTTCCAGAAATTAACAAATGAGCATGGAGAAGTAAAAAGGTTTCAAACTTATAAACACTACCTTTGGTTTACTGATCAATCAATGTTAGTTCATCAGTGGATAGTTAACTGGATTTTGTCTACTAAGAAGGAGGTGTTGCATGAAGATTTCGATATATCAAGTAGTACCGCAGCTTAGTGTCGCTTTTGGGCACGCAGAAACTGTAAGAAAGAATGCTGAAAGCATTGTCATTAGTGTTGAATATAAAGGTATAAGAGCAATTGGTGAGTGTGCGCCTAGAGAATATGTTACAGGTGAAACACTTGACCGAGTTTTTAATACGCTCCAAATTATACCATATAAGAATATTTTAAGAAGTATAGACCAACCAACCTTGATAATGGCAATTGATGCATTTATTAAGTGGGACTTAAATAAGCTTACATCTTCTAATAATGCAACGTGTGCACTTGAACTGTTATTTTTGGATTGGCTTGGTCAACGATTTAAAATCCCCGTGTGTGAAATACTTTACAAATTCTATTTCGGCGCTTCAAAATTAAAGGAAGATTTAGTTTTTAAGACTAGTCAGGTATTGGATTTAGCGATAGATGTGAAATACTTTTTAGAAAATAGAGCTCCTTTCCATACAGTTAAAATTAAAGTTGATGGAGATTTAGAAAAAAATATAGAAAGAGTTTCAAAAATCAGAAGCGCAATTGGTAAAGATGTGCCGATTATAGTCGATGCAAATATGTCTTGGACATTATCAGAAGCAATTAGACAAATAAATTATTTAAAAAAATACGATATTTCATTTTTTGAAGAGCCATTAAAAAAAGGTGCTTTTAAAGAATACGCTATTTTAAAAAAAATAACAGAATTAAAAATATTGCTTGATGAGTCAGTTTGCTCAGCTGATGATGCATTAGTGGCAATTCGATTAAATGCGTGTGATGCATTCAACGTTCGTATTTCTAAGTGTGGAGGTATTCGAAATGCTCTAGATATAGTCCGAATCGCGCGTATCAATAATCTTCAATTTCAAATAGGGGCCCAAGTAGCTGAGGTTGGGCCGCTAATTGCTGCAGGTAGACATTTGCGAAGTATTGTAGATGATGCCATAACATTTGAAGCTGGACAGCCAGAACGTTGGTTTAGAGATTATTTGGTAACCCCTATGCCCCTTGTGGATAGAAGTACAAATTTAACTGGATTCTTACTAAAACCAGGTTTGGGAGTTGAACTAACAAGGTTCATAAAAAGTTGTTCAGAAAAGATGGCATTATGGAATGATAAAAGCAAACGATTTACTGAGGAGCATAAAATAACATGAACCGCGTAGATAAGTATAATTCTGATTTATTAGTTGATTTATTGAAGTCTCATAAAATAGATTTTATTACGGCTAATCCAGGATCAACGATTAGAGGATTATATGACTCTATCATCAATGATAAGAGCGATGAAAATATAGAATTAATACTCTGTTGTCATGAAGAAATTAGTGTTGCTCTTGCGCATGGATATGCAAAAATTTCTGGTAAACCGATGGTGGTTTTGTTACACGGAAATATCGGGCTTTTGCATGCAAGTATGGCAATTTTCAACGCTTGGGTAGATCGAGTGCCTATGATAATTATAAATGGTATAGGTCCTATGGCTGTTGAAAAAAGAAGACCATGGATTGATTGGATTCATACATCACAGAATCATGCTAATGTATTACAAGGTATTGTAAAATGGCAGGATCAACCTGCTAGCTTTCCAAGTGTTGTTGAGTCTTTTAAAAGAGCATATAAGCTTACTAATATTTCACCTCAAGCACCAGTATATCTCACTATTGATGCAGCGGTTCAAGAAGAAATAACTGCTGAGTCGGATTTAAACTTGCTTCCATTGAAATTGCCCCTAAATGGTCAAGCTGATGAGCACTCATTACGGCTCTTAGCCAAAAGTTTATCTTTAGCGAGCAATCCTCTCATAATAGTAGATCATATGGGTAGAGTGCCTGAGAGTATTAACTATCTGATTGAAATAGTCGAAGAGTTACAAATACCTGTTATAGATTGCGGAGGTCGGTATAATTTTCCAAATACACATCCACTATGCTTAACAGGTATGCCGTCAGAATTCTATCAAGAAATAGATTTTGTTTTAGCAATTGACGTTGCAGATCTGTCAGCAGCGTTACAAAAATTTTCCAAAGATATTGAAATTTATCGAATAGACCTTAATGATTCATTGGTTAGCAGTTGGGTAGCAGATTATTGTGAAAATATTGATGTTAAATGTCATATAAATTCTGACAGTAGCGTTACACTTCCGGTTTTGCTTGATTACTGTAGACAAATCATTCCCAAAATTAATTTATCAAGTTTGCAAAATCGAGGCGATGTTTGGAGACAGAGACATTATGATTTACGTGAACAATGGATTCAAAAATCAAAACAATTGTCGCGTGGTAAGCGACTTTCAGTTTTGTCTGTTTTTGATAAGTTTTGGAATGTAATTCGATTTGAAGATTGGGTAGTAGTCAATGATGCTAGCATTCCTATGGGTAAGCAGTTAAGGAAAATATGGAAATTTGAGCATGATGGTTGCACTATTGGAAATAGCGGGGGTTGTGGATTGGGATATGGTATAGGTGCCTCCATTGGAGCAGCTTTAGCTTTAAAAAACACGGGAAAAATTGCCATTGGTTTTCAAGGTGATGGAGATTTTTTGTTTACACCTAGTGCATTATGGACAGCCGCGCATTACAAAGTATCACTTCTTATTGTCATTATGAATAATGGCGGATATCAGAATACAGCTAAACATGCGCATGAAGTTTCACAACAACGATCTAGATCAATGAAAAAAATTATGATTGGTAACGCTATTACAGATCCTAATGTAAATTATTTTAAACTTGCAAATTCTTTTGGAGTTGCTGCATTACCTGCAATCGAGAAAATAGACGAAATTATTCCATCAGTACGTAAAGCCATAGATTATATTAAAGAAAATAAAAAACCATTTTTATTAGAAATTAAGGTGGGGGATAAATATGAAAATTAATGTATTGCAGCATATAGGTGATAATAGTACATCTTTAGAAAAAGTTGTAGTAGTGATCGATCAATATAGGGCTAGCTCTACTATTGTTACGGCGCTAGCTAATGGCGTTCAAAAAATAATACCATGTCTTTCGCTAGAGGAAGCGTTAGCAAAAAAAGCGCTTAGTGAATATAAAAATTTCTTAGTCTTGGGTGAGCAAAATGCTAGAAAATCAGAAAAGGCCTCACTAGGTAATTCACCTCTTCCATTCACTGTAAAAAATCACGGCATTAAAGAAATTTTAATGGCAACTACAAATGGAACAAAAGCATTGAAGCGCGCACAACATGCTCAAAAAATTATGTTGTGTAGCTTTTTAAATCTTTCCGCCATAGCAGAAAAGTTAATAAAATGTGATTCAGATTTTACAATTCTTTGTTCAGGCTCTAAAGGAAAGTTTTGTTTAGAAGATGTAATCTGCGCAAGCCTATTGATACAGCGTATTCAAAAAAAAGAAAGTTGTTTTTTTATAGATGATTTTACACGACTTGTTGCGGCATTAAATGAAGATCAGCAATCTTTATTATGTGAAAGTAAATCATATAAGAAGTTAAAGAGTTTGGGATTTAATAGCGATTTAGACTTTTGTGATCAACAAGATTTGTATGAATCTGTACCGGTTTATTTAAAAACAGGTTTTATCAAGGAGTGTAAAAATGATAGGTAGATTAAAAAATAAAAAACGAGAAGATGAAGTTCTGCTTTTAAGTGAAGGGCAAGGTGTAGAGGAGGATAGGGATCAGAATGATAGTAATGGAGAGTTAAGCGCCCATGGCATGTTTCTTGATTTAATTATTAATGGTTGGACTTTTAGCGCTGTTCGTATTCCTGATATGGCAGTAGAAATCATTGAGGGAGCTATTTTTTCCCGATTAGGACGAAATTATCTTGCAGCTGATGGTTTTATAGTTATAGAACATCGTGTATTTGCCACTACTGCATTAGGCGTTATTTTTGGTCTTGGTAATCTGCTAGATGAAGTAAAAGATGACTCTGTGCGACGTGGCCAAGTTTTTCGGCAAATATTTATTTTAGCGTTAGCTTTGAGTATCCCTGTCACCGCACTTTTAGCAATGAGCGAGCCAATTTTGATAGCACTTGGACAAAATAGAGATGTTGCTAAGATAACAGGTAATTTTTATATCGCTGCGCTAGTAAATACACCATTTTATATAGTTTTTTCTTCACTGCAACTATTATTCTTGACGTTGGGCCGTTCTGGTACTGGACTCAAGCTCAACTTTATCAACAATATTTTGAGTGTCATATTGAGCGGATTGCTTGCTCTTGGTTCAGGAAGCATTCCCCAGCTAAATGAATGGGGAATGGGATTGGGTAGAAGTCTTTCGTCTATTATTATGGTGGGTGTAATTTCAATTGTACTCTACCGTGATAGTGTACAGCGAGAATCTCTCTTCAGCTGGACTCTTGGTGAAACTCAGTTTTTCCGCATGTTAAAACTAGGGCTGCCATATGGTGTTCAAGTTGGATCAGATTTTTTAATGCAATATGTGTTGGCGATATTGCTAGGTCGTATTGGAAAGAATGCATTAGCTGAAGCACGTGTTGCTGATATGGTCTATATGATTCCATTTGTGATGTTAGCTAGGTCGCCTCAAATCGTCGCGGCTCATGCTAGAACCGCAAAAGAAAATCAGAATCAAGGATATATAAAAAGATCAATGTTAATCAGCAGCTTAACTAATGGAGTGGCAGTGGGTATATGGATATTGATAACGAGTATTGGCGCAGATCCATTATTAAAGTATGTATTTGATTTGGATTCTCATAAAGAAAATGATTCCAAGATTATTTCTGGAGCTAAATTTTTAATGTTTATGACAGGGATTACTTTATTATCAGAGGTGGTTCGTTTTGTTTCAGGTTCTGTGCTTAGAGGGCTTGAAGACACAGTATCACCTATGATTAATAGTATTGTTGTTCTTGATATCTTAGGGATAACCGTGCTGCTGACAGCTGCGCTGGGTTTTAATTTGGATGAAGAGGCGTTATATGGTATTAGGGCAGCTATTATGTTTCTCGCATCTATGACGATTACAGCGTATGCAACACATATAGTAAAAGGGATACCACAGTTAAGCCAGTCAAATTATGCTATCTGGAACGAAAATAATTTGGCTCCTTTAGTGTTAGAGAACGTAGTTGAAGATGATATAGAAGAAGGAGTTAAAAATGGTCAATAGCTTGAAAGATAAAAAAATTGTCGTAATAGGTGGGAGTTCTGGTATTGGGTTTGAGACAGCAAAGTTATTTGCAGAATCGGGATCAAATGTTGTAATAGGTGGGCGAGATCAAGCAAAACTTAATCGTAAAAAAATAGAGCTAAGGGGAAACGTTGAAGCATTTTCAATTGATATTATGAATCTTGATTCTGTTCAGTTTTTTTTTGAGCGTGTTGGAAAATTTGATCACCTACATATTCCAGCAAGTAATATGAAGACCGGTAGTTTAAAAGATTTTGAAATTGCACTGGCAAGGCAATCTTTTGATAGTAAATTTTGGGGTCCATATCAAGTTGCTAAAATAGCTTTGTCTTATTTATCTGACGTGGGCTCAATGACTTTTTTTTCTGGTGCGTATAGTCAGCGTCCTATTGCTTCAGGAGCTGCGATTGGATCAGCAATTAATAGTGCTATTGAAGGACTCGTTAGAGCTCTTGCGGTTGAATTGGCGCCTATTCGTGTTAATGCTATTTCACCAGGACTTACAATGACTGAGCGATTTACTGAGAATTATTCACCAGAAGCACTAAAAGCATTAACAGAAAATTTTTCAGAGCACTTATTAATTAAGCGGCCAGCTGAATCAACAGAGGTTGCGTTAGCTGCTAAATATTTAACTGAGTGTTCTTATGTGACTGGTACAACATTATTTGTTGATGGTGGGTTGTCTTTACATTGATGAAAAATGAAGGGGAAAATTATGAAAAATAGTATAGTTATGAATGGTGGTACGCTTCAGCATTTATCTTTGATAAATGCTCTTAAGGTAACAAAGGATTCAGGTTATGATGGCTATGGTGTATGGTCAAACCAAATTTGCTCATCATTCGGCCATCATAATCAAGATGAATATTGTCAAATAATCATAGAAAGTGGGTTATCTATTCCTGAGATAATTTGGTTAAAGCCTTGGTTATATGTGAATGGTGAAGAGAAAAAGCAATCTATAAGTGATATTGAAAATCTATGCCAAGTTGCTAAGAAAATCAATGCTAGGATTATTACTGCACCAACTTATGGAGTATCGAATGATATTCAGTTAGCACAAAATAACTATAAAGATTTTTGTGATATTGCAGCCTGCTATGAATTAAAAGTTGGGTTGGAGTTTGTACCCATTTTTACTATTGATAGTTTGCTTTCAGCTTATGCATTGGTGCAAGCAGTAGATAGAAATAATAGCGGAATCATTATTGATACTTTCCATGTTTTTAAAGGGAGCACTTCGCTAAGCGATATACAAAAAGTACCTGTTGAAAAAATGTTGTTGGTTCATTTGTGTGATTTTAATGATGAAGATCCTTGTGGTGATATTCTATTTGAAGCTCGAAATAAGCGATTATCTCCAGGTAGAGGTGTATTTGATCTGCAGAGCTTTATTAGTGAAATGACAATACATGGTTATGAAGGATCATATTCGTTAGAAGTGTTGAATCAAAATAATCGCAATATAAATTCAGAAAGTTTTTCAATTAGTATCTTAAAGGATGCTAAAAATATTTTAGGTGTGAAAAGGAGATAGAAGCATGAAAGAATTAGAGAATAAACAATTAGCTAAGCGTATTCGTGAGTCAATTATTGAAACAGCTTCAGAAGGGGGATTTCATTTTTCTTCAAGTTTGGGTGTAGTAGAGCTCGTTATAGCTCTATACCGAGTATTTGATTTTGAGAAGAATCAAGTTGTTTTCGATGTGGGGCATCAGCGATTTCCTTATTTAATGTTAAGAGATGGTCATTTCAATGTGCCTCACTATGAAGATTACAGCATGTTTATTTATCCTGGTTTTGCCGGGCTTTCGGCAGCATCAGCTGAAGGGCTATCAGTGAATGACCCTGAAAATAAAGTTATTGCTGTTATTGGAGACGGTTCACTGACTTGTGGTGAAGTATTTGAATCATTAAATAACATTGGAGCTCATCAAAGTAATGTTTTGGTGGTGCTCAATGAAAATGGTCAATCGATTGTTGATAATGTTGGTGCACTTAGCGATGGAAAGTCTGTAAGGCAGTATGCGGAATCTTTAAAGTTTGAATATATAGGTACAGCGGATGGTCACAATACAGAACAGTTAGTTGAAATATTGGAAGGTCTCAAGCAAAAAAAGCATCCTGTGTTTTTGCATGTAATTACTCAAAAAGGTAAAGGTTATTTGCACTCTGAATCAAATCCAGCTTTATATCACCGTCCGACGACTTCATTTGATGTGCATACAGGTAAGATTTTGCCAAATCAAGATGTTGCAAAGGCAATGATGGGGGAATCGCTAGACATATTACAGAAAAAAAGTTTAGCTATGTTAGAAAAAGGTGAAAGTTTATATTTAATCTCTCCTGCCTGTCCTTTATTTCCAAAAGTTGCAGAAAAATATCCTAAAAACGTTTTTGATACTGGGATCAGTGAACAGCATTGTATGACTTTTTCTACAACACTGGCAGCAAAAGGAAATAAGGTGATTTGTACAATCATAGCTCCATTTTTATCGCGTTGTTATAGTCAAATTTTAGACCTTGCACATCAAAATGCACCATTAGTTATCTCTGTTCCTATGATGGGAGCAAATGCTCTTGGTTCAACTCATCAAGCTGTGCATATGTTAGGCGCCCTGAGGCAAATTCCAAATTTATCAATTGTACATGCAATCAATATGAAAGAATATGAGATGTTGTTAGATGAGATGTTGGAAGTCGGTAAGCCTGGTATTCTGTTTGTTCCTAAAGAGAATGTGCCATGTGAGGTGGTTGATAATTATGAATATGGGAAGGGGTTTATTTTAAGAGAAGGATACGCCGCAACGATATTGCCTATTGGCTCAATGTTTTCGATTGCAATTCAATTAGCAGAAAAATATGAGGGCATCGAAATTATTAACCCAAGGTACTTAAAACCATTGGATTTAGAATTGTTGTTTTCTAGTATTAAAAAAACTGGAAGGTTGTTAATTTTAGAGGATGGACTTAAAGTGGGTGGTTTAGGTGAAGAAGTAATATCGAAAATATTTGCGTCTATGCCGCATGTTCATTGCAAACATATTGGGTACACAAGCTTATTTCCTAAATATGAAGCATATGATAAAGCTATTAAAGAATATGATTTTTCATTCGTACGATGTATGAATACACTATCAGAGCTTTTGCAACTAGAAAAGCGAGGTTATCTCAAGTGTGCTTAAGTTAATATAAGGAGAAGTATATATGAAAATTAAAATAAAATTTAAAAAAACGTCAATAATGGTTTTATTATTTTTCGTTCCATTTTTGATGGGGATGGGCGTGGATTTATATGTCCCTTCATTGCCAGCTATCGCTATATTTTATCAAACTGATCCACATTGGGTACAATTAACAATAGGTCTTTACATGTTGGGCTATGGAGTTGGGCAGCTTTTTCTTGGGGTTCTTTCAGATAGTTTAGGACGTAAGAAAATAATGTTGATGAGTGGTATTTCATATGTCATTATTAGTTATGTTGCGAGTGTTTCGCCTGAGGTTTGGTTTTTAAATCTAGCGCGATTTATTCAAGGTTTTGGTATTGCTGGATTGGGAGTTGCTGTTCGTGCTGTTGCAAGTGATTGTTTTAATGATCTAGATTTAACAAAAGCATTAACATGCTTTTCCATGAGTTGGGCTTTAGGCCCAATTATAGGACCATTTTTAGGAAGTTATTTACAACATTTCTTTGGCTGGAAGGCAAATTTTTATTTTTTCGCTATCTATGGTGCAATTATTACATTTTATATTGTGCTCTTTATACCTGAGACAATTGAAACGAGGCATCCATTACATCTTAAAATACTTTATAATAGTGCTAAGGTAATATGTAAAAATAAAACTTTTATTGCTGCATCGCTAATTGCTTCTTTAGTTTATTCAGTTTTAGTCTTATTTAATGTCGTTGGCCCATTTTTAATTCAGAAGGTGCTTCATTATACAGTTATCGACTATGGTCGTTTTGCGCTGATTCTTGGTGTTGCCTACTTTTTGGGTAATTTTAGTAATCGGATATTGGTTAATTACTGTAGTCCTGTACGAATAGTATATATTACTCTATTGTTGAGCTTGGTTATATCTATAGCAATGTTACTTTTAGCATTGATAGTAGGGTCTTGCATCGTTGTTGTATTGGCTCCAGTCTTCTCGATTTTTTACTTATCAGCAATGATGTTGCCTAATATGGTTTCAAAATCAGTTGGAATGTTTCCCAAGCAAGGAGGGACTGCAAATGCTATTTGTGGGACAGTCGTCGCATTAGGTGTATTTATCATGTCTAGTTTTGCCAGCAGTTTAAAAATACACTCACAAATGCCACTAGCGATTATGTATATGGTTATCCTATTTGCTTCACTGATGATATTTTCAGTGTATATCAAAAAAAATGATTCTGTCAAAACTCAGTGCGCTCGACTCAATCTTTAAGTGCTTGAACTTGATTTAGTTTTTTGTGGTAAATAGTTCGTTAAAATTTTGAATTTTAGACATGAGTCTTCTGTGACGTTTAGCGCGTGTTTTATTTTTTATTAGAAGTAATTGTCATATTCTTCGAATGTCGTACAAAATATTAATACACTAAAATCGCTCTGTAGAAATAACACCGAAGATCATCAATACGTAAATACGTTGCATCAATATGCCATTTGTTCCGAGAAAACCCTTTGCGTTTTGCGCGACATTTTAACCCTAACTCAACACCAAACGTTTGGGTCCAGTTATGGATCGTTTGATGACTCATATGAAATCGGCGCATTATTATGAGCTCTACCACATCATCCTGGCTGACTTTAAACCGATAATAGTAATGAATAGCGATCATTACCATTTCGGCAGGATGCTTGATAAAATTCAGTGGGGCGCAGCTACGTTCATTAAACTGCCTACCGCTCAGTCTGAACAACGATATTGCAATTAGCCTAACCCCGTTGAGTAATTCCAGACGTCTTTTTTGAGTTTCAATGAGCACAGTTCATAGGTTTTTTCTCCAACATCTTTATTTGTGATTATATTCTTATAAGCAACACGCTACAAATTACAATGTTAGACTGAGTTTTGACTAAGCCAGTAAATCTACATGTAGTAATACATTAGCGCCTATGAAAATAATTATCATTCGTTAGTAACAAATTAAAATCATGTGAAGTTACTCACAAATAAAAAAGAACGTAAACTATTTTCAGGAAGTTATAAGTTAATTCGTTGAACTTGACATAAGATTATTCAATTTCATACTGGTTTCCAGCAAGATTGCTTGCAATAAATAAGCATGCTTTTTTTTGATCAGAGATGTCAGTTGATTAAACCGAGTTAACCAGCCCGATTTCTCCAAGGGGTATATACGTAGTATTTACTTATTGATGGTTTTAATGAATATCCCGTATATTTATATCCTAAAACTTTTTCCTTTTTTGGAAGTAGACTCAATATTAGTAAAAATTCAAATTTTTTTGAATAAAGATTTAAGGGTAAAATGCCATGAAAAAATCGGATAAAAAGAAGTTTATCGCACTTGCAGAAATTGATAGTCTTCGAATGGGAATTGGTCGTGGAAAAGTATGGTATGTTCCTTCATTTCCCGATGATCCTTCGAGTGTTAGTGAATTTAGTTACGAGGATATGCAACTAAGACAAAAAGAGAGCGAATTTTATGAAAATAATAATGATGCCATTCATTTTGAAAGTGCTTACCAAAATACAAAAAGACTATTAAAGCTGAATGATTTAAATCTCAATAATAGAGATCACGTAAGAATGCTAGAAAGTAATTTAAACTATGTGAGAGGTGGTATTGATGAGGTTGAAGATATCGAGCATGCCTTTAAAATACTCTCTGATAGATCTGATGAACTAAAGTTACCTAAAAAACTTATTAACTCTGCTTCAGAACTTTGGCCGACGGATACTATTTATTCAAGATTATTTTTTCTTTTTGCTGACGAAGGTTTGAGTGGATTACAAGATAAAATACAGGAGCAGGAAATTCAAGAATGGAATGCTTTTCTAGCTAAGTTTGAGGGAAATAAGGATGCGTTAAAAAATTTACTTTTGGATAGTAACTTTTCTCCAAAGCCAGAAATGCAGGCTCTCTTGAATAGATTTCTGATCAAACAAGGTTATGCTAGTGATGCAGAATTATCAGCATTTGTTGAATCAATGTGTGGATCCATACAAGAATTTCGAGCGATTCAAAAAACCCAAGAAAAAATCATACAAAAGTGTTCCAATATAACTCAAAAACTTGAGCAAAAACACGAACATAAATTAGATGCAAACAAGAGGGCTCAAATGTGGCAGGATGCAAGAAATATAGCTTCAAACTTACATAGTATTGGTGTCGCAACAGGTAATCGTCAATTGGCTAGGATAGGCGCAGTAGCGCAATCAGGTATTGATGCGGCATTAATAACAAGTAAAATCACCAAGACATTATCTGGCAACAATTTAGGTCCTGCAGAGTACTTGTCAGCAGCTTCTTCAGGTATTGGTCTTGTATTGATAGGGTTGCAATTGGTAGGAATGTTTTCTGACCCTAAACCTGATCCAGCTATTGAAATGTTGAATGTGCTATTCACACAAATTCAACGAAATCATGTTGAAGTAATGAATCGATTAAATATTTTAGAAGAAAATCAAATTCTTATTTATACAAAAATTAATAAAATACTTTTTGAAATAAAAGTAAATCATATAGAAATGAAAGCATATGCAAGAACAAGATTTGATCAAACAGATAATAAGTTAGATATACTTACATCTCTTGTTGATAATGGATTTAGAACATCATATTTAAATAAAATTGATGTCTTGCATGACAATATAGAAAGATATTCAGGTAAAAACACATTTTATTCCAGCCAAACAAGAGAAAGTTATTTTGATAAAAATCATATTTTATTTAACTATCTGACTATTCCCGAGAAAGGAGCATCTAATTTAAGAAAAATAAGCTATTTAAATGGTTATACTGTCGCATCGTTATTTTAATTTAAAAACGGATTGAAGAATGTTGAATCCACTAATTTATTGAACGCTTACTTGTCATTATGTAACTATGATGAATTACTTGCTTTGCTTGGGGTCGTTGCAAGATCTTTTAACATACACTATAAAAGAGCATGCGCTTTAGAGACGGTCATGAATTTGCCGATTTGGATGAGAACAGTAGATGATCTTGAGAAGTATCGTATAGAAGGTATATATTTTAATTATCATGATGGACATGGGAGTTCTTATAGCCGAGAGCAATTTGAGGAAACTAGAAAATATAAAAACCAGGCTATTGCACACGTGCAATCATTGTATAATGTTAGAACGGGTATAATTGATTCACTTTTAAATGAATATTTTAGGATAATGCTTAAACTGGAGGAAGCCTGGGATTCTGTAAGTCGATATAAAAATAAACTATTCTTTAATTCTAAGAGTGTTAAAACTGAAAATACAAAACTCTTTAGTGTTCAAGGTGTTATTGCTGATATACTTAAAAAAAATAAGCTTGCTTTGGACGACGTTAAAGGTAGGATTGTCATTCTTGTGAAAAATACGGAAGTGGACCTTAATCAAGGAAGAACAAGATATAAATTTACCGAAGAAATAAAGCCTTTTTTTGCTCACTTAGTAAAGCGAGCTGAATTAAAACCTTATTTACTAACAGAAATGCTCAGTAAGGGGAGTTTAAGTTTTAAAATAACAATACGCCCTAACTTTTATCATGCTCACCTTGGTGAGAGTTGCGCTCTTGCAGCGACGGCAAGTGTTTATGTGGACCTGGAATTTAATGGTAGAAGTATAGCGCGCTATTTCCCCGGCGTTGAAAACTTTATCAGTATAACTGACGAAGGGAACTATTTAACATGCTTGGGAGACAGAGAACTTGGGAGGGTTCATTCCCATGATGCACCGGAAGGCTACCGTGGGGAGTTAGGGTTATATCATCGTACATGTTCTGCTGGAATGGATGACTCGAGAGGCTACCATCCAGTTAAGCAAAACGATTTGATGGTTAAACAGATCAAAAATAAAATTTTAAAGCCTAAGTGGCTTTCAAGGCGGCAGAATTATTATTTTGCAACACCGACTGATTGGAATTTTGATCGTATGTTTGACGCTTTCATTGATTCGGAAAGACTCATCAAGGCTAATCAAAATAAATTACGCATAGGTTGTTCCCACAGTATTAATCCATTTTTTAACTTCCCTATATGTTTCGAATTATTTGATTTAAAAAAAACAAATAAAAAAATTAAAAATCGCCTCACCTCAAATTTAAATACATTACCTATTAATCTTGAAAATCATGATTATTCTAAATTACGAACTGATACTTTAGCGAAACTCAGAAGTGTCAAGCTGGATCCTGCTATGGCTTATAGATTCTTGTTTGAACGCTTTAAAAAACAAAAGCTGGAAGCTATAGGAATGTTTATTCAAAAATTAGAAGATGTAGGAGAGCTTTTTCCTTTACTTGAAAAGCTAGATACCGTTTATTGGCTGTTGAAGCACTATATCAAGCTTTTTGGGTTAGATGATAACTTCATTGAAAAGCACCCTGAAAATTATCTTCGCATGGCATGTCTTCAATTCGATCGTGGCGCTGAAAAAACGGATCACTTATCCTGGATTAAGTGTCGAAGTGATAATCTAACTTTTTATAATAAAAAAAGATTTATAAAAAAAATGAAAGACAAAATAAAGTATTTAAAAAATTATCATTATAAGAAAAAAATTGATTTGTCGCTTGGCGACTTAGTAGATGAACAATTGAAACACGATTTAGGAAAGAAATATAAATCTGAGGTTATAAAATTTAATGCGACTGTTAATGAGCATAAAATGACTAATAAAAATAATGAGTTTCTTAAAAGTTTGCACCGCGGTGGCTTAGCATTAACTAGAACGGAACAACGTATCCAACTTTATATTGATAATTTAGCTACGAAGCAGCATTTATCCAATATTCATGATAATCTTCATTGTGATGGCCCTGTTGAGGAATGTTCTTCCTCGACAGGAAACTGTCTTGATGTGGATGGCAGGCCTTATTGTGCGATGTCTAATAGTGCAAGTGGATCAATGTTTAAACTTCCAAGACTTACCTTTAAATTTTATGAGGATAGCTATATTAAACTTAAAGTTTTTGGTGATTAAACAGCGACAATTGTAAACAGACCTATCATGCAATTAATAAATCCGTTTTTACAAACAATTGATTTGACTCAATCTCTACTTCAGCAAGAAACTAAGTCATTTAGTAAAGATGAAGAAGAGTTCATTTGTGTTGTTGATAATGGAGAAAATACCTTTGATGATATCAACCTTTGCCAAAAAAATGATGCGTCAAGCATCGCACCATTAGGTGCACTTGGAAAATCATTTGAAAGATCATTTAATCAATGGCGACTGCCTAACTATTCAGGAGATTTTAATAGTCAACTGGCTTTATTTGCTGTGATATTTCATTTATTTAAAAAAATGTATCACTCAATTTTTGGTTTTAGTGACTTTGATAATAAAGCCAAAGAAGAAGTGTACTTTTTTTCAAACTTTGGGGTGGGATTTTTTGATGTCCCAAAACAACAAAATGATCAGCAATCATTAAGCGCCAATACATTTAATTTACAAATTAAATAGAAGAAGATTTTCTTCATTAGAGGTGATAGTTGGATTGACTCGAAAATCACTAGGGTTTTTGATTTAGGGGAAACAATATGGTTGTTATTGAACTCACTTATAAAAATATATTACCAGAAGTTGATGAACATGTTTAAGCACACCGTGCATTCTTACAAAAAATATTATGATGAAAATATTTTTATTACTACTGGGGCTAAAATTCTCCCTCAAGGAAGTATTATTATGGCCAATACAGATTTGAGAACAGCTAATGAAATTGTAAAGCAGGATCCATTTTACCAGAATGAAATAGAGGATTATCGATTTATAGAATTTAATGCTGATCGGTATGTTCGCGAGCTGGCAGGAAAACTTAAAAAGTAAAATAGTTGTTTTTATAATTCTAATTCAGCAGCAACCTTTGAGGCTGCCAGTAAGATAGCTTACTGGAAATGAGTCGGTGTACTGAAAGTAATGAACTACAACAAAGATACACGCTGCAATTTCATATATGAATAAATTAGCGATTATGCTGTTGGTATTTCTTAAAATATATGTAAAGACAATATATAATCGGAGTCTAATAGGCAAGAAAACTAGTAAAAATTTGTGTTTTATTGAACCCAAATACCACATTATTTAATGAATGAATTAAATAATACTACAAGGAATTCTAATGGAATTAAATAAATTAATCGCAATATTACAGAGCCGTTATACTGGGCTCATTATGGTCAATGCTTGGGGTGAAACAAGTCTTTTTTACAATCCATTAAATATATTAAAACGAGGCACTTACTGCATTACCTTTAAGCAGCGTGATGGCGAAAATGACGCATCATCTCAATTAGATCGAGATAGTGTTAAGTTTAGGATGAACTTCAAATTATCGAAGTCAACATTTTTGACGCATTTCAATGAGCCATCTCTTCCTGATCGACCTGGAAAAGGGGATATAATTTCACTTAAAAGCGGTCGAAATTATGACCCTTCTGTATTAGATCAAGTGATACCCCACCCAGTGTATGCTTGGATGAGTTGGGTAAGTGTGATAAATCCTAGTAAAGAAACAATTGAAACCATTTTAGAATTAGGAATGATAGATGAAGCTTATCGTGATGCAGTTGAGAGGCATGATAAAAATAAAAGTGTTATAAAACATCGAACACAAAATACAGCTTCTGATGAATCTGAGCATGCAAAACGTGGTTCTTTTTTTGATGATTCAATACTGCCTAGAAAACGTGCTCGCTCAAGCAGTGTTGATACGCGAACTTTAGATGAATGTAAGCTAGATTCTTCTCCAAAATGAAAAAAAGTAAGTAGTGGATCATCAATCAATTCGCAATCCACCGCTCATTTACGAATTAAAGCAACAGCAATCAAATGTGTTTGTATAATCCGTTTGGATAAGTTTTAAAGGTGGTACACTAATGAAACTAAATATACAGTTGGAATATATGCGACGCTGAAAATATAGATGAATGTAAGGAGTGCTTAAAAAAGGACTGGAACTACAACACAGAAAGAAGCGATGGAAAGAATTATAGGATAAAAACATCAACACATTAGTTTAGGGCTTATAATTTGGGCAAGGTTTGGAGAAGGTCAATGGAAAATGCCTAACCTAATTTCCAGTAACTCCCCATACGAGAATTACAGAAATAACCTGGGAGCGTTGACATAATATAGCACCTGGTGCTATACTCTTTGCATGAGAATATTAGCCACAAAATCATTTGCTAAATGGTTGAAAAAACAAAAGGTTACAATAACTGCCTTGCAGGAAGCAGCAAATGAGGTAGTTCATGATAAATATGATGCGGATTTGGGTGGCCATATTCTAAAAAAACGACTGGGTTTCCAAGGTAGAGGAAAACGAGGAGGGTTGAGAACAATCTTGTTTTATAAACAAAACAATAGGCTTATTTTTCTGTATGGGTTTAAGAAGAATGAAAAAGCGAATATCTCGAATACGGAATTGGAAGCGTTTAAGGTATTTGGAAAAATCTTAAAAAATATGACAGACAGTGAAGTTGTGACGGCAATTAAATTGAAAAATTTTGTGGAGTTAAAGTAATGAGAAACACAATGAAAAATGCTATTTTAGATACTGTGAATGATCTTCATAAGCAAGGTGTTGTGGATGATTTGACCTTACGTGAAATGGAGGCACTATGCTTACCAAAGTTAAAAGCTTATTCACCAACCGCAATCAAACGCATTCGTAGAAAGTTACGATTAAGTCAAGCAGCGCTTGCTAAATTTTTAAACACTAGTGTGTCTACTATTCAAAAATGGGAAACAGGCGCTAAAAAACCTTCTGCCATTGCAGTAAAATTGCTGAATATAGCGGATGATAAAGGCATTGAGGGATTAATTTAGTTTTCATTAAATTTTCTATATTCTGCTTTGATGTTACCAGTAATTTTCCTTACTGGATGTTAGACAAACTTCAGACTGAGTGTACGATTCCTATATGTAGCTTTTGTCCTAATATATTTAACGCATATTCAATGCGTGGAAATTTTGAAGTATAATCAGGATCAAGTAATCGACGAACTTCTTTTTCATCACAATTGAGCTTTTTAGCTAATGCAACGTTAGTTAACTTCTTATTTCGCATCGTAATATATAATGCCGCCTTGGCCGCTAGGGTAGCGGGCAGGGCAATTAAAACCCCACTTTTTTTCGCTTTACTTGGTTTTGGGATGGCAAGCTTCATGGCCATACGGTTTGCAACGGCTTCTTCTAGACAGTCCTGAGCTTCGTGGATTGCTTCTTGTTTATTATTGCCTTGCGTAATCGCCTCTGGAAAATTAGGGAAGCGTACCAAATATCCGCCTTCCTTCTGCTTTGCTAACTTAATAGGATAATCAAAATATCTGTTCATGCCATGTCGCCTTAACTCTTTTTTAATACCTAAAAAGATTATCGAACCATTTTGACCGAATATCAACAACGACGCTCTTTCAATGCAAGAGGAATTTGAAAAGGAGTATACTGCATAAATAACAGAAAATATCGGATAAGCTGGACCCGTTGCTGAGCTTGGTTGGCGCCAACTCCAAAATGAGCCAAAAACCGCCATGGGCAATCCTAGCGTACTGATTTTAATTAGATAAAATTGCTATTTTTTTGTAATTATTAGATTTTTCAGCTTTAATAAATATCTTTCATGTTGACAAACTGTTGGTTATAAACTACAATATCAACTATGTAAAAGGACACTCATGAAGTACTTGAGATTATATAGAACGAGAAATGGAAAAGAACCATTTGTTGAATGGGCGAGCTCTCTGAAAGATCATGTTGCCGTAGCACAAGTAAATAATAGAGTGCGTCGTTTGACTCTCGGGCAACGTGGTGACTGTAAGCGCGTGGGTAAGGGTGTTTTCGAATTACGTATTCACTATAGCCCAGGGTATCGTGTTTATTTTGCAGAACACGGTAAAGAAATTGTCATTTTGTTACTCGGTGGCCATAAAGGTTCGCAAAAACGCGATATAAAACAAGCTGTCGATTACTGGCATGATTATAAGGAGCGATACAATGAGTAAAGTCAATGTGAAAAAGAGTCGTCAAATTACAGGTGATTATGTAAGTTGGTTACATACAACACTTCAAGAAAAAGAATCCGCATGTGCGCATATTCAAGTCGCTTTGGATGCCTACCAAAAAGATGGTAATAAAAAGGCGCTTTTATTGGCATTGAAAGATGTGGCGGAAGCCCAAGGAGGTATAGGGTGGCTTGCGAAAGAAACGCATCTTAACCGAGAACATCTTTATTACTTATTATCTGGAAAAGGGAATCCACGGCTTGATACACTCAGCCTTATTTTTAAAGCGTTTGGATTTCACTTAAATATAGCTGTTTGTTAATTTAATTTTCCAAGTATCGTTAAGAAGATTTTAGAAAGACTCACGAGCGAGGTTCGTTCAAAACAAGGCTGGGAAGACTGTAAGAAGAAAAAACGGCTTAATGGTTTGATATCTCACAGCATATGTTTACTAAATACACCAGCCTCATCTGCAAGTGAATTTAAGATGGATAGTTAAATAACATGCCAAAAAAATCAAAAAGGGCCTCATATAAGTACTTGGTTAAATCTATCGGAACCATGAAAAACGGACACGTCGCACCGTAACTCTTTGTAATAACTAATAATTTCCGTCTTGATAATTTTTACACACATTAATTTTTTATTCTTAAAATCAATAACTTACAAGCGCTTTATTTCAGCCAAAATCTACCCTTTCTCTCCAGTTCCATTGGTTAATTATTTTCTCAATCACACGGTCATTGTGTTTGCCACAGAATTGGTAGTACCCCAGTAAATTAATATGACTCCAAGCACCAGGAGAGACCTTCACTAAAAAGTCTTTTTCCGATTGACTGGTTGAGTTTTCATAAAGCGTATTCAAAATGTGGGTATTGTAATACAAAATAATTGATGAAATTAGGCGGGTACACTGGTGCCATATTTCCATCTCAATTTCACTCTTACCCCTTAATTCGCCTTTGCGTAACAAGGTAATAGCTTGATACAAACGGTTGTAAGCTTCACCTCGATTAAGCGCGATCATGATGGCACGCCTGAATTTTGGGTTGTGAATGTAATTCAATAAAAACTCTGAGCGTACAATGTGGTTGTATTGTGTGAATGCTGTTTTCATGTCACTGCGATAATTATTTGACGATAGCTTACCTATAATAATATTTGGTAATGCATCGCCTGTGAGTAATGACACAATCATGTGTTGAATGGGATCCCATTGCTGATAAAACCTTTCAGGCTTAATGAATTTTGAAGGTTTAACAATATAGCCATCATAATCCTTAGGTGAACCAAATCCCCAGAATATTTCATTGTGAGGTTTAGGAATGCGAGGAGCAAAAGTTAAATCCGTTAAATCGAACAAAGCAAAGTTTAGTGCGTTGCAGCCATGTTTATCTGTTGAAAGTATTGAAGGTTTGACTTCTGAGGTATTTTGATGATGTACCATTTCAAATGTAAAATTTCCTTCATATTCATTGGTGCCAATGAGTCTCCCTGAAAGTGAAAATAAATTAAGAATCTCATTGTAGGCAGAGACACCAGCACCTTGACCAAAAAATTTCTGTGACCGGCGTGATTTGACGTTTCTAAATTGACTTTCAATTTTCATACCATCCAAACTGCCGTGCATTAGGCCGTCAATGTATTGCTCCTTGGCAATAGGTAACTCAAACGCGGCATTGTTAATCATATCAATAGCCGGCAAGAGCGTTTCTGTACGGAAGTAAGCGGCTTCTGCCGTTTGCAACGCTGATTCTGGAAGATCTGACATATCGGCCATTTTCTCTTTACCTGCTCGGATAGCATTCGCTAATGCTAAGCCCATAATCAGTTCATCGTCATACTCAGTTTTTGAGTATTTAGGCAATATTGACTCAAAGGCGTGAGTAAATGGGATTTTATGGCGCACAAATTGCATCACATCGACAATGCTGCGTGGCTGAAAGTGCGAGAAAAAAGCTTTATTGGGATCAGGTAAAGATTCAACTTTTACAAGACGCCAGCTTTGATTTCCTTGAGCGTCTTTTTCAATAGTAACATCAGGGTTCTCGTCGTTTAGGATGCTATGGTTAACCACGCGGTAAAGCTCATTTAACGTGCGTTCTTTTTGCTGTAAAGTATTTCGAGGTGATTTTTTGAGCTTGTCATAACCCAATCCTTTGATCAGTTTTGATTTTTCTTTAGCCCATTTTTTATCGTTGATATAATCATCCTCGATTCGCTTATGCTTAATACTGTGTTTTAAAGTTAGCTTATTAGTGCTGACATGATGCACCATACGTTGATAAAGTAGAAACTCCAATCGATGGAAGATCAATTTATTTTGGCAAAATAGATAGGGCAGGGTATCTTTACCAACCCACGTCTCTAAAGAGCGGTGGAGTGACTGATCTAAGGTTTTTGATGAAAGTAAGGCTGTCTCGACAAAGTCTACTATTTCTTGCAGAGTCGGATTATTGGTAACGATAAAATCAATGGTCAAAAAAAGTGGGCGAATATTTAGCGCAATGGCTTCTTTGTTTAAATCAACGTACTTCCAAAATAAAATATCTTGATCAAGATCTTCATTCACCAACAATTGCGCAGCTATTATCAAGTCCTCTTCATCAACGTGTTGATACAAAATGTTTCTTGGTACGTATTTTGGATGAGGATACTCTTTAATGGCCATTAGCATATTGCTGACTTTTTGCCGTGTTTCTTTGATGAGGCTGAATTGCTTTAACACTTGCTCCTTTGCATACGTGTTTCCATGAGTGACATAATCATTGACACGCTTTTTAAACGCATCAAGCAAATTGTCATTGAGCAACTGAAATTTAGTAAAACTGTAGCAAAGTAAATAAAGCTGTGATAATTCTGGTTTTAATTGTTTTAATCTCGGACCATTATAAAATTGCACCATGTTGGCATAATAATGGATGGTTGCAGTGGGCAAATTAAGTCTAGGTAATACTTCAATGGCTAAAAGAAATAGGGACTTTAGTTTTTCATGCTTTTTCAGTTCATTACCAAGCTCCCTAGTGGTAAAGCTTTTCATATCTTGCTTAATGCTGATGATATGGTGTTGGTTTGATGCTTTAGCCAAAAGTGAGGAAATATTCTCTCGATCTAAGGCGCTTGAGTAACGCCTAAATAGCCGTAAAATACGTTGGTGCTCTATATTCCATTGCTCAATAACGATTGCTTGTAGTGAGCTGTAGGAGGGAATAGCAACGCGCTGTTTTATTAGTAGGTCAAGTAATGATTTGCAAAGCTGCCGTTGTCGCGGTTTATTAGGCGCTTCTTTTCTCAATGCTAACACTATTTTTTCCAATGCAGCACCACGACAGCGATGATAGTTGCATAGTGTTAATATCTTAGTTTTTATGCGAGAAACGGCTTTATCATTCTTCAGAAATGCCCTGGGAAAACGTTGATTTGGAAAATAACGATCCATCACATGTTGACGCTCTTGTGTTACTTCACGATAGCTAAAATTAATAAATGTTTTTTTAAGCTTGAAGAAAACTAAGCTAATCGCAAAATAGACCGCATTCTCAATTGATTGAAAACGTTTTAATTCTGCTATTTCATCCTTGTTAAATGTAAAATATTCTCTACGTTCAGCGTCATTCAGAATTGGAGCAGCATAAATCTCATGATACTCAGCTGCGGACAGTAGTTTTGAATTATTCCTATACACCATTATACCTACATTTTCCCCGCCACAGTTTAGTTGGATATGCTCTATAAATCCAGTAATATTGATTACTGGCATATCTGTGTTATCATAACAAAAACAGTGCAAGCACGCTTGCACAATTAAGGAATTTACAAAACAAGCTATTTCGCAACCCATATGGGTTCGCACACAGTATGTTTTTATTCACAAGGTGGCTATTTATGAAAGACATTAACACTCCAGACAACGATAGTAATGAATTAACAATTGAGAATATATATTCAGCAATAGCGAAACATATTCACCAAGCTCGCACTAACGTTATCAAGGCTGTTAATGCTGAGCAGGTTCTTGCTTATTGGCATATTGGTAAAATTATTGTTACTCAAGAGCAAGCGGGTGAAAACAGGGCTCGATATGGTAAGGCTCTGCTAGAAAATCTCTCAACGCGACTACAAAAGGATTTTGGTAAGGGGTTTGGGATAACGAATTTAAAATACATGAGGCAATTCTACCTTACCTACCAAAATAGAATTGGTCACGAGGTTCGTGACGAATTTGATATTGAAGGATTTGATGAAAATTTAAGCTGGACGCACTATAGGTTATTAATCAAAGAGTTACGGCCAGAGGTACGCCGTTTTTATGAAATTGAAGCAAGTAAAAATGGCTGGTCTACCCCTCAGCTTGAGCGACAAATGACCTCTTTTTTATTTGAACGCCTTGCTGCTAGTAAAGATACTAAATCCATAATGAAGCTGGCTAGCGACGGTCAGATAATTCAAAAACCTGAGGACTCTTTGAAAAACCCCTATGTGCTCGATTTTCTTGGATATAAAGAACACCACAGTTACACAGAAACAGATTTAGAATCAGCTATCATTGATCACCTGCAAGATTTTTTACTAGAGCTCGGCAGCGGATTTGCCTTCATTGCTAGACAAAAGAGAATCACTGTTGAAGGAGAAATTTTTAAGCCTGATTTGATTTTTTATCACACTATTTTGAAGTGTTACACCATTATTGATCTAAAGACCACTCGACTCAAGCATGAGAATGTTGGTCAAATGATGATGTATGTTAATTATTATGATAGAGAGGTAAAGCGGAAAGACGATAACCCTACTATTGGCTTACTACTATGTGCTGAGCATAATGAAACAGCTGTAAAATACACGCTACCTGAAGGCAACCAACAAATTTTCTCAAGGAAATATCAACTACATTTACCAACAATTGAAGAGCTCAAACAAGAAGTAGAACGTGAATATAAGGAAGCTATTCAACGTTTATCCCTAAATGAAAAAGACAAACAGTCATAATAAGGAGGATATACTGCGATGAACAAGGTTATGTTCTCCCCTAAGCCCGTTTTCGATACCATGGATGAAATTATTACGCAGTATAAATCATGTCAAAACAATAACCGTCCACAAAATATTATTAAACACTGGTTAAATCATTGCTTTACAGAAAGCACCGTTAACCCCCCCTCATATGCAGTAAGAGATTACCAATGGGCACTTACTTTTCTATATAGCTATCGAGGCAGCAAAGACACTTTTGGCGCTTATCGTCGTGAATTAGAGCGCTTTCTACAGTGGAGTTGGTTTGTTAAAAATCAACCCGTATTAAAGCATAAACGACAGAATATAGAAGAGTTTGCTGAGTTTTGCATGGACCCACCAAGACGATGGATAGGTCTAAAAAACGTCGCGCGATTTAAAACAGTAAATGGCGAACGCAAACCCAACAAAGACTGGAAACCCTTTGTGGTACAGGTAAGTAAAAAAGCTTTTCAGCAAGGAAAAAAACCAGATAAGCAAGAATTTCAATGCTCACACACAGCAATGAAAGTCATGTTTAACATATTAAGTAGTTTTTATAACTACCTTATGCAAGAAGAAGTCACACAAATGAATCCCGTTGCCTTAATACGCCAGAAAAGCAAATTCATACGCAAGGAAGCACATGCGCCTGTTGTTCGTCGTTTATCAGAGACTCAGTGGCAAATGATTCTTCAGATCACAGAAGAAAAAACACAGGAAGATAAACAGGCAGAGCGAACGTTATTTATTTTATCTTGTCTCTATAGTATGTACTTGCGTATTTCAGAACTCATAACAACAAGTCGCTGCTCACCAACCATGAATAACTTTATCAAAGACCAAGAGGGAAATTGGTGGTTTCGTACGGTAGGCAAAGGGAATAAAGCGCGACAAATTGCCGTTAGCCCATCAATGCTAAAAGCATTAAGACGGTATCGAACGCAATATTTAGCCTTATCTCCCTACCCTCTGCCTGATGAAAACCTTCCGTTAATAGGTTGTGCCAATAATGCTAATCGCCCACTCACAAGCGACAGACCACTACGAAAATGTGTTCAAGCCTGTTTTGATGAAGCAGCAGACAAACTAACAAGACAAGGCGAACAACATGAAGCTGATTTATTACGCTCTGCGACAGTCCATTGGTTAAGGCACACTGGTATTTCAGAAGATGTTAAAATCCGTCCTAGAGAACATGTGCGTGATGACGCTGGCCACAGCTCTAGTGCAATTACAGACCGCTATATAGATATTGAGCTGCAAGAACGAGCTAAGTCTGCCAGGAAAAAAGTCATTAATAAGAATGAGTAATTTTGGTCGCCAGGTGGATCTTGTAACCTATTGATTTTCAAAAGAAAAATCAATCTGTGTAAAAATTATCAGGACGGAAATTATTAGTTATTACAAAGGGTTACGGTGCGACGTGTCCGTTTTTCATGGTTCCGATAGATTTAACCTACTAGGTTTATCGCCAGGTGCATGGATTCATGTGAATCTACTTGGCTATTACCAGTTCACTGGCGAGGGATCGTACGAATACATTGAGCGTTGGATTCAGCATTGGCACTACGAGGAGCATACAGGTTTTGTTGAAAAATATAGAACGTAAATGCTTGTATAGCAGTGCTACTTGATTTTGCTGAAAATTCTTGCAGGACGATAATTTATTAAAAATCAGTCAGTTAAAAGCGTCTATGTAATATTTTTATTATTAATGTTTGGGATCCCTAAACAGTGTCATCATGAGACGGTTATACTGCATCCAAAAATTTTTCGGTTTTTTAGGTTCGGTGATATAAATCTGCCATGGAATGGCTTTCATTCCAGTTTTTTGAATAGCTTGAATGAGTTGAGATTCGTTTAGCTGTTTACTATTCTCTTCAATGGTCAACTTACCATTGAGCAAATCAAACCCTAATTGATTATCGTCTGAGATATACTTTTCTAGCACGTGCTTTATAATGGCTATTTCTTCAGCACAATCCATTCCAACAATTTTAAATTCAAATCGCTTTTTGTCATCCATGGTTTTAATCTTCAATAATGTTTTTCAGAGCGTTTATGACACACCAAATTAATGGTGGTTTGATGCGCGCGTGCCGTTCCATGACAGCGGACCGATTTTTGGCTACCTTTAATCGAAATAACATCAACGACGAGACGTTTACCATAGCGGTTTTCTAATGAAAAAGATTGATGATCATCCGTTGTCACGGTGAGCTTGCTAACAGGATTACCATGGGCATACAGCTGAAGAATGAGAGTCGCTTTTTTCAGATTAGGACCTTCCACAGTTGAAGCTTTTTTATCATATTGCACCATATACTTTTGCGTCACTGTGGCGGCACCAGCAATATTAGAACTGCATAGTGTTAACAGTGATATGAATAAAGTTAAAAACCATTTACAGTTGCGCATAATTAGTCTCCCAAAGAAGCTGTCGTTTCCTCTTCTTGTGGTTTCTTCGTAAAAAACAACCGATATAACACCGGTAAAACAAACAGTGTTAATGGCGTTGAAGAAAATAATCCCCCCACAACAACAGTCGCTAATGGGCGCTGAATTTCAGCGCCAACACCTCTTGCCAAAAGCATAGGGATCAAACCAAGCGCTGCAATAATTGCAGTTAATAAGACGGGTCGTAATCGAGACAGTGCGCCTTGATAAACCGCTTGATAACCTTCCATGCCCTCTTTTGCATTTCGATTAATCGCATTAACAAGCACAACACCGTTTAACACGGCAATTCCGAATAAGGCGATAAAACCAATGGAGCCTGGCACGGATAAATATTGCCCCGAAATAAACAATCCAATAATGCCACCAATCAATGCCAACGGTACATTCACCATAATCAATAATGCTTTACTGACCGATTGAAAGGCAAAATACAACAGTAAAAATATCAGTGCTAACGATAAGGGAACTACGATCATTAATCGCGCTTGTGCACGCTCTTGGTTTTTAAATTGCCCACCATACGTCACTGTGTAGCCTGGTGGCAATTTAACTTTCGTCTGAAGTTGTTGTTTGATATCACTTACCACACTGCCCATATCACGTCCTTCAACATTCGCTTGGATCACAACACGTCGTTGCACATCATCACGACGAATTTGTGGCGGACCTGATTCTATTTCTACATTCGCCACATTGCTTAATTTCACCCAAGAACCGTTCGCCGATTGCAACATCAAATTGCCTATGGCTTCTGCCGTACTTCGATATTTTTTAGCGAGTCTCACATAAATATCATAACGCTCATTACCATTAATGACCTGCCCTGCTGTTTGACCACCAATTTCATTCGACACCAAAGACATCACTTGACCGACAGAAATACCATAGCGCATTAATGCTTCTCGGTTCGGCTTAATGACTAGTTGAGGCTCGCCTGTGATCTGTTCCATTGCCACATCTTTAGTACCTTTCACTTGTTTGACAATCGCCTCAATCGCTTTGCCTTTTTCTGCCAATACTTTTAGATTGGGACCAAACAATTTAATGGCCAATTGTGCTTTAACGCCAGATAATAATTCATCAACACGCGTAGCAATCGGTTGTGAAAAAGAAAATAGAAGTCCTGGAAACACATTCATCTTCTTTTCCATTAAATTTTCAAGTTGTGTTCGCGTGCGTGCGGATGTCCACTCTGAAATCGATTTTAATCCAATATATAACTCAACATTGGAAACAGGTTCGGGATCACCACCTAATTCTGGGCGTCCAACGCGACTTGAAACATAAGTAACCTCTGGAAAGGTCATTAAACGTTTCTCAAGGTTATTCGCTACTTTAAGAGCCGTTGTTAAATTAACAGAGGGAGCTAAAGTAACACGAATATTCAATGTGCCTTCTTCAAGCTGCGGCACAAACTCTGTTCCTAAAAATGGGACTAAACCTAAGGAAATAATAAATAGAACAAGTGCGCTGGCAATCACTGTTTTTGGTTTAGCCAAAGCTTTGGCTAAAATTTTACGATAACTTTTATCAATAGGACGAAACACAAAGCTGCCTTTATGTTTTAATCCACGGCGAAAAAAGTAAGTCGCTAATGCCGGAATAACTATCAGGGCAACCAATAATGATGCGATCATGGCAAAGACAATACTTTGTGCCATAGGGTGAAATAGTTTTCCTTCTACACCCTGCAGACTAAAAATAGGCGCGAAAACCACAATAATAATTAACACCGCAAAAAATACCGGGCGCGCGATTTCACGTGCCGCTTCTTGAATGCGAAGCGCAATGCCATGGTGATTAGCCGTACTGTGGTGTGGATCACTCGATTCTAAGGCATGTGTTTTAGGATCGTGATTGGGATCCGGCTGACTTAAGTGTTTAAAAATATTTTCCATCATCACAACGGAACCATCCACAATCATACCGATGGCTATTGCTAACCCACCTAATGACATCAGGTTGGCTGATATCCCCCACTGTGCCATCACCATTAAAGCAATGGCGATTGAAATAGGCACTGAAATTAAAACTAATAATGTGGCTCGAATGTTCAACAGAAATAGAAATAAAACAATTAAAATGAGTATAAACGCTTCTATTAATGCTTTTACAACGGTGTGTACCGCTTTATTCACCAAGTCGGCCTGATCATAAACAGGTTTTATCTTTACACCGTCCGGCAATGCTTGCTGTATCCCCGGCAAGCGCTCTTTAATGCCGTCAATGGTCGCTTTAGTATTAGCACCCATGCGTTTTAGTACGATCCCCGTGACAACTTCACCCAAATCGTCTGGCTGACCTTGATTGTTGCGCATCATCATACTGACAGCACCTTGGCGGATCTCTGGCGCAAACGCGACGTTTGCCACATCTTTAACCCGCACCACCGTGCCATGTTCTTCTTTGACTGGAATATTGGCAATTTCACGCAGTCCTTTATTACCACTTTGCAACCAACCCTCACCACGGATCACGAGTTGCTCATCACCGCGATCGAGATACCAACCGCCTGAGTTACGATTATTATTCTCAATCGCATGGACAACGTTTTCAGCAGTGATTTTGTAACTCAATAACTTTTGTGGGTTCATCTGTACTTGGTATTGTTTAACTTTACCGCCAAACGATAACACGTCGGTCACACCACCGACCGGTAAGAGTTGCAATTTAACCAACCAATCATTGAGACTACGCAGTTTCATTGCGTCGTATTGTGCTGGCTTATCTGTCGTCAAAATATATTGAAAAACTTGCCCAAGCCCTGATGTATTGGGACCAATTTCGGGTGTGCCAACCCCATCAGGAATTTCTTCCTTGGCTTTTTGTAATTGTTGGAATACTTGCTCACGTGCAAAATAAATATTGGTCCCTTCTTTAAAAACAACGGTTACCACTGACAAACCCGTTTTAGAAATGGATCGCACTTCTTCGACATCTGGCAATGAATACATCACAGCTTCAATGGGAAATGTAATGAGCTGCTCAACTTCCTTGGAAGCAAGTCCAGGCGCTTCCGTATTGACTTGCACTTGGACATTAGTAACGTCGGGGAATGCATCTAAATTTAACTTAGGTAATATCAACCAAGCACCAACGGCTAACGCCAACAGCGCTAGCACAACCAGCAACCGGTTTTTAACAGAAATATCAATCAAGCCATTTAACATGTATCTTTCCCTTGCATATTAATGGTTATGCGTACTAAACCCACCTTTGAGTGATTCAGAATGCACAAAGAAGGCACCTTTCGTCACAATACGAACACCGGGTTTGAGTCCTTTAATAACCCGCCACGGACCTATTTTTTTTGTGACTTGAACTTCTTGCGCCTGAAAATGATTCGGTTTTACTTCAATATATATAGCCTGATCCCCATCAGGTGTACGCATCAATGTGGTTTGGTGAACCGCTAACACCGGTTGGGTTTCGCCAGTTTGAATAAGGCAAGTAACAAATTCACCCGGATGCAATTGATCTTTAGGGTTCGGTACATTTAATCGTACAACACGTGTTCTGGTGGTCTCATCAAGCTTATGATGAACCTGTAACACCTCAGCAGCTAATTCATGATGGGCAGTTTGAACAATAGCTTTTGCACCTTTTTCAATTTTTGCCGATTCACCATTTGATAATTTAGCATCGACCCAAAGACTTGTTTCATCCACGATTTTATAAAGCGTATTACCCGGCTCAATCATCTGACCTTTTGTAAAATCTGCCGAAAAAATAGTCCCGCCACGTCGTGCTAATAATGTAAATTCTCCATTGGCTTTAGTGGGATCATCCGATTTAAGAAAGACTTCGATTTGTTGGCGTGTCATGCCATAAGCAAGCAACTTTGAATACGCTTGTTGATATGCAATTTCCGCTGTTTGATAACGTTTTGCGGATACCGCTTGCTTACCAAGCTGCTTAACTCGCAGCCATTCTTTTTGTGCAAGCAGGAGTTCTGCTTGTGCTTTAGCCATATCAACACTGGACAAACGTACTAGAGGCTGGCCTTGTTTAACATGGTCACCAATTTTAACTAAGCGCTGTATGACTTGAGCCTGAATTCGTGGCGTAACAATCGCCGTTAAATCTTTATTCGGAATGGCTTCACCCGGGGCACTGATATAAATAGGTAATGATTTGGCTTTCAAAATTTCTGTTTTAATTCCGGCGGCTTGCTGTCCTTCGGGACTAATTTCAATTAACCCTTCTTCTCCATGCTTATCTTTTTGTTGATTGGCAATGGTGGTTGGTGTTTTATTAGCAGAGTGCCCGTGCTCATCACCTGCATAAGCTGTCTGAATTGAAATGAGCAGTACACTCATTAATAAAAACCACCCATATTTCTTCATGCGTTATCTCTCCATTTTCATTAGGTCTTTGCAAGCCATGTATTCAGTTGGCCAGAGGCTTCCATCACTGAACACCACATTTGCCAAGCCTTACCATTTAATTCTTGGCCTGCAATTTGGCTATCAATGCGCTGCTTCAATTGCACTAAGTAATCTGTGGTACTCAGCTCACCAGCAGACCACAACCGATTCAATAGCTCAATACCTCCATCCAAACTATGCTTAGAGGCGTGTTGCCAGCGATTCATGGCTACATATAAGATCCGATATCGTGATAAATCGCCTTGAAGTGCTGCTTTCACTTGTCGATACACATTCATCCGCATTTGCTCAACAGCAATCGCTTGATGATTGGCCGCGCGCACTTGATCTTGGAAATTATTGCGTATGAATAATGGAATACTTATGCTACCACCTACCAGAGGCTCTTTATCTTCAGTCCCGCCACGTAGGCTAATGGTGGGATCAGGCTTTGCTTCGGTTCGTGCGACCCGAACGCTGGCTTGCGCGGTAGCAACACGGGCACTATAGACTTGCAATATAGGCAAGGTTCGCAACCAAGCTTGTTGCGTAACTGACGAGGGTCGTAAAGGTTTTGGTAAGCGACGAGGTAGTCGAGGCCAATATTTAGAAGCCGTTTGTGAAATAGCTATTAAATGTTGTTTTGCTCTGGTTAAAACAACCTCTGCATCCGCTTGCTGACTAATCGCTTCAGCATAAGCAAGAGACGCTTGATCAAGAGCGTCTTGAGCAATATCACCGGATTTAAATTTGCGAGCATTTTGATCTTTAAATCGACGCAGTAACTGAGTACGACGTTTTGCGAGTTGAACAACAGCTTGAACTGTCCGATACTCTGCCAGCGCTTTTAATGTCTGCGTTGCCAATGCCAACTGCTGCGCTGATAAATTGGCTTTTGATTCAATAAAGCTGTGTTGTCCCACTGCCGCACGAGCACCGCGTTTATTAAACAAGTCAATGGTTTGGCTAATGCCTGCTGTATACGTATCTTCAAAGGGCTCCTTGCGAACATGTTCGGCTTCCAGCTCAAGACTCGGATTGTAAATAGGTCTTTGACTTTGTGAAAAATCAGCACCCGCTCTAGCCACTTCCGATTGGGCCGATTGAATTGCTGGGTTGGTTCGCCAAACATACTGAATAAACTGTTGAATCGATGCCGGTGTTCTAACAAAACTCGGATGTGTTTGTACCGGCTGTGGTAGAGCAGCAGCTAGTGATAAAACAGGAATTAAGCAAAAAGTAACAAGGAGTAACAACCATCGAACGGTGGTGCCCCGCTTTTTTTGGCTATAACCATTAATAAGTTTCATCCATGGATACATTATTTCTTTTGCCTCTTTTTTATCGGCGCATTAATGTGCGATAACATGTCTTTTAAAACGCACTGCACACGCTTATCAGTCACCTGATAGATCATGTTTTTCCCCTGGCGAGTGGCCTGAATTAAATTGGCCTCTCGCAATTGTTTGAGATGATGACTCACCAGTGACTGTGATAACTTCAGGGTGTCTACTAAATCGCCTACGGAAATTGGCTCTTCCAGGCATAAATACAACACCTGCAAGCGATTTGGGTTACTTAGTATGTGAAAAATCACTGTCATTTTCTTTATATGGCTTCCATCCATAACGACTATCTTATCCTCTAGTCATATCAATATCAATTCATATGAATAACTATTAATGTGTATGCGGTTTATCTGAATGGCCTTTCTTTTTTTGATGCGATTTTGGACGGACTTTCTGCTCAACATCATACGAATGCTGATGACCTTTCCCAGTTGAGTTGGGTAATGATCGCACGCCAATGCCATAACGATAAACTAATCCAGCACCATGCCAAGCTGTTACAGTAACTAGTGAAAAAGCAATTATCATAAACAGCACAAAAACAAACGAAGCACTTTTATGTTTAATATGCATCCAAGTCGACCAGGCGGTCGTCATCAATATCACAATAAATGTTGCGATTGCCCAATTGCGATGAATTGTCATCGCTTCATGAGATGGCGTATCATGTGCCACCGAATAATAAGCGATAAAGCCAGCGATTACCGTTGCGATTGCAGCTAGAGCACCAAACCACAAACACCAACGCCCTACAATGAGTAATTCTTTCCCAAAAGAATATTGTTTTGCCAAAAACCCAATGAAATAACACAAAGCAGATATTGAAATCAAGGCTATAGTAAAGTGCACAAAAATAGGATGCCAATTAGGAATAATTTCAATCATGATTCAATCTCCGATATTTATATAACAATCAGTTCGCCTTGGTACATACCCATTTGGCACGTAAAACGATAATGACCTGGCTCAAGTTCAGTTAAGTGTATTTTGAATGGCTTATTCAATGGCAACTGTTCGTGCACATCAAGATTTTCGAATACCACATACTCTGAACAAGGAGAAGCATCCTGACGAACAAAGTTTAATGTTATTTCAGAACCAGAGGTTTCAATTCGGCTTGGAGAATAGGCGCCATTTTTTACATAGATAGTTAATTCATGCTGATTAGCATGGGTGGATTTTTCTTTAATCACCCAAAACCATAATACAATAAGAATAATTAATATTATTGCAATACCATTAAAAAGAATTAAGCTCATCATTATTATTGACCCTTTTTCACTGTAAAGAAACGTAATCGATTAGCATTCGATACGACAGTTAAAGAAGAAGCTGCCATTGCAAAACCGGCAATCATTGGATTTAGCAGCAGCCCAATCAATGGATATAAAACACCTGCGGCAACCGGTATTCCAATAACATTGTAAATAAATGCACCGAAGAGATTTTGTTTTATATTCCCAAGCGTTGCCTTGGATACAGCTATTGCATTAACTACCCCAAGAAGGGAACCACTAATTAATGTAATGTCAGCACTTTCAATCGCAACATCTGTCCCGGCGCCAATAGCAAAACCAATATCAGCCTGTGCCAAAGCAGGCGCATCGTTAATACCATCGCCCACCATTCCAACTACGGTGCTTTCAGATTGAAGTTGTTTAACTTGATTAGATTTGTCTTCCGGCAGTACTTCTGCATGAACATATTGAATGCCTACTGCTGATGCAATAGCATTAGCCGTTTTTGTGTTATCTCCTGTCATCATAACAACTTTAATTCCAAGTTGAAGGAATCGTTCAATTGCTCTTTTTGAATCTTCTTTGATAGGATCTGCCACTGAGATGATACCTGCCAATTTCCCGGAAACAGCAATAAACATGGGTGTTTGACCCAAACTTGCTAAGTCATCACTTTCTTTCATGAGTGGTTCCGGATTTATTTGATTCGCAATGAGTAACCTTTTATTCCCCAATAAAATTATCTTCTCATTAACAGTCGCTATAACTCCCTGGCCCGTTACCGCATTAAAATTTGATGATTCAAGTAGGGAAATAGAGCGATTTTTAGCGTGTTCTACAATCGATTCCGCTAATGGGTGTTCTGACGCATTTTCAACACTGGCTGCATACTGCAATACTTCCTCTTCATCAAAAGATGGCGTCAAAATTATTTTTACAACTTCTGGCCTTCCTTTTGTAATGGTTCCTGTTTTATCTAAAATTAAGGTTGTTAATTCACTCGCACGCTGTAGCCCTTCACCATTTCGAATTAAGACACCATATTCTGCGGCTTTTCCCATACCTACCATAACAGAAATTGGCGCGGCCAAACCTAGCGCGCAAGGACAAGCAATAATCAGAACAGTCATGCTTGCGACTAAAATATATCCCGACGAATAACCTAGGTTGAACCAGATACACGCTGTAATGATCGATAGGATTAACACAGTTGGAACAAAATAGCTCGATATAATATCTGCCAGTTTAGCAATGGGTGGCTTAGTACTTTGTGCCTGCTGCACGAGCTGAATAATTTGGGATAACATCGTATCTGAACCCACTTTCGTGGCTCGCATTAGAAAACTACCTGTTTTATTTAAAGTACTCCCCGTAACTGCATCATCAACCTTCTTTTGAACTGGAAGCGGTTCTCCCGTTAACATCGATTCATCAATCGTAGAGTGGCCTTGTATTACTATGCCATCAACAGGGATCTTTTCGCCTGGCCGAACACGCAATATATCCCCTGGCGCTATTTCATCGATTGGAATATCTTCTTCCTCACCATCAAGCACACGCCTAGCCGTTTTAGCCTGCAATCCAATTAAGCGTTTAATAGCTTCAGAGGTTTTGCCACGAGCACGGATTTCCAAAGCCGCGCCTAAATTAACGAGCGCGATGATGATTAATGCCGCCTCAAAATAAACATGTCGTGCACTCGCAGGAACTAAAGAAGGCCAACAGACAATAACGATAGAATACAGCCAGGCCGCACCTGTCCCGATAGAAATTAACGTATCCATCGTTGCTAAGTGGTGCCAGAATGCATTCCAAGCGCTACGGTAAAGATGCCCACCTGCGTAAACAATGATAATAAAAGTGACGAGTCCTAAAATACCCCAAACAAGTTGCCCATATAACTGATTTAAATTAGGTGCAAATGGTGTCCATGCGAGAACAAGCAAAAAAAGACCAAACAAACCAGAAGCAAGTGCTTTTCTGAATAGGGTTTTGGTATGAATTTCCTCTGCACTATCCTCCTCAGAAATGTCATTTGGACTCTTTAATAAGCTCGCCTCATAACCCGCTTGATGAATAGCCAAGATAGCTTCTTCCGGTAATACCTTCCCTTCAATCTGTACGGTTCGATTCGCAAAATTAACTTGCGCTAATTGAACACCGTCAATAGCCTTTAATGCAGATTCAATGGTTTTAACGCAACTTGCACAACTCACATGGGCGAGCTTTAATTGAAACTGTGATGAGTTTGTTGTCATTATGATACCTTTAATTTTTTACAGTAACGGATTTCCAAACCAAAAAAACAGCAGGAATAACAATCAGCGTCAAAATAGTTGCGCTCACCATTCCACCAATCATTGGAGCCGCAATCCGACGCATAACTTCCGATCCTGTGCCACCACCAATCATTATAGGTAAGAGACCGCCGATGATGGCTGCAACCGTCATGATAATGGGGCGAACACGCATCAGTGCCCCATTAACAACCGCTTCTTTAATGTCAGTTTTGGTTAGTGTTGCATGCTGTTTATTAACTGCATTTGTTTTTTCGCTCAGCGCTTGATTTAAATAGACCAACATAACAACGCCTATCTCAACGGCAACACCAGCGAGTGCAATAAAACCAACACCAACTGCTACCGATAAGTTATAGCCAAGGAGATAAAGCAACCAAATACCCCCTGTCAACGCCAATGGCAGTGTCAGTAAAATAATAAGCACTTCACCCATTCGCCTAAAATTGAGATATAACAGCAAAATAATAATGACCAGTGTGAGTGGACCCACTAACATCAGGCGTTCTTTTGCTCGTTGCATATATTCATATTGGCCTGACCAAGTTAATGAATAACCGGGTTGTAATTTTAAATGCTGTGCGATTGCAGATTTGGCTCGTTGAATATACCTACCCACATCACTGCTTGTTAAATCCACCAGCACCCATCCCGTTAACCTAGCATCTTCACTTTTTATTACGGGCGGCCCATTTGCCACATAGACATGAGCAACATCCGCTAACGGAATATGAGCACCTGTTGGTGTTACGATTGGTAATAGTTTAATTTTCCCCACTGAATCACGATCCGTTTGTGGATAACGTAAATTCACAGGATAACGCTCACGTCCTTCAATGGTTTGCGTTATATTCATGCCACCAATAGCCGTGCTAACCACCGTTTGAATATCTTTGATATTTAATCCATAACGAGCAGCGGCAAGACGATTAATATCGATATGAATATAACGACCACCTGCTGAGCGGTCGGCATAAACAGACGCAGTACCCGGCACTTTCTTTAAGATTTGTTCGAGCTGTTCACCTATTTTTTGAATTTCTGTCAGCGATGGGCCAGAAACTTTAATCCCCACAGGGGTTTTGATGCCTGTGGCTAACATATCAATACGAGTTTTAATCGGCATAACCCAGGCATTAGTTACCCCGGGTAGTTTTACAATTCGATTCAATTCGTCTTTTAACTTTTCTGAAGTCATGCCTTTGCGCCACTCACTTTTTGGTTTGAATTGAATCACGGTTTCAATCATGGTTAATGGAGCGGGATCAGTCGCTGTTTTAGCTCGACCAATTTTTCCATAAACACTTTTCACTTCTGGGACACTTTTAATCAACTTATCCGTTTGCTGTAAAATTTGACGCGCTTTACCAATTGAAACACCTGGCAACGTCGTTGGCATATACATCCAATCACCCTCATCTAATTGAGGCATAAATTCAGAGCCTAAATGGGCTAAAGGCCAGTAGCTGATGATCACTAAAATCAGGGTAATCAATAATATCAGTCTTGGAGATTTCAATATTATGTTAATCGCTGGTCGATAAGCTGCAATTAAAACTCTATTAATAGGATTTTTCTTTTCAGGTAAAATTTTTCCTCGGATAAAATACCCCATCAACACGGGCACTAAAGTAATCGACAACCCCGCAGCCGCAGCCATAGCGTATGTTTTTGTAAATGCGAGCGGCGCAAACAGTCGCCCTTCTTGCGCCTGCAAGGCAAAGACGGGCAAAAAGCTTAATGTAATGATGAGTAATGAAAAGAATAATGGTGGCCCTACTTCTAATGTTGCTTCTCGGATCACTTGCCAACGGTTTTCAGCGGTTATGGGCGTTCTCTCTATATGTTTATGAACGTTTTCAATCATCACAATAGCCGCATCAACCATGGCACCAATGGCAATAGCAATACCACCTAAAGACATAATGTTGGCATTAATACCTTGCCAATACATAATAATAAAAGCACATAAAATACCAATGGGCAGACTGATCACCACAATGAGCGATGAGCGCAGATGGAATAAAAATAAAAAGCAAACCAATATCACAACAAGGGTTTCTTCGACTAATTTTGAGTGTAGCGTTTCTATCGCACGATGAATGAGACTGGAACGATCGTATGTTTCAATAATTTTTACACCCTTAGGCAAGCTCTTTTGTAAGCTCGCTAATTTTTTCTTAACCGCCTCAATCGTTTTTAAGGCATTTTCACCTTGGCGCATAACGATAATGCCGCCAACAGCTTCTCCTTGACCATTAAGCTCACCAACACCACGACGCATTTGTGGCCCTATCGTTACATTGGCAACATTTGATAGCAGAATAGGAATACCATTTTTACTGACACCTAAAGGAATACTCTCTATCGGTTTGATACTCTGAATATACCCATTGGTCCGAACCATGTATTCGCCTTCACCCATCTCAACAACAGAGCCCCCCACCTCACTGTTTGCATTCTGAATCGCTTTTTCTACCTGTTGCAAAGAAATACCGTAAGCTCTAATCTGGTTTGGTTCGAGTGTAATTTGATATTGTTTTACCATGCCACCAACTGTCGCAACCTCAGCAACGCCTGGGACTGTTTGCAATTCATATTTAAGCAACCAGTTTTGAAGTGTTGTTAACTCAGATAAATTGTGCATCCCTGTTTTATCGACTAATGCGTACTGATATACCCAACCCACACCCGTTGCATCAGGACCAAGCTCTGGCTTAGCACCCGCCGGTAATTTGCCAGCAACTTGACTAAGATATTCCAATACACGTGAACGTGCCCAATAGAGATCTGTGCCGTCTTTAAAAATGACGTAGACGTAAGAATCACCAAAAAACGAATAAGCCCGCACCGTCACAGCACCAGGAACAGCTAACATCGCAGTCGCAAGCGGATAAGTAACCTGATCTTCCACGACTTGTGGCGCCTGCCCGGGATAAGACGTTTTAACAATCACCTGCACATCGGATAAATCCGGTATAGCGTCAACTGGCGTGTGATTAATCGCATAAATACCAATAGCAACCAGAAAAAAAGTGCCCACTAAAACAAGGAATCGATTTTTAATTGACCAGGTAATAATTCGTGCAATCATGCTGTTTCCCTACTCAATGATCATGCTGGTTATGGGTTATGACATGGATCTTTGTAATAAGATACGCATTCCCATTTTGTTTAATCATAACAAAGTGTATCTCATCGCCAGGTTTCACTTTTTCGAGCTCAACCTCTTTTGCGACAGCAATATTCATCGTCATTGCTGGCATATTAAGTGCAGGAATGGGCTTATGATGCAGCGACACCGTTCGCTTACTGACATCAATGGCTTTTACTTTCCCCATCCCTACAAATTGTTCTGATGTATTCACCTTCGATTGCGTTTTTATCTTTTCTGTAGGTTGCTGCATACGATCAAATGCAGCTTTCAAATTAGACTCAGAATCAATTAAAAATTGTGCGCTAGTGACAACCACATCTCCAACCTTCAAGCCCGATAAAATTTGATAATAGTTACCTGACTCTATCCCTGTTTTAACTGCTTGGGCTTTAAATCGGCCATTGCCCAAAGCTAAAATTACGCGGTCTCCTTCCCCAGTGCGGATCAATGCTTGGCGAGGTATCGCTAATGACTCTTTAACCTCACGGCTTAATATTTTGATGTTTGCATACATTTTTGGCTTTAGTGAAAAATCAGGGTTTGGAAACGTTAACCGAACACGTAGTGTATGCGTTTGTTGATTCAACTCTGGGTAGACATAATCAACCTTGCCTTGCCAAGTTTTACCTGGGATATAAGAAAATGTCGCCGTAGCAATTTGTCCCTCTTGAACCCAATTTGCTTGACGCTCAAATACTTCTGCGATCACCCAAATATGTGATAAATCTTCAATCGTCATAATGTCGGTATCGGGTTTAATATACTTCCCTTCACGAACATTAAGCTGTGAAACTACACCGCTACGAGTAGCATATATCTTTACTCTCTCCATGATACGTCGTGTTTGCTTTAAATGATTAATCTGTGATTTCGCCATCCCTAACGTTAATAGTTTTTTCTCGCCTGCACGAATTAATGCAATATTTTTATTTTTCAATGCCAGTAACAACTCTTCTTGGGCGTTATTTAAGGTCGGGGAATACAGCTCTAATAATAACTGTCCTTTCTTTACAATCTCTCCTGTTGTTTTAACGTTAAGCACCCTTACCCAGCCATCGGTATACGTATGAATGTGCTCTATGTTATTCTCATCAACAGTGACATAGCCAACCGTGTCGATAATGCGTGCTAAGTTCATTCGTTTAACAGCAGCGGTCTTCACGCCTAAATTATTTTCGACAACAGGTGAGATTTTAATGACGCCCTCACCATTGGTTTGACTGTCTGCATAAACGGGCACCAAATCCATGCCCATGGGAGATTTTCCCGGCTTATCTCTTCGATACGTTGGATCCATAGGCGCTACCCAATACAATATTTTCCTGGATTTTTGAGCAGTATTTTTTGACGAAAGACTTGTATCAGCCTGAAAATATCGATTCACTAACACACCAGCAAAAAAGACAATGACTAGAAGAACAATAATGCTAACCCATTTTCTCATCTTATTTCCCTTGTAAATAAAGTAGGTTGGCGCGTGCGATGTGCTGATGCACCAGCGCTTTAAGCCCTCCCAGTTCCGTATTAAGCTCGCGAACATAGGCTCTCGCTAATGTTGGAAAATCTGTTTGTGTATTTTGATAAGCCGTCATAGTTGCTTCAGCATATTGCTTTGCTTCTGGAATGAGTTGAGACCGGTAAAGCCAGGCACTTCGACGCTGCTCACGCCAGACAGCATATTGCGTCTTTAAAGTTTCAAGTAACTGCCTATAATCACTCATCTGATTTTCTTCATTGGACAAGAGATTCTCTTGACTGGCACGTAACGTGCGATCCTGTCGATTATGAGTAAATAGCGGTAAATCCATACTGACTTGCGCGGTTAAAAAATCAGAACGTCTTTGGCCGTCCATATTACGCCCTTGACGAAACCCATAGGCCACACCAACAGTGAATCCAGGCTTATACTGCTGTTCAGCGAGCTTAATACCTGCGTGACCAGATGATATTAATGCCGCGTCGGTTTTTAAGATGGGGTGCTGCGCGAGGTCGTGTTGAAATTGCAAAAGCTTCGGTGGGGATAACCAGCTTGGTAACCGTTTCGGCGATGCTTCTTTTGCAAGTACAGGTCCTACCCATCGTCCCAGTGTGGCGCGAGCCGTTTTAATTTGCTGATTTATGTTGAGTAACTGATTATCCAACTCAGTTAACTCCAGCTGCGCACGGATCACATCTTTTTGTTGTACCTTATTATTAGCAAGCATTGACTCGGTGATTTTCACCAAATGTTGAAAAATTTTTTTTTGTTTCAGCACAATTCGTTTCGCATGAATCCAATAATAAAGGTTTAACCAACTTAACCGCACACCCTGAAGTACTTGTAACTGCATTGCTTGTTGCTTACGTGACTCAGCTGCTGATAAATCGTGTTTTTCAAGAGACTTGTAGTGAAGGCTATGACCACGTGGAAAAGCTTGCATCAGCCCCACTTGTACTTGGGTCATAGGCTCTTGACTAAAGTTGAACGTATCGACCGGAACATTCATGGCACCCAACATTAACTTAGGATCAGATAACTGCCCAGCGGCAATGGCCGACTGTCCTAAAGCTTCAGTCTTTGCTCGCAATGACTTCACTTCTGGTGATTGTGATAGCGCGACTCTCTCTGCCTGTTTTAACGTTAAAGGCATAGCATTAGCCACATGCCCTATGAGCAGTAGCACTAGGAGACTTAACTTAAGCAAAGCATTATGTTTTAGGTGTTGTTCCATTTGCAATGTTTCCGTGATTTCTCCAACATTATAAGGCATAATGTGCCATAATACTAACGTTAAGGTTAAGGTTCAATAAAAAAGGGGCACTAATGGAGAACATGCTTACCATTGGCCAACTTGCCAAGCTAACAAACACAACGCCAGTAGCCATTAGATACTACGAACGAGAAGGCTTAATCCCAAAGTCCACGCGCAGCAAGGGTGGTTATCGACTTTACCCAAAAGAACTTGTGCCTCGGTTTTATTTCATACAAAATGCAAAATCAGTTGGTTTTTCACTGGATGAAATCAAAGAGAGGTGCGGCCGGAATCCTGGTTAAAAGGGACCAAATCTCAAATATTGGCTAACTCATAATCAATCTCGGCAGTATTTCTGCCCATATCCAGTGTAAAAACGCCAAAACGATTCAAATGATCACGCCAGTACGGCGAAAATCCTGTCAGCACCTCATCTGGTATGTCCACACCATCTTCTCTGAGATTATTAACTGCTTTTGTTTGATGAACCACTGTGTGGAAGATCAATATATTTGCTAACAAATGATTAAACTTGATTATTTTGCGCTGACTAAATCGCAGATTGTCAGCGATTACTCCCCCACCACCAAAGCGTACCCAGTTAATAAACTCGTTAAACTCTTCGCTCTTACATGTTGCTGCTTGTATTATACGACGCAGTTCTGGGTCATGAATATAATTGAGTAAGAATTCTGTACGTACAACCCGGCCCAACTCTCTAAATGCATAATATAATTTGTTTTTACGGCTTTTTGAGCATAGCCTCCGTAAAATGGTGGATGACTTTACTTTACCTTTTTGAATGGATATCACTACTCGTAGCATATCGTAGTAATGGGTTTTAATTAATTCCCAAGCAATTGGTTTTTCAGTAAATAGGTTTTGGATGTGTTCGTAATAGTTCTCTGGATTAGCCTTGTAATAATGCAAATGCTTAAACCGCTTGATGCGCGGCATGATAGCGATACACATCAAAAACGACAAACCAAATAGCACTTCACTTTGGGCCCATGAATCACCATACACTTTATTAATTTTCATATCTGAATCGTTTTCAACAACGCCATCAAGTAAATACACACTTTCATGCACAGCAGATGAAATAAAATTGCTAAATAAAGCAATATATTGATCGGATACATGGTAATAACCAACGCCACCGTATCGTCCATAGCGAATATGATGCGCAGCTAATAAATTTTGACTGTACATATCCCAAAACGTTCCATCAACTGAAGCACTATCACCTGGCCCCCAATGTTTTGGTAGCTCAAATAAGTTGTAACCATTAATAATATGATTGCTAGTTTTAATTAGTCGTTGCTCTGTCACGTGATGATGAAACAGCCATGCAATTTGCTTTCGTGAGAAATTCATTAAACATCGCTCTGTTTGTGTTGGCCCAAGATTACAACCATATGATAAGGACGTGGCGATAAAACGTGTTGAATAATTCTTTATTTTACTTTCATTACCTGACAACGGTTTAAAATAAACGCTTAAATTAAGCCATCTTTCAACGTCTACCATGGCATCAACAATTGAAATCACAGGCATTTTAGCCATAACCGCCTTCTTAACTTTATCAAGTTGTGGATGTGTTTCCTTCACTGAGGGTTTTTTCAAAACTGGTTTACCTTCTTCATTGATTACCAGATAAGCGTTATCGTGATAACCGTCATTTACCTTTTGTGCGGCTCTATGTAATTTTGTTTTGAGCAGCTCAACTAGATCTTGTCGTTCTACTGGTAGCTCAGAAAACTTGCAATAGTCATCAACATTTTCGTGAAATTCTTCCCAGCTAATAAATTGTTTGTTGGGGTCGTCGTACACGTAGGCATCTTTCACATAGGCATCGCTGCAACTTAAATCCCCCATCAATGTATGCAATACGGCAATTTCGTAATAATGTTTGTGAATCTTTGTGACAGGCTCTCCCTTTTGCAGTCCACTGACTAGTTTAAACCACTGCTGCGATAATAGACTTAAGTCAACAGGTATCTCGTCATTATCTGTTATTTCAATCCAATCTTTATGGGACGAACGGTGGTGTTTGATAAAACGTAAAGCATTTTCAATTGATTTATCTTCTGATGTAGAAAAAATACTTAAGTTCTCAAGTAGATTAAACAGCAAGTTGCGCTTATTATTGTATGGTTTTAAGATCCAACCAAAGTGTTTATCACCAGTAAGTCCCAGGTGCTTACGGCAGTCCTCAATTAAGCCGGATATTCTACTACCAAACTGGCTTTTAATTTCATCAATTTTTTCTTTTGGCGTATTATTTTTATTGATAATCAATAGTGTTTGATAAAATGATAATATCAACTCGTTAGTTTTTTCAGCCTGCTCTAGTTGATAAGCATCGTATTTTTCTTTTGCTTTATTTTCTATTTTTCTAATCCATACGGTAAACACATGAACTAAATTATCCATTGCAGTGGTTAATTTCATGTAAATTAAAATGATAACCAACGCATAGCGTTTTAATTCGCCAAATTTTCGCATATCTGCTTGATCAGTAATCATCGCTTCATCACGTAAATGTTCTAATCGTGCAGGCGTTATAAAATCAATGTTTACATATAATTGTTCGCGCAATTGCTTTAACCGATTAACGTAGGAAATAAAGCTCCTCATATTATTTGACGTTGGGCTTTTAGGCTCCTGTTTTAAGCCAACCCATGTCCATTGGCCTTCTACCTTGTCATCATTTGATTCCAGCATGTGATCAATTAATTGTTTTTGATCATAAGTGAGTGCATCACTGATTTTACGATAATGCCCGTTATTAGTGACTGTCCTTGCCGCTCTTGCTAATCGCACTAAGGATTGATATGCGGGTAACTCAAAGCGCTGACGAAATATTTCTTCAATTACGCGATTAATGATATCTGCTAGATTTTCCTTTGTTTGCGCGGATTCTAAAGCAGTTCTTTTCATTATTGCTCTGCGCATTTTTCCATCTTGGACAATTCCAAGATGCTCACGGACTGCTTTTTTATGCTTTTTAAATGTTGACTTTGGGTAACATGTTAAATCAATATCAGAATCAATGGATAGTTGCTTGGCAATATACTTTTTAACACTCACGTTCACCTGATCAATTTTTATTGGTCGTCCCAAGTACTGATAGCATTTTAATACTATTGCAAATCCAAGACGAGAAATTTCATTTGTTGCTTTTGTTTTTCGATTTAACAACGCTGTCTCATTAGATGATAGAACGAACACTTCATCTAATTCTTTTGGAGTGAAATGCGGCTTAAATCTCGGGTATGCTGTTTCGTGTATTGCTGCCATATTATTATCAGTTGCTATGTTGCATTAGTTTCGTAATAAGAAATTGGTACATTTCTATGCCTTAAATATTTATATAATGTGCTTTTTGAAATACTTAGCTTTCTACAAATTTCAATCACAGATAATTTTTTCTCTTTATACAGTGTTTCAGCAGCACACGCTGTAGCTTCTGCTTTTTTTGATAAGCCACGAGGTCTGCCACCCAATCGTCCGCGTGCACGAGCAGCACTTAGTCCCGCTTGTGTGCGCTCACAAATAACGTCACGTTCAAATTCCGCAAGCGATGCAAAAATATTAAATATTAAACGGCCTTGTGGACTTGTTGTGTCAATAGGGTCATTTAAACTATATAAGCCAATATTGTATTCCATTAGCTGTTGTACAAGCTGAACTAAATTTTTAAGCGAACGTCCAAGTCGATCAAGCTTCCAAATAACCAGCACATCACCTGGTCGTAGTTGATTGATTAAATTATTTAAGATCGGTCGATCCGCTTTAACACCACTAACGGTTTCCTCATAAATTCGCTCACAACCTGCTTCTTCTAATGCAATGACTTGCATATCCAAATTTTGTTCGCGTGTACTAACTCTGGCATAGCCAATTTTCATACTAAAAATTCTCCTAAAATCATCGATAGTTCGTGTTACTTAAAAATCAAATAATTCAGTAGACTTTGATTTAGAAAACCAGTATATTAAACCATATTGGTGCCTAAAATGGCACTCAAAATTGAAATAAAGCAGGTTCGAAATAACGGTCGTTTTTTCGAACCACAAAATCACCCGATCTATATCCGGAGATAAAAATGTCGGAACATAAAATTTACGCGAGTGATGTTGAAAGAATATATCATGAATGGAACGATGCTCTGGCTGCAAAAAACATTGATGCTCTTTTAGAACTTTATAATGAAGATGCGACTCTTGAAAGCCCCCTTATTCGCCATTTACTTAAAACAGAGGAAGGCATTTGCAGAGGAAGAGAAGAATTACGTAAATTAATAACGATTTTATTTCAACGTCAACCTGAAATTCGTCGTTTCCATCGAAGAAATTTTTTTACTGATGGCAAAAATATTATTTGGGAATATCCAAGACAATCCCCTGAGGGTGAGCAGATGGATTTTGTTGAAGTCATGGAATTAAAAAATAGTAAAATTCAAAGTCATCGGGTTTACTGGGGATGGCGTGGCGTTAAAGTGCTGGATGATAATGTGCACGATGTCTAAAAATCCCTCAAATTTATTAAGTGCTTTTTGAGATTTGGGCCCTTTTAACCAGGATTCCGGCCGCACCTCATTAGGCCACCGCCGAATTAGATTAGATATAACAATTCCCATAATGAACTCCTTAAAAATGATTAATGCGCTCTCCTCAGAGAGTTAAAGTTTGAGAATATAAATATACCGGACATTCTTTAATGACCTCAATAAGTAGATAATACGTATATACCCCCACGGGCAAGCGGCTTGGTTAACTTTTCTTTAATCAACTGGCATCTCTGATCAAAAAAAATCTTTCTCATTTCCAGTAAGCCATCTTACTGGCAAACTCAAGGAGATCCGTCATCTGAATGACTAAGAAACCATCGGTGCCATGGGCATAGATAAAATTTTTACATTTTTAGCAGAAATTTTCCAATTTGCAACGGTACCATTTAGCGAAACCCAAAAATAATCACTTACGGTTTTGTGAGAGCGGCAAGGAAAATTTTTTCGTTTGTACTAGCCAAATGGTAAACAATCCATGAAATCGCAAGTTGTCTCTGCTCTATCCCCCACGTCCTGTTCAAAGTTGTTTTTTCGACGATAAGGATATAATAGTGACATTAAACCACCAGATTTAGCATCATTCATTCTTTCATACTCACGAGGACTTTTGTATTTCACAATGAATGGATTATTCAATATGCTGTACGGGTGGTCGTTTTCTTTATCAGGATGTTCGGGACAAAAAAAGTTGTTTGTTACGTATACGTTAGTAGGTGGAGTCGCTGTGCGATCTATTAAGATGCGAAAAAAATCATCGAATAAGTAGCTAGGTTGTTCACCGTCCGAGCTAATAATAATATTTTCTGGGAGCCTTACTTCTAACATCGTTGCCAACATAAATTGAGCAATATCATCATAGTCATCTAATGATGTGAAGTCTTCTAGTACCCAAGGCTTAAAAAGAAATGTGGTGGGAAGGTTGTTATCAGATGTTTCTTCTGGATTAGCTTTTTTTAAATAAACGGCAATCAAAGGATAATTATTTTCTTCGATTAGTTTTGCAATAATGAAAGGAACGATTAAATCATCGATAAGCTCTCTGTTATCTCGATTTGGATTTACATTTGTTTGCATAAGTGGAACATTTGCAAGCACTTCTTCTTCACCTTTAACCTCATTGTTGTTTAAAAGAGGAACGGAGTATTCAAATGTTTTCATTAATTCTGCTTGTCTCACATCTAAGCCAAAAAAATCAGAAAGGTCATGGACATCTTCTCTTTCTTCTTCTTTTATATCATCTATATTGCTTTGTCTATTACCTGATAAAAGAATAAAGTGCTCTTCTGGTCCATTGAAGGATGAAGCATGACATATTTTTTTATTGATGTAATAATTATTTATGTCGCAGTTAAAATTTTCATCAAAATGAAATGTAAAACTTGGATAATGACTCTCTTTGAAGTAATATAATCTGGACATTAATTCTAAGAGAATATAGTACCTTTTCCTATTAATATTATCGAGATGATTGAATCCCATGACGGTAAGTGGTGTTAAATACAAGGAGTCAATTTTTGGGGTTTTACCTTCTTTGCCCTTTGGAGGGCCATCTGTTGGTTCTTGTATATGGATATCAATATTTGAAAGAGAGTTAGGGTTTTTTAAAAAACGAATATAGTGCTCAAGTAATAGTTGTGGATCATCTCCTTTTCTGAGGTTAACAACATGTCCACAGTCAACTCTATTATATCGCCTATCATTGTACGCGCTAGCATCTAGTGTGACTGTATATTGGGTATTTTCTCTGGGCAACATCGGTATTTTTCCTCTTAGGTGCAATATTCGAGCTTGTATAACTCGACGATTTTCAATATCTTTCGTTAAATGAAAGCAGCCATCTTTTTGAGCTATGATCTTTGTCTATAAATCCGGCAGATTCTATAATAAAAGTGTTGTGATATACAAGTATCCGTGTTTAATTGAGAAAAAGTTGATGAGCAACACAACGCCTCAGAATGGGCCAATGAGTCTTCGACGAACCGTGGTGATCCCCAACGACAACGATTCTTATCGAGAGCATTAAGTGCATATTTCTTTTTAAATGGGCTAAATGGCCCAACATCATAAAGTCTGCGGCCAGCCGCCACATGATCACCTTTAAGCCACTTCTTCGTAAGCGTTACAAAATCCATATTGTTGACAAAGCTCAGCAATGAGGTCTGGGTTATTCAACCTTATTGGCCTCGACACTGGTCTCACATCTTCTTTTTATATACGCCTCAGAATAATTTTATTTTATTTTGACTTTGTAAAGGCAACATAGGCAAGCTTTCTTCATTCGAACCCTCTAAGTGGGCATGACAATCGTGCAACTTATCATAACAGGCACTAGCGCGAATTTCATAATCTTCGACGCACTTTTGCGCGTAGATATCCAAATCACCCGGGGTTTTTTCTATTTCAATATACTGCTCAAAGTCCCTAATGACACTTTCGTATTCCTCTATTGCATCTAAATACCGTTTATTGTGATAACAGTTATCTGCTCGTTGCAGTGCTTCAAAAGTATTGAAATAATCTCCTGAAATCTCTCTCATCGATTGATACAATAATGTGGTTTTAGATTTTTCAAGAACATTATCTAAATCTAACCCATAGGACAACAGTAACCTAGAAAGAGATATATTTGGGGAGCGAGAAGACTTGTAATCGTATATTAAATCGACTTCCAAACGTGACGTATATCTTCCAGCCTCATAGATAATTTTAAAATTAGGATCGGCACCGTGTCGTAGAAGCAATGGCACAAAATCGGCTCTAAAATCATTACTGCAAGAAATAGCCTCTGAAAGTAAAGGCCTGGCAGCCCAAAGAATTGCAGTTGCTAAAATCCTTTGATTTTCTATCTCTTGTATTAAATCGTTTCTTTGTTCAGGGCTACCATCACGTAAAATGTTTTCAATATTATGCCATATGTCTGCTGTTTTTTGCCTTAGAGAAAAAAAATTAAATAAAGACAACATATTATTTTCTCTCTGATGAAGCGCTCAATGATGAAGACGAGCGCGATAGACTTCTCACACTACTGTTTTCATCTGCAAATAAAGAAGAAAAAATTAATTTTCCGGTCTGCTCAAGCAATGTTAAAGGTTGATTAAATGCTTGCTCCAGCTGAGCATGCTGACGCACTAAAATAGTTCTTTCGTTTAGGATTTCTGTAAAATCCCTATCTTTTTCTCTCATTTCTTCAATAAACTCGTTACACTTATCATCATAATACTCGTACTTTAAATTAAGCTTCTCTGACAATTTACTTTTCACCTGATTGTTGTCCTGACGTAAAAGACTTGCGATTACGATTTGGGAAGAAACTAAGAAAAAAGCTAAAAAAGATGTTGTGATGCTTAGGCCAGGATTATCTATAAATGCATTTGCTGTCGCAAAACCAGCAAATATCAAACAACAAAGTATGCTTATAATTAAAAGTTTGTCTGAATGGGATTCGATATGACTCACTTCATCTGAATTCGTTTTTTTCTCCTCAACACCGATCATGTGTGCAAGCCATAAAGTCAAATTGCGATATTCCATAACGCCCTGTTTAGTGTCTTCTATTGTTGAGCTATTTTTAACATAAAGATACCCTGCAACCCCATAGGAAACGAGCAATTTTCCAACTACCAACACTCCATATTGAATCTATTCAGAAGGGCCATTATCAGATTGAAACCCACGGAGAATATCTTGGGAAAGGTACAACATCGCCACACCAAGCTGAAAAGTAGCCTTCGCAGCATTTAAAGTAAGCACCCTATTTCGGATTTGATTCAAGCCTCTGGAAAAACGACTAAGCATCACCTAAACCTCTATTTTGGGTAATTATAACACAACAATGGAAACTAACACAAGACTATATGTCTCACCTATTGAAAAAGTTTAAAAATGGCATACAGCGGATAAGAATGTAATTTTTTCTCCTGTGAAAATGGGTTTACCGAAATGCGAACACCATATTTTGACAGCGGGTGTGTTTCTAAAAATAGATTCAAACTTTTTAGCTTTCCGGATTGACCGCTTTTAACTTCAATAGGAAGTATTTCTTGTCCTAGCTGAAGAATATAATCCACTTCTGCTTGGCTCGACTTTTGGTGACGCTGCCAATAATACAAAGCAGGAGTCTCTTCCATGCGACTATATGCCAGTATTTCTTGCCCAACAAAACTTTCCACGAGGCTTCCTTTGTTTGCCAAAGCCGTTTCGGGTTGCAAAAACCAATCCTTCGGATGCATATTCATGGCTCGCTGCGCAAGCGCCATATCAATGAAGATAATTTTATAGCAATCTTGATTTATTTGTGCACCTAATGGAATACCTTGTGCGTCGGTGTGATATATAGGTTGAATGACTTGCGCTTTTTTTAATAATTCAAAACATGGCTCCAAATCTCGCCGGCGAAACTCTCCAGGAAGTTTTGAAAATTTAAAGCGTTTTCCTATTTTTTGAGGAATATTATCAAAAATTAAAGAAAGATATTTTATTTGATGTTTCTTAGAATATTTTTCAAAATCCATTTGATAACTTTTCACAATATCCAATTGAATACTTGCACACATCTCAATGTCTTTTGTGTCACGCCATGTTTTTACCACCTTAGGCATGCCTCCAATTGCCATATACTCAGCAACATAGCCCAAAAGTTTATGATGAATGACTGGCGATAATGGCTGTTTGGGATCATGCTCAGTTAAATGGTCAACTTGCATCTCTCTGCCCATTGCCCTTAAATACTCAACAAATGACATGGGATATAGATATAAAAACTTCACCCTTCCAACGGGCACACCAACAGACTCTATGGCAAATTCAATTAAAGAACCGGCTGCAACGACATGTAGCTCACAGCATTCTTCATAAAAATAACGCAAGGCAATAATAGCGCGAGGCACTTCCTGGATTTCATCTAAGAATAATAATGTTTTTCCAGGCGTAATTTTCTTGCCTGTATAGAGCTCTAAGTTCCTAATAATTTGCTCAATATTCAAATCCTTTTCAAAAATAGCGCGTGCCGACTGATGTTTTTCAAAATTTATTTCAACAAATGAATCAAATTTCTTTGCAAACTGCCTGATGAGATGGGTTTTACCCACCTGTCGAGCACCTCGCAAGATTATAGGTTTATGCTCTTTAGCTTTCTTCCAAGCCATAAGCTCTTGAATTAAATGTCTTTTCAAGAAAATCCCTTAAAATATGGTTGATTTTCAAGGTTAGTTTGACATAAATATGGTTAAAAAGAAAGGTTATTTTTGGGTTTTTTGGTCGAAATTCAAGGTTTATATTCGCATACTTCTCAAAACAGCATGTTTTACTTCCCCTACGGCCCAATGACAGCGCAGAGCCCATCCTCCGCACCCATTCTGGGACTGTTGTATTCTATACCGGTAGTGCCCGCGCCCCGTTATCGCCAATCGAATTCTGTTGAAAAAACGTTTGGCGAAAACGCTTTGCCCGCTGGCGGGCTTGCGCCAACGCCCGCGCCGAGCGATTGTGAATATTATTATTGCTAAGATTCAACGAAAACCCTTCCTTTAGCGTTTCAGCGTGGCGTAGGCATTCAAGCGCTTTTTCTAAAGTCATTTGTGGCATAATGGTATCCTCCTCACAATCCTGACAATATAATTCGAATTTGAGAAGAGTATATTCCTATCAACACTTCTGGTCAAAAAGTACTTTCTTATTTCTAGTAAGACCATCTTACTGGCAGCCTCAATGAGATTAGAGAATCTCGTGTCAAGTGCAACAAATTATTTATGAATTCATTGAAAATATGTGGTGCTTAAATTAAGTTTGTGTATAACACGCAATGAATTAACATGAGCGATGAATTATTTAGTTCATCACCTTATTTTTAACCTCTACTTTTAAATCATTTAATCCGTGGCATTCAAATTCATTTTCATAAAATATCTTTATTTTGTTGAGTTGTTCCATACGCTCTAGAAAATCCATCGAATCATAAGCATCACAACCAACCCGATCAATCAAGTCTCGCTCAGCAAGTCGATCAATTAATTCCGCCCAAAAAACATTTTCATTGTGCGGCACCACATAATGTTCATACATCATATCCATATAACTTTCTGTTTCATAAAACTGATTCATTTCTTCGAAATATTCAACAAAACCTTTCGCATCCATTTCTTTGTAATAAGAAAGTAACTTTTGTCTAAAACGCGAATGCCATTGATAATCACTCTCAGGGCGCTCATTGTAAGTACTCATCATCCACTCTGATAAAAATAACATATCTAAAAGTAATCTATATTCTTTCTTGGTAATGGATACTTTCATTTATTTTACCTTTGGTATATCTTGAGAATAATTCAGCCGGAGTTTGATAATTCAAACATTTTAATGGCCGATGATTCACCTCATTGACTAAGCGATCAATTTCTTGTTGTCTTAATAACGTCACATTCGTTGATCTTGGCAACTCAACTCTTAACACGCCATTCCCATTCTCAACACTTCCTTTCTGATAAGGTGAGCCGGGTTGACAAAAATAAATCGATGTCTCCAAACACTCCCTAATCCAGGAATATCGTTGAAATTCGCTACCTTGATCAAAAGTGATTGAATGAATATGCGATTTTAACAGCTTCATCGTGTGAATTAAAGCAAGCGCGGTGCTTTTCGCTTGTTTGCTCGTGTTCTTTATCGCAATAAAATAACGGGTTTTTCGTTCACGTAAGGTAATGAGGTTGCTTTTAATTCCTCTTTTAAAAAGCATTAAATCGCACTCCCAATGACCGAACGTTTCCCGACGATTAATACACTCAGAACGTTGGTCAATCAATAATTCTTTAGGGAAACGTCTCTTTCTCGTATTGCGTCTTACACGATGCACATGTCGACGACGTAATCGCTTGTAAAATCGATGGCGTAACGCCGCTTCACTATAAATATAACGATAAATACTTTCATGTGAAATTTGGCAGTGGCCTTCATGTTCTCGTTTCAATCGCCCTTCTATTTGCCAGGGAGACCAGCCCATCCTTAATCGCTGATGAACATAGTTTCGAAGCCCCTGATCACGCAATAATTTCGAGAAGCGTTGGCAGCGCTTGAGTGCGTAACGTTGTGCCATCATACTACAATAGTAACGCTTTTTCGTCAGCCAATGTGTCCAGCTGTTTCGACGGATTTCTCGATAGATGGTTGACCGATGTACCCCTAAACGTTTCGCAATCAGACCTTTTGAATCGCCTCGTTCATACATGAGTCGAATCGGTGCGATCTCGAGTCAAGTGCAAAACTATTTGAAACGCATGTTATTAAACCTCTTGCTAAGAGCGCTTACACCCCGATGGCTTCTGAAAAGTGTTGACACCTTGTCTACAGCATCAGTAGCGGTAGAAAGAGGCCGCTGTAGCTTCATGATTTTTTCCGCTGTTTCTGAAGCTTTTGTTTCCATACCAAAAAGTGAAGCTCCCATAGAAAATGAAGGATCAAAAGTATCTCTAAAGGATTCGGCAAAGTCCTGGCAGTTATTAAATACTAAATTATAATGGTCATCGTATCGTTCGATCCAATCATAAATATCACTCATGGTGTTCAAACTTTCTTTAGGTGTAAATCTATAGTTTGTGGTTATTTTATTAGGCTCACCTGCTCGACCAGCAGTAGTTACTCCATGCTGTCTAACTTCCTTTGAGCGGTCTCGTTAGGAGGCGTGTTAAATTCACGTTGGCGATCTTGTGTAAAGCGATTAGTTGACATGGTTAACCTCATTTTTTGTTTTTATAAAATAACCTCAGGATGAATACGTATAGTCACCCTTTTGTTCTTCTGTCGGATGTGTTTTCCGATCATCCTGCATCGGGGATGTTTTCGAGGAGGTTTTTTCTTCTGAAAAACCAAACGTCGCACTCATATTGTTAAACAGTGTATTCAGTCGCCTCCCCCATCGCGCTTGCCTCAAGGCGCTCGCTTTATCACGCGTTTTAGCGAGCAGTTCCTCTGCCGACGCAAGGTTTTCATCTGACTCGCCATCATGCTTAGCCGCATTGACCGTATATCGAAGTCCCTGGCGCGTGTGCCTCCACGCGTTATCACAATTCTCTTCTATTTGATCGACTAACGGTTGCTGCATTTTAATGAGGGCGGCCATATTGCATTGCAATTCATAAATGACTTGCATTTTAGGATGAATTGCGCGGACAATCTCGCCATTCTCTCGCATCACACCCGCCTCATAGGTCTCAAAATTCGATGGATGAATGTCCTCCTCCGGCAAATGTACTCCCGCATAAAGAGACATTAAGCCATTTACACACGTACTCGCAGCTTGTTTAAGATAGTCTTGGCTTGACCCATGCAGGTTTCCTAAATTTTCTTCCACTTCCCAATACATAATATCGTCTTCAACCTGCGTGAATCTTGGATGCCGGTCTCGTTGCGTTTGTCTAGGGTCATTGAACAGCAGAAAACTCGCAATCAATAAAAGCGTACTCACAAAGCCTTCTGTGGGATAATGTTTTCCTGATTCTAACCAAGGCATTTGGCTTTGGATAAAAGACAACATGATGCGCAATACCGTTGCTTTGACACTAAAATAATAGCCTTGGGGTGATAGCGTTTCTTCACCCACAAATTGTTGTAAATAACGAAACGGGTCAAACCCAAAATACAATCCGAGTATCATCGCTTTGGTGTGTGACGCATGTTCCATCGAATGGAGTGTATTGACTAATCTTTCCAGAGGCAGATGGGAAAACATCCGATGCCAATCATACACCCAGGTCGTCATCGATTTTTCTCCCTGGGGTAATGGTTGTTGAGACTGAGTGCTCTGTTGCTCAAGACGATACATCGGGTATTCCCAATGAATATCGAGTGTACGCACTAACATTTGTAATAACGTATGATTGCTTGTGGTCAACAACCACTCTTTGAGCCGCGCTTGCTCCATATCTCCTAAACCCTTATACAGTCTGTCGGCCTCTTCTAGTAATTGCAATCCAGGTTCTAAATATACAATCATTTTCAAAAACAATAAGCTATTAAATATTGATGACACGCTACGACGTGTATAAATAGGGTAATGATTTATATGCGGAATGAAATCAGCTTGCGGATTGAAGTGATCATCGTATTCTAAGAAAGCGTGCATAATCGCCTCGCTCACTTGAATATCTCCCTCAAATGTTTCCTGCATCACATCGAAGTAATCCGGATACAAAAACCAACCATTACGTTCCAAAATATGCAACGTATGGCGATATTTTGCATGAAATAAGGCCTGTTTTTTATCCCCGATCGCCGTATACACTTCCTCTTTATCTGGCATGCGGCGCCAAAGTCGTGTGAAAAAATTTGATGAAGAAGAGGCTTCGTTTTCTTCATCATGGGTGACAGAAAGCGTTTGATAGGTGTGTTCCAGGGCGTGTAATTGCCCCTCCAGGTTTGAAATATCCTGTTCTTCTTTTTCGATATCGTCAAGTACCGCTTGAAGATTGAATCCAATCACACGCCGCTTGTGAATCCACCTGGTGCTAGGCCGCCCATTACACAAACTGAAATAAAGAAATGAACACAACTCATGATTGTGATCTCGAAAGGCATTCAACATAACACGCATATTCTGTGGACAATATTCTGAATTCAACGCGATAACCTCTTGCGTCATCTCACCGATAGCCGCTAAATCATTATAAGTGCGGGATAGTAATAAATATAACAACTCTAGGGTCGCGCGTTCTTTGGGATACACCTTGGTGGTAGCATCATTTTTACTCGTATACACAGCTTCTTTTTCACGCCACTTTTGAAGCGTGTATTCATTTCCCCATGCTTCATCGATATCTGTCACGTTAATGTCTTTTGGCAAACAAAAACGCAATGGCGCTAAAACACGAGAGACTTGTCGCATAGCTGCCTGAATACTTTTCTGCTCTTCTTGAAGTGCTTCTGTCAATGGAATTAATTGGCGGTAATGTCTGGAAGACAAGTAGTTTTCTGTCTTTCGTGTTAACCGCTCGAAGGTATGGATTAATTCTTGAGAAAGCACTTGCGCGCCCTGCTCTTCTTCTTCGCTTTTTTCATCCTCACTGTCTGAACTGCCAAGCGACTCTTCTTCGGTATCTTCATCGTCAAAATCTGATCGGCAGGCTAACAATGATTCATGGGTTTCATGTAAATCGTGATTGTTTGCCCAACGCGCCACTTCACCCACAGCAATATTCAGCTGATCATGTTTATTGACCTGCCGCTCCCCTGCTTCTTCATCCTCAACAGAGTCGTCTTGAGAAGAGAAAAAATTGAGCTTCGTTAAGCATTCAACAAATTTTTTCACAAAGCCCGTTTTGCCAAAAGGCGAACGCCACTGGCGAATCCAATGTTTTAATTGAGACATCGTCGACGTTTCATGCGTCTCAGCGCTATTTTGGGCGCTGTTCATATAGCCATCAGGATAAGCACGTGTAATCGCCGATTTTAATTGAATCGCCTCTTCACTAAAACGATCTGCCCACCAATGATTTCGCGCGTCCATCCACGCAAGCAGTAACGCCTTTTGTGTGGCTTCATCAAGATCATAGTTGTGAATCAATTGTCTGGCTAATGCGACTTCTGCGAGTTTCTTCTTTGGGCTGAAAATAGATAAACTTAACCAACCATGACGTAATGTCGCTTCATAGTTGTCAAGTAAAGAGGTAATCTCGCCCAGGGTGATAGGGGAATGTGTGTCTGTCATTCTTACATCGGACATAATAAACAACTCCTTTCATTTAATTATTGTTATTTCGAACACGTGCGAAATTTTTATTATTCTATCACTACTTTGCTTAAGATACGCTTAAAATTAACAAAATTTACAATCCTATTTGAAACAATTGTAATCAATTTTTCACATGGATGTGCATTCTGTACGGTTGTTAGACATTCGAAATTTGTAGATAGAATTTAATAACAAAAAACATGATTTGCGACTTTAAGTTTTAATTGCTCTGCACATAAGTGTATTAATTAAGACGCAAATTTACGCCACAAAAATTCTTGCTTTTTTACAAAGAAAAAACAAGTTTTTTAATCATATCTCACCTTGCCGCAACAAAACGCGTTGAACACAAAATTTATCTTTATTTAACATAATCCCCTCTCCTCGCAACAACCGTTTGATCTCGTCAGGATGGATTAGAAATGATTTTGCTTCTCGCACGGAGCCCACACCACTGCCAGGCTTGTCATCGGAGACTTGTGAGGATGAGAGTAGTTTCACTGCCCTTCCTTGTTTTCCACTCGCCACGCGCATAATTTCAGCCTTCAAACCACGGCCGAGGTGGCTAATAAATAATAGCCCTGCGCCTAAAAGTAATCCGTAATGAAACGAGGATAACCACCCAAATACGCAAAAGTCCCGCAAGTATTTCTGACTTACCTAGAGAAGTATTTTTATCAACTCTTTTAACACGTGCAATTAATTTGTCTCCATAGTCTCGTAGGTTCTGTCAAAACTCAGTGCGTTCGGGGCAATCTTTAAGCGCTCGAACTTGAGTTAGTTTTCTGTGGTAAGTAATTCGTTGAAATTTTGAATTTTAGACATGAGTACTCTACGACGTGTAGCACGTGTTTTATTTTTCATGCTAAATAATAGGCATATTTTTTCAAAGGCCGTACAAAATATTAATGCATTGAAAATGTTTTTGAAGCCTTTTGTAAATTTATAGCGTGACTTAATGCCACGATGTGCCTGTTCAATAGAGTTGTTCATGTACTTGCTATCACGATGTTTCGTTCGACTACCAAAAACATTCTTAATTGCGGGAGTGAGCGCAGGCTCTTTATCTGTGGTAATTTGAGCTGGAATAATCCCTGTTGTCTCTATCGCCTGCTTAAAAAATGCTTCTTCTGCTTTTCGATCACGCACATCACTCAAGTAGACATCCACTAAATGACCTGCTTTATCCATCGCTCTGTAGAAATAACACCAACGACCTTCAATACGTAAATACGTTGCATCAACATGCCAGTTGTTCCCAGAAAATCCTTTGCGTTTTGCACGATATTTTAACCCCAAGTCAACACCAAACGTTTGGGTCCAGTTATGAACCGTTTGATGATTCATATGAAATCCACGCATCATCATGAGCTCCACAACATCATCCAGGCTGACTTTAAAGCGATAATAGTAATGAATGGCAATCATGACCACTTCGGTAGGGTACTTATAAAATTCAGTGAGGTGCCGCTACGTTCATTAAACTGCCTACCTCAGTCTGAACAACGATATTGCAAATAGCCTAACCCCGTTTTGCGAGTAATTCCAGACGTCTTTTTTGAGTTGCAATGAGGACAGTTCATAATATTTTTCTTCAACAATATCATTTGTAATTATATTCTTATCAGAAACACGCTACAAATTAAAATGTTGGGCTGAGTTTTGACAAAACCGTTGGATTTATTGGTTTAATGGGTTTATATTATCTAAACAATAAATTTGCATTTAAGCGAAGGCTGACAATATCTGATGTTGCAGGAGTGCCTGAGAGTATAGATAAAAAAATGATCATAAAAAGACACACTTATAAAGATTTAACAGCGGCTATCACCTCAAAGACGGTTGTGTTTCCAGGTGATCCAACGTTTGAGGCAAGACAAGTTTCGTCAATAGGGGGAAAATCTTTTTTTAATCTCTCTGAAATGCGCATGTGTAATCATATGGAAACTCATATTGATTTCCCTGCACATGTTTTAAAGCAAGGGAAAACGAGCAGTGATTATTCTATTCAAGATATTATCGGTGATGGTATTATCTTGGAGCTTCCCCTAACAAAAAAAACGATTAGTAAATCATTTGTGGATAAACAAAATATTCTTGAGAATGATTTTGTTTTTTTTAAAACAAGTAATTCAAACTTATCAAAGCATGAGAATTTATCAGATAGTTATGTCTATATTGAACCTGATGCTGCGATAGCGTTGCTTGAAAAAAAGTGCGTGTTGTAGGTATAGATTACATTAGTGTAGATAGGTATGATGCGGAGGAGCTTCCTGTTCATCATATTTTATTGTCTAATGATGTATTGATTGTCGAAAACCTTGAATTAAAAGACATAGACCCAGGAAGATGTAAATTATTTGTAATGCCATTAAATGTCCCAGAAATGGATGGGCTGCCAGCAAGAGTGGTAATGTCAAGGTGATAATCATGGATTATTTGTTAAAAAAGGCATTACCAAACGAGTTGAAAGTTATTTTTTTGTAATCCTAGCTTGGCTGTTATATTCATTAGGATATATTTTTTTAATAAAAAATGATCATGCTGTTATTCCCGGATTTTTTTCTCTTATTGCTTAGTCCGGAATTGATTTTTTGATAGTAATTTGGCGCCGTCAACTTATTTTCTAAACTTGACAAAAAAGGTGTGCTGCATGATTTTAGACACACTGATTTTGTAAAGCGATTTCGTTCCAGCAATAAAATGCATTCCGCAAAGCTTGTCGTACAGCTGAAGCTGAATACTTGTAACGCCCAGCATAAAAACAATTTCTTACCTGTCCATGTAAAAATAAAAACCGTTGCGCTTGTTTAGGCGACTTGAATTTCCACATCTGATTTTCTTGTTGTCTTGTCGATTGATGCGAATTTTCAGCACGATTGTTTATGCCTTTATGCTGACGATGTTTAACCCACGGCAATAATGTCCTTTTGGCCGCGCCAGAACTTTTTAATTTGTCTGTAATAATAACTCGAGGAACATACTGTAGCCCTTTTAATGGGTGCTTGAAAAAACGTTTCGCAGCTTTTTGATTTCGATGACGTTGCAGCAAAATATCTAATTCATAGCCATTTTGGTCTACCGCTCGCGATAACCAATGTTTTTTCTTATTGATGACTAAACAGACTTCGTCCAAATGCCATTTATCGCCCCGTCGTGGCGCACGTCTTTTTAATTCTTTATCGATGAGTGGGCCAAATTTTATTCCCCACACGCGAATACTTTCATAACTCACTTCGATACCACGTGCCAACATGATTTCACTAACATCTTTCAAACTCAACATAAAACGATGTGTTAGCCATACAACATGGCGAATGATTTCTTTGGGGAAACGATATCTCTTTAGCCTTTCATCATCTGTAATTATTGCGCACATAATCGTTCGCCCTTATTGATATGGGTAGCATTATATCAAACTTGGCTTAAATAAGTTGACGGCGCCATTGAATCCCATCAAAGGATTTTATCCCGCGATAAATAAAATATTTCGATCAGGGCCAGCTTTTCAGAAAAGAATCAAGTCATGCTGGCATATTATATCTATTTTCTGAACCCATAGGTTACCTACAAATATCATTATAAAACTTATCGTTGTATATTTGAAAAGAATAAGAAAGTCTAAATGTGAAAACCTTGCTCTTCTTCAGCAAGTACGTGCAGCCCTCTTCTTCATTTAATTTAAAAATCCAGGTTGTACACCAAGATAATTTTCTCTCACATTTTCTGGTGGATCTGCCTGTTCAGGCAGTTGATCAGGTGTTTGTTCAGGTAAAATATTTTGGTGTTGTGGGTTTCTTCTTGGTTTAGAATACCAGATAAAAATTAGATTTGATATAGCTATGCCAGCACTTGATACAAAAACCGCCGCATCACCACCACTATATTCTGACAAAGACTTGTGTGAAAAACACTTATAAAGAAAATTTACAAGCGAAATCCAAGCGCAACTTGTCAATAAACCTTGAACAAAAGAATCTAAAACTAGAGTAAACAAACGGTTTGAGTTATCAAGTTGACGAGTGTCATTTAAATAAAATTTATTAGCGTAATTAACAGATAATAATGCTTGACTATGGATATACATCATTGAATCAGGAAGTTTTCTATTTCCTAGAAATATCTGAGAAGTTAAAATATATATAATAGAATTCAGAGAAGTCCAGGCATTAATGCCCCTATTCCTTTGAGAAAAAAGCAACTTCATTGATGGCATTACTGTTGTCATGAAACCGACAAATGTCGCACAATTTCTCATAAGATTATAGTTTGAATAATTATCATCTTTAAGTGAGTTTTTCATATCAACACTTATTAAATATACATAAATAGTGACGGCAAGAAAAAAAAATGTTTTACTCAGTTCACGTAATTTTTCAAATCTGATCATAACATACCCCCTGTTTTTCTTTCAATTTAAACTACATCATAACTTCTGTCTTTCAATTTTACAATTTATTTACATTTCGGGTTCCTCATTATTTTGAGAAGTACACTCGCCGATAGACAAAAGGGAATTTATTGATGAGAGTTATTCCTTTTGCCTTCTTCCTGTTGGTAAAAAATCTATCCACGCGATTAGAAGTCATTGGAAACGCTTTTCTTTTTGCTTCGACAAATAAGAACGATAAACTTGAGCTTGGAGATTTAAAGTAACATTAAGATTATTTATCTAGCTATGGAAAGCTCTAACCATACTTTTTTAAATATATTTTGAGAAATAAAAACACTGCTATTTTTTTGAAAGTGGGTTTGGGCTCTCTTCTGACTTAGATTGAGAACTATGAAAGTCTTCTGAATATGAACGCTGATTCCTTCCGTTGAACGTTGACATAGGGCTTGTTCCAATATCGGCTGATTTAAATTGAACGCTATCAGTTTCGTTAGAAAATGAAAATTCTCGTGTATTTCTGGGTCTTGATATAGGACTCGGCGCACTTAGTGGTTTAGACTTAATCTTAACGAAGTCTTCTGAAGCGGAGCGTTCTCTTCGCTTTCTAGCTCTCTCTAAAACACGCAACGGTGGCTTTTTTTCTTCCTCAGGGGTTAACATAAATGATTCAGTGTATTGAGGAAGTCGATTTATTACACGACTTACTTCTGACTTGAAGTCAATAGTTGAGTGATGCAACCTATCTAAGTAGCTCTGAGTATCTGAAAATAAGGTGCTTAAATCAACTTCTGAGCGTGAATCATTCCTTGCTAATTGATGACAACGACTCAATAACAAGCGACTTTCATCATCTCTCCCAACTTGATTAAACAAAACTTCTAACATCGTATGAAGTTGATTTAATATCCGCCTAGGATTAGATTTTCTTCCGCTTTCCATCATACACCTCTAACTATTTGATATATTTTTAATCCAAATATTCTATCCTATTTAGAAAATATACCAAAAAAGCATCATTGGTTCTATAGTTCTTTGTAAATTAACCTCATGCTCTCACGGTAAAGGCTCTTACGAAATTATCAAATTAATCATTCAGATTATTTGATGTAGAGTTTTCTAATGAATCATGCTGTAATCTAAGCTCAAAAAACTGTTCAGATTCTTCTTCTGATTTAGAATCACTTAAGAAAAAACCAGTTTTTTCTAGCACACGAATAGACTGACTATTGCTATTAGAAACTCCCGCGCGGAGACAAGAAATAGCATTCTGTTCTTGACACCAGTCAATAAATCCTTGAAGCATTTCACTTGCAAAACCTTGACCCCATGATGAAACAGCAACTAAATAACCAACTTGGAGTTCAATATTTTCTAAAGAATTAGCCGATTCAAATAATATAATCAACCCTATAGCTTGATGATTTATTTTATCTACAGCAAGTAACGTCGGCCCTTCTAAATCACGTGACTTAATCCATTCTTCGCTTCGTTTTTCTTCATAGCTTCCTCGCCAGTTTGAAGGTAGTGTTTTTGTCACGTCTTCTGTTAAGATCTCAGAGACGATACTGCTAAGTGTCTGGTTTTGCCATGTGTTGTTATTTAAAAACGCATGCCACTCGCCTACTTTCAAACGTTCTGTTTCAAAATGACATAGATCTGAGTAAGATAAATCCTGAATAGCTGGTTGAATCCAGTTTTCTCTGACCATAGAAAATATCATTTTGCTTGCAACATCACTCCCTTCATATACAGCATTAGCAATACTTCCCCATCCTGTTCGAGCATCACCTATAACATATAGACCTTTAACTGTCGTTTCTCCAAATTCTGTTTTATATCCCATCATTCCAAAAGGAGGTAATGATTCTCTCTCTGCATTCAAATTTGTTAAAAAAGTCATTGATTCCGTAGGCGCTGTATTAGAAATAAATCCTGCTGATCGAATTATATGATCACCGTTTTCTAATTCTATTGCTTCTAATTTTCCCTCACTAGAATGTAATGCTTTAATTTTACCCTCCTCAACTCTAATATTATTGACCTGAAATTCTCTTTGTAAGTCTTCGCTTAAAGTACCTTCTCCATTTGTAAAAACAATAATATCATTTGACCAGTTAGCTATTAATTGTACGTAGTGTCCTAAATGCTCTCCACTACTAAATATAGCTAATGGTAAGTTTTGTAATTCCCAGCCATCACAAAAAGGACATGGAAAGACGCTCTTGCCATACACTTCTTCAATACCATTAATATTTAATTCACTAAGATTATCTTTGTATCCTGTAGCTATAATTACTCTTTTTGCACTAAAAGACTTCTCATCTTCAGTCCTAACTATAAAACTATCATCATCTTGTTGATCAAGGTCTACAACTAAATCCTGAAGATATGTTACATTGTGATATTTCTGCAGTTGCTCCTTGGCTTCAGAAAGGATTTCAAAAGGATGAGCCCCGTCACGTGTTAAAAATCCATGAGAATGTTGTGTCACGCCATTTCGTGGCTGTTCGGCATTAATAACTAGCACAGACTTACGAGCACGACCTAAAACCAATGCTGCACTCATTCCAGAAGGCCCACCACCAACAATAATAACCTCATAGTCAAACATAATAATTACTCCTTACAGACTAAATTAAACTCATATTATCAAATAAGCTTTTATCAAATGAGACCCTAATATAGTGCAGCATTTAATAGTTGAATAGAGTTGATTTTTTCTAATAATTGGCATATTTTTAGATTTTGATCAAAAAGTCAGTCTTAAAGAATTAAATTATATAAAATCTGGAGTGTATCCAAATGCCATTAGAACTTCCCATTGAAGTTGGACATGAATATATCAAAATAGCGAAAGAGCATCCCAGAGTAAGTCATACTGAACATGTCATAGCTTTTACAATTTCAGGCAGGATGAAAATGTTTTGTAATACAGATCTTCAAATTACACCAGATTCCATTGTTTTAATGCCTGCAGGAATGCCTCATGTATCAAAAGGTGGTGAAAATCTAGAATTTAAGTGGGTAAGTTTTTGTTCTAGCTGCTTAGACCTGCCCGAAAATCACCCACTTATGATGCCTTTCGATGCTATACATCAAGGCGCCATACCGTGTGCCAGTCTCACAGAAATACAAAAAAAGCGTATAGAATATTTATTTGATGAACTTCAATCTGAAATAAAGCATTCAAAAAAAGAAACCCCGATTGTAATGAAAAGTTTACTTATTCTCTTATTAAAAGAAATAAATCAAGTCATGAAAAATAATATGAATACTTGTGAATCATCATCTTTAGTTGCTAAAGTACTTTCTTACATCAACCAAAATAGCTTTAAGCCAATTTCTCTAAAAGACGTAGCTATTGCCGTCAACTACGCACCAGCATATGTTACAACAACTTTAAAAAAGGAAACGGGATATACCGTAGGTGAGTGGATCATTCGTAATCGACTTAGTGAATCATGCGGCCGATTAGCACATACTGACACACCGATAAACATAATTGCTATGGATATTGGCTGGAGCGATGTTTCAAATTTTATACGCCAATTCAAAAAGGCGTATGGAGTGACTCCATCAGCTTGGCGTAAAAAGCGAAAACATCAAAATATATCAAATGATGATCCAATGGAAAAACTATCAGAAAATGAATAAAAATATATTATTACTTATTCCTTTGATTAATCACTTAATTATTTTACGGAGAAAATGATTTTTCTTCTCTATTAAAAAACAATTCTTCAGTTTCAGGAAAGCACCTTTTCATTTCAATTAATGTTTCAATCGAAAATTTATCCCTTTGACAATCAAGAGTGACAAAAAGTCTCTCAAGATAAATATTTTTTACTCTCTCCGAAACTGATTCGCCATCATTTATTATCTTTTCAAAGCGATGAGAACCATTTGCCTGAATATGAGTTTGATTAGATGGATCTATTAAAAACAAATCAATAACATGAGAAATATCGTCTTTTGATTCTAAATTATCATTATGTAAAAAATAGTCTAAAGCCGTATAGCCTAAAATATTTGGAGCAGAAGAAGGGCAATCATGCTCAACTAGAAGATCAAAAAAATGAACATTTGTTGAAATTCTAGCAGCAAATGTCAATAGATTATCACCTAAAAGTGGCTCAAACATATCAGAAATTCTTCTGCCACAACCGTCTTTTTCAATATTTACAAGTATATTTTTAAATGACCACAGATTGTTATTATAAAGCGCTGACCAAAGTGCTAACTCATTATCACAAGGCGAAAAGCTAAATAATTCAATTTTTTTTGTATAAATAGTTTCAAGCGTATTTAAAGCATTCGGATCTTTAGAATCTGGATGAAGATTTTCAATTATATAAGGCAAAAAAGTCTCATAACAAGAAACTAGTGATTCTATACTTATCAATTCACAAAAAATATTGACAATATTATCAAATAAATTTTGAGCACAAATTTCCTTTAGGCTAAAAGATGAGTCTTCAAGATCAAAGAAATTTGATTTGATCGATTGCAAATAATTATCTTCAATTAATCCATTATTGATATCATATAGTAACAATAAATAGAGCGCACTTTGTGAAATATAGTGTTTTGGTTGGAATATAAGATAATATCTAAAAAGACTTTGGGGCTCATTATTAGAAGCTTCCGAATGAAAAGCACCAGAATTGAGAAGAAAAAAAGTTAGAAAAATATTTCCAGTATGACTATTAATTAATTTATCTGTACGAGGCTGCAAATATAAAAAATAGTCTAGTAAATTTCCTCTTATTCTTTGGTCATTTTTATTTTTATCAGAAAAACTATAAGTAAATAGCGGTTCATTGATGTCATCTAATAAATTTACAAAGGCGCTAAGGAGTCGAAAAGAATTCAGTGTAACGCAGTCTTTTAGCAAAAATTTAGCATATAATTCATTCTGTTTAATAATATTGATATCAATATTATTAACACACTCTATAAGGCTGTTAAGTTCATTCTTAACCCTTTGAGATGTAAACCAAATATCTTCTAATTTCATCATATTATCTAATTTGCTAACAAAAAGGTATTCATTATAATTATAGTAATACTCTGTCCTCAGAGGGATCTCTGTTAGCAACGAGGCATGTCTAGCATTTCTTGACAAATGCAGATACGCCGCTTCGATTATTTCTTGTGGAACTTCTGTATTATCTGAGTAATTTATTTCTCTCAACACCTCTGAAAGTCTATTTTCTGAGTCATTAGAGTACATTATTTGAGTTATTTCCTCAGGAGTAACAAATAACACACTTTTAGATCCATCTTCTATATTCACAGGAAAAGTGTATCTAAGGTTTATTGGGTATTTTGTATAAAATAATAATGTTCTTGTAATATTTATATTGTTTTTATAAATCGCGAGCCAAATGGGCTCAATATCGTAGCATTCTGAATCAGAAAATAAAGGACTAGCGCCATTTTTAAGAACTTCTTTAATAATTAAATGTCCCAAATGTCCAAAATCTTTTTCAACTAAATAAGTAATAATGGAAATATTTGTCAAGTTAGATAAATCTGGATTTGCTCCTAAATAAGCTAATTCTAAAGCCGTATCTAGTTTATGGTTATATAAAGCGAGTATTAATGCGTTTGCTAAAATAATCTCATTGATATTAATAGTGGTGTACTTAATCTTTGAAAAAAATTTTCTTTTACCATACAAGGCTAATAATTCAAAAATAGTTAATCTTGGGAAAGAAACATTTACCTCTTCTAATAAACTTCTTTCAAGCCCATTAATATTGTATTGAAATTCATCTTGATTGATTGTTCTGATAAAGGAGTCACACAAAGTCTCTATTTTACCCGATCGTTCACGAGCAATATTATTTAGATTTTTATGCGAAAGTTTTCTTTTTATTATTTCTATGCTGTTTTCACACTTTCTTGGTTTTTTACTTTTTTTGCTCTTTTTTTTCTTTTTTGCTCTGTAAATATTTTTATTATTATTTTCTGCTCTTTTATTATCAGAATTTTTTTTATATTCTCTTTTTGAAATTAATTGAGTATGATGTAAGTTTTCTGGATAAAACAAAGATGGATTTGTAACTCCAGATAATATAAATGCTTTTGTTTGATCGTCACACTGTCTTAATATTCTTAAAATTTCCTGATTCAATATATTTGTAAAGCAGTCAGTAGATTCTTCTAGCCAATGAAGTATTTTAGAGAAAAATGACGCGTTAAAACTAAAATATTCTGAAGAAATATTCATTTTTTTTAAGCATGATTCTAAAAATCTAGTAATAGTTGGGAATGTGATCGAGGAAAAAATTTCACGATCTTCTTCCTCACTATTATCTTCTTTAGGAAAGAAAAAATATTGTTCAAAAATAATTCTCTCTTGGTCTTTTGTTAATGCATAGTTGAAAATAATAGAAAGATTCTCTAAAACTTCTTCATATTCTAAAAACGATAAAAAACTTTGAAGGTCTTGAATGATAATATCGATCAGCAAAGAAAGAGATCTGACTCCAGCTGATTGAATTGATTTTAATGAAAGTTTCTCGATAAAAAGCTTGAGTTTTTCTGAATCAGTAGCAAAACACAAACTGCATTGCTCTACAAAACAAGAAAAAATATTGGATTCAATATCAAAATCCCACTCCTGTAAATACAAAAGTCTATCAATATTATTTCCCCAATAAAAATTCATTTTCCATAATAAACTTTTCCCTAAAAAATTAATTTCGCTTATTTCATCAAAGAACTTAGCTGATGATGAAGCTCTATTCTCTAAAGTTATAAATTTTGATTGATGGCTCTCTCCTATTTTTACCATAATCGTTTGGCAATCATTGTTTACTTTAGAAAAAACAAGCGTTTTGTGTATGTTGCGAGAAAGATATTGGGTTAGAATGCGATATCCTTCTGTCCTCATTGTTTCTTCTTGATCCAAATCAATACTGATCAAAAGATGGTAAATAATCTCCAGAGCTTTCTTAGCATCTACGGCATCAAAATCTTCACTCGACAATTGACTTAAATAATCGCTTTCCAAGGTGTTACAAAAAATTTTTTCTTCTTGATCGTCGAGAGTCTGAGAGTTAACGACTGTATAGAATACATCCGAATCATTCAGGTTAATTATGCCCTGCTCAATATCACCAAAAAGTTCATTAATTTCAATTTTGTATGGCTCAATCTGGGACTCTATTCGTTTTTTATAAAAATTTCTATCGTGTCGATTTTGATAGACTTCAAAAGGATTCAATAAAATAATAATAATACTGTCTTTGATAACACGAGAAATAAAAAACCAAGCTATAGGATTATTAGATTGGTTCCCTTTTCTAGAATAAATAATTCGAAATACTTTCGCATCTAGATTGTCTATAACAATATTGTAAGGTTGACTTTTTTTATTTGATAGAATTGAAAATGGTTTTTCTTCAACAAGCTCAATATCAAAATTTGTATTTTCGACCTCACGATCCCGAATTAACTTTTTAAAAAAAGGCTTATGAATTCGAATTGAATTCACTTCGGAATAATAATCCAAAAGGTCTCTCATACCACTATCACTTGAATTAATAAAAATTTACTTAATCAAATATAAATATCTAAAAATAAACCTATCAGCAACATCCATTCCTGATAGGATGAGCTTCATCTGACTCACAATCAGATTCTTCAAAATCATCACTATCTTCCATATCCCACAAAAATTTTGGATGATCAAGCCGCATCAATATAGATGGATTTTCTAACGCTTCATCTGGCGTACGATGAACCACTCCATTATCTTCAGCTCCCTCTCCACCACGAAAAATAGCAACATCCCACTCATTAATAAATTGAACGGCAGATTCATCTTTCAGAATATTTTCATTTGGCTCTAAATTTTTCAATGCATCGCGATCAGCCGCACCTTCTGGCAACCATTGAGTACCTTTTCCGTCATAGGTCACTAATAATCGATAATTAACATTATCCACATGATAGCGCGTACAACCTCTATCTGAACCCAACCAAAATGCAACCTCATCTGTTTTTTGTATATCACAAAATATTTTACAAATATCAGCCATATCAATTAACCACAACTCATAAAAATCTTCACCTTGCATTTGAGCTAGACTATCATCAAGCAGGAATGATATATCTTCTTTTGCGAAGGATTTTCGAACTTTTCCTGAAATGTACTCAAAAGCATATTCGCTATATAATTTTTCAAAAAAATCTTCAGAATCCGCAGGCTTTTCACGCTCAATAATTGCCAAATGATCTCCACTATCAGGAAAATTTTTAAGTCTCGCCAGTCGATTGGCTTTAAAAATACCTGCGAAAGTAAGTGGAGTTTGAGTTGTCGAAGAACTTGATGTGCTATTATTAGATATTTTTACTGAAACACGATCATCATCACTTTTAACTTCTATTCGGGTACTTAACATAGTTGCTTCTCCTTAAATTAAATTAAATTTAGTTTTTAAACCAGTTAGGGAAAGGGTCGCCTATTAAATGATATTTTTCAGGATCTTGCCAATACTTATGTATCAGACAATCATCAAGATTTTCTTTTAATTTATCAATATCCATAGTATCTTTTAATCCGATGAAGACAATTTCTTGTCTTTTATCACCACTTTTTTCATCCCAATGCACTTTAAGCATATCTTGGAATTCTGGAGTCTCGGGCCATTCTTTTTTATCGACGGATGACCACCACACACCAATACCTTGATGTCTAACTAAACTTCCTGCCTGCGAAAGCTCGCCAATATAGTCAGGTCTTGTAGACAACCAGAAAAAACCTTTTGCTCGAATCACACCAGTCCACTCAACCTCATTTAAGAAATGCATGAATTTTTCAGGGTCAAAGGGTAATCTTGCACGATACACAAAAGAAGTAATGCCATACTCCTCAGTTTCAGGAGTATGGTTTTTAAAGTCATAAAGCTCCTTGGCCCATAAAGGATGATTTTGAGCTTTATCTAGATCAAAAGTGCCTGTATTAATTATTTTTTCTAACGGTACGTCGCTATAATCTGACTCTATTAGAATTGCATCAGGATTAAGCCCTTTTATTACAGATTTGATTGTTGATATGTCTTTTTCGGAACAACTGGATACCTTGTTTAAAACAATTGTACTCGCGAATTCAATTTGCTCAACCATTAAATCAATGATGGCTCGCTCATCCTCATCACCTAAACTTTCATTTGTATTTCGTAAATATTCGGTTGAACTATAGTTTTCTACAAAATTGACAGCATCAACTACTGTTACCATATTATCTATGTAAGCAACATCTGCTAGACTTTCATCGTTTTCATCTCGAAATTCAAAGGTTGCAGCAACAGGAAGAGGCTCTGAAATACCCGTACTTTCAATGACTAAGTAATCATACTTATCTTCAGAGGCAAGTTTTTTAACTTCCAGTAGTAAATCTTCCCGTAAGGTACAGCATATGCACCCATTGCTTAGCTCTACCATTTTTTCTTCTGTTTCAGACAAATGGTTTTCTGTATTCTTAATTAATTCGGCATCGATATTAACTTCACTCATATCATTCACAATAACGGCTATTTTTAAATTATCACGATTGTTCAATATACGATTAAGTAAGGTCGTTTTTCCTGCCCCCAAAAAGCCTGATAATACAGTTGTAGGTAATCTGTTCATATAAAGGTCTCTTTTAAATCGCCAAGAATTTCGAAAGTGTTACAATGTAACAGTTTACTATCTAGAAAGTCAATATAAATATAATATTGAGATGGCCTTAGATATTATTTAAACTCTCATAGAACAAAAAGGGGATTAAGATGAGTAAGGTTAACTTAGTCAATAGAGCAAAAAACTTCTGTGAGATGAAGAAATATAGGTTTACTATACCAAGAGAACGCGTATTAACAGCCCTTGCTAAGCGCAATAAACCCATGGGTGCATATCAAATCATAGAGACCTTATCTACGGATAAAGAAAAGATAAACCCTCCTACCGTATACAGAGCCATTGAATTTTGGATTAAACATGGATTTATTCATAGAATTGAAAGCATGAACGCATATATCGCTTGCTGCGGGTTTCATAAACATGAAAACTTTTGTATGTTTATTTGTAACAACTGTAATATGGTCACTGAACTCACTATGGATAAATTTCCTTCTGGAATTACAGAGCAAATCCTTAATAAAGGTATGACTATAATGAGCTCATTTACCGAAATATATGGAAAATGTTGTCAGTGTAACTGAGCTGCAACTTTAAACATAAGTCATCCAGATATTCTTAATTATGACAATACACAGTTAACGCCATATTCGGTTCGCAATCCAAAAAGTACGACTAATAAACTAATACTGGCACAGATAGACATATAAGCTGCCGGCATAATAGGATTTTTAAAATAATGAATTAAAAAAGTATTAATCATTGGCGCTGTGCCTCCGACCAAAGCCATGGTCATGTTATATGCCAAAGATATTCCTGTGTAACGTGAAGTAAATGGAAAATTTTCAACAATTGTTGCGGGGATAGTACCTTGTTCACAACAATAAAAAAGAAGTAACGGCAACATGCTCACAATTGAATGCAAATTCTGTAATAAGAAAAAACAAGGAATACTGAATGTGATATATCCGATTGCAGAAATGATGATCATTACTCTTCGTCCAATCTTATCCGATAAAATCGCCATAAAAGGAATAATGATAATACTAAGAATAAGTAATGATGCTTGTATGCGCATCGATTCCGCGATTGGCAAGTTTATAATCGTATGTAGATATGTCGTAAAATATGCCATTAAAGTATAATTGCCGCCGGCTGTGATGATAATTAATAAACTGATTTTCAACATTTCCTTTTTCTGATATGCCAATAAAAATCGTAATGGCCGTCTATTTTGTAAATTTTCTTGTGCTTCTAAGAAAACTTTACTTTCTATCAAATAACTTCTTAGCCATAATCCCATTAAACCGATCACTCCTCCAACAAAAAAACAAATACGCCAGCCAATCTCGTAAAAAGTATCTTCGGATAATAAATGCGCCAAAAAAACACTTAGACCCAAAGCAAGTAATAAGCCAAAATTAGAACCATTATTTGTTGTTGATGACGTTAAACCGCGGCGCTTGTCATCAGCTATTTCAGTCAAATATACAATTGAGCCAGCAAATTCGCCTCCAATACAAAGTCCTTGAAATAAGCGAAAAACTACTAATATTGTTGTTGCCAACACACCCCAATAATGATAAGTTGGCAAAAAAGCCATTCCTAAACTTGGTAGAGAAATAAGAAGCATCGTTATTTTTAATGTTTTAGCTCGCCCAAGCTTGTCACCCAAGTAGCCAAAGATGATTGCTCCAAGTGGTCGCATCATAAAACCTGCGGCAAAAACAGCAAATACTGATAACAAACTTGTATAGTTGCTTCCTTTAGGGAAATATTGATGCGCTAAAATAGGGGCTAAATATGCAAATAAAGCATAATCATACCATTCAATGATATTGCCACACATACTCGCAAAAATACTGCGTAATTTCATATTGATAATCGTCCTCAAACACTTTAATTTTCATAATGTAGTTTATTAATTTTTAATCCTATATATTTTTATCAAAAATCAGCTAATATAATTAACAAAAAAATTAAATCACATTTAAATATTTCTTAAATAAAATCATTATTAAATTTAATGTAACAAAAGACATTAATGTCGTTGAAGCAACAATGCTTGCTGCCTTTTTTGTATTAAGTTTATATTTAACTGAAAAAATAAACATGTTTTTAGGTGAAGGCATAGCAGCCATAATAATTAAGGATGCCAACCAAAAATGACTGAGCTTAAAAATATACCTGCCTATTATAAAGGCCACCAGCGGATGAATGATCAATTTTGAAAGACCTAACATAAACAACTCTATATAGTTTTTTTTGGTAATTCTCCTTAAATCATAATTAAGCGACTGTCCAAGAGCAAAAAGCGCCAGTGGCGCGGCCGTACTACCTAGTAGAGTAAAAAATTTATTTATAATTTCTGGGGCTTGGATTGAAAAAAAAGAGCATATCAAACCTATAATAGACGCAATAATAATTGGATTTTTAATTGCTATTACTAAAATATCAATCAACAAATATTTTTTTCTTTTTTGTTTTTTTATTTCATGCTCGATCATCAATAATATAATTGTCGTTAAAATAGTCACTTGAAAAATCAATATAGGGATAACGGGCGCTGAATTATTAAAAACCAAAATGAATAAAGGGATAGCAAAATACGCTGTATTAACTTGAGCTGCGCCCATAACACTCAATGCCGACTCCGCTAATGATTCTTTGAGAAAATATCGAGCATATAAAAATGTTACGCCTCCTATGATAAGAACAGACAAAGCAAATGAACCAATATAACTCAAATTAATAGTGTCAGATATAGGGGTCTGAGAAAAATCCAAAAAAAGTTGGCCGGGCATTGCGACAAAGAAAATAAAACGAGTAAACATATCATTACTTTCTTCTGGTAAAAAACCACAAAGAGCACTTATATATCCTGAAAGTACAATTAATAAGATAGGCAACATAAGTAATATTATATTCATTTTATTTAATAGCCTTATAAATTTCCTATTACAGCGTAAAGTATTATCATCCAATAAAAAATTCGAATAGTCATTTATTATTCGATAATAAATTATTATCTAATCAAATATAGGTTGGCGGTTTTATCTATGCCGGTATTAGCACCTCTAATAATAACAATTTTTTACTTTTTTGCATCATTATGGACTAAAACTACATTCGCTAACACTTTCTTCACCTATCCCAACTATTGTAGAAACTTTATCTATTAGCTCCTGTGATATTTCGTGATTTTTTATTTCTTTAAATATTTCTGACAATGTAGTTAGAATAAGATTGATTTCATTGTTATTGATTGTATAATGTGGCTCAATTCGTAGCACATGATTATACTGCCCAAACAAACCAAACATAACACCTTTCTCAATAGCACGCTGATGACATATTTTTGATTGCATTTTTGTTTGACATTCAACACCAATTGCTAAACCTATACCGCGAATTTCTTTAATAATATCTGGGTAATGATTTTGAAGAAGCGTGAGTTCTTCAATAAGATGCTCGCCAATCTCTGCATTTGAATCAAAATATGAAATAAGACGGCCATCATGAATTGAAGGTCTTTTCTCTTCTTTTAATATTCGAAGCGCTTCTGTAGCAGCTGCACAACCAGCAGGGTTTGATGAGTAAGAAAAAACATGTCCTGGTTTTGGCATTTTATTTATAATTTTTGCTTTGCCTATAACAGCACTGATAGGATAAAGACCAGCGCCATAAGCTTTACCAATAACCACTAAATCTGGAATGATATCCTCTTCATGTTCGAATGAAAACATTTTTCCAGTTCGACCAAAGCCCATTTGAACTTCATCAGCAATAGTAATGATGTGGTGTTTTTGGCAAAATTCAAAAAGTTTCTTATAAAAGCCTGGTGGCGCTATATGAATGCCGGCATCGCCTTGGATAATTTCTAAGAGGATAACTGAGTATTTTCTTTGTCCTGATCTGATTTTTTCTTCCAGTTGCGCTATAAGCGCATCTCCTTCCTCGTGTGTCGTTGGAAATGGTAGATATTCATTTCCTGATGGCGCTTCATTTCTGCCAAAACTGGTCGCATCATTTGAATATCCTGTTTGTCCATGATATGCATTGTTGAAAGATAATATATAGGTTTCTTCGTTTGAAACTCCCATAGAAGTTCTGTAGCATAATGCCATTTTTACAGCAGCTTCCACTGAATCACTTCCAGATAAGCCTAACGAAGTAATATACATATCATCAGGAGTATCAGACTTCATATCTTCTAAATCTTGGGCTGCGGGATGAATTGCTGTAGGATCTATATCAGCCATCAATTTAGCTAATTCATATTTATAATAAGTAACTTCAAATGATTTAAAATATGGTGTTATATTTGGTTTTAATCTAGCAACATCATACATACGTGTTAATATTTTCTGGTACACTTCTGAATTTCCAAAAGCCACCGTTGCTGCGGCAGAAAAAACATCAAGTAGTTGGCGTCCTGATTGATCATAATATACAGAATCTTTTTCTTCTATGATAGGTAAAGGATAAATTGTTACACGAGAAGCGTGTGGTTCAAATACATCATTTTTAAATTTAAATAATTCTTCTTTTACCATACGCTCTTCAACAGAATGCTTAAAATCATAAAAAAGGAGCCATATTTCTTCATCTTCTTCTAACTCCTTTTCTTCGTTATCTTCATGAAAAGAAATATGTGATATTTTTTGACCTTTTTGCATTTGAGAAAGCAAAAACTCGGAGCGTGCTGTCGTAGAGTCACCAATAGCAAAATAAAATCCTTCTTCATTGGCTAAATCAAGTATTTTGTTAAGCAATAATTTCTCAATACCTTTATTTTGATATTTAGGCAATAATCCCATACTAAAAAGATATAGTGTTTTCTCGTTCAGCAATTCAGGAATTAAATCAACCGCTCGACGATTCATTATTTGTGAAATTCTCTCAAGTTCATTAAGTTCAGAAGGAACACTCACATTATTTCCAAATGGATTTGAAGTAAGAGAAAACTCTCCAAAAATTTCCGTTACAAAATAACCCACAACTTCACCACAAGTTTCATCTATGCAAATGACTCCTGGACCGCCATCCTCAGAAAACAGGTTTTCAAAAACACTTTTTATGAATGAAAAAAATATATGCTTAAAATCATCGAAACTTGTTTCTGTCAACTCTAGATCTAAAGCTAATTGATTTTTTGGATCATGGTAGCAAACTTGAAGCATACACTCGGCCGCACGATCAATATCTTCACGCTGAATAACTCTAATAATATAATTTAGGCTTGTATTTATAGATGGCGAAAAAAAGTGCGGGTTTGTATTTTGAATAGTTTGCCTTTGAGATAGCATGCTGCACTCCTTTTAAACTAGAATTTCTTGAGACAAACATAGCAAAAAAGATTATCTCGCACAATAGTTGACGAGAGAGATTATATTATTATAATAGCTTAACCTATAATAGGGTTCATTAATTATGAACGAAGAAAAGCAATTAGATCAGCCATCTTCTTTAGAGGTAGACTCACAGGAAGAAAAAAAGGATAGTGATAGCTCCCTAACACACTGTGATGAAATCAAACAATTTCTTTCTTTAGGAATAGTACTTGCCGGGATGGCGATTGAATTTATTGGCGTAAATGCCATTTTATCGACTTTTAAATACGGAGATGCAGCTGCAGCTGCTGTTACGGCACCGTATAATCTTATAAGTAACCCATGTTCATCATTCTTTACAATAGCTACTCTATCACTAGAACATGCTAAATCTAACAAAGAAACCGGCGAAATAGTTCAGGATATCTGGCTATGGACTGAATTTCTTGGTCTTGCTTCAACAACTGGTTTAATTATTGCTGGAGGCTTTTTCTATACTACCTTAGACTACGAAATAGCTCAAAATGCCGCTTTTCCATTTATGCTAGGTGCTGCGTTATCTCAAGCTCCATCATATATGATTGTTAGACACAGCACAGATATCGAATACCTGGCGAATAAAACACAATTTCCTATTCTGAACTCTATTTTATTTAGATTGATTTCACCGTGTATGGGCTATGTTTTAGGTGTACAGCTTGGATTAGGACCTTTTGGGCTTGGATTTGCATCTGCTGTCACAGCTCAACTGTTTACTTTTGTTTCCAGAGCATATTTTAATTTCTCTGAATTTTCAAAATACGAAATACCTAAGTTTGAGGTTTCATATACATACTTTCAAAAATTTATAAATAGTAGGATCAACTTTTTAATCAATATCACAAAGAATGATCATATCAAAAATGAGTGGTTGCCCAATGGTTGGCGGTATGCACTTCAAGGACTATTAAGCTGGGGAAATTTAACGTTAATGACGACAGCTGTAGGTTTATATAACACAAATGATCTTACAGCTCTTCTTCCATCTTTACTTTATTTCACGCTTGTAGGGCTATTCTCTCAGGGCATTGGATTAGCTGCTGTCGAACTTGCGATTAAAAAAATTCGTCATGGCATGGAAAAACAAGCAGCACTTAATGCTTTAACAAAAAAGATGGTCGCCATAGCCATAGTTGGATCGATTATTTTAGGATCCGTAGTTTACGCAACAGAGCCTTATATAACACAAACTCTTATAAGTGATTCTGCATTACATGATGACGCTAAACGTTTCTTAATTGCACATTTGATATTCACACCTTTCGAATGGTGTCGCTATGCCTTTGGCGTGCAACTGTCAGTTATTGGGAAAGAACAATTAACACAAGGTGCATTGTTTGGGTTTTTTTGCATGACAATACTCACCCTGCTCCCAGCTTTAATCTACGGGATACCCGAAGAAAACACTGACGTCATCGTTTGGATGAGAAATATCGGCATTGCATTAAATACTATTGTTTATGGTGCAGGACTTTATAACGGAGGGTTACCTGATATTGCATCATCTACTAGAAAAGCTCTTACTTTTGGTTTTTGGAATAATTCTCAGCCAGATAACCAATCAACTAGGTCTATAAATCAAGAAGAAAAACAAAACGAAATACAAGCTCAACCTTAACAAAAAGGCTTTTCAGAAGTTAGACTTTAGATTTAAACTTCTCTGTACATATACCCATGCTTGCTCTCCAGACCGAAGAGTGCACTTAACTCTTTTATAGTCATCCACCTCGTATTTATCTGCTTTTTGCAATTCGTGAGAAGTTACTTCGAGCAGCATCCCTGATATTTTTGAATCAGGATCTCCAGTAAAGCAAGCGATCGGATGGATTGTTTTTCCTGACACTTTAACTACCTTAGTGTCTTTAATAAGGCAATCTCTAACTTCATACCCTTCTAATACATCTGGCTTAGCATTTAATTTTCGACCAAAATGTTCTATCTGAACTTTCTCAAGCTGCAGTGTTCCATACGAAAAAAGTTTCTCTTTCATTTCTTCACTCATTTTTTTATGCTGTCAGTTATATATAACCATACAAGTTTTATTACATAATTTTTTACAAGTCTAGAAAAACTAAACCAACCAACCCTTCTCAATTGCCTCTTTAACTTTATCATTCAAATATATCCATAAAGGTGGCGCTATAGTTTTTAAATTTTCGTTTCTTTTTAGAACTTGCTCGCTTTTTATTGAATTATTTCGCCAAGTTCCCCCGCCACCAAAAACATTCAAAATAAAAGGGGTAAATTTATCAATCGCATTTGCAAATAATGCAGTGTCAGTTTTATTTTCATCAAATTCATACCAAAGAGATGACAGCTCATTTGCCAACATCTTGTTTGGGAGAGAAAATATTCTATTGGCAGCCTGGGCTTCTTTTTCGTCTTGTTGAGATAAAATTTTACTACTGTCATATACAAACGTATCTCCAGCATCTATCTCAACAACATCGTGAATTAATAGCATCTTCAGCGCCCTATCAAAATCATAATTTAAGCTTACAAAATAATCTTTTAGTGCATAAGCACATATCATGGCATGCCATGAATGCTCAGCGCTATTCTCAAAACGATTTTGATCAGATTTTACTACGGCCTGTCTATATATAGACTTTAGCTTCTCAAGCTCTATAAAAAATGAGATATCGTTTTCAAGATTGATATATTTTTTAGTATCTTTTTTCATAACATATACTCCGATTTTAATGAACTGTTTGAAACATAGCTTTCAAGCTATTCTTGGTATAATATATATTACTGTAAAAAAATATCAAAAAGCCATTTTTAGATACAACACGCCTATTAGCTCAAGCAGCTTTACAATATGTTATGCAGTAAATTACTAGTTTCATCGTTCATTTTCATGACTTTTACGCCACATCTCTTTTTCTTTATACATATTTTCATCAGCCAAGCGTACTAGAGTTTCAAAATCTTTTCCATCATCAGGATAGATACTGACACCTATAGAAGCGCTTGAGTCAATACTGAGGTTATCTATGATGAATGGTTTTATAAAAACGTTCTTTATTCTTTGACAAAAGTCATGCACGTGTTGCTCATTTTGTATATCGGCAGCCATTGCGACAAACTCATCTCCACCAAACCTAGCGATAATATCTGATTCACGAAGCATTTTATTTAAACGCTCAGCAATAGCTTTTAAAAGCTTATCACCTACAAGATGGCCGTGAGTATCATTCACCACCTTAAATTTATTCAAATCAAAAAATACCAATACTATTTTATCAGACTGCTTTTCACCTTGATATTTTTTCCGATCGTAAGCAGCTTTCATTTTACGAAAATATTCTTCCAGAGCTAGCCTATTTGCAAGTCTTGTGAGAGGATCGTAGAATGCTAAATTAACTTCTTCTGTATCACTTCCATTTAATACGGTAATATCCGAAAAAATCGCAAGATAGTTACAAACCTTTCCTTCCGGATTCAAAAGTCGAGTAATTGTGAGCAACTCTGGATAGACTCTGCCTGATTTATTTCGATTCCAAATTTTTCCTTCCCAAAAACCTTTATCCGATAGGCTGTTCCACATGTCTTTATAGAAAGCATCGTCATGCACACCAGAATGTAAAATTCCAGGGTTTTCGCCTATAGCCTCATCTCTCGCATAACCTGTTATCTTAGAGAAGGCTGGGTTTACATAGAGGATTTTTGAGTTTTCGTCGGTAAGAGTAACGCCATTTTTGACCAGCTCAAAAATAGGGTAAACACACTCCAAATCTCTCATAACAATATCAGGTAGAACAAGATGATCCATGGCTTCCTCGCTATTGATGAATATCCTTTAGATATATTTAAAAGCGCGCTTTTTAGTATAAACAATTTTCACTAGGTTAGAAATAACTAGTTCTTTATATGCTCTAGTATCATATTTAGACGTCGCTCGATGCTCAGCGGCGGCACAAGTATTGGGTGATATCCGAATGAACTATAAGCATCTAAAATAAGTTGAGAAATTTTCCTAGCCATAGCTTCATCTTCATGACGAATATCATCATTTTCAAAAGGCAATTGTTCCATGAAAAATATTTGTTTATATCGAAAGGTTTGACATGCCTGTCTTACGTAATCAGGCACGTCACCGATCGTACCATAATAGGCTATGCTGTCTGGCAATGCGCGATCGAGAAAAACGAGTTCTTCCGGAGCTAATTGCTTCTCTCTCACTAGTTCAATCGCTAGGATTTCATCCTGAAGATCTCGAGGATGCTTTAAAAGCTCTCTAGTATCTTTGTATTTAATAACTTCTAAGTAGTAAGATCGGGCAACTTCTTCTGCAATGAGATAATCTTGCTTAGCAAGCTCCTCTATGATTGTTGTTTTACCTGAACAAGGGCCGCCGGTAATAACGATCCATTCTGTTTTTATATCCATGCTTGTATGGCTTCTATGTTAAAATATAATTATTAATTAAAAAACCTACGCCATATGAAACAAAAGCGACAATACTACCAAGAATCAACATTTCTAAACCGCCCTTAAACCAATCTTTTTTAGATATGAATATACGCAACGATCCTACGCAAAATAAGGTTATACCAGTAAGCACACAACTCATCCAAAAACGGTGCTCCCCTACGCGTGGGATTAAAAAAGTAATGAGTGGAAATAATCCAAATATAAAAAATGAAAAGAATGTACAAAAACCATGATATAATGGCTCAATAAATCCCCTCGTGACATTATGGGCTGCAGCCCCCGCTCGAATACTCAAAAATCGTGAAGCACCCATCGATATACCGTCGGCAAACAAATTAACAAAACCTAAAATAATCACAATGGTTGGCGCCAATTTGGCACCTTGCGCCCCCACAACTACAGCAAAAGTAGTAATAATCCCATCGTGAGCACCATAGATAACGTCAGATAAATAATGCCGTAATATATCTATAGGATGTGCAGAATCAGGCTCGTGTTTCTTAAACATAATCGTCTCCTTTGATTAAAATCGCGATGTCCATCGATGGCAATAAGGCGCTCCACCGGTTTTTAGATAATACTCTTGATGATATGCTTCTGCTTTCCAAAACACACACATCTCCCGTACTTGTGTTCTTGCTATAACTCCATTGTTTTTCAATAAAGCTATTAAGCTTTCTGCGATTTGACGCTGTTGCTCATCATAATAAAAAATAGCACTCAAATATTGTGTCCCAATATCTGGGCCTTGTCCATTATGTTGCGCAGGATCATGAAGTTCAAAAAATTTTTCAGTTAACGCTTTGTAGGGTATGACTTTTGGATCATACAATACACGCACCGCCTCTAAATGCCCAGTATCTCCCTTACAGACTTGTTCATATGATGGGTAATCTTTATCTCCACCACAATAACCTACTTCCGTCTTTAATACACCGGACAAAGTTTTTAGCAATGCTTGTACGCCCCAAAAACAGCCGGCTGCAAAAATGGCTTCTTCAGTATCGAATACACCTTCATTTTCAATAAAATCTAAAGCAAGAGAGTTGACACAATGGCGTGTGTTTTTTTCTGTAATATTTTCGCCATGAAAAACGTGCCCAAGGTGAGCGTTACAACGAAAACAGGTAATTTCGGTTCTCACGCCATCAACGTCCGGGTGACGTGATACTGTAGCTGATATTTCTTCATCAAAGCTAGGCCATCCACAACCCGAATGGAATTGATTCACACCACGAAATAACGCCAAACCACACTGACGGCAACAATACGTTCCAAATGTCTGGACAGTATTATACTCACCGCCAGCAGGTGGTTCGGTTCCCTTATCTCTAACAATCCCGAGAACATCAGGTGTTAAGGAATGAATTTTATTCATTAATTAGGCGAAAAGGTATGATAATGCTATGCCGCCCGTACTAAAGAATGAATGTGTTGTGGTTGAATCACCATCTTTCTTTTCATACTCATAGTAATAAGGTTCAACCCAAGCAGACAATATCAAGTTAGGTGTTAAGTGCTGTTCGAGTGAAATATAAGGCCCAGCTCCATAGGCGCTGTCTATATCTTCGCCATCGTCTTTTCCAAACTTCGAACTAAAACCTAGTCCATATGCAAATTCTGTATTCTCAGCAAGATTTATTCGTCTACCCGCAAAAATTGCTGGGGTGAATAGCCTCGTTTCATCACTATCATTATCGTATTTGCCAGCACCTGTAACGCCCATCTCCCACACATCACCATAGTAAACTAGCCCAAGGGAAGCGCCATCTGTTGTCACAGCACCTTGTCCGGCCCAATGACGTTGCTCTGCCATTTGACCATTGTATGCACCCGCTATACACGTTGTTGAAGCTGCTATTACTGAGATAGCAAAAACTGTTTTAGACAATTTTTTCATAGAGTAAATCCTTTTGATTAATTTCAACCGCGAAAACTATAACAGAATTCTATTTAGTCGTGAAGCGATAATAATGCTTACTTATGTCCATAATGCAACTAAAGCCATCAATAAAAACCCTATGATCACCATACTAAATTGCTTGAGGTTACAACAACGAATCATCGCTGCGCGGTTTAATCCATGCAAAGTGCCCAAATATAAAAATGTCCCTGCAGCGAGTGAGTTAAAAATAGGAATCAATATAGAGTGGGCATGCAATGAACTCAGTAAAGCACTACCAAATATCACACCTATTGGCGTTGTCAGAGCGAACACACCAAACAGGATCATCCCAGTACTAATAGGCAATTCACTTTTATTGATGTGCACTGCTAAAGCAAAGCTTGCCGCCCATTTGTGGGCAAGTATAGCAACTAAAATCAACGAAGCGACTGAAACACCCTCGCTTAAACCCAATGCACTACCTGCTAGAAACGCATGAATAGAGAGCATAAATGTTGCCAGAAAAGAAAAGATAGATTCATTATTCGCATACCGCTGCCCAAGATGTTCTAACCAAAGTAGAAATAAAAAAGTCAAACCTGCTAAAAAAAACGGGATCGGGTATTCAATTCCCGTATGCTGAAATTCCTGAGCAGCATCACCCAACATATGTAATAAACCAGCGCCCAAAAAGACACCTGCAGCAATAGCTTCAGCATATGGGAAACGTTTTCCATCTTTAATATGCATATGTTTATAAAAAGGATACCAACCCGCGATGATAGCAATTACTAGAATCAATAGTGCTGAGAAGATTTTAAATTCAACAAATGTCATTTGTGTTCCTTAATTGTCGTCTGAATGATTGTCTAATGATTTTAAAAAGGCTAATTTTTCTTTAATTTTTTTCTCTAACCCTCTATCAACAGGATGATAAAATTGTTGGGCTTTTAATTCTTCAGGAAAATAACATTCTCCTGCAGCATAAGCATATGGTTCATCATGCGCATAACGGTAGCGATCGCCATGGCCCATGTTTTTCATTAGTTTTGTAGGTGCATTTCTAATGTGCATGGGTACTTCTAATGTGCCTGTTGATTTAACTGTTTTCATCGCCTGTCCAAAAGCCTTATAAACCGCATTACTTTTAGCGGCACATGCCATATAAACAATCGCCTGCGCAATAGCAAGCTCCCCTTCTGGACTGCCCAAACGTTCCTGAACATCCCAAGCATTTAGGGCTAATGTTAATGCGCGCGGATCGGCGTTGCCAATATCTTCGCTTGCCACACGCACCATGCGACGAGCGATATACAATGCATCACAACCACCATCAAGCATACGCGAAAACCAATACAAGGATGCATCAGGATCTGATCCACGAATCGATTTATGTAACGCAGAAATTAAATCATAGAAATAATCCCCTCCTTTATCAAATCGACGTACGTGATGCGTCAATACTTCATTGAGTACTTCTTCTGTAATCTCTACTTTCGCCTCATCTAATGAAAAATCGACAAGTAGCTCTAACATGTTCAAACACTGTCGAGCATCACCATCGGCGTATTGAATTAATGTATCTCTCAAATTTTCAGGGAAAGTAATTTCATACTGCCCAAAACCACGCCTAGAATCGGAAAGAACATGATCAAGCAAGTGTTTTAAATCTTCATCGGTTAAACGCTTTAAAACATATACACGCGCTCGGGATAACAACGCATTATTTAATTCAAATGAAGGGTTTTCAGTGGTTGAGCCAATCAACGTAACAACACCGTCTTCTACATATGGCAACAGCGCATCTTGCTGTGATTTATTAAAACGATGAATTTCATCAATAAATAACACCGTTCCCCTTTGTGTTTGCTGTTGGCGAAATTCTGCTTCTGACATGACCGCGCGAATATCTTTAACCCCTGCAGACACAGCTGACAAAGATGCCACTTCGGCATTAGCATATTGGGCAATCATTCGCGCCAAGGTTGTCTTTCCTGTACCAGGAGGTCCCCACAATATCATAGAGTGCGCATGTCCATGCTCTATAGCAAGACGCAGTGGCTTGCCTGGACCAAGGAGATGCTGCTGTCCAACATATTCATCCAGTGTCTTCGGACGCATTCGAGCCGCAAGCGGTTGTAATATAGTTGTTTTTTCTGATGTTATAAGCTCATTCATAGCCGGATATTGTAGCATGTGTTAGCGATATCGCGAAGTATCAATATGCCTAAAACAATCGGTTGTGTGGTCATTCACCATACCAACAGCCTGCATGAAAGCATAGCATATTGTGCTGCCGACAAATTTAAACCCACGTTTTTTTAAGTCCTTTGACATTTTCTCTGAAATATCTGTGCTGGCGGGCACCTGCTTCAGTGTCTTCCAACAATTTTGAATAGGCTTTCCACCTACAAAATTCCAAAGATATTCAACAAAATTTTCTCCGTTGTTTTTTAACTCCAAGAAAGCCTCGGCGTTACCTACTGCCGCATTAATTTTTAAGCGATTTCGGATGATCCCCTCATTTTTTAACAAAGATTGAATTTTTCGTTGATTGTATCGAGCAATTTTTTCAGGGTTGAAATGATCAAAACTCTTTTGGAAATTTTCTCGTTTTTTTAAAATAGTAATCCAACTTAATCCGGCTTGCATGCCTTCCAAAATCAAAAACTCAAATAATTTTTTTTCATCATAGACTGGCACACCCCATTCGTGATCATGATAATCAATATACAATGGGTCATCAGTCACCCAAGCGCATCTTTTTTTATTTTTCATCGGGAGTAATACCACCTGGTAAAAATAAAACGAAACATAAGGCGATAAAGCAAGCAATAGCAGAACAAATTAGCCCAACATGCAAGCCTTCAACAAATCCTGAAGAAACAGCCACAACCGTACCAAACACAGCAACCCCTATTAAACTACCAACTTGCCTCAATGCATTGAAGGTTCCTGAAGCAAGTCCTGTATGTGTGGGCGGGACGGCGTTCATAATCATCACAGTAGCAGCAGGCATGGCAAAGGCAATACCAAAACCCACCGCGAGCAAAGGCAAAGCCAAAGCAAGATAGGTTGGATGATCCTCTGCTGCAATTAATGCTCCAACAAAACCAAAAGTCACAAAAGATAACCCTATTATCATTGGTAATTTTGAACCATACTTACCTGTGACACGGCCGCTAAAGAAAGAACCAAAAATGGTAAGAACCGTCAGTGGCAAAACGGCCATACCAGTCATTAACACGCTATAATGTCTTACATGTTGGAAATATAAAGGCAATAAAAATAAAATGCCGAAAAAGGCAAAATTAAGCAACACACCTGAAATTAATCCAATAGAAAACTCACGTGACTTAAATAATGTTAATGGAAACATGGGGGACTTAACACGCCATTCTAAAAATAAAAACACAACTAAAGCTATCGCGAACAGGATAAAACTATATTGCACTAAAGGGGAAGTCCACCCTAATCGCCCTGATTCAATTAAACCAAAAGCCAATGCGCCAATACTACAAATTGCAAAAAACTGACCAGGGACATCAAAAGACTCTTTTCCAGTACCACCAGGTCTAGGGACATAAATCACAGCGATTATAATTGCTAGCAATCCAACAGGGACATTAACAAAAAAGACCGAACGCCAACTAAAAATAGAAGTTAAAATACCACCTACTAATGGACCACAAGCCGCAGCAATTCCACCAATACTTCCCCAGATGCCAATAGCGCGTGCACGCTCTGTTTTTGTTTTAAATAATACATTTACCAGAGAGAGAGAAGTTGGCACCATCAAAGCCGCCGCCATTCCTTGTAATAAGCGAAATCCTGTCAATGTCAGAAAATCATTGGCTAAACCGCAACCTAATGAAGTTAACGTAAATAAAATTAATCCTAAAACAAAACTCACCTTAGGACCGAAATGATCGCCAAAATGTCCTGCGGATAACAAAAAGCAAGCAAACGTGAGTGCATAGCCATCGATAATCCATTGTAACCAGGAAATTCCACCATGCAACTCGATAGACATGCTAGGCAAAGCCACATTGACGATGGTGACGTCAATGATCACCATAAAAAACGCCAAACACAGGGCAAATAAAGCTATGCGTTTATGCTTTGGCTGAAGTGTATCAGACATAATTCATTCCTTTTGCGAGTTATTAATGTACCCTTTTCGTCCCCTGAGTGCAAGTGATATTTATGACTTCGATATAATCGACTCCACGACCTCAGGATTTGCTAATGTTGATGTATCGCCTAACGATTCCAAATCATTATTAACAATTTTTCTCAAAATACGACGCATAATTTTTCCCGAACGCGTTTTGGGCAAATCAGTTGTCTATTGTATTTGATCAAGCTTAGCAACAGCACTAATTTTTTTAGTGACCAGGGCCTGTAATTCTGCCTCTAAATCAGCATTAGGCACCACATCAGCTTTTGGGGTAACAAAGGCATAAACAACTTGTCCTTTTATTTCATGCGAAAGCCCTCTGGGTCATCCAAAGAACACTTATACCATTCATAATATTGGGGTTCGGTCAGATTTACCTTCATTTTACTATCCTTGTATAGGTTTGCTTGATCATAACTAAAACTAAGGTTACTCTATTCCATCAATGAAATCACCATATGGGTAAAGTTTTGAACAATAATATATTCATATTTTTAGGTAGTGGATTAGGCGGTTTATCACGTTATTGGGTGTCTAACGGCACCCATTTTCTTCTCGGACATAGATTTCCTGTCGGCACATTAACGGTCAATGTAACAGGCTCCCTTTTAATGGGCTTTTTATTTAGCTTTCTTGTCGAAAGCTTATTGCACCATGGCGATTCTTACTGGCGATCACTATTATTAGTTGGATTCTTAGGTGGTTATACAACGTTTTCGATGTTTTCACTCGAAACATTACGCATGTTTGAAACAGGCAATCTTATAGGAGCGATAGGCAATATCTTTGCTAATGTATCATTTTGTTTACTTGCCGCTTGGGTAGGCGTGTGGGCAGCGAGGGTAGTTTAATTATGGAATCTAAAGTAGAAAAAAAATTACTTCATTATTTCACAAAAACCATTGCCGATTTTGACATGATACAAACAGGCGATCGCGTCATGGTTTGTCTTTCTGGCGGAAAAGATTCATATACTCTGTTAACATTACTCAATAAAGCTCGCATTCGATCAAATTATAAATTTGAAATTTTTGCGTTCACTCTTGATCAATCACAACCTGGCTGGAAAGACACCGAGATGCGCGCATGGCTTACCGAGCGCAATATTCCTTTTGAAATAGTCACTGAAGATACTTATTCAATTGTTAAAGAAAAAATCCCCGCTGGTAAAACTTACTGTTCACTATGCTCACGCCTGCGGCGAGGCATTATCTATCGCTATGCTAGTGAAAAAGGATTTACTAAAATCGCGCTTGGACATCATCGCGATGATTTAATTGAAACTCTTATGATGTCCATGCTTTATAATGGTGAAATCAAATCGATGCCGCCAAAGTTATTAACTGACAACAAAGATCATATTGTCATACGCCCTTTAGCATATTGTCAGGAAAAAGATATCATTGAATATGCCAATGAGCAAAAGTTTCCAATTATCCCCTGCAACTTATGTGGCACACAAGAAAATCTTATCCGTCAAAGCGTCAAATCGTTGATACAACATCTTGCCTCCAAAAATCCAAAGATTCCAAGCAATATGTTACACGCTCTCCAGAGCGTAAAACCCAGTCAATTAATGGATAAAAAACTCTGGGATTTTAAAAACTTGGAGAAGGAACGAATCGGAGAACTTGAACATTAGAAAATTTTCAAACAAGATGTTTCTCACCAATTTAATACTTATGAAGTGAGGGATCAATTACATCTGCCCAAGCTAAAATACCTCCTGTCAAACTAAATACATTTTGAAATCCAGCTTGTTGTAATAAATCAGCTGCTTTACGACTACGTCCTCCAGACTTACAATACATTATAATTTTTTTATCCCTTGGAAAATCATCATAATGATTTTCCAATTGACCCAAAGGGATATGACGACCGCCTATATGACAGATTTGACGTTCAAATGGTTCTCGTACATCTATTAAATAAATCTCTTCGCTTGATAATAAAGTTTTAAGAGCTTCAGGTTGAATTTCAGCAATATCTATCATTTTTTGTATATCCTCAGATGATTTTTTAATAGGGGCACAGTCGTATTTAGAACAAGTTTTATTCTTATCTACTTCGAAAAATCGCATGCGCATGGAAAGCAAATCCATGGCCATTAATCTTCCTGATAATACTTCCCCTTTATTCAATAAAATCTTAATCACCTCATTGGCCTGCAACGTTCCCATTACACCTGGTAACACGCCTAATACTCCACCTAAAGCACAATTAGGGATAAGATCACTCGGCGGTCTTTCAGGGTACAAGCACTGATAACAAGGACCATCCTGATAATTAAACACAGACAATTGTGCATCAAATTGAAAAATACTTGATGAGACCATAGGTTTACCATATAAGCGTGAATAGCGATTTATTAAATACCTCGCATCAAAATTATCAGTTGCATCGAGGATAAGATCATATTCTTGAATAATATCTTCAGCATTTTTTTCATCAAGATGATCTTCATATGCATTGAGTTTGATAGTTGAATTAATTTCAGATAAATTTTGACATGCGATTTTTGCTTTGTTTTGACCTATTTGGGATTCACGAAACAAAATTTGTCGTTGTAGATTTGATAACTCAATATCATCGCCATCCATCACACCTATGGTACCAATACCTGCAGCAGCTAAATAGGGTAATGATGCTGAACCTAATCCGCCTGCTCCAACACATAAAATTTTTGCTTCTTTAAGCGCTGCTTGACCTTCTAAACCAATAACAGGGAAATGACGAGAATAACGCAGAGTTTCATTCTGACTAAACATTTAACCTCCCACAAGTGAGGTAACAATTTCAACTTGATCGTCAGCTTCAAGCTTGTGATCATCATCAAAATGACGAGAATGTTTTCCATTGATATAAACGTTTACATATTGATTCAAACCACCGCTCTTAGAAGCAAGAGCAGCCTTTAATTGTGGATGGTTTTTAAAAAGAATTGGAAAAAGCTCAGATTTTTTCAACTCTTGAAATTTAAATTCGCGTAAATTTCCCTCCACTAACCGTTGCAGTGAGGGGTGTATGTAAACCACTGGCATTCACTATTACCTAGCTGATGGAATACCGTTATGTTACAGTATTTTTATATTTTCTACCAGCATTATGCTATCTAGCTGAATTAAATACAGCTCCTCAAAACACTTCATGTATAGCGTATTACTACATAACGACTTATCAGTCTCCTCATCTATTGATAATCTTCCACTGCGCCATCAAATCGATTAACAAACCCTTGCTCTACAATATATAGTTCATCAACTAATGTGCGCAAAAGATAGCGATCATGTGATATCAAAATCATACCGCCTTCAAATTGCTCCAAAGCGAGCACTAATGCCTGTCGGACTTCCAAATCTAGGTGGTTAGTTGGTTCATCTAATAATAATAGATTAGGTTTTTGAGCGATAATCAACGCTAATGCAACACGCGATTTTTCTCCTCCAGAAAATGTTTGTAGCGGGGTTAATGACTGCTCTCGGCTGAAGTTAAAACTTCCTAAATAGGAAATCGCTTCTTTTTCTGTTTTTCTCCAGCCTTGATTACGCAATAACTGCAGGGGTGACTCATCCATGGATAAAGCATCAACTTGGTGTTGCGCAAAATATCCTATTTTTAGACCAGGAGCATTTTTAATTTTACCCGCGAGTGGATTAATCGCGCCACACATACCTTTTATCAAAGTACTTTTGCCCGCACCATTAACACCTAATAAACCTATACGATCCGTGCATCCAATACTGAGATTAACTTTTTCTAGCACCGTCTTGTCACCATAACCCAGATTAACACGATCCATTGTTAACAACGGGGTGGGTAATCGATCTGGCTTCATAAAATGAAAACGAAATGGTGAACTTTCATGAACAGGAGAAACGATTTCCATTTTTTCTATCGCCCTTAATCGAGACTGTGCCTGCTTCGCTTTAGATGCTTTATATCTAAAACGATCAACGTAACTTTGCATATGTTTAAGCTGTACTTGTTGCTTTCGATGCTGTGCATTTTGCATAGCAATTGCCTGAGCGCGTTGTTGCTCAAATGAAGAATAATCTCCGGTATAGAGCTTTAACTGTTTATTCTCAATATGTGCTATCTGCTTTACTGTATGATCTAAAAAATCACGATCATGTGATATTAACAATATCACTCCTGGATAAAGCGACAAATACTTTTCCAGCCACAAAATAGCTTCTAAATCCAAATGGTTTGTTGGCTCATCAAGTAACAATATATCGCTTGGCGAAAATAAACATTTTCCCAAGCTAACACGCATACGCCAACCACCAGAAAAATCTTTTATAGGCTTTTCAACTTGCTCCTGAGTAAAACCCAAACCAATGAGTATCTTTGCTGCTTTTGCTTCAGCACTATACCCATCAATTTCATACATACGCTGATGGCATGACATGAGCATATCGTGATCATTCGTGGCCTCTGCTTTTTCTAGGGCACTTAGCACTTCATCTAATGTTACATCACCAGACATAACGTAACGTAATGCTGAAACAGATAACCCAGGAACCTCTTGTTCCAAACTGCTTATCTGTAACTGACTTTTCCCATCAATCTCACCATCAGCAAGATCTATATCGCCTCTAATGGCAGCAAACAAGCTTGATTTTCCGCAACCATTTGCACCAACTAAACCTATTGATTGCTTTTCAAAAATATCAAGGTTGATATGTTCTATAAGAGAATTAACGCCTCTTGTGATCGTAATGTCTTTAAGATGTAACATGGATTTCTCCTGACTAAAATTATAATAAAATGATGTATAACGCGATTATGCGTCGTCAGGATATACGTATAGGCAATCTGGGGTCTTGACGATAGTTGAATACACCACACAATGCTAGAAACGCATCTAGATAAATTTTTTGTTGAGACTGCATCAAGGATCTATTCATAACGGCAGAATAGTAGCATAAAAGAGTGAAAAGTCAAAAAAAATGGGCCGACAACCCCTTGCGAGCCCATTTTTTAACTGCGATGTTACTTTATGTGTTATACCACAAATCCCATATAACCTAGATAAAGTCCTAGTAAAATTAACACCAAGCAAACAAGATAATAAACGTCTTGCTGCTTAATGATTTTCTTCACTAGTTTATCTAAGGATGGTATAAACATCCTCATTAAGCCTCTGACAAGCACTAGCCATGCTAATATGGTGATTATAATGGTCCAGTTAGCGATCCAGACATTATGCAACAGCACGAGCACAATACCCAAGATCAACATCAACAAACCCAGGACAAAAAAGGCGGGTTTATCTTCTATTACTGCACTATATTCACTAATGAATCGCGTACGACCCATAAACATAGCAAGCCCTATCACAACCAAAAATATGGCAAAGGCTTTTGCTAAAAATAGTGTAATATCCATTGCAATACCCTCATATTACTCACTCACCGGAAGTATAGACCAAGCTATGAAAGTTTGAACAAAAAAAATGATTATATTACATGGGGTTATATCTGTCTGTTTTATATGAGTTTTTTTCTCCATATAAAACAATAGATTACATTTGTTTGCTATGTGTTTTGCGCTACTTAACGCCAGCTAAAATTATCTTTGCGGCCCCGTCATAGGCGTTGGTGGCCCCGTCGATCACCACCAGGTGGTTTTTGGCTTTGGCACCTCCTCGATTTTGCGCCCTCATAGCTTTCTCAAAATCCTGAACAAAAGCACCATCATATTGACCACCTGGTCCGGAAGTACGTGTACCTGATTTCAGTTGATAACTCGATTTTAATTTTTTTAGCCCACTGTCAAGATTATGTAAAGAACTTCAGGAAAATGCAAAGTCGATACCCATTAGGCGAAAGTAGCGTTACACTTAAAATCAAGAAGGTTACTAGTTAAGTTGGTTTAAACAAGGTTGAAATCGCTAAGTAAAGGCAACCGTGCCGCCTGAAACCACCCGCCTGAGCAACGGGTGGTTTTTTTTATCTGAACGTTAAAAAACATCAATTT
>JBKAGM010000002.1:0-107078 GCA_046290385.1 Gammaproteobacteria bacterium
TGTCATATATGGACTCTGCCATTATTGCAATGATAAATTCGGAATATTTAGCAAAATGAAGGTTGAGATGCAGCCATATATTCGGCCTCTGGTAAGATTCCAAAATACGGTTAAATTTGTGTCGCAGAAAAGTAACCATGCAAGCATTGTTCGCCATTTTCCTCAACGTTAAGCACAAGTGCATAGCGTCGTTTTGCTTGCTTAAAGGTTTCGATGATATGGCCGATCTTTGCGTGTTTGATATCTTCAAAATTCAAGCAAAGCACTTTTTCACGACGTACCATTAACATGCGAACAAGTAATTCATTATATGTAATACGGCGTTCTTCAATGATTTGATATGGGCGTTCACTGTGAATGACTTCAGAACTAATAATGCCTGAAAATTTTTGATCCTCGTCTATGACAAAAAGTAAGTGTTCGTTGTTTGCCTTCATTTCCATTAAAGCCTCTGGGATCGTATCGTTAGGGCTGATAGTTAATGGTGTAGTATGTTCTAGTGTAAGCAGTATGCTTGTTGCTGGGTCATCGATATGCACGAGCTCAGGCATCGCCTTTTTATGCTTTAAAATGGTTTCATCTTGTAGTGTGATTGGAGCGATAGCTTCGTAGACTTTAGACATTTTGATACTTCCTTTTAATTACTAGAATTATTCTACCATTCATACCAAGCAGGAATCAACGGAAAGTAGAGGGCTATATGGGTTTTGCGATCTTCAATTGATTGGAAAGCTTGTCGATATAAATCTAACTGTGGGTGATGTTTTTTAGCTTCGCTTTGTAGGTAACTCTCAAGCTCATCGCCATGATAAACCGAGGTTTTGTAGTCAATAATCCAACGCTCATCATTCTCATCGACAAAAGTTCTATCAACTACAACGGTTTGTAATTTATTTTTTTGTTGGATTGTCATGGATAACTCAGCGCGATGCTCTTTGTGTGGCGAGAGAATCCATTTTCCTTTTGGGTCTTTAGAAATATTATCGAGTGCCTGTTGTGTTTTTTGCACAACCTCATCGCATTGATGTGGAAGCACGCCGATTTGTTTTGCCATCTGCTCGATGGTAGAGGGATTGTATGCTATTGGTTTTCCTTGCTCCGCGATATGTTGCAATAATAAGTGAATTAATGTTCCAGTTAAGGCATGAACATCATTATAAAGTGACAATTCCGGTTGGTTTTTGCCAAGAGATTTCTCTATCGGTTGATAATGTTGCGTAAAGTAGTTGATTGGAAAGCGTTTAAGTTTAGCAGAGATTGTCGTTGTCTCTTCATCCTTGCTTGGTGTCGCATCGCGTAAGAAATCCTGTTGGCAACTTTCCCAAAGCAGTGATAATAATGAATTGGGTGTTGGGTGTTGAATGCAGCCTTCATCATCAATGGATAATGAGGCAACAAAATGCAATTGTGATTTTGCGCGTGTCGCGGCTACATAAAGTAGGCGGGTTAACTCGTGATGATATTTTTCTTTTTCTTTTTTGCTAATGAAATCGTAAATTGTTTCGCGTGTATTCGGTTGGCTGATGGGTGCTAACAATAAATGATTGATCTCGTCTTCGTCAGGGTGCTCCAGCCATAGCAAGAGTTGATGTGAGGTTGGGCGAGGACGTTTGTTTAAGCCTGGGATAATCACGGTATCAAATTCTAATCCTTTGGATTTGTGTATTGTCATGATTTGTATTGGGTTGGGTGATGATGTCGATGGCGAGGCGAAGAGTTCATTGATTTTTTTATCCAGTGTATCAAAATCTAATACGCTTGCCTGTTCATCTAAAGTCTCTGTTAAAGCAAAAAAATGCTGAGCATCTTCAATATCAGAGGTTTGCTTTAGGTAATGTGCGCCACCTAATGTTTTCCATGTTGATTCGATCCATTCGCGCAAAGAGTGTTGTTGTCTTTGCTCTAAGGCGTTGACTAAAATAGACTGGCAGTGTGATAAGCGTTTTTTTCCATCGTCGCTGAGTCTGTTTTGAATTTCAGGATCAAAAATTGAAAATTCTTGCGGAAGAGCATACAAGTCGCTTAAGGTTAAACCGCACCATGGTGCCCGAAAAACAGATAGCCAGGCGACACGATCATATAAATGTAGTAAAGCTTTAGTCAGCGCCATTAAGTCTTGAATGACAGGGCGGTGACTTAGTTGTTCGATTTCTATCGCTTGATAATCAAGCTTTCTTTCCTTGAGTCCTTGAATAATTTCAAATAAATGACTGCGAGAACGAACGAGAATAGCTATAGTTTGTTCAGGGTTTTCTTGTTTTGCATTATCGATGATTGCGATGACTTTGCTACTTTCATTATTATTTAAGACGCCATGACATTCGATGGTAGCGTTATCTTCATGGTGTGCAATAGAAGGAGCATAAGTAATTGCGCCAACGATCATATCTTCTGCTTTAGGGAAGATGTCAGAAAAATGTGTGTTATTCCATTCGACAATTTTATTTGCTGAACGAAAGTTTGTTTTTAACATCAGTGATTCGAGAGGAATATGGCCGATGCCAAAGTGTTTGGCGCGTAGAAATAAACCTACTTCGGCTTGTCTGAATCGATAGATTGATTGCATGGGGTCACCGACAATAAATAAACTATGTTGATCATCAGGGGTCCATCCGGCAGTGAGTTTCGCGAGTAATTGTGTTTGATGTACAGAAGTGTCTTGAAACTCATCTACAAGGATGTGCTTTATTTTATAATCGAGCCCTAATGCTAAATCGGTGGGTGAAGTGTCATCACCTAATGCTAAGTTTGCGGCAAGCATATTTTCAATGTAATCAATACATCCTCGCTGACTGAAGATGATGCGCAGCTTCGCTGCGGCGATGGGTAGTAATGTCATGAGTGCGTTTAGCACGTGCCATTGCTCATCGGTATAATGCTCAGGTGGTGCGAGTGTGAGCTCGATCAATGAGGGCAAAAGAAAAGCGTTTTCTTCTAGTGAAGCAATGAGGTTTGAAAAGCGATTTTTATATTCAGTAAAGCGTAACTTTTCAGCTTTATCTTTTGTTGATGATGGTGCGGGGAAACCAATTTTGATAGTGACGCTTTTACGAAAACTACCGGATTTAGTCAATAATAGTTCGCTAATGGCCAACCAGAGTGCTTTGTTTTGCGTATTAGGTAAAGGCATATCTATCATGTCTTTACAGTGAATAATTGCGCTGTCGGTGTGGTTAATGTTGTCAGCGGCATAGCGAGCAAGGTTGGCAATTTCATTTTTTAATACTTCAGGAATATGCGCATCGCATTTTTCTAAAATGACTTGGTTGATGTGCTGCAAATGCGATTCTAATTCTTCTCTTACTCTTGCGCCGAGTATGTGTGGTAACCATTGGTCACGTTTAGCAAGCATATTCACAATGAGTTTTTTAACACGAGGCAGATGATTATCCAGGTGAATGAGTAGCGTTTTAATTGCTTCTTGCCAGCCTACATTCTCTTCTAGAGATGCGAGTAACTCAGAAGCAGCTTGTTCGTAGAGAGGAGCGGCATCATCGGTGATCGTGGTTGTTGTGCCAAATTTTGCTGTAATTGGCATTTGGCTTGTAAGCGAATAACAAAATGCATCGATGGTTAAAATGCGTAATCGAGTTGGATTTTCTAGTAAATGCCATTGTTGCTTTTGGTCACGTTCTAAAGCGTTTTGAGCAAGTTGCCACGTGTTTCGTTTGTGTGGTTCTTCTGGCATAGCAGTTTGGCTTGCACGTAGTAAGGCGTCAATAATACGAGCGCGCATTTCATTCGCGGCTTTTTTGGTGAATGTGATGGCAATGATTTCTTCAGGCGCATTAACATAGGCAAGCAAATTAAGAAAACGTTGTGTTAACAGCTCCGTTTTTCCAGAGCCCGCGGGTGCTTGCACAATAAAGGAGTGCGAAGGGTCTAAGGCGCGTGCCCGTGCTTTTGCATCAGCGATAGTGGTTGTTGTTTTTACTTCACTCAACTTCAAAAATCCTACATAAACCGTGTAAATGACAATATTGACATGCGGTATCGTCGACAGGGTCAACAGTGGCGACGCCATGAATAAACTCATCGGCTAAATGATCAATCGCTGTTTTCCAATCGTTTAATTGAGACTTCCAATCAATGTCAAAGCGCATGTTAACCATATCGAGAGTATTGTCGTCCTTGGCAATACCTTTAAATTGCGTATCGTTAGTTCGTATCTGTGCGTATGTGAGTGCGCTTACAGGAGATGAATAGCTAATAGCGTACATGGGTAGCTGTGGTTCGCGGATACGGTCACCAAACCAATCGATTACGTTGGGTTTTCCTGTTTTATAATCAATAATGACATATTGTCCATCCTCTAATTTATCAATACGATCGATGCGCATCTTGATTTTTAGTGGACCGTAACGGTAATTCACCGATGCTTCTTCGGATATGACGGAGAAAGCTTTTCTTCTTTCTTCGAGTGTTAACCATTCATTGATTAAGTTCAATAGACGTTGTTGCTCTAAAGTATGGTAAAGCGTTTTTGTTGAAATATGTAATCGTGAAAACGCGGCATCAACAGCATTAGATATGCAAGTGATACGTTCTTCTGCTGATAAGGAAATTAATGCTTTGTGAGAAGAAAGGGTTTTCCAGACATTCTCTAATGCGATATGTAGCAAGCTTCCACGCGTTGCTGCATCGAGTCCTTCAGTAGGTGATTCGATCGTATTTGTATTTAATCGATAAGTGGCAAATGCTTGGAAAGGACAAAGCGCTTGTCGTTTAATAATATCTGTACCGCCTTGAATGTCTTCGGCTTCAGATTCAGTAAGCGCGGGGCCGTGGTCATCGACAAGTGTTTCTAGGTCGTATGTTTTTGCTATTTCTATTTGGAGTGTTGGTTGATACGTTTCGTATTTTTCTTGCAGTAGTGGACTAATACGACACGGTGCCTCATCAATGAATTTTGGAGTGCTGAAGATGATAGCGCGTGTATTGTTAATCCATTGTTTTAAAAGCTTTTGGCAAAAGAGGCGCTCTCGTTCTGCATCACAGTGTGGCATGCGGAACTCTCTTTGTATGCTATAGGGTATAAATGGATTTGGGTTTGGTTTGGTAGGCCATGTGCCATCATGCATGCATGCGACCCAACATGCATCAAAAATCATACCCGAAGCTTCGAGTGCGCCTAAAATTTGTATGGGTGCTTTTTCAGTTTGTTGCTGAAAGATGGTGTGATGTAAGAGTTGTCGAAGCCAAGAGAACGCTTCGTTTGTCGATATGGATTCGATAACGGTATCGTATTGTGAAAATTCTTTTAAGCATTCGATAAAGCGTGTGACTAATTGGTATTCTTCGCTGTTGAGTGTGCGTTCACCTGGCCAGCCAAGGATTTGTAATTGCTCTAAGCAGTTTTTAGCGAATTGGTTGGGCTTGATTTTATGTGAAGGCATGGCGTTTTTAAAGTTTTTCCACTCATCGATTAATGTAACTTCATTTTCTTCCTGAATATGCGTGAGCGTATTCAAAAACTGTTGAAAAGTAAATTCCGTAGGCAAATATTGGCGAAGTAATGCATCGAGTTTATGGCGTTGCATAAAAAGCGTTTCAGCATGTTTCATGTAAGGTGATCGTATGATGCTGCTGAGTGTCTCAAATGCAATCAAGTGATTGTTGCATTGCAGTAATAATACCGCTGCGCTGATGATATTGTGTTGTGACAAGGGTTTCCCTGCTGAAATATCAAAAGGGGTGTTTGGGTGTTCTGAAAACGTTTCTTGAAAAATTCGCAAGACATCATCGCGAGCTTGATTTAAATTAGGGAAAATACACCCGATTTTTGATTGGCCATGAGAGTTTTCATATTCCGTCTTCGCCCATTGAGCCATGGCAATTATTTCTTGTTCGGGGTTTTCTAGAAAGGTATGTGATTTTTTTTCGTTGATAGACGTCGGTTTATAACTGACGATTGTAGTGATTGTTTTTAGCGAATCGAATAAGCGTTGATGTAATGGGGGAAATTCTAAAAACTGATAGAGAAGGATATCGCTAGGCAATTGTAGTTTTTCATGGTGTTTGATAATTTCTAGGATCATTGATGTTTGATCGCACCAACGCTTTTGCTCGCATAAAGTTTGATAGCGTTGTTTGGTTTTTTCATAAAGTTGTATGTTTTCATTCAGCATGGATGGCTTCGATTGAGATTGTTCCCATAATTGCTCAATATGCCATGCTTGCTTCATGCTTTGTGCAGTAGTAAATTCATTGATTAATGAAGTGTCAGCAAGCGTTTCGCGCAGTAACTTGAGCCACAGAATATCTTCTTGGTGGCCTGAGAGTAAAAGTTTGTTTGTGTAGGGTAACAGGTGTTGCCAACCTTGTTGTAGCCACGTTTGTAGTGGCAAAATAGTAGGGTTTACCCAGCACGATTTTTGCTGGCGGGTTTGATATTGTTGATGTTCTCTTTGCAGTGCAGCAGCCAAGCGCTTATTTGGAGTGAGGATGAGTTCGTTTCCTTTTAACTTTTCAAACAACATGATAATCGTTCAATTCATTTTCGCCGGGCTTCAAGAAAGCAATATTGACTTGTAAACCTTTACCGTTGGGTGGGGTTTTTAGGCGAATGCTCGCACTATGTAAGTCTGTAATCTGTTTGACAATGGCAAGTCCTAAGCCACTTCCTTGCTGCCTGGTGCCGAGTATTCTAAAGAATCGGTCGAATGCTTGATCGTGGTATTCTTCTGGTATGCCAGGACCGTTATCTATAACGCTTAGAATGATGACGCGCCGTTTTTCAATAAGTGTCACAGTCACTTCGCCACCATTCGGTGTGTAACGGATTGCATTGTCGATGAGATTTCTTAATAGGATTCCAAGTGTTGCATCGTTACCTAAAATGATTGGTGTATGCTCGCATTCGTTTATGAGCTCGACTTCGATGTTTTTTTCGAGTGCTGTAGGATAGAGTAGAGCGATGATTTCAGCACTAATGGTTTCAAGGTTGACTGGGATAATGTCATTAAGGCCTTCCTCATGGTCAAGTCGGCTGAGTGTGAGTAATTGTTTTACGATATGAATGCTGCGATCAACGCTTAACAATACATTTTCGATTGCGCTGCGTTGTTCTGTCGGGTCGGTCATTTGTAGTGCAATTTGTGCCTGCGTTTTTAGTGCGGTGAGTGGTGTTCTCAGTTCATGTGCCGCATCTGCGGAAAAGCGCTTATTTCTCTCGAGTAATCGTTTGAAGTTAGAGAATTGTTGGTTGAGTTCGTTGATATAAGATTTTAGCTCATGAGGATAAGGTGTGTCGTCAATGAGCTCAAATTTTGTTGAAACGTGTTTTGATAATTCTTTCGAGAGTTTATTAAGTTGTCGAATAATATAGTTATAAATAAAGTAAAAAATCGCTCCGACTAAGATGAAAATTAAAGGGATGACGAAATAAATGGTGACATGGTCGCCGAAAAAGATAATGCTTCCTACAGAAACGATAATGGCTGCAACAATGCTGAAAAGTAATGTGAGACTAAAGGTTAATTTAATGGACTTCATGTGTCATTGCCCGTCTTTTCGCGAAGAGTACTTTAAAGTGGCTTTAGGCCACAATCATTGATTGTTTTTGCTAGCTTCTTCTTTTGCCCATTCGCCGAGTTCTTTTTCTACCATATAACCAACACCACGAACGGTGCGAATAAAGCCTGTTCCAAATTTTTTGCGCAAATTATGGATGTGTACCTCAAGCGCATTACTATCAACGTCGTCACCCCAGCCATAGAGTGTTTGCGTTAAATGTTCGCGAGATAACACTCGGCCGACATTGGCGAGCAAGGTGTGTAACAATGCAAATTCACGACGAGACAATGTCATTTCTTCGCCTTTAAATTTCACAGTATGGCCCGCAGGATCGAGCTGGATATTTTTGTAATCGAGTTTTGGTTCTGTGCGTAGCGAAAAACGTCGGTATAATGCGCGCAAGCGAGCTGATAACTCTTCAAGCTCATATGGTTTGGTAATATAATCATCTGCGCCGCTATCTAGACCCTGTACGCGGTCTTCGATAGTGTCACGTGCTGTGAGTAATAATACGGGAATGGTGATACCTTTCGAACGAATGCTATGAAGCAGGTCTAAGCCATCCATTTTAGGCAAGCCAATATCGAGTACGATGATATCGAACGTTTCAGTTTGTAAAGCTTGCTTTGCGGATAAGCCATCTTGTAACCAGTCGACCGTATGGCCTTCTTTTGACAGCCATTTGGTAATGCCACTGCCAACCATTTCATCGTCTTCAACGACCAATACTCTCATTTGCTACCCCCCCTCTCTAGATACGAACATTATCGCATCTTTAATCCATTTTGTCTAAGCGCTACGCAAAATTTGTAATGGTTTAAAAAATCTTAACACTTCCTTATTCGTAATAAAAGAGAGGTTATAAGGATGTTCAGCAATTAGGCGGGGTGAATCGGGGAGATCCATGTGATCAATGCTTTCTGCAAGCTTGCCAAAAAGTAATAATTTAATGTTAGTGTTGTGTTCGATTAGTTTTGAAAGCATCTTCGTGATGAAGGGTCTCCAGTGTTTTGCGTCGTGACGTACGTTTTGATTACTTAACACCAGCGATGCGTTTAATAACAAAAATCCTTTTGACAATAAACTTTCAAAAAGCGATTGATTTGTTTGAATGTATTGATCTTTTTTGCAATTTGCAATGGCAGTTTGGCTCAGGTCATCAGCGCAGAGTTTTCCCTCGGCAAGCAATAACATTTTCATGATGTTGCGCATGGAGGTCGCTCGATTGATTTTTTTAGATAATCCCCTTTCAGACCACAATGACTCTACCGCATTGTCCCAGAAAGCATATCCATTTGCTGATTCGCGTCTAGGGTATGGTGATTCGCCGAGTAAGATGTAGTTCACTTGGTCAACAGGTATGGAGAATGCGTTAAAGATTTTTTCAGGGCCTGGCAACCAGTCATTCGATTGCGAAATGCCTTTCAAGTATTCTTGATCCATCGTGAGGAGTGCTTCATCAATCCAAGGTTGCCAGCTGTGATGAATGACGTTTTTGTTGAGCGCCATAGTGTACCTTCTTTTTTATAGCATGTTATACTGAGCCTATTCTAATGGTAATCGCTTATGAATCAAAACTATTTAGACCTTCTTGTCTGCCCGCAATGCAAAGGCCGTTTGGTTTATTATCCTGAGCAGAATGGGCTGATCTGTCGATTTGATAAGTTGTTATATCCTATTGTAGATGACGTTGCGGTGATGGTTGTTGATGAGGCAGAGAAGATTTCAAGTTGAAGCCAATAGCTCATCTTCTGTAATACTAATATCTTTTCGTTTTGGCAAATAAAATCCTAATAGTGCTGATAACAAGGTGATAGCCGGTAATAACGCGAGTGCATATTCATAATCCCAGAGAGGGTAATCCGAGGCATGTTGCATCGGTGTTGTGACCAAATGTGTTAAGACATATCCTACAATAGGTTGTAATATTGGCGTCATTCCAACCGATAAAGTATTCACAAATCCAATGCTGGTGCTGCGACCACCCTCTGGTGCAAGTTCGTTCCCGATTGCAAAGGTTAAAATATACGCGGAACCAAAGAGGCCTGTCATAAACATGAAAGTCCCCATCCAAAATAGTGGTAGAGATGGCATATAGATAATAGGTAATAAAACAGCTGTGACGATGAGCGGGCAACCCACAGTTAGTATGCGGCGATCAGAAAGCATTAAGTCGAGATAACCCATTAATAAGTTTCCAAAGATGGCGCCGAGTAGCATGAGGCTAGAAAGAATCGTTGCGTGCACGAGGTTCAAGTGATGCGAGGTTTCAAAAAAAGGTACTGCCCACAAACCTGCAAAAATAGTAAAAACGCCAAACATCAACCCAGAATAGACAGCATTGATCCAAGCTGTTTTTGAGCGAACTATCGTTTTGAAGTTTTTCCACATATGTCCATCGTCTTCATGTGTTTGCGCGATGGCATCTTGGCGCAATTCACATTTTGGTTCGTTTTTGACGACAAATTTAAGCAGTATGCACACAAGGATAGCGACGACAGCTAAGACATCAAAAGCAACACGCCAGCCATAAAAATCTACGATAGCTGCTAGTGCGTCTCCACCCAGCATGCTTCCAACAAAGCCCATTGCTTCTGCGCCAGAGCATAACAAACCAAAAAAACGTAATGGAAACCATCTGCTCGCGAGATTCATCGAGCCAACATATGCGAAGGATGAGCCAAAGCCCATACAGAGTCTTGCAACGGCAGCAATCCATATGGAGTGTGTATGAGAAAAGAGGATGCATGACAGTCCACAGAGGGCTGAGCCGGCAACCAGTAAGCGTTTCGGGCCAAAGCGATCGACAATCATACCGGAAGGGACTTGCATGATGACATAAGTATAGAAGTAAACGCTTACCAGCAGACTGCCGGTAAAAGCAGTGAGCGAAAAGCTCTGCATGATTCCACCAAGAATTTCTCCACTGACGATGTTAAGTTGGAATTGGAAAAAGACGAATAAACAAGCCGATAAGAACACCCACCAGCCCCGATAGGTCAGACCATAATGATGTGTGGGTTTGAAAGTTGCAGTATTCATGGCATTCACTCGTGCGCTTAAACTGAACAATGCGGTTATAATATATCAAGTTTGCGCTGTGTCAAGTGATTTTTGGTGACTTTATTTTCGCCCTAAAAATTTTTGTCATACCCTAGGGATTTTTTTCCTGGCTTGTGCCAATTGCTGGGCTCTTTGCCGCAGTCGTGCCGTTATTGCGTGAAGGGGAGTGTTGTGAACTGGCTTTTGACTATCAATCAATAACTATAGTTATTGATTGATAGAGATCCCGCGGATAAACCGCGGGATGACAGTCGTAGAGTGCAACAGCATCTTTCCGCAAATAAACCGCGCGATGACAGTCGTAGAATGCAACAGCTTCTTATCCCATCTGAGAATCCTACCAGGCTGACGTCATTCCCGCGTAGGCGGGAATCCAGAATGATTTAAGCAACACTGGATTTTCCACCTTCGCGGAGGATGACGAACAGAAAGGTGTATTGCAAACGGAGCTTCTGTTATAAATCGGCAATTAGGTTAATTAGTTATAATGGATCGTACTTTCTACTGTCACCCCGCGACTTGTTCGCGGGGTCTCTGTGTTGAAAAAGAGAGATCCCGCGGATAAACCGCGGGATGACAGTCGTAGAATGCAACAGCCCCTTATCTCAAGCGGTTAGTGGTTCTTTCCCTAATGCTTCGATGAGTGTTGCTGTGATTGACGGTTGCCGCCGCTACGACGTTGTCCACCGCCTCTTTTTCCTTGATAACCACCTCGGTGGTTGTTGCCACCACGACGATTTTGATGTGATCGTCGTCGCTGGCCGCCGCCACTGCCACCACGATGTGATTGGCGTGATCGTGTTCTTGTTTTTTCAGGTTCTTTTTTTCCATTCGTGCCAAGGAGGCTTGCGAATAATTTTGCAAAAAAGCCTGGCTTTTTAGGGCCTTGTTTTTTTCTGGTTGATGGCTTCGTTGGAAGATCGATGGTTTGTAACGCCGGTTTGAAAGTGCGTGAATCTTCTTCCAGCCCCATGTCAGCTGTTTCCAAGGAAGCATGTTTGAACTCTACAGCAAGTTGATAGCTGGGTGTGTTTGCTTCTTCCGTTTGGTTGTTGTGAATGCGCTCGATTTCATAGTTAGGCGATTCCATATGAACGTGAGGAATCAATAAAACACGCACTCCGTATTTGTTTTCAATTTCGGTGATGTCGGCGCGTTTTTCGTTTAGTAAGTAGGTGGCGCTTTCTGTTGGCAAGTGTGTTCGAACAATAGAGATATTGTTTTTGCATGCATTGTCTTCTATGTCGCGTAGGATCGCGAGTGATTGTGATTGAATCGCACGAATCATGCCTTGGCCTTGACAACGTGGGCAACGAATCTTTGTCGATTCACCCAAGGTTGAACGCAAACGCTGACGAGACATTTCTAGTAAACCAAATCGTGAAATTCGACCGAATTGTACTTTGGCACGGTCATTTTTGAGAGCATCACGCAGGCAGTCTTCAACTTCACGTTGGTTTTCATTTCGCATCATATCGATAAAATCGATGACGATTAATCCGCCGATATCACGCAATCGCAATTGACGTGCAATTTCTTGTGCAGCTTCTTTATTCGTGTGCAGTGCAGTTGCTTCAATGTCTGCGCCTTTGGTTGATCGTGCTGAGTTGATATCGATAGAGATCAATGCTTCGGTTTGGTCAATGACGAGAGCGCCACCAGAAGGTAGGCGTAATTCACGACGAAATACCGATTCAACTTGGTCTTCAATATTAAAGTGACGATACAAAGGTATTTTTTCAGAATAGTATTTTACTTTTTCGACGAAGTCTGGACGGATGAGTTCCATGTATTTTTTGACTTCCTCATACACATGCTCTTCATCGGCAATGACTTCGTCGATGTTGGCATGTAGATGGTCGCGTAGTGCGCGCATGATAGCATTGCTTTCTTGATGAATCAGGATGGGTGCATTTCGGGTGTTGGCGATCTCTTGGATAGATTCCCAGAGTTTGATTAATACGTCTAAATCCCATTGAATTTCTTCTTGTGATTTACCGATGCTCGCGGTGCGCACAATGATCCCTAGGTCATTAGGAGCGTTTAAGTTTTTAAGGATGCTAAGCAGTTCAGAACGCTCTTCTCCTTCGATGCGACGCGATACGCCACCGGCGCTCGGGTTGTTTGGCATCAATACGAGGTAAGATCCAGCAAGTGTGATGTAAGTTGTCAGTGCGGCACCTTTGTTGCCACGTTCGATTTTTTCAACTTGGACGATAAGTTCTTGGCCTTCTTTGACGACATCTTGAATAGAATAGCTATCGTTAGGGTTGATCTCTTTGCAAAAGCAGGTTGGTGAAATATCTTTCAGCGGCAAGAAGCCGTGGCGCTTTTCACCATAGTCCACGAAGCAAGCTTCGAGGCTAGGTTCGATTCGAGAAACGCGACCTTTGTAAATATAAGCCTTGGTTTGTTGTTTTGCGATTGCTTCAATCTCTAAATGATTGACGATGTTGTCGTTGACCACTGCGACGCGCAATTCTTCACGCATGTGTGTGGCGTTAATTAAGATTTGATTGCTCATGTTTTCACCTAAAAAATATTAACGGCAGAACGGCGAGTAATGAAAGGATATAGCAATACACTATTATCTTAGTGATAATGGCGTTAAAAGTTTGATGTTGTATGTTTTAGAACAAGAAATTCTATTTTTCATCAGGTTATAGCTACTTTTCAATTCTGTTTTCTTTCACTCACTCGGGGCATTCTTCGCCGAGGTTATAATCAATATGCCTCGTTTTTTTGTTAACGGGCCTCATGCGCGGATCTCATTTTTTCTCGTCGGCGCATTTGTGGACTATATCAGGTATTGTTATTTGGCGCAATATGATACTATCGCCACATGAGTGTAGTTCAAACAAAAGTCACATACATTACGATTGCCGAAGAAGACGACGGCCAGCGCATCGATAATTTTTTAGTCAAAAAGCTAAAAGGTTTACCCAAGAGCCATCTTTATAAATTGCTTCGTAAAGGTGAGGTGCGAGTCAATAAAAAGCGCATCAAGCCTGAGTACCGTTTACAGGTAGGCGATAGCCTTCGATTACCACCGATGAAATTATTGCCAGAAAAGGCGAAAGTGGCCCCGAATGCGCATGTGCTTGCCATGCTTTCAAATGGTATTTTATTCGAAAATGATGATTTCTGGGTGATCAATAAACCTTCGGGGATTGCCGTTCATGGTGGTAGTGGGATTAATTATGGGGTCGTTGAGGCAATGCGAGCTCTTTACCCCAAACATAAGCAGCTCGATTTAGCGCATCGTTTGGATCGCGATACCTCCGGTTGTTTAGTGATTGCGAAAAAGCGCTCTAGCTTGAAATTGCTACATGATTTATTTCGTGACAGGCGAATTAAAAAGTTTTATTGGGCGTTGACTGCTGGGCATTGGAAAAACTCGGAGTTAACGGTTGATTTGCCATTGATGCGCTACGAGTTGCAGTCTGGGGAGCGTATGGTCAAGGTCAAGCCTGAGGGAAAACCGTCTAAAACAAAATTTCAAGTCATTGATCGTTTTGATCAGGCGGAACTTGTCTCAGCCGAGCTATGTACTGGAAGAACGCATCAGATTCGTGTCCATGCAGCTGAGAGGGAGCACCCCATCGCAGGCGATAATAAATACGGGGATAAAGAATTTAATCAGATAATGAAGAAATTTGGTGTAAAACGTTTGTTTTTGCACGCACGTCATTTGACAATTCCATGGTCAGAGCAAACAATAGAAGTAAATGCGCCGTTAAATGCAGAAATGCAGCGTGTATTGGAAAAGTTATAAGGATGAAGGGCTATGCCCAAAAAGGAATCACTCATTGTTGCCTATATCTTAGATGGCAAGGGCGGTGGACGCCGTGTTGATTGGGATGGTGTTCAATCATGGACGCCTGATCAAGGCCTGCTCTGGGTGCATCTAAACTACACCTCTAATAAAGCAAAAAATTGGTTAAAAAAAGAAAGTGGTATTGATCATATTGCTGCGCGGGCGATGACACTTTCCTCTGACGAGTCGCGTCCTCGGTGTGTTTTGCATAAAGAATCTTTTCTTATTTTTTTACGAGGTGTGAACTTAAATCCAGGCGAAGATCCTGAGGATATGGTTTCTATTCGAATGTTGATAGAAAAAAATCGGATCATCACCACGCGTCAGCGTCGACTATTATCAATCGATGACATTCGCGAAACGATAGAGTCGGGTCAAGGCCCATGCTCTTCTTCAGAATTTTTTATTCGATTGAATGACCGATTGATTCATAGAATGTCAGATGTCATTGATCAAGTATATGAGCGTGTAGATAGCTTGGAAGAGGCGGTTATTTCTGAAGAAAGTTATCTTTTGCGGCCACAGATTGCTGAAATTCGAAGGCAATCTATCTTGATACGTCGATACCTAGCCCCGCAACGTGAGGCTTTGAATCAATTGCAGCTCGAGGGTGTGCCATTATTAAGTCGGCTTGATAGAATGTATTTGCGGGAAGGTACGGATAGAATCGTGCGTTATATTGAAGATTTAGATTCTGCCCGTGATCGTGCGTCTATTGTCCAGGAAGAGTTGGCGAGTCGCTTGTCTGAGCAAATGAATAAGCGTATGTATATTTTAGCTTTGGTGGCTGTCATCTTTTTGCCGCTTAGTTTTATTACGGGCCTGTTAGGAATTAATGTTGGTGGTATTCCAGGTGCCGAGCATCAATATGGTTTTGCCATTGTTTGTACGTTACTGGTTATATTGACGATAGGCATTGTTTTTCTTCTGCATCGAAAAAAATGGATGTGATCTAATATGAAATTGATAAAAATACTGGTTTGCTGCGTTGTGCTTTTGTATGGCGGTCTTGCCTATTCGCAGGCAAGCACTTTTAACTCGTTGGCAGCGGGCGATGCATTGCGTTCTGTTGATGCTTTGATCGCAGATCAAAGTGTTACATATGAAAAATTAAGTGGATCTATAGAGCGTATCGAAACGTTGCAAGAAGAGGCGAAAGATTGTGTTGGCAAATCAACAGGACAAATAAAAGAAATAGACAGTTTGTTAAAGTCAACGCAATTAGACGAAGCAGCAGCGAAACAAAATGCAGACTATCAGTACTTGAAAACGAAAAGAGATAAGGCGCAGCATCGATTAGCCGAATGCCGCTTATTTTTGTTGCGGTCTCAGGAAACACTCACAGCCGTTAAAGCGGCCGCAAGTGGCATCAGCGCCTATCGTTTATTGACGCAAGATATCCCAGTTTGGACGCTTGTCACGACTACACCTCATGACGAAAAAATAAATGTGAAGGATTTTTATCGATTGGTGAGCTTTGATAAAGCCCGAATAGGTTTGGTGGTCGGGATTATGTTAGCAATGATAGTCATATTTTTATTCGTTCGCTTTTCACGATATCTTTCGCCTCTTTGTGCGGAATCATTTGCAGTGTTTGATGCAAAATTTTCTAAGAAATTCATCACCCGCTTTTTAGTGGTGTCTATTATGATCGCCTTGAGTTTATCAACCTTATTTTTATTTAGAGAGCAAGAAGTCAATTTGATTGCTTTTTCGATCGCAAGAATGACGTTTATTACACTTACGGCTATTTCTGTCATCTGGTTTTGTTGGTTAGTTATGCGTCTACGCGCTGTAAAGGCGTTAGGACGTATTGTCAGGACGTTCATTAAATTAACCTTGATGTTTTTGTTGGCTGGTATTTTGGTTGCGGAGTGGCTTGGTTATCATGCAATTGCGTTTTTTGCTGTCCAGGCGGTGTTGTCGACTCTCTTGTTGTTTGTTATCACGTGGGTGGCTGTGAATCTTTTTCAAGCCATGTTGAATTATATTGAAGACTACAAACGTACCGCATCTCAGCGCTTGCATCGTTTGCTTGGGGTTAACTTATTTAAGCGTATCCCCGAGATTTTTTTAATTAAAATAGTTTTTTATGTGTTGCTTGCTTACTTCTTTTCTTTAATGTTTTTGCAAATTTGGAATGTTCCAATAGCAGGAATCGATAAAGTGATTGATCTTTTTATGGAAGGCTTTTCGGTCGCTAGTGTCCATATAGTCCCGTTTCTTATTTTGATGGGAATCGTGGTTTATTGTGTCATTTCCATTTTAGGTAAATTGTTTGCGACAAGGGTTGCGCATCGATTTAGAATGGAAGGCGAGGAAGACATGCAGGTTGCATTTGCGACGGTTGTAAATTACATAGCTTTTATCGTCGCAATTATTTTTTCATTATTAATTGTGGGGGTGAACTTTACCGGTCTAGCAATTATTGCAGGTGCATTGTCAGTGGGTATCGGATTGGGTCTTCAAGATATTGTCAACAATTTCTTCTCAGGTTTGATACTCCTTTTAGAAAAACCCATAAAGCCAGGTGATCGTATCCGTATTGGTGATACGGAAGGTATCGTAAGAAAGATTCGCGTGCGCTCGACCCAGATAAAAACTTTATTGCGCGAAGATGTCATCATCCCTAATGCACAGCTCGTAACTCAGCAGGTAACGAACTACATGTTTCATGATGCCCAATGGCGTCTTAAGTGTAGAGTGGGTGTGGCTTATGGTAGTGATACAGAGCTTGTAAAAAAATTATTGCTAGAGGTTGGAGCAGGACATCCTGATGTGCTTCAAACACATCCTAACGAGCCTGTGGTGCTGTTTAATGAGTTTGGTGATAGTGCTTTGATTTTTGATTTGTGGTGTGTGATTGCTGACGTGAATAAAAAATATATCATTTTAAGCGACCTGCACTTTTCTGTTGACAAGGCCTTTCGTGAGCATGATATAGTTATTGCATTCCCGCAAAGGGATTTGCATATAAAAAATGTTGGAGAGTTAAAAGGAGTATAGTGTGAAAATTGGTATCTTATCAAGAAATGAAGAGCTTTATAGCACTCGACGTTTGAAAGAGGCGTGTGAAGTAGCAGGCCATGAAGTGCATGTGATAGATATATTACAATGCTATATGAATATCACATCGAATAAACCCTCGGTGCATTATAAAGGAGAGACGCTTAAGTTCGATGCGGTCATTCCTCGTATTGGTGCCCGCCATACGTTTTATGGAACTGCGGTTGTTCGTCAATTTGAAACTATGGGGACATTTTCTCTCAATCCTTCAATTGCGATTACGCGTTCGCGCGACAAGCTGCGATCATTGCAGTTGCTTTCATGGAAGGGTGTAGGTTTGCCAGTGACAGGTTTTGCGAATTCCCCTGATGATATTAGCGACTTGATAAAAATGGTTGGTGGCACGCCACTGATTGTTAAAATGATCGAGGGTACTCAGGGTGTTGGCGTTGTTTTAGCAGAAACAAAAAAAGCTGCAGAGAGTGTGATTCAAGCGTTTTTTGGCTTGCGAGCAAATATTATTACACAGGAATTTATTGAAGAGTCCCAGGGGACGGATCTTCGTTGCCTTGTGTTAGGTAATAAAGTTGTCGCTGCGATACAGCGTAGAGCAGAGCCAGGGGAGTTTCGATCGAACCTTCATAGAGGCGGAACAGCAGAATTAGTAAAAACAACGAAAGCAGAGCGTGAGACAGCAGTTCAGGCTGCGAAAATCATGGGGCTGCATTTTGCAGGTGTCGATTTGCTTCGTTCAGATCGTGGTCCTCTGGTGATGGAAGTGAATTCTTCGCCAGGTCTAGAAGGTGTTGAAACGGCTACGGGTAAAAACGTTGCAGGCATGGCCGTAGAGTACTTAGAAAAGCATGCTAAGCCCATTAACAAAAAAGGCCGTTATCAAGGATAAATTATGCAGTTGCCTTTCACAAAACTACAAAAAAAATGGTTTGAAAAACATTTGCTTATTGGTTGGCAAGAATGGTGTTCATTGCCGCAGTTACATTTACCTGCTGTAAAGGCTAAAATCGACACAGGTGCGCAAACATCAGCGTTGCATGCATTTGATATCGAGCGATTTTCATTTCAAGATAGAGATTTTGTAAGATTTAAAGTTCATCCTGTACAAGCGAATCGTTCTATTATCCGTGAGTGCACTTCAGAGTTGGTTGATATTCGTGATGTGATGAGCAGTAATGGACATAAAGAAAAACGATTTGTCATTAAAACGTTGTTGCAGTTAGGTGATAAAGAGTGGGAAATTGAAATTACCTTGTCCAATCGTGATCCGTTGCGTTTTCGTATGCTATTAGGGCGTGAGGCTTTGCATGGTAAAGTTATTATTGACCCTACAAAGACGTCGTATCAAAAGAAGATCAAAAAGCGTGAAGTGTTTCAGTTATACGATGTTGCCTTGTGATATTTCATAATAGATTTTTTTTGTCATCCCGCGCTTTATGAGCCGAGTCTCTTTTTTATTGCGATGAGACCCTGCGAACAAGTTGCGGGGTGACGTTAGAAAGGCGGGACTGTCATCCCGCGCTTTATGCGCGGGATCTCTTTTTTTGTTGCGATGAGACCCTGCGAACAAGTTGCGGGGTGACGTTAGAAAGGCGGGACTGTCATCCCGCGCTTTATGCGCGGGATCTCTTTTTTTGTTGCGATGAGACCCTGCGAACAAGTTGCGGGGTGACGTTAGAAAGGCGGGACTGTCATCCCGCGCTTTATGCGCGGGATCTCTTTTTTTGTTGCGATGAGACCCCGTGAAGAAGTTGCGGGGTGACGTTAGAAAGGCGGCGCTGTCATCCCGCGCTTTATGCGCGGGATCTCTTTTTTTGTTGCGATGAGACCGTGAGGGCAAGCTGCGGAGTGATGTTGAGAATCTAGGCTGTAAACTTATCTGAAATAACCGCGTCACACTTAGTGATTTTCTAAAACATTAACACCTTCATTATTCAGCATTCTAATAAGCTGCATCAAAGGTAGTCCGATGATAGCGTTTGGATCATCGCCACGCATTTTTTCTATTAGCGCTATTCCTAGGCTTTCAACCTTGATGCTAGCAGCGCAACGATAAGGTTTATCTTTTTGCAAATAATTTTCGATATCTTCTTCTGAAAGTTTTTTGAATTTGACGTAATAGGGTTCGACAATATATTGAGCTTCCTGTGTGTCGCTATTAATGACGCACATGCCCGTCAAAAAGGTGATTTCATTACCAGAAAATATGTTTAACATTTCAATTGCGCGTTCATGAGTGAGAGGTTTTCCGTATATGATGCCTTGATAAGCCGCAACTTGATCGCAACCAATAATCAGAGAGTGTTTTTTTGATTGGGCTATTTTTTCTGCTTTAGCTCGAGCAAGGCGTTCGACTAGCTGAGCTGCAGACTCATTCTCTTTTTGCGTTTCATCAACATCTGGATGACTGCAGGTGAAAGGAATATGCAACGTTTCCATCAGCATTTTTCTTGCTGGGGAGCTTGAAGCGAGAATGATTTTCATTTTTGTCATGATTAACCCTCTTATTAAGCGATTATTGTATGTCCACTCTTCTCAAGAGGCAAGTGCTTGACTGATGCGCAAAAGGAGCAATCGATTGGTGTTGCTTTCGAATAATGCTGGATCCTCCGCCTTCGCGGAGGATGACGAAAGTGGTGCGGAGGATGACAGTTTTAGAATACAAGATCCTTATTAAGCATTTAGTGAGAATATTTGATATGATACCTCTCTTTTCGTAGAGTATTTATTGGTCAGGTCAAAATGAATAACGAGGAGAAATATTTGTGTCTGAAGAAAAAGGGTTAGATCCAAATAAAGTCGATCACTTAAGGCATCCGGCAGCGCTTGTGGTTCGTGAACTATTAACACGCGAAGGCCGTGAGAAATTAAAACAAATTATTATTGATGATGAAGAAAACATTTTACAAGCATTAAATGCAGGCGTGGTGTTAGAGAGTGTCTTAACAACAGATCCCGAACAACTTACTTTAGCTTTACCAGAAGGTGTTCCGGTTTTAGAACTATCTAAAAGAACTGGAAAAAAATTGTTTGGCAATGAAAAAGTATCTCGTGTCTTTGCGATTGCAAAATTACCTGAACCATTAACGCTAGATTCGCTTTCAAAAATAGAGGGCGATTATATTGTGTTAGATAATTTAACCATCAGTGGTAATATTGGTGCGATCACTCGAACCTCAGCTGCTTTAGGTGTGGGTGCTTTGGTGCTGCTTGGTTGTGATGCCATAGATATTTATGATCGACGTGTGATTCGAGCAAGCCGTGGTTTTATTTTTAAGTTGCCCGTGCTAGGTATTTCTTCTGAAGAATTCATACAGCATTGTCATCAAACAAAAACACCAATAGTTGTTACCACATCATATACTGATGATTTAGTCGATCAACTTGCCAAAGAGGCTCGTCAGCTGGCGATTGTGTTCGGTAGTGAAAAGCAGGGTTGTTCTCAAACAATAATAGAGGCAGCGGATATTAAAGTAAAAATTCCAATGGAAGCTGGCGTTGAATCACTCAATGTCTCTGCTGCCGCGGGGATTGTTTTGTACTTAAGAAGGCAGCAGTAATACCTCAATATATCGAACTAGTAAATACAAGACACTAAGTAGTCTTTTTGCTATATCAACTTGACTAAAAAAATCCTTACCGCGCAATTTGAGATTGAGGCTTCTGATATGGTGTGGCAGGCCGTTGAGGAATATAGAGATGGTAACTATGAATTTTCTGACTGCCTAATTGGCGTCGTCGCCAAACAATACGGTAGTAAAGTGGTTGGCACTTTCGATAAACGCGCCTCTAAATCTGAGCTTTTTGAGCTGATTAAATAAACCTTGATCTTTCGTCAATAAACTGTACAATCATGGTTTTAACGAGAATCTACCATGACACACCAAATTCGTAATATTGCCATAGTGGCCCATGTTGACCATGGCAAAACCACCCTAGTTGACTGCCTGCTTTCACAAACAGGTACCGTTGGAGAGCGTTCAGTTCAAGAACGCATGATGGATAGTAATGACCTTGAAAAAGAACGCGGCATTACCATTCTTGCTAAAAATACCACGGTGACATGGCAAGATTATTTCATCAATATCGTAGATACTCCCGGGCATGCTGATTTTGGTGGGGAAGTCGAACGTATTTTATCGATGGTTGATTCTGTCTTGTTGCTTGTCGATGCGGTTGATGGCCCAATGCCACAAACACGTTTTGTTACACAAAAAGCTTTTGATTGGGGTTTGAAGCCCATCGTTGTCGTCAATAAAATTGATCGAGAAGGCGCACGTCCAGACTGGGTAGTAGATCAAGTGTTTGATTTGTTCGATAACTTAGGTGCGAGTGACGAGCAGCTTGATTTTCCAATCGTTTATGCTTCTGCGCTACAAGGTTTTGCGCGTCACGAATTGTGTGAAACATCGTCAGATATGAATCCTTTGTTGGAAACCATCGTAAAACATGTGCCTCCACCACAAGTGGATCTCGAGGGTCCATTCCAAATGCAGGTGAGTGCTTTAGATTATTCGTCCTATGTTGGCGCTATTGGTGTTGGTCGTATTAAACGAGGAAGTATCAAACCAAACACGCCGGTGACTTTGATTGATCGTGATAGTAAAACACGTTCTGGTCGTATCATGCAGCTATATGGCTTTTCGGGTTTAACGCGTACCGAAATTGCAGAGGCGCAAGCAGGTGACATCGTTGCTATTGCGGGTATCGAAAACTTAAATATTTCTGATACTTTGTGCGAGCCTGAAAATGTCGAAGCATTACCCGCTTTAACGGTAGATGAGCCGACAATTAATATGATTTTTCGAGTGAATGATTCACCTTTTGCAGGGCGTGAAGGAAAATTTGTGACAAGCCGTCAGATTCGTGAGCGCTTAGAGCGTGAGCTTATCGCTAACGTTGCATTGCGCGTAGAATTTCCTAACCAAGGTGATGAATTTATTGTATCTGGTCGTGGTGAATTGCATATCGGTGTCTTATTGGAGAATATGCGTCGTGAAGGTTACGAGTTAGCTGTTTCCAGGCCGCGCGTTGTTACTAAAGAGGTCGACGGTGTGATGTGTGAGCCATATGAGTTATGTGTCATCGATGTGCCTGAGGCTTCTCAGGGCGACGTCATCCAAACGATTGCCGAACGCAAAGGGCAATTGAAAGATATGACTCCAGATGGAAAAGGACGCGTGCGTTTAGAATATATCGTGCCTACGCGAGGATTAATTGGGTTACATACCGAGTTTCTAAAATTAACTTCTGGTGAAGGTGTGATGCATCATGTCTTCGATCATTTCGGTCCTGTCACACAGGCTGAAATTGTAGGAAGGCGCCGTGGTGTTTTAATTGCTAATCAGTCTGGGCCTGCTACTGCTTATGCGCTCTTTAACCTAGAAAGTTCGGGCCAAATGATTATTGGGCCACAAACGGAAGTTTATGAAGGTATGGTGATTGGCTTGCATTCGCGTGAAAATGATTTGGTTGTTAACGTCGTTAAAGGGAAAAAACTGACTAACGTTCGTGCGTCAGGTTCTGATGATGCCATATTATTAACGCCGCCACTTCAAATGAATTTAGAGCGTGCATTAGAGTTTATTAATGACGATGAGCTTGTTGAAATTACACCAGAATCTATTCGAGTTCGTAAAAGGTATTTAAAAGAGGTAGATCGTCGAAGGAAGTAGTTTTCCTTAGGGAGCTTCAGAATAATATTAATAAATGGTGATATATGTTGCCGCGTTTATGTTTTAGTCGTAATGCTCGCAGATTTTTTTCAAGTTTTAATTGTGTTGAGAGCGTCAAACAAGCCTTTGTTGAGGCTAATTTGCGTGTTGAGCAAAACTCAATAGACATTGACAACCCTTTTAAGCTTCAGCTATTTGAGTTAACTTTTCAGTGTCCCCGGCAAGGCAAGCGTAAAAAAATACTTTTGCTTGGTGAGGAGCATGCTGCAAGTTATGATGAATCTTTATTCAATCAAAGCATAAAAAATGATTTGAAATTGTTTGATGCTGTTTGTGTAGAAAGTGCTGAGCTTAATCAAAAACTAAAAGACTCAGAAATTACGCTTGAAGAACGCTTTGCAAGAGTAGGTTGTTACTCGCTTGATAGCCTTTTGAGAAGTGATCGATCGACCATCTCTGTTGCGCATAGTATGCACTTGAATAACGAGTTACCTAAGCTTTTTCTTCTGGAAAGAAATATTCAATTTAAAAGTGATTTTATTCAGGCGTTATATAAACTGGTAAATGTTCATAGAGACTTGAGTGTGAAATTAACTGCTGTTGCCAGCACTTCGTTATATGTGGCGTATATATTCAGTCACTGGGAAGTTTTGATAAGGGAAATGCAGAGCGCATTAGCGCATTTGCCTTTTATGGAGCATACTTTGATACCTGTTTTTATTACAAGTGCGCTTTCTTTCTCATCTGCTTTTGGATATCAATTGGCTAGACTTATTAGTGGGCACGTTATGGATGCTTTGGAAGGATTAGAGATTAAAAAAACATTCCATGAGAGAGATATGCATATGTTTTCTGAGCTTAGTAAAAAGTTAAATGCGCCAGAAGTAGAGACTATCTTTGTCTCAGTTGGAAGGGCGCATTTGCCTGGTATTATTAACCGTTTTGTAGAGGTCCCCGAATGCTTGTCATGTGATCTGGTTGGAAAAAGTTTCTCCTCTTATCGAGAAGATATGGATGAATTAAGCGAAAACTTAAAAGATGTTTACGGTATAGAGCTCGCTCGTTTAAAGTTTGAGCCATAATCAATAAGCCCTGAAAAAACGTGTTGAATTGTGATATTATTTGCATGTTGTAGTGAATACATTATTAGTGGATAGCGATGTTATTTGATTACTTTGAAACAGTGGAGAGTTTGAAAGATTTAAGCGATGAGCAAGCATTGCTGCAGCTTGAAAAACCAACTGTTTTTAAAGTGGCAGGAGAAAATTCAGAAAAAGCGCTGCTCGTCTCAACTTTACTGCATGGATCAGAACCTTGTGGCTTTAGAGCTTTCTTAAAAGAAATCAACGCCAACCCATCGTATGCTTGTGATGTCTACTATTTGGTTGGAAACATCGAGGCAGCTCAAAAGCAACCTTGTTTTACCTTTCGACTTTTGCCTGGTGGTGAAAATTATAATCGTATATGGAAAGATAATCCTAAAACGCATGCAGAAAAAATCGCGGATGAAATCAAACGGTTCTTTCATGATAAACCACTGGCTGCTTTTCTCGACATTCATTCTTTTACTGCTAAAACTACCGGGCCGCACGGCTTTATATCAAATAATCGAGAAGAGACGTTAAAGCTTGCAACAAAAATCGCACCGATTCTATTTGAAAGTGAAGTGGATTCAGGTGAGATGTATAAGTGCTTCGCAAAAAAAATGCCAGCGTTACTTGTGGAATGCGGTACGAATAATACGCCAGAAGCTGATGAATTCGCTTATCAAGCACTCCAGGTATTTTTGTCAGAATATGGAGCTAAACAAGAAAGTCATCCGTCTATATGTGCAGGAATTTATTCTGATATGTTGAATATTAAAATCACAAAAGACACACAAATCACTTGGGCGAACAAAAGTGACCATTCGGTAAATATTACGCTGCGCTCAGATGTCGAAGAGCTTAATCACCAAGTGTTGTCCGCCGGTGTATGTTTTGGTTGGGCCAACGATTTAAAAGGTTTTGTTGTGAAAAATGCACGTGGTGATGTTAATCCCAGTGAGATATTTGAATTACATCAGAATCAATTGATTTTGAGAAAGCCTGTTGTTGCTAATTTGATGACAGCTAATGAGTTTATTGTCAAAGAAAGCGGGTTTTATTTCTTTGATGCAAAAAATCATTTAACAACTTAAATTGAAAAAGGAGTAAGTTATGTCGAAAAAAGCGCCTAATTTTAGTGTCATGAGTGACGAAGGGAAAATGATTTCTTTGTCTGATTTTAAAGGCAAGAAAGTCGTTTTGTATTTTTATCCAAAAGATAACACGCCAGGTTGCACGAAAGAGAGCTGTGGCTTTAACGAATCGTTGTCAAAATTTGAGAAGCACAACGTTGTCGTTTTAGGTGTTTCAAAAGATGATGTTAAAAAACATCAGAAATTTAAAGAAAAATATGGGTTTCAGTTTAATCTCTTAGCAGATACTGAAGGTGAGCTTTGTAAAGCCTATGGTGTTTTGGCTGAGAAAAATATGTTTGGAAAGAAATATATGGGTATTGTTCGTTCGACATTTCTTATTGATGAAAATGGTAACATCGAAAAAGAGTGGCGTAAGGTAAGTGTGCCTGGGCATGTTGATGAGGTCTTGAAGAGTGTTTCTTGAGTTTTCGGGCAACAATAAATAGGATCAAGTTATGAGTAGTATTAAATTCAGCGGCGCAAGTAACAATGAAAATGCGCTAGGAGCCTTTTTAAGTTCTGAGAGTGCTATTGAAGTGGCGGGATTATGCTTTATATTAGGAAGTGAAAATTTTAATTTAGTGCCGTCATATAAACTTCCTTTTATAGTCAATGATATCGTTGAGTATTATGACGCTTTGAATAGTGTGGCAGGAGAAGAGACAAAAACACCTGAGAATCATATTGAGAGTTTAAATGTCTTTACTCGATCGCTTGTTTATTTTTTCTTAAAACATGAGGACTTAGATTCAGCAGGTATGCTTATTCAGTCTGCTGGAATTTTTTTTTCAGATGAACATTGGGTGTGGTTGTGTAATCAGGCTGCTGATATTCCTCAAAAAGCCAGGTTATATTTGTTAACCCTAGATCACCCTCTTTTTTCAAAGTTGCAGTGTGAGCAGCTATTAGGGAATGAGTTTCGACTTTGGTCCTCCATGTTGGGGGATGAGCCTCCTGTTGATATTGAAACAATCATGAGTGTTTATGCCCAGCATCATAATTTGCATCCCAGGGTATCTTTTCAAATTTATCGTGACCAAATAGAACATCTCGATCCAGAAATTTCCGCTATATTTTTCTTCATCGAAATGGAAAGTATGCCGCAAGAATCTGAAGAGAGAAAGGCTGATGGCGATGATGTCTGTTTCGAAACGCTGAGTCATATCGTTTGGCAAATCCTATGTTGGCCTCACCTAAATGATAGATTGCCTATCCTGTGTCGTCTTTTTTCGGCTAGACCAGAAGAGATTTCTGAAGAAGCTTACCATTCTAAAGAAGCGCTAAACGTGATAAAAACGTTATGGGACGGTCAAGCGTTTGAAGAGGAAATTAATCAAGACACAAGGCTTTCGCTTGAGGGTGTATTACGTGCTGTTGATTATTATGTTGATCATCATCAAGGTTCTCGTAGACGTAATTCGTTTACAGACATTTTTCGAAACTTGGATTTAGAGTCAGCCTTTCATACTAAGGGCAAGAGTCGCAGGCACTCAATTCATGCTTATCAATCCCGAGAATATTCATTGTTTCATGTCAATGAAGATGAGGTTTTTCAGAAAATGCACATGCTTAAAACGAAATTAAGAAGCTTGTTGGGGATGCGCGATGCACTTGAAAGACAAAGCAGTTTTATCATTCGTCATGGAAAATAAAAACTTAGCTGAAGCTTTTGGCAAGTTAGAAATAAAAAAATAGTAATGAAGCGGGCGAAAATAAAAAAACCACCTACGGCGACTCTTTTATTTTTGCGCGCCCGGAGAGATTCACTCGCCCCATCCGTGGGGCTCGCTCTTCGGGCGTTGCGGCTGGCGCCGCAACGTGCAAAAATTTAATCCTAAATTTTTGTCAAACTCCCTAGATTTTGCTCGCTTCGCTCACAAAATGGGAGTTCGATCTCTCCAGTACACAAAATAAAAAAGAGCGCGTTGCACCCTTTTTTATTTTGCGCGCCCGGAGAGAGTGATTCGCCCCATCCGTGGGGCTCACCCCTCGCTGCGCTTGGGGCGCACTAAAGTGCGTCCAAAAATGCTATCCTGCATTTTTGTCAAACTCCCTTCGGGAGTTCTCATCTCTCCGGGCAAAAATAAAAAAACCACCTGCGGTGGCTCTTTTATTTTTGCGCGCCCGGAGAGATTCGAACTCCCGACCCTCAGGTTCGAAGCCTGATGCTCTATCCATGATCGCAAAATGTAAGGTCGCCATTCTATCATTCTTTTGCTTTTAGGGGAATTGTTCATTTTGATCTTAATTTGTGCACAGGAAAACCTTTCTTTTTTAGCCCCCAAATTTAGCGCGTTTTTGTGTTCTACTGAATCAGTTTTTTTCATGTTACGCTGTTGTCATGAAAAAAGAAAAAGATATTGTTCGTCATTCAATCGCATGATGCATTTTTTGCAAGCATGATGACAGATTTGGGTGTGGTAAAAGAGTTTTTGTCATATTATGTCGACAAAAAAATTGCTGGCACACATAATCTCGAGGAGATTGAGATTTGCAGGACAAGCAAATTCTTTCTAAGATTTGCGTGATTAATTCGTGGTCCAAAATCTTTATAGAAGAGTTTGCAATTAAAGCCTTTTAAGCTTATCGATTTGAATGAAATTGAAGATAAAAAGTTACGAGAACAAAAACTTGCAGGCGTAATGAGTATGTTGATGAAGCATATTCATCATAGTGATTTGTATCATGTTTTGATGAGTTTGGTTGAGGAGTTTAGGGGCTGGTGGAAAGTGAGCATTCAAATCATATTGACCATATGGTATATTACGTAATGAGAACAGGTAAGCATCTTCAGAAGCAAGATGTCACCGATTTTGTTAGTCAAATCATGTCTAAAGAAGATGGAGAGCAGCTTATGACAGTCGCAGAGCAATATTTTCAAGATGGTAAGCAAGAAGGTATTTTGCAAGGCATGCAAGAAGGCGTTGAGATTGCTCGCCAGGATGTGGCTAAAAACATGCTGGTAAAAGGTATGTCTTTTGATGTTGTGAGTGAGTTGACAGGGCTACCTTTATCAGAGGTGGAATCGTTAGAGATTGTTGAGGAATAACTAGTTCTTATTCATTTTTTGTTGCGCAAATTCTATGTTTTAGTCTTTCCTCTAGCTTTAACATTCTTGCTTGGTTGTGAGGGATTCTAAGATGGTTTTATTTTGATTTGCCAATTTCGTTGTCTTAAATTTACCCATTGACACGACGATGATTAGAAAATAGAATACTCCTCTTATATTCAGGGGATTTCCCCCGATGGGCTGTTGATAGTTAGCTAGAGATTCTGCGGTTTTAGTGTAGAATGGCGGTAATAGGCTTTTTAACAGCGTCTTAGTACTATTTGAGGAGCATTATAATGGCTGTACAACAGAATCGTAAAACACGATCAAAGCGCGGTATGCGACGTGCCCACGACGGTTTAAAAGCGGCAACGATTTCAACTGATCCAGTAACTGGCGAAGTACATCGTCGTCACCACGTCTCGGCGGATGGTTTTTACCGAGGTAGACAAGTTATTGAACCTAAAGAAGTTTTAAACGCCGATAACGAACAAGAGTAATTGTTTTGGATCGAGTTGTTATAGCATTGGATGCCATGGGTGGGGATATTGGTCCGAAGGTGACGATTCCGGCTGCCTTGCAAGCGCTCAAAAAGCTTAAGAATCTCCACATTATTCTCGTTGGCCAAGAACATGTGCTCAATCGTTATTTAAAACATTTGAAAGCTCAAGATAACCCTCGTTTGTCTATCCAGAACGCTTCAGAAACTGTAGGTATGGATGAATCTCCAGCCCATGCGCTGCGCACAAAAAAAGACTCTTCAATGCGCGTGTCAGTCAATCTTGTCAAACAAGGATCAGCTCATGCCTGTGTCAGTGCAGGTAATACGGGTGCTTTGATGGCCACGGCACGTTTTGTATTGAAAACATTGCCTGGGATTGATCGTCCAGCAATTATCTCAGCACTACCTACTGACAATGGCTGTACTTATGTTCTTGATTTGGGAGCGAATGTCGACTCTGGTCCAGAGCATTTATTACAGTTTGCTGTCATGGGTTCGATTTTGGTTCAGGCTGCAGCAAACATCCCATCACCCAAAATCGGTTTGTTGAATATCGGTGAAGAAGATATCAAGGGTAATGAGCTTGTGAAGCAAGCAGCAGAGTTGATTGCAAAAGAAGGCGATGTTAATTATTACGGATATGTAGAAGGAAATGATATTTTTAACGGTGTTGTTGATGTAGTTGTTTGCGATGGATTTGTTGGAAACGTCGCGTTAAAAACCTGTGAAGGTGTGGCACGTCTTATTGCAGGGATTATAAAGAAAGCATTCGCGAAAAATATTTTCACCAAGTTTTGTGGATTGTTTGCGTTTCCAGTTCTGCACTCCGTTAAAAAAACGATTTCCCCCGAGCGTTATAATGGGGCGAGTTTATTAGGCCTCAATGGTATTGTGGTAAAAAGTCATGGCAGCGCTAAAGTCAAAGGTCTGTTTTATGCGATTGAAGAAGCTGTGATTGAAGTTGAAAAAGATGTGCCACAAAAAATACGCAAACATTTAGAACAAAAAATTGATTTGGAAGCGATAAATAATGCGGTACAGTAAAATTCTTGGAACAGGTTCCTATTTGCCGGAAAAAATACTCACCAATCAGGATTTAGAAAAAATTGTCGAGACAACCGATGAGTGGATTACCACACGAACTGGCATTAAACGGCGTCATGTTGCAGGTGAAAATGAATCGACTGCCGATATGGCAGAAGTTGCAGCACGAAATGCGCTAGAGATGGCAGGTATTTCCGCCGATCAATTGGGAATGATTGTTGTTGGCACATCAACAGGCGATGATTCCTTTCCTAGTACAGCAAGTGTTTTGCAACATCGTTTAGGTTGCAGGCATATTCCGGCTTTTGATGTTTCAGCCGCATGTTCCGGGTTTAATTATGCATTGAGTATCGCAGATCAATATGTCAAAAATAATATGTGTCAACATGTTTTAGTGATTGGCGTGGATTTGCTTTCAAAAATTGTGGATTGGTCAGATCGTACGACATGTGTCTTGTTTGGCGATGGTGCAGGTGCTGCAGTGCTTTCTCAGTCTGACGAGCCCGGTATTTTATCGACACATTTGTTTTCAGATGGTTCGCAGCGCGACATGCTTTTTGCAGAAAATACATCACTTCAGAAAAATCAAAACAAATCACCCTATATCAAAATGCAGGGAAAAGAAGTATTTCGTAACGCAGTGGAACGATTAGGTGATATGGTCCAACAAACCATGGAAGAAAATAATTTAACACAATCAGACTTGGATTGGTTAGTCCCACATCAAGCAAATATCCGCATTATCAATGCAATTGCAAAGCGTATTCATTTACCGATGGATAAAGTGGTCGTTACGGTGGATGACCAAGGTAATACTTCGGCAGCATCTATACCGCTTGCCTTAGATATTGCTGTGCGCGATGGTAGAATTCAGCGCGGACATTTAATATTGCTTGAGAGTTTTGGTGGTGGACTTGTTTGGGGTTCAGCACTGGTAAGATTTTGAGGAAAATAACATGAAACAACTAGCATTCGTATTTCCAGGGCAAGGCTCACAATCTGTTGGTATGATTGATGCGTTTAAAGACTATTCTGTTGTCAAAAGCTTTTTTGATCGTGCATCCGAAGTATTAGGCTATGATTTGTGGGAGCTAGTGACGCAAGGTCCGGCAGAAAAGCTTAATCAAACTGAATTTACTCAGCCAGCTTTATTGGTATCATCTGTTGCAATTTGGCACGTTTGGTGTGCGGAATCTGATTTGCGTCCAAGTGTGATGTCAGGTCATAGCCTTGGCGAATATACAGCATTAGTTTGTGCTGGCGCATTAGCGTTTAAAGATGCTGTGTCACTTGTACAATTGCGTGGGCAATATATGCAAGCGGCTGTTCCAAATGGTCAAGGCGCAATGGCAGCGATTATTGGTTTAGAAAATGAAGTGGTAGAAACCATTTGTCGTGATGCTGCTGAAAACGAAACGATTACACCCGCAAATTATAATAGCGTGGGGCAGGTTGTGGTTGCTGGTAATGTTGCTGCAGTAGATCGTGCCGTAGCTATAGCAAAAGAACGAGGAGCTAAAATTGCGAAGGTTATTCCTGTCAGTGTTCCTTCTCATTGTCCATTGATGAAAAGCGCAGCGGAAAAATTAGCGAAAAAGCTTGCGACGATTCAAATGGGTATGCCTGAAATCCCTGTCATTCATAATGCAAATGCGCAAATTTCAAAAGATGCTGAGCAAATTAAAGCAGCACTCATTAATCAATTGTATTGCCCAGTGCGTTGGGTCGATGTTGTTATGGAAATGAAGGAGATGGGTGTAAAACATATTATTGAATGTGGCCCAGGATCGGTATTGTCTGGTTTAAATAAGCGTATCGATAGACAGCTGTCGACAGTTTCACTGAATCAACCAAAATTGATTCAAGAGTTAGCGTTATAGTATAGGAGTGTAAAATGCTTTTAGAAGGAAAAACGGTTTTAGTCACGGGCGCAAGTCGGGGGATTGGAAAAGCGATTGCTTTGGATTTAGTGCGCAATGGCGCTACTGTCCTAGGCACAGCTACCAGCGAAAAAGGTGCGCAGGCCATCACTGATTATTTAAAAGAAGCCAATGCTACCGGCAAAGGGTATATGCTTAATGTGACTAATGCAGACTCTATCGAGCAATTACTTAAGCAGATTCGAGAAGAATATGCTGACCCTGATGTGCTAATTAACAACGCGGCGATTACGCAAGATAACTTGCTATTACGTATGAAAGAAGATGAATGGGATAGTGTTATTACAACAAACTTAAATTCCATTTATCGTATGTCTAAAGCTTGTATTCGCGGTATGATGAAGAAACGTTGGGGACGTATTATTAATATCGGCTCAATTGTTGGAACATCGGGTAATCTAGGTCAAACGAATTATGCTGCAGCAAAAGCCGGTATCATTGGGTTTAGTAAATCGTTAGCAATTGAAATCGCTTCACGCAATATTACTGTTAATGTTGTAGCGCCGGGGTTTGTTAATACCGATATGACCAAAGAGTTACCTGAAGAGCAGCAAGAGTGGCTATTAAAGCAAATCCCTATGCAGCGTATCGCAGATCCAGAAGAGATTGCGCATGCGGTGACTTTTCTTGCGTCTGATCAAGCAAATTATATTACAGGACAGACCATTCATGTGAATGGCGGTATGTTGATGCCATAAGTCTAATTAGTAGATTGGCCCTAGCCCCATAATAAATAATGTCCACGCTCCAGAGTATTGCTTCCAATGTGTATTTTTTCCAGTTTTTAAGTGTAAAGCCAAAAAGAGTCATTGGAAGGCGTGTATGTAAAAGCATTCCAAGCAAAGCGAAAGCAAAAAATGTCAGTAAAAAAATATTAAATAATTGCGTTTGAATGCTATCATAACCAACATATGCATCAATAAACTCAGAAGTGATCGCAAAGAGAGAAAGTAAAAACATTGTATAGGCAAGGCAAATGCCAAGAGCAATTTGTTGTTTGCTATGTTCCAATGCTTTTTCTAGGGCAATAACGGTGACTTCGCTTGCGTCACGTAAGCGCTGTGTTACTTGAGTAGCTATATTGCGGGTGATTTGAGTTAGTATTCCCGCATTTTTTCCACTCAGCGTTTCTAGGTCTTCGTAGTCAATTTTTAATGCTTTGCATTTTGTTTTTGCGCGAGCATTAATGTGACGTACTCTTTCTTCTAATAAAACTGACTCGCCAAAGCATTCACCATTCTGCAGGTTTGCAATAGTATGTATAGTGCCACTTGAGGTAATTTTGCAGATTTCGGCTTCGCCTTCTTCTAAGATGTAAATGTGCATTGCAGGGTTACCTTCATGAAAAATCATTTCACCTGCTTTGTATTCTTCTGGTTTCATGAGGTGCTTGATTGCGGTCCATTCGCTGTCTGACAAATGATCAAAAAGCTTTTGTTTTGTCAGTTTTTTTTGGCGATGATGGTGAAGTTTATCTGGCTGAATTCTTGGTAAAAGACCCTTTACCCATGCAAACATCGATTTTCACTCCCTTTTGATTAAATTTATATCATTTTTTTTCAAAAGACAATGTTCTAACACCTTAAAGTACTTGAAAGTTGAATAAAATCCACTAAACTATTCGGGAAATTCGTTGATATTATCTGGCCGGTTATTGCTCACATCAATAAAAGTGGCATGGTATGAGAATTTCAGTATAATAACGAGGCTGGAAACAGTGGATTTATTTTAATGAGAGGAAAACGTTAATGAGTACTATCGAAGAACGCGTAAAAAAAATCATCGTAGAGCAACTTGGTGTTAAAACTGAAGAAGTCGTAGAGAGTGCTTCTTTTGTTGATGATTTAGGTGCTGACTCACTCGACACAGTTGAATTGGTAATGGCGCTTGAAGAAGAATTCAGTGTAGAAATTCCGGATGAAGAAGCCGAAAAAATCAAAACGGTTAAAGAAGCTATGGATTACGTTAAAGCCTACCAAGAGCAATAAGAATTCTAACAAAAAAGCAGAATACAACATTCTGCTTTTTTTATTTAATCATAAGAGAGGTGTTCATTGGGCAAGCGTCGAGTTGTCGTCACAGGTATGGGAATGGTAAGTCCTGTTGGCCTTAACGTACAACAAACCTGGGAGTCTATTCTTGCAGGTAAAAGTGGTATTGCGCCAATTGAGCATTTTGATGCAAGTGACGCCACTGTTAAGATTTGTGCGACGACAAAAGGTTTTGATCCTACCGTCTGTATGTCATCGAAAGATGCTAGACGTACTGACTTATTCATTCAGTATGGTATGGTTGCCGCTGACCAAGCAATGCAAGATTCTGGTTTAGAAGTCAATGATGACAATGCGCATCGAATTGGTGTTGCTATTGGCTCAGGTATTGGTGGGTTACCTTTCATTGAAAAAAGTAATAAGCTTGTAGAAGAAATCGGACAAAAGAAAGTCTCTCCTTTTTTCATTCCAGCGGTCATTATCAATATGATATCAGGTAATGTTTCGATTCGTTATGGTATGAAAGGACCTAACTTAGCAACAGTGACTGCATGTACCACTGGAACGCATAATATTGGATTAGCGATGCGCTCTATCCAAAATGGAGATGCGGATGTTATGTTGAGTGGTGGTGCTGAGATGGCTACCTCCAAATTGGGTGTTATGGGTTTTGCTGTTATGCGAGCATTGTCGACGCGCAATGATGCACCTGAAAAAGCAAGTCGTCCTTGGGATCGCGATCGTGATGGTTTCGTGCTGGGCGATGGCGCTGGTGTTTTAGTGCTTGAAGAATACGAGCACGCGAAAAAGCGTGGCGCGAAGATTTATGCAGAATTAGTTGGTTTTGGTATGAGCGCAGATGCTTATCATATGACTTCTCCAGAACCTAATGGTGAAGGCGCGATGCATTGTATGCAAAATACTTTACGTGATGCGGGCGCAAATCCAGAAGATGTAGATTACATTAACGCGCATGGTACATCGACACCGATGGGTGATGAGATCGAAGTGCGTGGCATTAAACGTGCTTTTGGAGATCATGCAAACAAATTAGCAGTGAGCTCAACCAAATCGATGATTGGCCATTTGCTTGGTGCCGCAGGTGCTGTTGAAGCGATTTTTTCAATACTTGCTATTCGAGATCAAGTTTTACCGCCAACGATCAACTTGGACAATCCTAGTGAAGATTGCGATTTAAACTTTGTTCCACATAAAGCGCAAGAAGCGACAGTGAATATGACGCTATCTAATTCCTTTGGTTTTGGTGGTACGAATGGTAGTTTGCTGTTTAAAAAGTATGAATAATGCGTATTAAGCGATATGCTCTGAATATCCTTTTTATTTTTCTTTTTCTACTTTCTCTCGCTATTATCTATGAAAACCATTTTATTAATACTCCAATAGTCACGCATCCTGATGGAGTCACTTTTGTCGTTGCTCCCGGTGAAAGTGCACGTGATGTTTCTAACCGTTTAAAAGCAAACACCAGCATGCAGCATCCTTTATATTTTTTGGAATATCTCTATTTTAAAGGCGCAACACGAAAAATTAAGGCTGGTGAGTATTTGTTAAAATATGGCAGCACACCTAGTGATATCCTTCATCAATTTATCGAAGGTGATGTTGTGATACATGCATTTACATTAGTTGATGGTTGGAGTTTTTATGATGTCATGCATGTGTTAGAGAATAATTCGCTGATTAAGCACGATTTATCAGGGTTGACGAATAAAACCATTATGGAAACGCTAGGTGTGCCAAACCAATCACCTGAGGGCCAGTTTTTTCCGAACACCTATTTTTATCATTACGGTGATACAGATCAAGCAATTCTGATTCGTGCCATGAAAGCAATGCAGTTTGTGCTGAATGAAGCTTGGCAAGTGCGCGCGAAAGACTTGCCATATAAAACGCCTTACGAGGCCTTAATCGCCGCCTCAATTATTGAAAAAGAAGCCGCCATTTCTGCTGAACGCCAGCTTATTTCAGGGATTATTGTCAATCGTTTAAATCGTGGGATGCGCTTGCAAATGGACCCCACATTGATTTATGGTTTAGGGAGCCTTTATCAAAAGAAATTGACAAAAGCTAAAATAAAAAAGAATACGCCGTATAATACATACAAGCACAAAGGCTTACCGCCAACGCCAATATGCATGCCTGGTAAGGCGGCGATTGAGGCGGCGTTACATCCGGAAAAAACGGAGTATTTGTATTTTGTTGCTAAAGGCGATGGTAGTCATGTTTTTTCAAAAACATTAGAAGAGCAGCAAAAAGCGATAAAACAATATATATCAGGATAACCAAGTTTATGAAAAACAAATTTATTAGTCTGGAAGGGATCGAAGGCGCAGGTAAATCAACCGCTCTGAGCTTTATTGAAGATTACTTAACGCGCTCTGGTTGTGATGTTGTTGTAACGCGTGAGCCGGGTGGCACTGAGATTGCTGAGAAAATACGCGATGTTTTACTCGATCACTATGATGAAACTATGGCCTATAAAACAGAAGCGTTGCTTATGTGCGCTAGCCGGGCACAGCATGTGATAGAAAAGATTAAACCAGCACTTACATCAGGCAAGTGGGTGTTGAGTGACCGATTTGCTGATGCCAGCATCGCATACCAGGGTGGTGGTCGGCAGTTAGGTGTAGAAAAAGTTGCGATACTTCAGCAGTGGGCTATTGATGAATTTAATCCAGATTTAACCATTTTATTGGACCTTCCTGTTGAAACTGGTATGAAACGCATGAAGCAGCGTCAAGCATTGGATCGTATTGAAAGTGAGACAGTGGATTTCTTTCAACGAATTCGAGATGCTTACTTAGAGCTTTCAAAACGCTATCCAGAACGTTATCGTGTTGTCGATGCAAGTGAAGATATCGAAGGTGTCCAAGTACAATTAAAAACGATTTTAGATGAGGTGGTGTCGTGAGTACATTGCTGCCATGGCAAATTTCACAATGGCAACATGTTTTAAACCTTTTTCAACAAAAGCGTCTTCCTCATGCATTATTGCTTGCAGGCGCTTCTGGTGTTGGGAAAAAACAGTTTGCAGAAAATATTTCAGCAATACTTTGTTGTGAAGCGCCAACAGACCAACCCTGCGGACAGTGTCATGGATGTCGTTTATTTCAAACAAACAATCATCCCGATGTGTTATGTGTAGATGTAGAAGAAAAATCTCGTGCGATTAAGATTGATCAAGTGCGCGAGCTCGGCGAATTTATTCAAAAAACACCTCATACGGCTCAGTACAAAATTGTCATGCTTTTTCAAGCTGAAAAAATGAATATCGCTGCGGCGAACGCATTGTTAAAGTCATTGGAAGAACCCGCGCCGAACACATTAATTATTTTAGTCTCCTCTCAAGTCGGTCGTTTACTGCCAACCTTGTTGAGTCGTTGTCAACGCATTAATTTTTCTGCGCCTGAGAAAACTTTAGCTTTGGAGTGGTTGGATGCGCAAAATGCTCAAGGTGATCTAGTATTAGCGCTACAGTATGCATTTGGTGCGCCACTTTTGGCAAAACAGTATTTAGAAGACGATTTCGTTACGTTTGTACAATCACTTTCTGATGATATAGCGCAAGTCAAAAATCAAAAACAATCTGCAGTAGCTGTTGCCGAGGCATGGGCAAAACATGATGTAGAGCAAGTGTTGGAAGGCTTATTTTCATTGGTAGATGGTGATGTTGATTTCTATGATAAGTTGTTAGAAGCTAAACGAAGCTATGTTTCTGGTGTTAACTTGAATGCTCAGATGATGTTTGAAGCGCTATTGATTTGATTGTGAATGTAAGTTTAGGATGCCGTTCTCGACGTCCTGCGGCTTGTCTGATGGATCCGCTGCATGAGTGTAGCTCCAGGTGTGGGTCCCGCGCATAAAGCGCGGGACGTAGGCGTTAGAATATAACAGCCCCCGAAAAGGTTTTGTCATCCCGCGGTTTATCCGCGGAATCTCTCTTGTCAACAAAGAGACCCCGCGAACAAGTCGCGGGGTGACAGTATATAGGATGTCACAGGCGAAAGTAGAAAGGATGTAAGGGGTGGCAGAGCTCGTCGATGGGTTACAATCAACCCACTCTAACCCCAAACAAATCACAGAAATTCTTGGTGGTAGCTTCTGCAATTTTTTCTAATGATTCGCCACGCAATTCAGCGATACACTCTGCTACATATCGTACATAAGCGGGTTCATTTGGTTTGCCCCGATGCGGCATGGGTGCTAAATAGGGTGAGTCAGTTTCTATGAACAATCGATCCAATGGTATTTTTTTTGCGAGTTCGTGAATTTCGGGGGCGTTTTTAAATGTCACAATACCAGAGAGGGATACATAAAATCCTAAATCCATCGCTTGCTTAGCCATTTCCCAAGTTTCTGTAAAGCAGTGCATCACGCCACGTGCTTCTTGAGCATGGTGTTCTCTCATAACCGCAATGGTCTCTTTGCGAGCTTGTCTAGAATGAATGATTAATGGCTTTTGGATTTGTTTTGCTACCGCAATGTGTCTAGCAAATCGTTCGTGTTGCCACATCATATCGCCTTCACAGCGGTAATAATCCAGTCCCGTTTCCCCGATGGCGATAACTTTTTCTTGCTTGGCCAGCGATATTAATTTGTCAACAGTAGGGTCTTCACCCTCTCGTTCGGTAGGGTGTAGCCCGACGGATGCCCAGACGTTGTCATATTTTTGCGCTGTTTGAAGTACAGCTGGAAAATTTTCCATGGTAATACAAACACATAACATATGAGTGACGTCGAGTGCTTTTGCTGCGGCAATAGCGTTGTCTAAATTATTTTCATGATTTGAAAGGTCTAACCGGTCAAGGTGACAATGTGAATCAATTAAGTGCATCTCGCTCTCCTTTATTTCCATTATACATTGATTATCAAGAATTTTTCAGGTTATACTAAAAGCGAGTTGAACTTATTGCGAAGGAGCTGCTAATGAACGACGCACGTTTGAAGGCATTCTGTTCTTGGATGCTAATTTTATTTTCTTTATTGTATGTCGGTATTCCTCTGTTGGTGAATATCGTTTTACATGAATCTTATTTGTTATTTTCTGGTTCACCTAAAATGATTGTGCCTGTCGTATTGGGTGCGGAAACAGCATTGCATTTTTGGTTTTCCATTTATACCTTTTTGCCATTAATGTTGGTGCCTGCATTGATTTGTGTGCGTCAAATTTTTAGAAATGAATCACGTACGTACGTTGATATCGCCTGTGTTTTCTTATTGTTGGCTATCATTGGAAAAATGTTTGGTGGAATGTTGTTGCCAAGTTTCAATTGGACGATTGGTTATTTTGAAAGAACCATGAGCACTGAAGCGCAACAAATTTTAGTTGCAGTAGCGAATGCAATGAATACATACGCTGTGAAATACCTCGAAATTGGTTTTGGTGGTCTTTGCTTTAGTATTTGGTTTGTCATGATGGGTTTATTGCTTCGTCATACCAAAGATACACGCACATGGATCAGCATTTTGCTAATCGTTTTAGGTGTATTGTTCTTTGTTCTCGTACTTATCGAAGCAACATTGAAAGATATTTCATACTTACAATGGTTTGACTTAAAAGCGATTGCCGCTTTGTGGTTCTTCGTATTCGGGCTTGCTGTTCGTTGGGTTGACTCAGCACAAGCCTAATTTTCTTAGTATCTGAAATCCCTCTGCAGTGTTTGCTGTAGGGGGATTTTTGTTAGTGCTTTACTAATTTCCCGTACGCATCAATTCTTCGGTCTCTAAAAAATGGCCATTCGCCTTCGAGTTTTTTGATTTGATCTAAGTCAATGTTTGCTGTAATCACGGCTTCTTGATCTATTGGTGCCTCTGTGAGTATTTGTCCTTGTGCATCGGTGATAAAGCTTGATCCCCAAAAGTCGATACCAGCCGTTTGTTTGCTAGAGTCGTCTTCAAATCCTGTGCGATTACAAACGGCAACAGGGATACAGTTTGCAATGGCATGTCCTCGTTGTACGGTCATCCAAGCATCTCGTTGTGCCATTTGGATTTCTTTGGGGTCAGTTGGGTTAAATCCGATGGCTGTTGGATAGACCAATAACTCAGCGCCATTGAGTGCCATAATGCGAGCAGCTTCAGGAAACCACTGATCCCAGCATACAAGTACACCGATTTTGAGTAATGAGGTTTGTATGGGTTTAAAACCAGTATCACCAGGAGTGAAATAGTATTTTTCATAGTAGCCAGGGTCATTGGGAATATGCATTTTTCGGTAAATGCCGGCGATAGAGCCGTCGGTATCGAATACGACAGCGGTGTTATGATAGATGCCGCGTGCCCGTTTTTCGAAAAAAGACCCTATGATGACGATGCTCAGTTCTTTGGCTATCTTGGCAAAGGTTTCGGTGCTAGGACCTGGAATGCTTTCAGCAAGCGCAAAATGGATCTCATCAGCTGTTTGACAAAAATAGGGGCCGGTGTGAAGCTCTTGCAAAACAACAACCTTAGCGCCTTTTATAGCGGCTTCTCGAATACCTTTTATTGTGGTGTCTATGCTGGCTTGTTTATTAGCTTTAACGCTATGCTGTATCGTAGCGATAGTTAAATTTCGAGTCATTTCATTCTCCAGGCAATTGCATCGTCGCGCAATGCAAGCTGCCATTTTGCTCGATTAATGCGCAGCAGTCAACCCCTATGATCTCACGATCAGGAAAACAAGTTTGTAAGGTTTCAAGCGCTTTGAGATCCGTTTTTGCATTATAGGTTGGTACGATGACGGCATGATTGATGATTAAAAAATTCGCGTAGGTAGCAGGTAAACGTCGGTCATCAACATAAATGGCAGGGGGCGATGGCAGAGCAACACAGTTATATTGCGAGAGTTTCTCTAAGATTTCATTTTCCATCGTTTTCAATTCATCATCTTGTACATATACTAAAGTTTCTTCATTACAAAAACGCGCGAGAGTATCGATATGCCCATCGGTATCATCGCCTTCGAGATGGCCGTTATCCAGTACAACAATATTCTCCATGCCAAAATGTTTTCGTAATTGTTGGAAGATATCTTGTTTATTGTGTGTTGGATTGCGCTTAGGATCAAATATGCATGATGCTGTTGTGAGTAACGTGTTTTTCCCGTCGGTTTCGAGAGCGCCGCCTTCTAACGTTAAGTTGATAGCATGGCTGTCTTTAAAAAGTGAAGTGTTGACGAGGTTATCCAAATCATGTGAAAACTTACCACCCCATGCATTGAATTGAAAATCCAGAAGACGAATCTCATTATCATCTCGGACACTTAAAGGACCGTAATCACGTATCCATGTATCATTGGTTTTTACGATGAAAGATCGAAAATTTTCTGAGGGAATATGTTGCGCGCAGCGCTTTTTTACGCGCATCTGATGGGCTTCGTCATAGCATAAAATCCATACGGGTTGAAATTTGCCAATCGCTTTTGCAATTTCAAAATAGTTGTTTTCGATGTTAGCTAGATCGTCTTCCCAATCCGAGTGGTGGTGCGGCCATGTCATTAAGACCGCTTTTTGATTATGCCATTCAGGCAGGAGTTTTTGCATGATTTTTTTCATCAGTAATTTTATTAGCAAGCTGCGTCACAGCCATTGCATATAGCGGGCTAGAGTTGTAACGCATGATCACGCGAAAGTTATGAAAACCCACCCAATAGCGTTGTCCATATATCGTTTTTAAAGCTAAAAACATCACTTGGTTGTCTAGTTTTGTTGGTGGGTTATTCAGGGTAACGCCGTCATCATTTAATTGTTTCATTGTGTACAAGTGATGTCTGTCATTTGGAATCAGTGACTGGTATTTATCGCCAGAAACTTCCGCAGGCATAGCGATTTTTTGTCCTGTTTGCCAGTCATGCTCATGATAGTAATTGGCGATACTGCCAATCACATCAATTTCATCATGAGATAAATCGATTTTGCCATTCTTAGAAAAGTCTACGGCATATTTACGATAACTGTCAGGCATAAACTGAGGTTGGCCAATAGCGCCGGCGTAAGAACCTTTGACGTCAAGAGGGTTTAAATGTTTTTCACGAGTGAGTAATAAAAATTGTTCCAATTGGTACTGAAAGTATTTTGCGCGTTTTGGGTAGTTGAATGCGATGTCTGAGAGTGCATCGATAACTCGATATTGGCCGGTTTTAGTGCCATAGTTTGTTTCGATACCAATGGTGGCCACGATAAGACTTGCCGGAACACCATATTCTTTTTGCGCTCGCGTCAGCGCTTTGTCATATTTATTCCAGAAAGCGACACCGTCGTCTATTTTTGTTTGCGTGATAAAAAGGTGGCGATAAATATTCCAAGGATTCGTCTCGAGCGGCTTTTTAATGCTCATAATCACTTGTGGTCGTGGTTTAACTTGGTCAAATAGGGTGGTTAATGATTTTTTTGAAAAATGATATTGCGTTGACATATGGTCAATAAATGTTTGCACATCTTTACGCTCACCAAAAGGGGTGGCGGCGAAGCTTGTTGGTATCAAAAAAATGAGTGTTAAGATCAAAAATTGTTTTAACATGAAAGTAGTTTCCTATGGGTTTGTATAGACATGAGCATACCAAAACTCACCATCAATGTTACCATAGACGTACCGCCATAGCTAATTAAAGGTAGTGGCACGCCGACGACAGGGAGAATGCCAGAAACCATTCCCAAGTTGATAAAAAAGGAAATAAAAAATAATAGCGTTAAACTTCCTGCTAATAGTCGGCTGAAAGTATCTTGTGCATGTATGGCAATATAAAACCCTCGTAAAATGATGAGAATATAAAATAGAAATAATATTACACAACCTATTAATCCAAACTCTTCTCCGCATACGGCAAAAATAAAATCGGTCGCATGTTCCGGTAAGAAGTGTAGGTGTGATTGCGTGCCATTTAAAAACCCTTTTCCTACAATACCGCCTGAGCCGATAGCGATTTTAGATTGAATGATATGATACCCTGCACCTAGTGGATCACGTTCGGGTTTTAAAAAGGTTAATACACGATTGCGTTGATAGTCATGCATAAAAAACCAAAGCATTGGCAATGCGATAACGGTAAGTAAGCTCCCTAAACCTAAAAAGCGCCATGGAAGTCCAGCGATAAATAATACACTTAATCCCGCGCCCATGATGAGTATTGAGGTGCCTAGATCAGGTTGTTTTGCGACAAGTAATGCAGGTATGCCGGTGATGGCAAGGCATGCGATTGTATGTTTTAGTGACGGAGGTAAAGGACGTTTTGAAAAGTAATAACAAAGACACATGGGTACAGCGAGTTTCATTAACTCTGATGGTTGGAAGTTGATAACGCCAAGGTTCAGCCAACGTTGCGCACCTTTGTTAATGTGTCCCATTAGAATTACACCCAACAATAATGTCACGCCAATGATATAAAGTATGGGAGACCAACGTTCGTAAGTATGTGGTGGGATTTGAGCCACGAGTAGCATCAGTATGGCGGCAAATGCAATGTGTGTGCCTTGGTGGGCAAGTGTCGTTAAGCTTTGACTGCTTGCGCTGTAAAGGATGGCGATGCCATAGCTAATCAATAAGATCAGCGCAAATAATAGAGGGATGTCGATATGCATTTTTTGCCATATGGATCGCGTCTGCGATCTTTGTTCTTGGTAGCTAAAAGCGTTAATAAAACGGCTAAGCATTGGATTTTTGCTCCTCTTTTGGTTGTTTGATTAAGCATGCGTCTAATACTTTTCGCGCAATATTGGGCGCCATTAAATTATGCTCGACAACAACGGCTACTGCGATTTTAGGATGATCGATGGGGGCAAAAGCAATAAACACACTATTATCTCGTAATCTTTCGGGTAAGTCTCTATAACGGTCTTCTTCATCGTTATAACTGTATACCTGTGCGGTACCAGTTTTTGCTGCCACGGTATAACCTGGATGGCCGAAACGAAAGCCTGTTCCTGAAGAGGTTGCTACAACATCGTGCATAGCTTTGATGATAGTTTTCCAGTTGTTCGGATTGTTCAGTGCGACTGGCGATAATGCCTCATTCTCTGAAACTACTTTTTCTTCACCCGCTGCCTGCATCGCATAAACAAGATGAGGGGTGTATGCTTCGCCATGCATTGCTAGTGTAGCTGTTGCATGAGCAAGTTGCAAAGGAGTGACGAGTGCATAACCTTGCCCAATACCTAAATTCAACGTGTCTCCCGGATACCATATATGGCCTTTCATCGCTGCTTTCCATTCTGGGGTAGGGACAAGTCCAGGCAGTTCTTCGGGCAAATCGATTTTGGTTAAGTGTCCGAAGCCGAATTGATCATATACATTATCCAAGTTTTGGATACCTATTTTTTGTGCTAGCCAAAAAAAGTAAACGTCTGACGAGACCACGATGGCTTTGTGTAAATCGACATAGCCATGAGCGAGACGATGCCAGTTGTGAAAAACGTGTTTGCTATGGTCAAGTTTGAAGAAACCTTGGTCATAGATCGTTTCTGTTGCGTTAATTTTTTTATTGTCTAATGCAAGTAGTCCGACAAAAGGTTTGATGGTAGAGCCCGGTGGGTACAAGCCACGTAGTGCACGATTGTAGAGTGGTCTGTGATGATTTTTTTGTAATTTTTCAAAATCTTTATGTGCAATGCCTTGGACGAATAAGTTTGGGTCAAACTGTGGATTACTTGCTAAGGCAAGTATCTCTCCGTTTTGTGGATCAATGGCAACGACAGCGCCTTGTTTCCCTTTTAGTGCTTCTTCCGCAGCAGACTGTATATGCGAATCAATCGTTAAATAAATATCTTTCCCAGGAACGGGAGGTTTGACACTGACATCGCGTATGGGGGCGCCTCGAGCATCGACCTCTACTTTTTTGTAACCTACTGTGCCATGCAGTGTGTTTTCATAGAATTTTTCGATACCGACTTTGCCAATGTAGTTGCTGGCACTATAATTAGCAGGATCAATGATCAATGATTCTCGTGCATTAATACGCCCAACATAACCAATCACATGAGCCATAGTTTTACCGTGAGGGTATTGGCGCAGTAATCTCGCTTTGACCATGAATCCAGGGAAGCGATAGCGATTGACAGAAAAAATGGCAACTTCTTCAGGCGTTAATTTTAGTTTTAAGGGAACATCTTCAAATTGACGATGTTGGCGCAGTGCTTTGTAGAAGCTTTCTATTTCACTGTCTGAAATAGGAATGAATTTTTGCAGTTCTTGGATTTGCGCTTTTATGTTTCCTGCTTTTTTTGGAATAATATCTAAGCTAAAGACGGGAACATTCTCGGCAAGTAATTCGCCGTTTCTATCGAAAATCAATCCTCGATTGGGCTCGATTGGGTGGATTTCGATCCGATTTTTTTTAGAGAGTGTGGTGTAGAGTTTATGTTTGGCAATTTGTAAATAGGCGAGACGAAAGGTCAACGCTAACATGAGGACGAAGATAACCATCAAAGCAAATAATATGCGTCGCGATACAAGCGCAATTTCATGACGGTAGTTTTTAAGTAATCTATCTTTCATATGTTTAATTATTTATGGGCCCTGCAGTCAACCGTGGGAAGAAAATCTTTTTTAATGCCATTATTTAATTAAGATTTCCCTTAATGCTTCTACATGCGCTTCACTATCATTTAATGCAGGGATGTATTCAAATCGTTCGCCACCAGCGTCTAAAAATGCCTCGCGCATTTGCATATTGATTTCTTCCAGTGTTTCCAGGCAGTCGACTGCGAAACCTGGGCAAACGACATGAATGCTTTTTACACCGTGCTCTGGATAGGCGCGTAATGTCGGTTCGCAATAGGGTTGCAACCATTCGGCCCGACCAAAGCGGGATTGAAATACAATATCCCACTCCTCATGTGATAGTTGTAAGCGTTCTGCAATTGCATGGGCAGTGTCGTAGCATTCTTTTGAGTATGGGTCACCTTGTTTAACGCGCTTTTCAGGGATGCCATGAAAAGAAAATACAAGTTTTTGGGGTTTTTCGTGTGTTCGCCAAAATGACTGGATTTGTTGAGCCATTGCACGAATGTATTCGTCTTGGTAGCAGTAGTGTTTGATAAAGTTTAGGTGAGGTATGTTTCGCATTTTTTGTAGCGTCTGAGTTACTTTGTCAAAAGCTGCTGCTGTCGTTGATGATGAATACTGAGGGTAGAGAGGTAATACAGTCAGCTCTGAAATCCCTTTTTCAGATAGTCGCTCAATGGCTTTTTCTACAGAGGGATTTTGGTAGCACATGCCTAGCTCAACAACTGTATTGTCCGACTTAAGTATCTCGTTTAATTTTTCTGTAATCTGTGAAGAATAGACGAGCAGTGGCGATCCTTCTGGCATCCAGATTTTTTTATATAGCTTCGCGGATTGCTTTGGTCGTCGGCGCAAAATAATTCCGTGTAGGAGAGGCAGCCAAAGAATTTTCGGAATTTCAATGACGCGCGAATCCGAGAGGAATTCTGCTAAATAACGTCGGACAGAGTTGGGTTCTGGTGAACTAGGCGTACCAAGATTAATTAATAAAATACCTGATTTATTCTTTTGTGGAGATTTCATCTTCAACTCGCTTGATCCAGTCATCGGTTGAACGATTGTCCGGATTTAATGTTTTTGCTTTCTTAAAGGTTTCTAAAGCTTTGTGCAAATCATTCAATGAATAATGACACAGGCCCATATTGAAAACTGTTGTGTAGTGCTCGCCATGGTGTTCATTCGATTTATCATAATACAATACCGCATTGCTGTAGTCTTTGATAGCGTGATAAAAAATTGCGATATCAAAATAGGTATTGTGTGCTTTTGGCATTAAATAAATGTTTGCCAATATTTGTGGGATGCCTTTTTTGAGTGAGTTGACGATTGTGCTATCGGCACTTTGTACTTCTTTGGCAATCCGTTCGGCAAAGATACGGAAGATGTGTGGATCCCATTGGCTTAGTCTTAGGTGTGAAATGACATTTTTCAGATCGCAATTTTGATTCGTTTTTTTCAAGTGTTCATGCATGTTGAAAAAGTCGCCTGGGCCAAATGATTCGATATATTGATGTGCTGCATGTTTTGTCAGTGTTAACTCATCGAGTTTGAAGCCTTGAACAAACAAAGAGGTTTTAATCGCTTTACGTATCATCTGGTGAAAAACGTCACCACCTTTACGGCGACAGTATTCACCTAAGGCATGAAAGTTAACCATCATCGAAAAGCTGCCGTGAAAAACAACGCGAGGGTCAGGGCGGCGATCGAGTTCTTCGTATTCACTATATCCTTTGTCTGTGCTAATGATCAGTAAGCGTTGGTTGCTTAAATCTGCTAAGGTATCCATGGTTTTAATGCCACCGATGGGGATTAAAAGGCTACTGCTAGTCAGTTTTTCTTGATAATCGGCAAGTATGTCATTAAGGATGTTGTTTTCATACGCTTGAGATGGCTCGATGAACTTAGGTTGAAAAGTCGTGGTGATTTTTTCAAGCTTTTTAGGCTTATTGTTTTTCATATTGTCTTGAAAGGTTTCTAGGCGTGTGCGCAACTCAGCAAGTTGACCTTTTTCGACTCGAAAAGCATCGTGTGAAATGGTATCAAAGATATAATTTCCCATCGCAATGATGGGGTTTTTAGCGCTACCTTTTTCTAAGGTCACTTTGCTTTTGGTCAGAGTGATAGATTTATCGTTTTCTAAATTAAAGATCGCAAAGTCACACTGGTCTCGATCAACATAGGGTTTCAACGCAGGATGTTCATCCCAAAATTTCAAGTTATTCTCGGTAAAGTCGGTTAAAACATATTTGATTTTGACGGCGTCTAAGCCAAGTTCTTTTTGCAATTCAAAAATGCGCTTCATGCAATAATAGCTAAATCTGCCAGAGCCAGTGCCGAGCTCGATAATATAAACAGGTTCGTTGAGATCACATTTGTTTTGGCGAAGTAAATCGTGAATAAAGCCGATGGCGACTTGAGCATAACAGTTGGCTATGAAAGGATTGCTAGTAATATAGAAAGGTACCTGGCTTGCCCATGCTTGTACCCCTTCTTTATCGAAATAGTATTGTTGGTATTCCCATAATAATGAGTCTGAGAATTTCTTGTTTTTTTCAAGTGTTGTTGTGTGTGTCATAAAACTGCCGGCCTTTTATTTGGTTAGACGTATAATTCCTCTTTGTATTTTAGTAGAATTTTACTTAATAAACCAAGGGTCTATCACATATGTCTAAAAAGTTTTCAAATGTATCACAATCTGTCCTAAATGAAGTCAGCCAGCAGTGGGATGAGGATATTTTACCGCAATTAGAAGCCTATATTCGCATTCCAAACAAGTCACCCATGTTCGATGCTGACTGGAAAGAGCATGGTTATATGGATGAGGCGATGAACCTGATACAAAAATGGTGTGAGAAGCAGGACATAAAAGATATGAAAGTTGAGCTTATGTCATTGCCAGAACGTACGCCATTATTATTTATTGAAATACCTGGTCAGAATGATGAGACTGTCTTGATTTATGGCCACATGGATAAACAGCCTGAGATGCGTGGCTGGGATGAAGATAAAGGTCCTTGGTTGCCAGTCTATGAGGATGGAAAGCTGTATGGTCGTGGTGGTGCTGATGATGGGTATTCGATTTTTTGTGCCTTATCTGCGATTGCTGCTCTGCAGCGACACGAAGTATCTCATTCGCGGTGCGTCTTTATTCTCGAAGCCAGTGAGGAATCCGGCAGTGGCGATTTGCCTGCTTATATGGAAAAGCTTGGTTCGCGTTTAGGTTCGCCATCACTGATTATTGCATTAGATGCTGCTTGTGGTAATTACACCCAATTATGGACGACAACGTCGATTCGTGGGATGGTTGGAGGTACCTTGAAAGTCCGTATGCTGACACAAGGAATTCACTCGGGCCTTGGCGGAGGTATTGCGGGGACATCCTTTGGTGTACTTCATGCGCTATTATCACGCTTGGAAGATAGCCAAACGGGAAATATACTTTTAGATTCATGCCATGTGAATATTCCGCCACATCGTATTGAAGAGGCAAAGTACGCAGCAGAGATTTTAGGCGTTGCTTTTTTAGAGGGAACGCCATTTGCTGAAAACGTTAAGCCTATGTCGGATGATATTGCCGAGTTGATTTTAAATAATCACTGGCGCCCATCGCTAGCGATTACAGGCATCAGTGGGCTTCCCCGAGTCGGTAATGCCGGGAATGTGGCAAACCCTGCTGTTACGGCAAAATTTTCGTTACGATTGCCACCATTAGTTGATCCGCAATCAGTTGGGCAAGACATCAAAAAATTATTCGAGGAAAACCCACCATTTAATGCAGAAGTTGAGTGTGATGTGATGGAGCATGGACCAGGTTGGAATGCGCCAGAATCAGCGCCATGGTTATGTGAAGCGAATGATAAGGCATCACAAGAGTTTTTTAACCAACCAGCGGCTCATATGGGTCTTGGTGGTAGTATTCCTTTTATGGGAATGTTGGGAGAACTTTTTCCCAAAGCTCAGTTTTTGATTACGGGTGTTTTAGGTCCGAAGTCGAATGCACATGGACCGAATGAATTTTTGCATATTGATTATGTGAAGCGTTTGACAGGTTGTATCGCATCGGTGATTTCGTCGCATTTTGAAAAATAAGGTGGATACGTATTGAAGGGAGGCTGTCATCCTCTTGTTGGAAAAAAGTGCTGCCATCTTTTTGTTGAAAAAAGTGCTGTCATCCCATCAAAAAAACACTGTCATCCCGCGCTTTATGCGCGGGATCTCTGTGTTGAAAAAGGAGACCCCGCGCACAAGCCGCGGGGTGACAGTTTAGAAAGTTTAAAAAAGGAAGAGTAATGAATAGAACACTGAGAACACTAGGAACATTTAGCATCGTCATGATTACGGTTGGGTCTGTCGATAGCATTCGTAATTTGCCTGCTACCGCGCTTTTTGGAAGCGCCTTGGTTTTTTTCTTCACGCTTGCCGCTATCTTCTTTTTAATTCCGTGCGCGCTTGTCTCTGCTGAATTGTCATCGGCATGGACGGATGAGGGAGGTATATACGTTTGGGTGAAAGAAGCGTTTGGAGCTTCTTTTGGTTTTATGGCTGTGTGGTTTCAATGGATAGAAAACGTGTTTTGGTATCCGACGATGTTGTCTTTTATTGCAGGTACCATAGGCTATTTAATATCACCTGCTCTTGGAGATGATCCCTATTTTTTAATTTCGGTCATTTTTGTTTGTTTTTGGGGAACGACATTCATTAATTTGATGGGAATAAAACAATCGGCGCGTTTTGCTTCCTTTTGTTCTTTGGTAGGTTTGATCGTCCCTATGGCATTAATTATAGGTTTAGGAGTTGTGTGGGTAGCTCAGGGCTCGCCTATGCAGATTCAATTTGATGTGCAAACGATGTTGCCACATCTGCATGGTGAAAACGTTTGGGTGTCGCTCACTGGCATCATGCTTTCATTTTCAGGGGTGGAAATAGCAACCGTGCATGTGCGAAGTACTCGTGATCCGCAACGTAGTTTCCCTATGGCGATGCTGTATTCAGCGGTGATTATATTAGTCACATTGCTATTAGGTTCTTTGGCTATCGCGGTTGTTTTACCTCATGCACAAATTAGCTTGACTGAAGGTATTATCGAAGCGTTTGAAGTATTTTTTGCTGCTTATCATATGCAGTGGGTTTTACCTTTGATTGCGATTATTTTAGTGATAGGTGGAATGGGTAGCTTGAATAACTGGGTCATTGCACCAACGCGTGGTATACACATTGCCGCGAATGATGGACAGCTGCCAAAGTTGTTTCGTAAGTCTAATCGCTTTGGGGCGCCAAGCATTCTTCTGATCTATCAAGCGATCATTGTCACATTGTTATCGTTAGTGTTTTTATTTATGCCATCGGTGAATGCTTCTTATTGGTTGCTCACTGCGTTAGCCTCGCAGCTGTATATGATCATGTATGTCATGATGTTTGCCGCTGCCATATGGTTGCGCTATTCTCACCCAAACGTTAAGCGTCCATTTAAAGTATTTGGTGGTAATGTCGGCATGTGGGTCGTTGCTAGCGCAGGAATGATTGCGGCGATAGTGACGTTTATTGTTGGGTTCTTTCCGCCTGATGGCATTGATGTAGGTACGACCAAGCATTACGAAGAGTTGTTAATGGGTGGTTTGCTGATAATGTGCTTGCCGCCGTTGATGGTAGGGATGCATGCCAAAAAGCGTCGCAAGCGAAGTTCTTAAAGATTGAATCGAATGATTACTTTATCGATGACAAAAATTGATTTATAGAATCGGTTAAATATTCAAAATCAGGATTGTAAGTCAATCGGATGGTTGAATCTTTTCTAAAATTTTCTATAGGGTTTTCACCGAATTCAAAACCACCGTTAGGTTTTTTGTGATTGCTTGAAAGTGCTTGTGCAATTTTCTTTTTTAACCTTAGAAATGAGCCAGACTTTCCATAGTAAGGATTTTCTTCTGAATATAAGAAGCTTACATGCGAAAAGCCTGAAATGTGCGACTCGGGATATAGCGAAGGACGTGCCTCTATTCGCGTATCTTGTTTAATATGGTCAGGATCTTTTGTGTAGACTAACATCCGACTGATAGGGTTAGTGTTGGTTTTGAAAAACTTTTCAGCTGCTTTGAAATCAATGGTTGCATCTTCATATGAGCCGACCATAAACAAAGGAATATTGGAAATAGCTTTTTTGTTTTTCTTAGCGAGTAGCTTCGTCATTCGATATGCTTCATAGGCACTTTTTGTGGAATAACTGCGATATCGAACATAATTAATTTCACGTCCACGCTGAATCCATCGAAATGGCGGGATGAGCTTTTGTAACATTTGAACAAAGGGTAAAAGGTGTGCCCGTTTTTCTTTGATTTTGATCAGCGGTGCGAAGAGTATTATGCCTTTAATTTGTGCTGGATCATGTATAATTGTATTTAGTGCGAGTGTTGCGCCGATAGAAAATCCTAATACGTAAACTTCTTCCACATCTTTTTTTAATGATTGTACACCATATTTTACCGCATCTAACCACTCTTTAATTCCAACATAGTTTAATTGCTCGGGTGATGTGCCATGCCCTGGTAATAATACGCTACGGACAAGAAAGCCTTTTTTCTTTAATTCGTCACCTAATTCACGCATGGAGTATGGAGACTCATATAGTCCATGTACCATGAGGATGCCTTTTTTGAAATAAGGTGTGTTTGGGATGAACTCAAAGGGCGCGTTATGTTCGATTAATGTATCTGCATCAACGTAATTCAGCATGGGGTGGCGTGCCCGGATAATCTTTTTGCACATATTAATATAATTGCGAAATGATACTTGACGGCCAAGTGCCAAATAGTGATTGTCTGAGTAGCGAATTTTCATGCTCATATTTCAGCAGCTCCTATTTAAGATGATAAAACTATTTACTCTTGAAAATCAACCAAGTAAAATTCAATCTAGAGAGGTTAAAGATGTTCAAAAAATTCCAAAGCACAGTAAAACGTCTTGTTTTATGCATGTCTGTTGTTATCGCGACAAATGCATTTGCGCAACAATATGGCACAGTCACAGGAAATGTGCTTAATATGGCCAAAACGCTAAGTGGTTTTATTAATACTGTCTTTTTTATTCTGGGTGCTGGTTTTTTGATGATGGCATTTGTGCAGTATAACCAACATCGGAAAAATCCTATTCAAGTGCCAATCAGTCGTGTGATAGTGTTGGTATTGTTGGGGCTTGTGTTTTTGTTGATTACGTTAATCGCCAAGTATGCGCCCGGCAGTGGCATTTTAGGGAGTGGCTAGTGCGTTTAGCGATATTGTGTATTTTTGTATTCGTGTTAGCTTCTTGTTATTCTTCTCGTTCTGAATATTATTATTTCACCCATCCTAAAACATTAAATAAAGTTTTGCAGCAATGCCATGAAGGTGCGATGCAAGGCGAAGCATGCGAGCGCGCAAAGTCGGCTGGCTTAGAATTAGAAACCTTGATTCACCATTTTCTAGAAGATCAATCAGCGTATGGTCAGCAGATTCTCAAAGCTCAGATCGCATTAGCAAAGACGCGTGAAGAATTGCCCGCCACAGAGAATGAAAAGCAACGAACAAGTCTAGAAGCTTCGATTCAAAAGCAAGAGCAAGCGATTAAAAAAATGAAGTTTGTCATTGGGTTGTATGTGAAGTTTGAATGATTATTAACTTCGGCATTGCGTGGCAAAAAAATTAAATGTAGGGTGGATTGGTTGCAGACCGTACCTCACATCCCGCATCTGGAAAAAACACCTACGTCCTGCGGCTTGTGCGCGGGACCCATGTTTGAGCAACGCTCAGCCAGTGTATGTCGCGGACAAGCCGTGGCATGTAGGTGTTGGTAACTCTTAACATGGGGAAAAAGGAATGAAGTTTACATGTCGTAGAATCTTAAGTGTCACGTTCGTGAGTATATTTTCTTGTATGATGAGCTCAGCATTTGCTGCAGCGTTTCAGCAATGGAATCAAGATGCAGCGCAAATGGGTGTCAATCAAGCTGGGCGTGCCGCGAGTGCTGATGATGCAAGTACCGAATTTTATAACCCTGCAGGACTAGTGCGCATTCCACAACAACAATTAGTTGTTGGTGGTGTGGGCTTGTTTCCTGATTATGACTTCTCAGGCACATCAACTTATTCTAGTGGTGTGACATCTTCACGTACGGGCAGTGCGCAAGGCGCAGAGTTTTACGCGTATCCGTTTTTGCATTACGCAGCACCTATTTCTGATAAGTTTGCTTTTGGTTTTGGTGTGTCATCTCCGTTTGCGATTAAAACAGATTGGGGCGATACTTCATCGGTTAGTTATATCGCGAGTCAAACGGATATTTCTACTATCGATATTACAACAGATTTGGCATATGCGATTACGCAAAAAATTTCTGTCGGTGCCGGTGTCGATGTTGTGCGAGTGATGATTTCAGATTATGACTATACCACACCGCTAAATACCTCAGGTTCCAGTTATTACACGACAGATTTGAGTGGCTATGATTGGACGTATGGTTGGCATGCGGGCGCCTTGTATCAGTATTCAGAGCACACACGTTTTGGCTTAGCGTATCATTCATCTATTGATTTTAATGCTTCTGATTCAGTGAAAACTGTTTCTAGCTCTGGTGGTGATTTAGTTTCGAGTAGCAATTTTGAAATCGATGGCGAATTGCCATCCACCACAGTGTTGAGTGCCTATCATGATTTCAATGATCGCTTTGCCGGTATGACAAGTGTGACTTTTACGCGATGGAGCGATTTAAATGACCTCAAATATAAAAACTTACCTACCAATACGGGAATCGTTTCTAGTCGTGATGCTGATCCTTGTTTAGAGGACACATGGGGTGTTAATGTTGGTGGGCATTTTAAGGTAAATAATAAAATTTTACTGCGAGCGGGTATTGGCTATGAGACATCGCCAGCCGATGATGATGCCGTTTATTTACGTGCACCAGATAATGGTGTGTTATCAGCTTCAGTCGGCGCCCATGTGCAAGCGACCGAGACGATAGGTTTTGATATAGGCTGGACGCATCTGTTTTATTTGGATGATGATGTGAGTGTTAGCTCTAGCGAATCACAAGGAACGAGCACGACGGTGTCTGGTAGCCTCGATGCGAATACTGATATTCTTGGCGCACAAGTCGTTTGGAATATGACGTAGTTTATTATTGGCATCTGTGTCTATGCTTTAATAATGTGTTTTTATAACCCCTCTCCCCTAAAGGGGAGAGGGGAAAGATTGTGCTCTTGAGCGCTTTCTATTTCCCCTTTTCTGCAAGCGGGAGAGGAGTTAGGATTCGGGGTAAAACAGCGCCGAAGGCGCAACAATATAAATGATCATGTCTATGCAGCTCATATACATTTCCATAAAAGATCAAAAATTAAAGTTGTATGAAAACAAGCGATGTATTGTGGCTTATCCTATTTCTTCAGCAAAAAATGGCGTAGGTGAGCGTGAACACAGTGAATGTACACCACGAGGTTGGCATCGCATTGCAGAGAAAATTGGTGGCACAGTGCCAGAAAACACGGTCTTTGTTGGACGTGTGCCGACAGGTGAAATATATCAACCTTCATTGCGTGAGCAATTTCCTGAGCGCGATTGGATATTAACGCGGATTCTTTGGTTGGATGGCTTGGAATCAAATAACCAAAATACAAAGCAACGCTATATTTATATTCATGGTACACCAAACGATGTTTCTATGGGAAAGCCGGGTTCTCACGGATGCATTCGAATGCAGAATGCAGCGATGATCGATTTATTTGATCGAGTTAATGAAGGTGTAAGGGTGTTGATTGGGTGATTTTGGTTTTATCATCCCGTGGTGTGACCGTTGAGCTTTATATGTTATTATCTATCTAGAAGCCCAACTTCATCTTCAAGAATTTTCTTGCATTTTTAGCGTTAGTCACAGGGCTTGCGCCTTTTTTTGCAGGTTTTCCAATGCAAGTTTTTTCGCTATCGATGACTAACCAACCTTCGTAGTTAATCTTTTTGATGATATCAAAGATAGGGTCAAAGTTAATATCACCTTGTCCTGGTGAGGTAAATAATCCTGCTTGAATAGCATCATGATAATTAAGCTTTTTCTTTTTCACCTCAGCAAGTACTTTTTTATCGATGTCTTTAAGGTGAATGTATTTAATGCGATGGTGATGTTTTTTGATAAGCTTAACGATGTCGATGTTTTGTAAAAACAAGTGACCTGTATCTATGAGTAAAAAGACACTATCTTCATCGGTCTTTTGCATTAATTTATCGATATCTTGCTGTGTTTTGACGCCCGTGCTCGCAAGTGGTTGATAGGCAACATACATATTATTTTCTCGCGCAAGAGCGCCGATGCGATTGAGATTTTCGATGAATAAGTTCCATTGGGCAGTTGTTAGTATAGGATCTTTAGTAGTAATTGGCTTTTTAGCCTCAAAGGTATTATCGGTGCATTCGCTTACCGTAATAATGGAAGCGTTCATCGCATTTAAGAAGTGCATATGATCAATGAAACGATTGATTGAGTCGGTAACGGTTTCTTTGTTAGCAAAATAACTGCTGAAAGGCGCGCTAGAAATTTTAAGCCCTAGGGGTTTTAACGCCGCATGAAGCGAGTATGGATCGCGAGGAAAATTATAACCTATTTCACAGCCGTCAAAATTAGCTTTTTTAATATCTTCAATACAACTTTCAAAGCTTACTTCTGACGTATGATCTACGGGTAATCCTTGGTTGCAATGTTGTGGTGTGATACTGATTTGGATGTTTTGCATACTAAACCTCATAAAATTAAGCTCATACTTTCATTATAACGGTTAACTCGAAGATTTGAAGCGATTTGTGATGGGATATCGTCGGTCTCTTCCAAATGCCTTGTGGTTAATACGGACTCCGGGGGGAGACTGACGCCGTTTATATTCATTAAAATCAATGAGTTGAATGATTTTTTTTACAACTGCTTCATCAAAATCCTTAGCAATAATTTGTTTCATGCCATATTGTAGATCAACATAATAGTGAATTATTTTGTCGAGAATATCATATGAGGGAAGGCTGTCTTGGTCTTTTTGATCCTCGGCCAGTTCAGCAGAAGGTGGTCTATCGATAGTGCGTTGAGGAATAATCTCGCCATCACGGTTGATATAATTTGATAATTCAAATACGCGTGTTTTGGGAATGTCTTTAAGTACGCAAAAGCCGCCCGCCATGTCACCATATAATGTTGAATAACCGACAGCCATTTCACTACGATTTCCAGTGGTGAGCACAAGCGATTTGAATTTGTTAGATAATGCCATGAGAATAATTCCACGGCAGCGCGCTTGGATATTTTCTTCAGTGCTATCGAGTGTTGTGTTTGCAAAAACAGAGTGTAAGGTTTGATTAAAAGCCTCGAATGATTTCTCGATAGAGATAATGTCGTAGCGAACTTTAAGGCGCTCGGCAAGTAGTTTGGCATCTTCTAAGCTAATATCAGAGGTGAAGCGCGATGGCATCATTACGGCATGCACTCGATTAGCACCGATAGCATCAACAGCAATTTTTAGCGTCAGTGCCGAGTCAATGCCGCCTGATAGCCCAATAATAACGCTAGGAAATTGGTTTTTTTCAATATAATCTTTTACGCCTAAGACTAAAGCGTGATAAATTTTTTCATTATCGTCTTTTTCTACTATAGATGAGCCAGTATGCGCTTGGAATAATTTTTCGGAATCGATATCAAGTAAATTTTCTTCAAAAAATGGTGCGTGAGCAATCACATCGCCTTCTGCATTCATCGCCATGCTGCCCCCGTCGAATACAAGCTCATCTTGGCCGCCAAGGCAATTCACATAGAGGAGGGGAAGGCCAGTCGCATTGTTAATTTCTTTGAGTGTGTTGACGCGTTTTTGTGCCTTATCAATTTCAAAAGGTGACGCGTTGAGCGAAATAATGAAATCTGCACCTTCAGATTTAAGCGATTGCGCAACATCGTTTGTCCATATATCTTCACAAATTGTTAAGCCAACGTTGTGCTTGCCAATCTTAAAAATTGTGTTTTGATTTCCTGGCGTGAAGTAACGATATTCATCAAACACACCATAATTTGGCAGTTTTTGCTTATGATATGCGGCGATAATTGTATGATCGTGGATGACCACCGCTGAGTTTTTCAATCCATCGGCTTCTTGAATCGGTACGCCAATAATGCAGTAGGTGTTTCCTATTTCATTGATGATTTTCTCTAAACCATGCCACGCTGATTCGATAAATGCTGGTCGATGAAGTAAATCTTCAGGAGGGTAGCCTGTCAATGCTAACTCTGGAAAGACAATACACTCTGTGGGTTGTGCTTTTTGTATGAGTTTCAAAATTTGTTCGACGTTATTATCGATATCGCCAACCATAGGATTAAATTGGGCGAGTGTTATTTTTGTCATCGTGATTCCTCAAGCTCATAAGGTAAGGGCTGTAACAACACAATTTGTTTTTCTTTGGTATAGATAGCATTTTGTAATTCTTTATCTTGCATGACAAACAACACGTATTGCGTATCTTCGAAAACGGCAGCATCGACGACAGTGGCGATGGAGGAATCATTTTCGTCATAGAGTCCGTCGCCGGCATTTAGCGTTTTTTCAGGAGTTGTTTTGCCTAAAAACATATGATGTTTTAGCTGTCCTAGGAAGTGTATTCGTGCGATGATTTCTTGGCCGATATAACAGCCTTTTTTAAAGCTAATTCCACCAACGCATTGTAAATTTAAACGTTGCGCGACAAAAGTTTCGTAAGTGTCAGGGTAGACTTGCGGAAAGCCAGATACGATGTCGTAATAATGCCATAGTGCAGTGCCATTATTTATGCTTTGCTCGTCTCTGTTTCTATCGTCATTCCCTTGTAGGTAGGAATCCAGTTTTTCTTTTAAGAAACTTTCTTGTGATGTCGTGATATATATGATTTTTCGTTCATCAGGTAAAGATGCGCAATTTGTTTCGGGAATGTCCGTATCTTTATCAACAATACCATAAAGATTTATTGAAGCGTTTTTTTCAATCTTCGTTTTTGAAAACGCTGCATACTTCTTTAAATCAGATAATGCTTGATCAGCTATAGAATGAGGTAAAATTAAATAAAAATGATCTTCTGATTTAATTAAAAATCCAATGAAGCGTACGCGACCTTGTGGGTTGCAATGTGCTGCGAATGTGGCTGCGTCAGAAGTAATCTTGTTTACGTCGCAGGTCAATTGCCCTTGCAAAAATGTCTCCACATCAGCGCCAGAGCAATCGAGCACGCATAGATGATTTAGTTGGATAAGAGGCCGAGGCATTTAAGAATATCCTTTGGTGTGTCTACATATACATCTGCTTGCCACTGGGGATGCAGTTTGATTTCATCATCATATCCATAATTCACTGCGATCACTGACATGTTTGCGCCACGTGCTGCTTCGATATCGATGACTGTATCGCAGATATAAACGCAGTGTTCAGGTTGGATATTCAAACGTTCTGCTGCTAATAACAATGATGCTGGCGACGGTTTAGGTTGATCGACAAAATCACGAGAAATTAAGCAGTGATGGTCTAATTCTGGAAAGTGTGGTAATAAATGTTCCGTCATATGGCTTAAACGGTTTGTGACAATTCCCCAAGGTCGTGTTTGTTTTACAATAGACAAAGTTTCTTGCATACCTGGAAAAAAACAGCTTTTTTGACACTGTGCCTGTGTATAATGATGTAGGTAACGTTCGCGTAAGCGCTCAATATGCTCAGGTTCTAGCGTTTTTTGGTAAGCAATCTCTGAGAGCTTAGCGATGCCATAACCCGCAGCTTTTTTCAAATTTTCATAGGGAAGCGGTTGAATACCTTCTTCAGTCAACACTATGTTAAATGCATCAATAAGGTCAGCTGCTGTGTCTAGCAGTGTGCCGTCAATATCGAATAAAATAGCTTTGATGTTATCTTTGTTTTTCAGCATAGACTAAATAATTCACTGATATGTTTTGAATAAGTTTATATTGCTTTGATAGAGGATTATACGTCATTCCCATCATTTTTTTAATGGCTAAACCTGATTTTTCACACCATGTGTTTAACTCAGAAGGACGTATGAGTTTGGCATAATCATGTGTACCTTTTGGTAAAAGCTGTAATATGTATTCTCCGGCGATCACCGCTTGTAAATATGCTTTGAGAGTTCGGTTAATCGTCGAGAAAAACACCTTTCCGCCAGGCTTTAGGAGTGTGGCGCAAGCTTGTATGACATGAGCAGGTTCTGGGACATGCTCTAGTAATTCCATGCAGGTGATAATATCGAATTGTTCAGGGAGTTGTTTTGCGATGTTTTCAGCTGTCGAGACCTGATAATCGATCTGTAAGTCACTTTCTTCAGCATGCAGTTTAGCGACGTTTATCGCCTCGTCGTTCATGTCAATACCCGTTAATTGTGCGCCAGATTGAGCCAAAGATTCGGTGAGGATGCCGCCACCACAGCCAATATCTATGATTTTCGCTTGAGCAAGAGGGGCGTTGTCTTTGATGAATTGTAGGCGTAAGGGGTTAATGTCATGTAAAGATTTAAGATCGCCCGTCTCATCCCACCACCTGGAGGATAAGGCTCGAAATTTGTTGATTTCTGAAGGGTCGACGTTGTTCATAAGGTATCTGCTAAAGAGGACATTGTAACACAGATTTTTTTCGTGTTACACTCGTTTTATCTGGAGTTGTTGGCTCTATTTGATTATCCAAAAGGAAATTGTTATGAAGAAATGGAAAGTTTCTGTAAAGCGTCTGTGTGTCTTGTTTTTTTCACTGTTCTTTTTTAATCTTGCTTATTCGGCATCGATAGGTGCTCAAGCCGATGCCAAGAACGCTCCATCGAATTCATTAACTGATGCCATTCTCAATGGAAATGCGTACTTAAAGTTTCGCTTACGTTATGAAAATGCTGATCAAGATAATTCTCTAAAGGATGCAAATGCGTTGACTTTGAGATCTTTATTAGGATATCAAACAGGTGTGTATAAAGGATTTGCTGCCGTCATAGAATTTAGTAATGTAAGTGCCTTAATCGATAATTATAACAGCGGGGGTGTTGATTCCTCACCTAATGATACAAGTTATACTGCCATCGGTGATCCCAAGGCCACAGTATTGAATCAAGCTTATGTGACTTACAATGGTTTGTCATGGGCATCTTTCAAAGTCGGTCGTCAAGTCATTATTTTGGATAATGCGCGTTTTGTTGGTAATGTCGGTTTTAGGCAAACAGAACAGCGTTATGATGCTGCTGCCGTGACGTTTCACCCATTAGAGAATTTAGACCTTTATTATGCTTATGTTTGGCAAGTGAATCGCGTGTTTGGGCCTGATGCAATATCACCACGTGATAAATTTGAAAGTAACTCACACTTTATCAATCTTAGTTGGCGGGTAAGCGATCATATGACGGTAACGCCATATACGTACTTAATTGATAACAGGAATGCCTCTTCCACTTCTAATGACACCTTTGGTCTTAGTGTGACTGGAGACTATCCGCTAAGTTCTCGGTTGTCTGGATTATATAGAGCTGAATATGCTCATCAAATAGATGCTTTTAATAATGAAACAGATTACTCCGCAAATTATTATCATCTCATGGCTGGTTTGAGAGGCCATGTTGTTGAAGGCAAAGTGGGTTATGAAGTTTTAGGAGATGGCGCATTAGGTTTTCAAACCCCTTATGCTACGCTGCATAAATTTAATGGTTGGGCCGATGTGTTTTTGTTGACACCTACCGATGGATTAAGAGATGTTTATGGGACTTTAAGTGCAACCATTGATAGGTGGAATATTAAGCCACTTATTACCGTTCACTATTTTGAAACAGAAACCAACACCGCCCATTTGGGTAATGAAATTGATTTTGGAGTTAGCAAAAAGATAAATCAATATTTTTCCCTTTGTTTAGAGTATGCCAACTTTTTTGATGCACAATCAATCTATGTGAATACTCAGAAGGTTTGGCTCACTGCTTCAGCAAATTTTGCTTGATTTTTGCGAATCTTTTAGTCTCGATTTACAAAAGACCTGAGTTGGTCAACGGAGATTTTTAAAATGGAAAGCCTACTTACATTAACTCCTTGGGTTAAAGCTTTAATTAGAGAGGTGTTGGTTGCCTTTCATGCATTTGCTGCCTGCGTCGGTATTGGTGGTTCCTTTGTTGCCCGTCTTTATCGTGCACAGTTTATGGCTCACAAGAAAATCCAAGAGAATCATATAAAAATCATGAGGTTTTTTCACCATGTTATCATGATGGGGTTGTGGTCTCTAGTTGTATCTGGTTTTGCGCTTTTGGTGTTTTTTTATTTCTTTGAACCTGCGACATTGTGGAACGCAAAAATTTACGCGAAAATTTTACTTACTATATATTTGTTGTTTCTTGCGGTAAAAATGTCTTCTTATATTTTTAAGACAATCAATATGCAAATAGGTAAACACATTTTTCAGGGTCTTTCTGCATCTGATATTTCAAGATTGATTTATTATGCTTTAAGCACGTTGATTTTATGGATTAGTTTATTTGTTATGGGCTCTATACGTTGGATGAATTTATATGCTCATAATCTCTGGCAGATGTTTGCTTATATGTGCTGTTATATTCTGCCTTTAGTTGCATCATTTGTGGTTGTGTTTATCATGTCTAAAGTTATTGGAGAGCTTATCGCTGAAATTTTAGAAGAAGATGATGATAAAGATCAAGCTGTCTAGGTTGAGCCGTTAGTTAATCATTTCAGTGCTTTCCATTTCCAAGCTTTCAATTTTATTGAAACGTGAAGTGATTTTTTTCGCGGATGTATGCACATCGCTAACATCTTGATGTGCTTGGTCGATATGTTTTGCCAAGGTATCCATGCGCTTTTGAAAACGTGTAAAATCTTTCGCAAGTAAAATTAAGTGTTCTTGAATGATATGCACTTGCTTGCGTGTGTCGGCATCTTTTAACACGGCACGTGCAGTTGTCAGTACTGCCATCATCGTGGTGGGCGATACTAGCCAGACACGTTTTTGATTCGAGAATTCTACGACATCAGGATAGTGCGCATGGATTTCTGCAAAGATTGCTTCGGCAGGAATAAACATCATTGCGCCATCAGCTGTTTCGCCAGGAAGAATATATTTTTCAGCAATGTGTGTGATATGGGTTTTGATATCTTGCCGGAATTGCTGTTCGAGTGCTCGTTTTTCTTGGTCAGCATTTTGCTCTTCTGTTAGCTTGCGATACGTTTCCAAAGGAAATTTAGCATCGATGACGATGTTGCCCGTGGGCTCTGGTAAAAATAATACGCAATCACAGCGCTTGTTATTTGAAAGAGTGTGTTGTAGCTCAAAAGTGTTCTCCGGCATGACATTGCGGATGAGATTGTTGAGTTGTATTTCGCCGAATGCGCCGCGAGAGCGTTTATCATTGAGTATTGATTGAAGGCTCACAACATTGCTTGATAACTCTGTAATTTTTTTCTGCGCTTGATCGATCAGAGCGAGACGTTTGACTACATCGGTAAAGGTTTGTGTGGTTTTTTCAAAACCTTCGGTAAGACGCTTTTCTACTTGGCCGCTGATTTCTTTAAGTCTTTCATTTGTATTTTGTGTTAATGCTTGCATGCGTTCATTGAGATTTTTACTGTGCTTATCGAGATGCTCTGAAATTTGCATGCGCATATCTTGTGTGGTTTTTTGTTGTGAATCCTGTTGCATTTTAAATACTTCAAGTTGACGTGCATCGAATTCTTTGCGATGTTCAGTGAATGCTTTTTCAATTAAAGTTAATATTGCATGTTGTTGGGAGTTTTTTTGGTTATTTTTCCATAGCACGATGGCTGTAGCGATAAAGATAATGATGAAAGCTAGCAAAATAAGTATTAAGTACATCTTAACCTCTGATTATGATTTATGGCATGGCTCTTTGAGATCCCCCGGTCAAGCCGTAGAATGACAATGGCTTTATTTATGCCTAGCTCGCAGTTGGTCGATTAATTGACATCTTCTGGAGCTTGTGCGTTAATACAGACAATCATTTGATTTTAAATTAAACTGCGAAACATGTCATTACTTAAGCTCAAAGAAATTGCCTTCGATTATCAAGAAACGCCATTATTTCAGGGTTTCAACCTAACCGTTTCGCCAGGTGAGTGGCTTTCTATGCTCGGTCCCACAGGTATAGGTAAAACGACGCTGTTGCGTATTATTGCAGGCTTAAATTACCCTCGCGCAGGTGAAGTGGTATTTCCTTCTGGCTATTCCTCACGGGATGTCAGCTACTTTACCCAAGAGAATGCTTGTTTACCCTGGCTCAATATTTTGGATAATGTATTGATCGAGGCTAAGCTGGAAAACCAGCTGAATGATCAACTTAAAACCAAAGCTCAAGCCTTGATAGCAAAAGTGGGTTTGCAGGCCCATTCTCAGAAAAAACCCGATAGTCTGTCGGGTGGGATGAAGCAACGTGTTGGTTTGGCGCGGTGTTTGCTCGCAGATAAAGAGATTGTATTAATGGATGAGCCGTTTCGTTCATTAGATGCGGTAACAAAATCTCGGTTGCAAGACTTGGCAAAGTCATTACTGCGCGATAAGACGGTGATCATGGTGACGCATGATCCGATGGAAGCGCTGCGCTTAAGTGATCGTGTGATTATTCTAGGAGATTTTCCTGTGCGGGTGATGCATTCATTTAGGCCGAAATGCGATATGCAAAACTTTAAAGACGTTATGCGTTATTTGTCTGAAGCCCAGGAGAGTGTGCCATGGGAATAGTGCGTGGTAGTGTGAGTGTGATATTGCTTGTGTTGTTTTGGCAAGGTGTTGTGGCTTTTTTTCATTTACCTAATTTTATTTTACCGAGCCCATGGTTGGTCTATGAAGCTTTGGTTCATCATGCGCATTTAATTTTTTCACAAAGTCTTGTGACCATGTTAGAAATGTTTGTGGGGTTGGTCGTAGGAATCGTGCTTGGTGTGACTGCCGCTATCGTGATTTTGTTATTTGAACCACTCAAGTCATGGTTGCTACCTGTTTTATTGATCAGCCAAGCAATTCCAACTTTCGCGATCGCACCTTTATTGGTTTTATGGTTTGGCTTTGGTGTTGCTTCAAAAATCGTTTGTGTGGCATTGATGACATTTTTTCCTATCACCTCAAACTTCTTTGATGGTCTGCGAGAAACGCCGCAAGCGTATCTGGATTTAAGTGTTATCAATCGCGCATCTCGTTGGCGTGAATTTTTGTTGTTGCGCTTGCCTGCTGCACGTCAGAAATTTTTGAGTGGTTTGCGCATTGCAGTTGTTATCGCGCCCATAGGTGCTGTGGTGAGTGAATGGGTTGGTGCGAGCTCAGGGTTGGGATATTTGATGTTGCAATCTAATGCACGCATGCAAGTCGATCTGATGTTCGCCGCCTTGTTGGTGTTGGTGGTGATAACTGTGGCGTTATATTTTTTGGTGGATTGTTTAGAGTGACCAGTTTTATACTGTAATTATGCTCAAAATCCAAAGCTACACTTTGAATTTTTGTTGTTATTTTAGAATATCCAAAACACATGAGGTGTGTATTTTTTCTTTTAAACTAAATGGTTTACAGGGTGTTATATGTTTATGCGAATATTTGACTTAAGATTGCCAGAAAAACAGTCTGCTTTTTTATGGGGTGCTCGTAAAATGGGGAAATCTAGATATTTAAAGCAACCCATTTTTATCTTCAATCGTGGCGAAGTTGCTGTTGAAATAAAAGTTTCTGATCAAATTAGCAAACAGCACTTGAAGAAACTTGTTGCATTTTCCCAAGAAAATAAGCCTAAATTCGCAATTATTGTGAGTTTGGAGCCTGGGCGAAGAAAAATTACTGTCGAAGGCGGTACAGATTTTATTTCTATGCATTGGAGAGGGTTTTTAGATGGGCTATGGCAAGGAAAAATACTTTCATGATCAAGCGTAGTATTTGCATATTGTTGTTTTTCCCGATCATTGCTTTTGCACAGCCGCAAAAAACGTTTAACGTGGTATTAGATTGGTTTGCTAATCCTGATCATGCCCCTTTGTTTGTTGCAAAGGAGCAAGGGTATTTTGCAAAACAAGGATTGAGTGTTAGGTTGATAGAGCCTGCTGACCCTTCAGATCCACCAAAGCTTATTGCAGCAGGAAAGGCTGATCTAGCGATTACTTATGAACCAAGATTCGTATTGCAAAAAAAGGCGGGTTGGCCACTTGTGCGTGTGGGTACGTTGATTGATTCCCCCTTAGATTGCCTTGTGGTATTGAAAGATAGCAATATTCATTCGATTAAAGACTTAAAAGGAAAGACGATAGGCATCACCGATGCTGGCCAAGATAATCAAATGTTAAAAATTATGTTGCATGCAGCAGGTTTGTCGCTTGAAGATGTGCATATTGTAGATGTGCACTATAGCTTGGTTCAGGCATTAATTATGAAGCGTGTAGATGCAGCAACGGGAATGATGCGTAATATCGAGTTGATTGAAATGCAACAAGCGGGTCACCCTGGCCGGGCTTTTTATCCTGAAAATTACGGTATGCCAACATATAGCGAATTAATTTTTATCGCTAATTCGAATCATGCAAGTGATCCTGAGATTCAGAAATTTTTTCTTGCGCTGCACCAAGGTGTTGTTTATCTCAAGGCGCATCCAGAACAAACTTGGCAAACGTTCGCAAAACAGCATCCTGTTCAGAACAATGCTTTAAATCATGCGGTTTGGTTGAAGACAGTAGAGTGCTTTTGAGTGTGTTTATTCTCTCGTTTTGTGGGTTGTTATTCCTGTCATTTCGCGCCATCTTCGTAATGCAAGAATCCATGTATTTTTGAATAATACTGGATCCTCCGCCTTCGAGGATGGCGTGTTGGGTCAGAAGGATGGCGGGAGTGTGGTGTGCAGGATGAAGAAGTAGGTTCTTCGTTCTTTAGCAGGATTGGTTTTTGATGTATCGTTGTCATTAAGATTACTTATGGTACGGCAATCCATCCAAAATGCTTTGTGCGCGGTAGAGTGCTTCGATGACGATGAGTCTCGCTAAAGGGTGTGGTAAGGTGAGTTTGCCGAGCGACCATTGTTGATTGGCGCGTGCTAAGCTGTCGGTGGTAAATCCTTCTGGGCCACCGATTGTAAATATCAGATTTTTTCCAAGTTGTTTCCAGGTATTTAATTGTTTAGCAAGCGCTTCGCTCGTCCATTCGCTGCCAGATTTGTCAAGCATGATGACATGGTCGTTGGGGTCGATAGGGTTTAGTAACTGTTGGTTTTCAAGTTGTTGACATTTATCTATGTCAGCTTTTTTTGTGCGTCTTTGCAGAGGTATTTCGACTAGTTCTATGGGAAAGCTGTGTGATAAACGTTTTTGATATTCGCTAAATCCTTTGTTCACCCAATCTGGCATTTTATTGCCAATTGTGATGAGCTTAGTTCGCATTACGTTCTAGTCGTTCAGAAGTCATTTCCCAAAGGGCATCGAGGTCGTAATATTCGCGTGTTTCAGCCAGCATGATATGTACGATAATATCGCCTACGTCGACAAGTATCCATTCGCCAGAATCTTCACCATTGACGCCAATAGGTCTGATACCGTTTTCTTTGAGTTTTAAAACGAGATTTTCTGCTATCGCGCGCGTGTGACGATTTGAAGTTCCGCAGCAGATAATCATGCTGTCGGTGACGTCGGTGAGTGAGGTAACATCGAGTACTTTAATGTCTTTTGCTTTTAAGTCTTCGATAGCGCTGACAGCAAGTGATTTTAGTTGTTCTAGGTTCATTGGTTTCTCTCGTTATATAGGTTTTGTTGAACTATGTAATCAGCCACCTCAGCTGGCAAAGCATTTTTAGGGGTTTTGCCGGTTTGTAGCATCATGCGTATCGCCGTGGCTGAAATGTCAATCATCGGCATGTTTAAGCCTAGAATACAGCCTGCGGGTTGATTTCTCAAGTCTTCGGGGTTTTGTGTTAAGCGTTTTGTGATTTCACTGGCCATTGGTCCACTATCCGGCCATTGTGCTTCTGGTCGCTCAGCAACGATTAGGTGGGCGAGTGTTGGAATGCGTTGCCATTCATGCCATTCGTGAAAGGCGGCGAATTGATCCATGCCAATCATTAAGCAGAGCGATGCATCAGAGTATAGTGTTCGTAGGTGTTGTAAGGTTTGGACTGTTGCCATCGGTTTTTGCTGCTGGAATTCATAAGGCTCAATTTCAAATCCTGGAATGTTTTCGATGGCGAGTGAGAGCATTTGAAAGCGATCATTTGGCGCTGCTTTAGGTTGTTCGCGGTGTATGGGTTTGTAGGCAATCATGAATCGGATTTCATCGGCAATTTTTTGGTCGAGCACGGCGTGAGCAAAGCCTAAGTGCCCTAGGTGTATCGGGTCAAATGTTCCGCCGAGTAGCGCGATGGTTTTCATGGGTTTTGTGCCTTTTAATGTTGCGCTTTCGGCGCGGTTTTTTTTACCCTCATCCCTATTTTTCCCCTAGGGTTAGAGGTGTCTATTCGGCATCCTTAAACCCTGCATAGCCGAATTTAAGGATGACAGACCATATTCTTCCCTGCAATCATTAAACATAACTCCAACAATGCCTCCCAAACATCACCAGGCAAAATGCCTTTTATCATTTTATCAATGAGGTGTGTTTGTTTTAGTTGAGTTAAACACTGCTCCTCATCATGCTGCCTTAAATATTGTTGAAAACAAGGTTTTCGCTTATCCCATACACCATATGCAGTAAAACTTTTGGCGAGTGGTTGGCGGTTTTTTTTGTCGTGATAAATTTTTGCTAATGTTCGTAAATCTTTCGCGAGTGCCCATAATAATAACACAGGCTCTTCACCTTGTTGTTTTAGCGTGTCTACCATACGATATGCACGTTTCCCATATCCAAGCAAACACGTGTCTGCTAGTTTAAAGATATCAAACTGAGAGCTATTCGAAAGCGTTTCCTCAAGTAATGCGTCAGTAATGTTTGTGTTGAGCAAGCTGAGTTTTTCGCATTCTTGGACAGCGGCGGTCAGGTTGCCTTCGGTCATAACGGCAATGCGTTTTGCTTGTTCTTGTGTGAGGTGGAGCTGCATCTGTGTTGCACGTTGCATGATCCATCGAGGAAGCTGTTGGATTTCAATCGGCCAGCATTGAATAAAGCCACCTTTTGACTCAAGTGTTTTCATCCATTTTTGAGACTGGATGTTCTTATCCATTTTAGGACCGATGATGATTAAAACGGTCTCATCATTCGTGTTTTGCGCATAATATACTAAAGCGTCTTTACCTTTTTTATCGAGCTTCCATTGAGGTACTCGCAATGTCATACATTTTTTGTTAGAAAATAAGGAGAGGTTTTGTGCGCCGGCGGTAACAGATCCCCAGTCGAAACCGGTTTCGACAATTAATCGCGCGTTATATTCATAACCATTTTGTTTTAATGCATCTAACAGTTTTTGTTTGGCTTCTTCTGCAAGCAGGGGTTCATCGCTGCTGATAAGGTACAGCGGTAAGAATTTTTTGCTGGTTGTGTGTTGTGATAATTTGTCGGGGTATATTTTCATGTAGTTCGTTTGATTTAAATTTTGCGTCCTGGACGCATTTTAATTCTGTGCTACCAACGCTGTTTTTAGTTCCTGCGAAGAGAGTTTAAACATGATCTTGCGTACTAACTCTCGTCGTAAACCACGATAGATAGCCACGCTTTCTTCGCTGTTGCTAATCACTTGTCCCGCATATAAATATTGTGAAGCGCTCTCGCTCAGAGTAAATGGTCCATAAATAACGCCGCCTTTTTTATCGGCGACTTGTAAGGTTGCTGATGAAGTTAAGGTGTATTTTCGCGTTTCTTGAGTTGTTCCTGATGTAGCTAAGTTATTCGATTCGTTAATGGCGATAAATTGAATAATAGTATTCGCTTCTGAAGGGTCATCGACGACTTGCGTGCCCGTGCTTTTAATGCTTTGCGCAAGTTCGCGTGTTAATGGAGAGTATTTTATTTTTGAGGTGATTGCTGTTTTTTGCATTTGTGTAGGCAGTTTTGCGTCACCAGACAAATGAAATCCACAAGCCGATAAAAATAAACATACGATTACAACTAACAAATTTCTCATGCTTCAGCCACCACAATGTTGACAAGTTTATTTGGAACGACGATGATTTTTTTCACCGTTTTTTCTTGGGTATAACGCTTAACGGCATTATCTTCTAGTGCGACTGCTTCGATGGCTTCTTTGCTTGCCGACGTCGGTACGGAGATTTTTGACCGCAATTTTCCATTGATTTGTACGACCATCGAGACAGTTTGTGTTTCTAGTGCTGCCGTGCTCACTTTAGGCCATGGTGTGTCGAGCAGTTTACCTTCGTAGCCCAGTTCTCTCCATAAAACATCACAGATATGTGGTGCAATTGGAGCGAGTAAACAAATTAATATTTTCATGCCTTGGTGTGTTAAATATTGGTTGATGAGAGTTGCGCGGTCGGCACTTCCATCAACGCTGCAAGAAGTTGGTGAAGGTAGTTTGGTTAATAAATTTAAGAGTTTCATACACCCTGATACGACAGTATTAAATTGTAATCGTTCATAGTCATAAGAGGCGCGTTGCAAAATTAAATGCATCTCGCGTCGGATATCACGCTGTTCGTTGCTAGCGCGCTCCCAAACAATTTTATTTGGGTTTTTGTTTTCATTGACGACACTGTGTTGTTTTTCATAAGCAAATGCCCAGAGGCGCTTGAGGAAACGATATGAGCCTTCGAAGCCACTATCAGACCATTCAAGAGACTGTTCGGGTGGGGCGGTAAAAATCACGAAGAGACGTAAACTATCGACGCCATATTCTTTTATGAGTACTGTAGGATCGACAGTATTACCTTTGCTTTTTGACATCTTCGCGCCATCTTTCAATACCATCCCTTGCGTGAGCAAGCGCTTAAATGGTTCGTCAGTATTAAGTAAACCTTCGTCACGCAAGAGTTTATGCATAAAGCGCGCATAGAGAAGATGCATGACAGCATGTTCGATGCCGCCGATATATTGATCGACAGGCGTCCAGTATTTTGCACGGTTGTCGAGCATGGCATTATTTTTGTCAGGACAAGCATAACGCGCGTAATACCAAGAAGATTCCATGAAGGTGTCAAACGTGTCGGTCTCGCGTTTTGCAGCTTTGCCACATTTCGGACAAATCGTATTCACAAACTCTGGAATATCTTTCAACGAAATAGGGCCGTCATGAAACTCAACGTTTTCCGGAAGTTTCACTGGCAAATCTTCTTCAGGGACAGGGACGGTACCGCAATCATCGCAGTTGATCATTGGAATTGGCGCGCCCCAATAGCGTTGTCGCGAAATACCCCAGTCGTGTAAGCGATATTTAACAGTGGTTTTGCCCTGCTTTTTTGATGCGAGTGTTTTAGAGATGGCATCGAACGCTTGTTGAAAGTCCATGTCGTTGTATTCGCCTGAATTGATAAGAATGCCTTTTTCTGTGTAGGCATTTTCTGAAACATCTGGCGTTTCGCTGGCGTTTGGTGCGATAACCACTTTCATTGGTAATTGATATTTGTTTGCAAATTCATAGTCGCGTTCATCATGTGCTGGCACTGCCATAACAGCGCCAGAGCCATACGTATGCAGGACATAATTGGACGTCCAGATAGGCAGGGCTTCACCAGTTAATGGATGAATCGCTTTAAAACCTGTGTCGACGCCGATTTTTTCGACGTTGGCCATGTCGGCTTCGGCAACTTTTGTATTTTTGCATTTTTCTAAAAATGCAACGACATGTGGGTTATTTTTTGCAGCTTGTTTTGTCAATTCATGTTCGGGGGAGAGGCACAGGTAAGTTGCACCCATCAATGTATCAAGACGCGTTGTAAATACCGTGATTTTTTCATCGTGGTTTTCAACGTTGAAAATAATGTCCATTCCTTCTGAGCGACCAATCCAATTTTCTTGCATAGTACGAACGCGCTCTGGCCATTCTTCGAGGTGTTCTAAGTCGTTGAGTAACTCATCGGCATAGTCTGTGATTTTTAAAAACCATTGAGGAATATCTCGTCGTTCGATTGGGGCGCCTGATCGCCAGCCACAACCATTGACCACTTGCTCATTCGCAAGGACAGTTTGATCCACAGGATCCCAGTTGACCGTGGAGAGTTTTTTGTAGGCGATGCCTTTTTTAAAGAGTTGGATGAATAGCCATTGTTCCCATTGGTAATAATTTGGGTCGCAGGTGGCTATTTCGCGCGACCAGTCACATGCGAAGCCAAGTGATTTGATTTGTTCACGCATGGTGTCGATGTTTTTGTAGGTCCATTTTGCAGGCGCCATTTTATGTTTGATGGCAGCATTTTCTGCAGGTAAACCAAACGCATCCCAACCAAAAGGTTGCAAGACGTTTTTGCCTTTCATACGTTGATAACGGGAAATAACGTCACCGATAGCGTAATTGCGGACATGTCCGACATGCAGGTAACCGCTAGGGTAGGGAAACATTGATAAACAGTAGAACTTTTCTTTGTTGAGGCTTTCTTTGACTTGAAAGACTTGTTTTTCTTCCCAATACTTTTGCACTTTGGCTTCGATCGCCTGCGGCTCGTATTGTTCTTCCATTGCGCTACCCGTGTATTAAATGAAACGATAATTCTAACCTAGTTGACATACCTCTGCAACCAGGCACTTAGCGCCAAAAATCCTATTATTAACAGCAAGATAACATATGCGCCATAGCTGAGCCATGGTGTTTTACCTTCCATTGGTATGATTTTGCCGATTAAGACGAAAGGTTGGTTTGTCGGGGCGAATGCAGTGACTATACCTTGTGGATCGATGATAGCCGTTGGGCCGTTATTTGAAGAAAACGCAATATAGCGCCCAGTTTCCAATGCGCGCATTTGTGCTATTTCTAGATGTTGTGCCTGGGCGATGGAGTCGCCAAACCAAGCGTCATCGCTCACGACAAGAATAAATTTGGCATCGTTAAGATAGTTATGTACCTCAAGAGGGTAGGCAATCTCATAACAAATGAAAGTAGCGACGTTAATATCGTTGGCTTTAATTAATTTTTGTTGCTTTGGACCAGGAATAAAATCTGACATTGGGATATTAAAAAAGTTTGCCATGTTGCGTATGATTTTTGGTAATGGAAAGTATTCGCCAAAAGGAACGAGATGGCGTTTTAAGTATTGTCCTTGTCCATGACCTTTGGCAATGACTGCATTATAAAATTCACCGCCGCTAGGTACTTCTATAGGGATACCCATTAATAAGGTACTGTTATTTTGTTTTGCTGTTGTATCTATATTTTCTATATAGCTATGGATATATTGCAATGGCACAGGGATGGCAGCTTCAGGCCAAATGATAATATTCGTTTTCCAAATGTTTTCGGAAAGCGAAAGGTATTTTTGCATCGTCGCTTTTGCTTCCTCAGGTGTCCATTTTAATGTTTGTGGAATATTGCCTTGTACGAGTGCCACCGATTGCGCTTCTCCAGAAGGTTTTGTAAACGGTGTTTTAGGTAAAAGAAATATTCCAGTTGTGATGGCTATGATGCAAAATGCAAAAAGTATTTTTTGTTTTTTGGAAATAAAAACACATTGAAAAATCATCACGGCAATCAATGTAACAACGAATGATACGCCATAGACGCCAACCCAAGGAGCGAGATGTTTTAAAGGAGTATTGATTTGTGAGTAACCGAGATATAACCAAGGGAAGCCTGTAAAGACATATCCGCGTAACCATTCGATCGATACCCAAAGTGCAGGAAAAGCTAGCGTGATGTGTTGTGCAAAAAAACGATTAAGAAGGTAGCCGGTAATTGCGGGAAATAATGCGAGAATGAATATGAATAAGGCTGTGAGGAGGAATGCGAAGACGGTTGAGGATTGGCCGTATGTGTGGATGCTAATGTATACCCAGTAGACGCCGGTGCTAAACATACCAATGCCAAAGAGTAGTCCGAGTATAAATGCATCTTTAGGTGTTGCTCTACGCCAAGTGAATAGCAAGGCAATGAGTGAGATATATGCCATGAAGAATGCATGGAAGGGCGCAAATGCCGTTGTTGTTAGAGCGCCAGCGATGATTGCTATTAGAGGATGTAAGTATTTTTTCATTGTGGGATTATATACTCATCACCATTTAATTTTCTAGGAAATATCTGGGCAACTCTTAACGTTATTAGTCTGTTCGATCTTCTTCCATGTTATTCCTGCTTCTACCATGTCTTTTTTGCTTCTACCAGGTTACTCCCGTTTTTTCCACGTCATTCCCGCGCAGGCGGGAATCCAGTGGTTTCGAATGATGCTGGATCCTCCGCCTTTGCGGAGGATGACGGAAGAGTGATGCAGAGAGTGATGGAAGAGTGACGCGGAAGGTGACGAAAGAGTGGCGTATATGGATTTGTTAATTGACATAGCGTTTATTTTCCGCCATCATTCGCACGTTTCAATTAATGGGAGAAGGAATAATGATGAAACAGGTACTAGGGTTGGTTACAATGTTGTGCACAGCTGGTTTGATGATTTCACCTGCGTTTGCAACGTCAACATCAGGAACTGATAATAATGAAACTCTGGCTCAGCATTTAGCGCCAAAAACACCTACAAAAAATTTATTTAATTCTGATGTTCCATATATTCCGTCTGTAAGTATCTCACCTTATATTGGTGTTCCATCCCATTTTGATGGTTCAGATCTCATCGTGAATAACCCAAGCATTAACGAAAACGTTAAATTGTTACAGTTACGTCAAGCAGAACGCGCTTACCTAAAATCAAAAGGTGTCGAGTTAGCTGAAACACCACATTTGATTTTTAGTGGTGAAATTGAGAGTCAGCTAAGCTATGCAAATCCTTATAATGGTTCTGATTCTTCAGACATCGATTTGACCGACGCTGAGCTCGATATGTTTCTTGGCTTAAGTCATTGGTTCAGTGGTTACATGACATTTGTTTATGATAATGCGCCAGTTAATTCTGCAACACCTTACGATGTAGATAATTCAAACATATATCTTGATCAAGGTTTTGTAACTGTTGGTGACTTTGATATTTCTCCTTGGTATATGACTGTTGGTCAATTTTATATGCCATTTGGTCGATACAGTTCATTTATGGTGACTAGCCCTTTAACTAAGAGTTTAGGTCGTATTAAAGCCCGTGCTATTGAAGCCGGTTATCAAGCTTCAGCTTCTGACTTCACACCTCATGCCCAAGTGTTTGCTTTTCGTGGTGATGCTAATCCAAGTGATGATGCCGATAATATTAAAGTATTTGGTGGCGATGTCGGATTTGCTTTTGACCATGGCTCGCTAACTTCATCTTTGGGTTTTAGTGCCGTATCTGAGATTGCAGAATCGCAAGGTATACAAGGTGATGGTGATTCAACATCATCTACGTTCGATGGATTGTCACAATATTCTAGCTATGAAAACTTAGATCATCGTGTGCCTGGTGTAGATGTTTATGGATCTGTTGGTTGTGGTTCATGGTCGTTATTAGGTGAATACACGGCCGCGGCGAGATCGTTTGATTCTAGCGATGTGAGCTATAATGGTTCAGGTGCCCAGCCCATGGCTGCGGATATTGAAGCAGCGTATGCATTTCATTTTACACACCCAAGCTCAATCGCGATTTCATACCAGCACTCTTGGGAAGCATTAGCATTTAATTTACCTGAACAGCGTATTGCTGCAACCTACACCGTTAGTGTGTGGCGACATACATTACTAAGCTTAGAAGTAGATCATGATATTGGTTATAGCTCAGGTGATAGTGCTTCTGGTCCAGCAGGCGCGGCTATTGATACAAGTCAGTTAGGTAATAGCTTTAATTCGGTTATTCTTCAGTTAGACGCTTATTTTTAAGGGGTTTTGCTGAGTATACTGTCATCCCGCGCTTTATGCGCGGGATTTCTTTTACAACCGCTTCAACTTTTCTAAATATTCTTCTTCACTCATTCCTTGTGGATTGTCAGCGTTTTCCCACATTAATTCTGCGAGGCAGTGCATCATTAGATGTTCGACTTCATGAGGGTCTTGGTGGGTGGTTAATAGAGATTGGTAAATACGTTTAATTCCTGATGGCCTATCTGTTTTAATTTGTTCTTGAATACTGCTGTGTAGTGCTATATGTAAAAAAGGATTTGTTTCACCTTGTTCTGGCAGATAATCTTTTTCCCGATATTTGTCTGGATCATCAAAAATCTTATGATATTCTTTATGGTGCTTAATAATGTCTGCCAGCTGAGACTCTAGAGGTTCGAGTAGCTGTCGGTTTTTTATTTTTTTCCAAGTCGCAAAGATGAAGTTGCGTAATTGGTCGCGAGATGCATTGTTGTAAAACATATTATTCAGTCTTCTCTTTATATTCACATAAGTCATAAATAACACATGAACCGCACCGTGGTTTGCGTGCTACGCAAGTGTAGCGTCCGTGTAAAATTAGCCAATGATGCGCGTCATGTAGATAAGCTTTTGGGACGTTTTTAAGCAAGGCTTTTTCGACTGCAAGAGGTGTTTTGCCTTTCGCTATTCCAATGCGGTTGCTGACACGGAAAATATGCGTGTCAACGGCCATTGTTGGTTCTCCAAAAGCAGTGTTTAATACAACGTTCGCTGTTTTTCTCCCAACACCAGGTAGTGCTTCTAAATCTTGGCGACTATTGGGCACTTTGCTTTGATGCTTTTCGATAAGTATTTTACAGGTTTTTATGATGTTTTTGGCTTTGGAATTATAAAGACCAATAGTTTTGATATATTTTTTTAATCCTGTTTCTTTAAGTTGTAATATTTGTTCTGGTGTGTTCGCTATTTTGTAAAGATGTTCCGTCGCTTTATTGACGCTGACGTCGGTAGCTTGTGCAGATAGCATAACGCTAATGAGTAATTCGAAATGTGAACAATACTTTAATTCTGTTGTCGGTTTCGGATTATTTTTTTTGAAACGTTTGAATATTTCAAGTCGTTTAGTTGGATTCACTTCGTTTTTTCCTGGCACGTTCAACTGCTGCTGCAATAGCAGCAAGTTTAACATTTTTTTGAGAGATAGGTTGAGCTTTAGTTTTTTCTTTTGCCTTTTCATTTTCTAATCGTTTATTGCGAAATTCATATCGTGCACGCCAATAGTCTGATTTTCTTTCTGTTGGGGGTGGGATTTCGATCATGTCGATGCAATCGACAGGGCAGGGTTCTACGCATAATTCACAGCCCGTGCACTCATCGCTAATCACTGTATGCATTAACTTTCCACTACCGAGAATAGCATCGACAGGACATGCTTGAATGCACTTGGTGCAACCAATGCATTCATCTTCGCGAATGACAGCGAGCATAGGAGGTTTTTGTTTTTTGCGCATCTCGTCGATATACGGCTCGGGATTGATGCCTGTAATTTCTCCGAGAGCACGTAAACCATCGATACCGCCTGGCGGACACAGCTTAATTGATTCACCCTCCTCAGCGATGGCTTTTGCATAGGGAAGGCAGCCTTTGTAGGTACATAAACCACATTGGGTTTGCGGAAGAATTTTGTTAATGGTTGCAGTTTTTGAGCGTGTTTTGATCATAGCTTTTACTTCAAACTAGTATTTTTACCAAAAGTTTCACAAGTTTTTCTCTCGCTTTGAGAGTTTTATGTATTTTGCATTTAATCTACTCAATTTTCAAGTGATTTGTCAAAAATGTTCACAGATTTCTTCATAAAATTCACTGACTTGTGTTAATCCTTATTTTTTTATGATATAATTGCGCCGTTTAAGAAGGTAATTTTTTGGCTAACGGAGTGGCAAAAACAAGGTGTTTTAGTGCAGCCATGATGAATCGACAAATTGAAACTATCAGCACCCCTTTGGTTCCAAATTTCGAAAAGCCCAAAATTGAAATTGAAAATGTTCAACATCGATTGGGTATGGATAGCAAAAAATTGAAAAATGATGAACTCGATGAAATCAAAACAGAGTCTCACACTGCTGAGATGACGATTACCACCACCACTACCACTACCACAAATAGGGGAAGAAGTGATCGATATGATCCGTATCAAATTCCGCTTATGGACGATGAAGAGTTTAAAGATTTTGTGAGTATTTATGGGAAAACCTCAATGGCTGATCTTCCGGACGGTTTGATTGGAAGGATTTGTGAGCGTCTCGAAAGGGTGCCAAGAGAGCTTGAGCAAGAAGAGTTTGATCCAGAGCGAGCATTGGATGATAGCAATATTAGCATCACTGATGATGAGCTAAAATTACTTCTTGGCGATTTGCAAACAAAATATTTTTCAATTGATACCAACCCAGTCACTCCTCAATTACAAAGCACAATGCGTGGGAAGACAATTGTAGTGTTAGGAGGGGGAACTGGTGGGTTAGTGAGTGCTCGTACACTTTCTAAAAATTTTGATTGTACAGTGAGCGTACTTGAGAAAAATGAAGAATTATACCGGGGTGCTTCTGATATTAATCCAGGGCGTGCTGCACATGGCTTTCATTATATACATGCGTATACGGGCCTGTTATGTCTTTTGTCCACCTTGTCTTTCGCGAAAACAAGCCCTGATTGTTTTCTGGGCTCTAAACATGAAGATGATATAGATCATTTTACGCATCATGGTTACTATGCCATACCTAAAGAAGCAAAGGATTTTGATCAAAATAAATTTAATGAAGAGCAGGTTGAAAAATTCAAATCTCAAAATTCGCACGCAGAAATATTTGAGGTATATCGAATTTATAAGCGTGCATATCGCCTTTTGTGTGAGGAGGACCAAGCAAATAAAGTTTTCGGTGAACCGGAGGATTTTTGTAGATTATTAGATGTTAAAGCGAGTGAAGGCATACTTGATACAGATATTATTGCTCATCTTGTTGATACACGTGAAGAGTTGGTTGATAAAAGTAAGCTGCGTAAATCTATGATCGATGCAGTTTCAAATAACGACAAGATCCAAGTTCATACTAATGCTGAAGTAACGCGGATTATTCCTTACTACCAGGGTTTAGAAGAAGAAATCCCTTGTCGTGCGAATAACGAAGAAAAAATAGAAGAAGGAGATGGGGCTGTGATGAAGCAGTGGCTCAATGGCTCTGAAGATGTCCCATCGCCTCTATATGTTGTTGAGTATAAGTCGGTGAGTGAAGCTGGTGATATTACATTCAATTATTTGAGAGCAGACGTTGTAATCAATGCAACTTGGGAAAATGTTGATGCACTTAGTTTAACTGCAAATCGACCCTTGCAACCGGGATTTATTACAAATCGCTTAAAAGCATTGAGCTCTGTAAACCTGCCGGAAGAATTAAGAGAGCACCCAAGCGTTTTTGTTGTTGGTGGTCCTCATACCATGTTTTCAAACATGGCCGATGGAACTGGGCGTGTAACTTATGCTCCCGAGACTAATATCGAGGTTACTGATAAGGCTCAGATGCCCAAGAGGATGGCGCGGTATTTAGATCAACGTGCAGAAAACACTGATTCTGAAGAGCAGGTAGAGTTGGCTGATAGAGGACGCAGGATAATCGAGGGCTCTGCGCAATATATTAAACCGTTGGCCGACCAAAAATCTACAGGTGCTTTTGCAGGGGTTGTGCAACATGAAGGCTCATATGATGCAAGCAATCTGAGTAGCCCGCATCACTCACGTTCAGATGTTGGTGTAAGTTTGACTATGCTTGGTTTGATTACTGTGGCGCCAAGAAAGTTGTTTTATATGGCGGCACTTGAGCCGCAAGCATTGAAAAAATTAACTCAAAGTATCAAAGCTCAAGAAGAAATTAATGTTATTATTAATTTATTTAATAGGTATGTTTCTGGGGATGATAGCTATAAGTTTTGTCTTTTCTCTGTTTTGTCGATGATGCCTAAGCAGTTGTTAGATAAGAATTTTCGCAAAGAATTTAACAAAGTGGCTAAATCAAAATTCGCTCTAAACCAACAAATTTCTCAGCTCTTAAGCACACCAGAAACTAAAGCTTATGATTTTGAATCGCCCGAAGAGGCTTCGAAAATTATTGCGACTAATGCGGCTGTTTTTTTCACATCATGCTTGCTCCCAAGTACACTTTCAGACGATAGAAAATCAACTTACGGTAGACATCAGAAAGATCAGCATTCAACTTTAGCATCTCAGGAAGGGAGGGTTGGAAGAAGTCGATCTAGTTCTTCTGAGGAGACCCATCTTTCTGATAGGTATCACATGAGCTCGCTGCATTTTATGAATAACAACACCTCCCAAGGAGACGATATAGATCAATCACCTTACACTAGTGATAGCTCTGGTAGTGAGAATGAATCGCCACATTCAGGCGACAACACTCCGGGTTTTTTCACCTCAAAGGAAGGAAATTATGAACCAACTGCTCCCAAGAAAGGAGTTGTTCTTAGAAGGGAATTTGAGAATGGACCCAATCAGATTTCAGCAAAGTTCTCTGAGATTAAGTCTTCAGTAATAAGAATTTTTTCCAAAAAAACATAATTGTGAATACTTCTTTCTCTTCAATGTTGCAAAAAATCTATGGCGCTACCGACCAGCATCTGATTTTACTAGATAAGCAATTTAACCTCCTCTTTATAGAAAATAGTTTAAAGAAACTTTATGGTTTTACCAGTGATGTCAAGGGAGAGAGTTTTCTTGATCTATGTAAGAAACATAAGGTAGGGGCCTGCTTTACTAAAAAACAATTCGAAATCATTTCCTCAAAACTTGGTTTAACCGAAGATTTTAATCGTGCTGGGGTGCTTCGTATTGATTGGCAAGTGGTTCCAATAAGAGATGATGATATTGAGCTTGTTATCTCTGGTTACAGCGTTGAAGCTGGTTCTGACGAGGGTGCTAGTAGTCAGACTGCTGGTGGTATGAATGCGCCTTTGGAATATATCATCAACCATGTCCCGCACTTTATTTTTTGGAAAGATATTAATTCAGTATTTATAGGGTGTAATAAAGTATTCGCTGAAACGGCTGGATTGAGTGACCCAAAAGAAATCATGGGGAAAACAGATTACGATTTGCCGTGGAAGAAAGAGGAGAGCGATGCTTATCGCGAAGATGACCAGCAAGTTATTAATTCTGGTAAGGCAAAGCTCAATATTGAAGAAACGCAAACATTTTCTGATGGTACAAAAATCACGCTATTAACCAGCAAGGTGCCTTTGATAAACTTCAAAGGTGAAATTACGGGTGTGCTTGGTATCTATACGGATATTTCTTATATCAAGAGAACAGAAGAATCTTTGAGAAACGCTAAAGATGATTTAGAAGAAGCAAATAAGTCTAAGTCAGAGTTTATCGCTAATATGAGCCATGATATACGCACTCCGGTTTCTGGTATTTTGGGTATGGCGGAAATTTTAGAAAAGCGATTAATATCCAAAGAGAATAAAGAATATTCAAAAGCGCTGGCGCAATCTGCTCATGAATTATTATGTTTGCTAGAAGATATCATGTCTGTGTTCGAGTTGGAGTCTGGAAGTTATGTTAACACTCTTTCTGACTTTGATTTGAAAGAGCTTGTGAACCATAATTTGAGACTATTGTATCCTACAGCTCACAACAAACATAATAAGTTAACTTTCGTTTATAAAATTGATTCTTCGATAAAATTTAAAGGTGTGGAAACGAGTATAGATCGAATTTTGTTGAATTTGTTAAGTAATGCTATCAAGTTCACTGATCGTGGTGAGATTGAAGTAAGAGTTAAGCTTTTGGAAAATCAAAATGGCAATGCGCGAGTTCAAATTACTGTCTCCGATCAAGGCTTAGGAATACCAAAGGATAAATATGAAGTTATTTTTAGCTATTTATCTCGTTTAACCCCTTCTTACGAAGGGAAATATAAAGGGCATGGAATTGGCCTTTATCAAGTGAAAAAGCTTCTGGAAAACATGTCTGGGTCGATTTCAGTTAGAAGTGTTGAAGGCGCAGGTTCTGTATTTAAGATTGTTTTACCTCTGAAACTGGCTGATCTGTATTCCGAAAAAGATTATCAGTTAGATACTTTTTCCTCTGAGGCCCATAAAGTCAGTGCAGGTAAGTATGGGCGGATATTATTAGTCGAAGATGATGATATTGCCTTAAATGTAGCGAAACATATGCTGGCGGAGCATCATGAATCAGTGGATGCTGTGCGTATGGGGCAAACTGCTATTAATCTTGCTGAAGAGTCTAAGTATGATCTGATTTATTTAGATATTGGATTGCCAGATATGTCGGGTATAGATGTTGCCAAATGGATTCGTGAAAACAATGGCCCAAATCAAAGTGTTCCAATTATTGCGTTAACAGGCCATTTGGCAAAAACGTTTTATAAAAAATGTAAGACGGTAGGGATTAATTACCTAATTTCAAAACCGCTTATGGAAAAAGATATTAATGCTGTAATTAATGTCTTTTTGTTAGGAGAAGAGGGGTCGGAATTAAATTCGTCTTCTGATAAAGTAGATTCAGAATCGAAAGCAACTATCGATCTTAAGCTTGGTGGAAAGTTAATTGGCGGAGATGAGGATCTCGCAAAAGATATGTTGACGCGGCTTTATAAGGTTATGAAAACGCAGAAATTTCTTATCGAAAAAGCTTACCAGGAAAAAGATCATGAGCAATTAAAAAAACTTATTCATAAGATTTATGGTGGTATTTTGTATTGTGGAGTGCCGCGTTTGCTACAAGTGACTAATGATTTTCATACGCTTTTAAATGCGAGAGATTACAAATCAAAAGATTATGAGCGTCTTTATTTTGAATTCACAAAAGAAGCGGATGCTTTTGTTGACGAATATCATGATAAAATTGCTTGAGTTTTGTATGACTTCTCTATCCTGTGCACGTATCTTTTTCTGATTTATGCGTCTTAAATGTAGGCTGAATTATGGGGCAGTAGCGCCTAATCCACCGAGTGCGCCGAAGGCGAGCCATCCCACGTCCCGCGAATGAACCACAACATGACAGTCGAATGCAATAGCCTCAACGACGGGTGGATCAATTACACTTACTCTGATTTACTCGACAACATCGACTGTCAATGCTGCAATCTGTGCTGCATCAACGCGCTGAATCAGCGGTTTATACTTGTTGATTTTGTGGTTTAATAACATGCTTGGGATACTGTCCCAATCTAGAGTGTCAATATTAAGAAAGTCCTTAACGCCTTCAGCAACAACAGGTAAAACTGGTTCCAGGAAAATCGTCAAGCATCTAAAGCAATTGAGTGCAATAGTACATACTTCTTGAACTTCCTTTTCATTACCGGGTGTTTTTATCATCGACCAAGGTGCTTTTTCAGCAATATAGCTATTAGCTTGGTCGGCAAGTGCCATGATAAGCCTCATGGCAGTGCTAAATTCATATTGATCATAGGCGGTTCTGATTTTTTCGGCTTCAGAAATGAATTGTTGGTATAGCTCACTCTCTTTGCACTGTTCTGCTAACATACCATCAAAATGTTTCACAATAAATCCAGCTGTTCTGCTGGCGATGTTGATGTATTTTCCGACGAGGTCTGAATTAATTTTTTGTTGAAATTCTTCAAAATTTAAATCGATATCTTCTAAGTTTCTAGAGAGTTTTGCGGCAAAGTAGTAACGCAAAAATTCTGGATTGATTTGAGATTTAAAGTCGCGCGCATTAATAAATGTGCCGCGTGATTTTGACATTTTTTTTCCGTCAATCGTTAGAAATCCATTAACTACGATTTCTGATGGCGCACGAAAACCAGCACCTTTTAACATGGCGGGCCAAAAGAGGGCATGAAAATAGACAATATCTTTTCCGATGAAGTGGATGAGTTCGGTTTTTTTGTTTTCTTTCCAGTAGTCGTCAAAGTTTAAATCATCACGACATTTGCATAGGTTCTTAAAACTAGCCATATAACCTACGGGCGCATCCAGCCAGACATAAAAATATTTGTTTGGGTACCCTGGAATTTCAAAACCAAAATAAGGCGCATCGCGCGAAATATCCCAGTTTTTCAAGCCATCTTCAAACCATTCTTGGAGTTTGTTGCTGACTTGTTTTTGTAGGTGATCTCCGGTCGTCCAGGTTTTTAAAAAAGCTTCATAATTTTGTAGTTTAAAAAACAAATGCTCAGAAGCTTTTTCAATAGGCGTCGCGCCAGACATGACAGATACAGGATTTTTGAGTTCAGTGGGCGAATAAGTCGCTCCGCAAGCTTCGCAGTTATCACCATATTGATCTTGTGCCCCACAGCGAGGGCATTCGCCTTTGACATAACGATCAGGTAAAAACATTTCTTTTACCGGGTCGAAAAATTGAGAAACACTTTTAATTTCAATGTCGCCATTATTTTCCAGGGATTTGAAGATTTGTTCGACCAATGTTTTGTTTTCTTCAGAATGCGTCGTATAAAAGTTGTCGTAGTGGATGTAAAAGTCATTTAAGTCTTGGTAGTGTTCTTTATGTGTTTTGGCGATAAAAATTTCTGGTTCAATGCCAGCTTTTTCGGCATTAATCATGATCGGTGTTCCGTGGCAATCATCGCCACAGACAAATGCCACGTCGTGACCTTGCGTGCGTTGAAAGCGTACCCATATATCTGCCTGGATATAGCCCAAAGCATGACCAAGATGAATATCACCATTTGCATAAGGTAAGCCGGTGGTGACCAGAATTTTTCGTTTTGAAGTCTTCATAGGCTGGAAATTATATCAGAAACAATTATCATAAGACTATGAAACTATCAAAACTCTTGCACAATTTTACCGATCAGCCGTTAACGAAAGATCCTGAGATCTCAGGTTTACAACTCGATAGTCGCAAAGTTGAGCCGGGTAATCTTTTTATTGCTTATCCAGGCGAAACACAAGACGGTCGGATGCATATCGCTCAAGCCATTCGTCAAGGTGCAGCAGCGGTTGTTCAGGAAACCGGCGATATTACTCATAGCGCTATTCCTATTATCAATATTGAAGATTGTCGTTCGAAGGTAGGACATATCGCCAAGCGGTATTTTGATGCGCCATCTCAGAAGTTGAAAGTGGTAGGGGTCACTGGGACGAATGGAAAAACTTCCTGTACTCATTTAATTGCGCAGGCCTTAAATTACTGCCAAAACAAAGCGGCTGTCATGGGGACGCTGGGCGTTGGGTTTTTGGATTCGCTCAATAATACAGGATTAACGACGCCTGATGCTATTGCTGTCCAAAGAGGGTTGGCCGATATTGTTAAGGCGGGTGGGCAAGCTGTGGCTATGGAGGTTTCCTCGCACAGTCTTGTTCAAAATCGCGTGAATGGTGTGGATTTTGATGTCGCTGTGTTTACAAATTTGACTCGAGATCATCTGGATTATCATGACACATTGGAAGCCTATGGCGCAGCAAAAAGAAAATTATTTGAGCAGCCTGGTTTGCGCCATGCGGTGATAAATGCTGATGATCATTTCGGGCAACGTTTGATTCGTGACTTTGAGTCATCACTGTCGGTGGTTGCCTATGGTCTTTCGAAGCCTCATGCCAAGCAAGCTGTCTATGTCGAAAATCCACATTTTTCTTCTGATGGCGTCGAGGCAAAAATCATTACCCCTTGGGGATCTGGATTCATTAAATATCAATGCATTGGGGACTTTAATTTAAGTAATTTATTAGTAGTTATTTCGACTCTTGGAAGCATGGGATTGCCATTCAATGATCTCTTGGCATTGTCCCCGAGGCTCTCGGGAGTTCCTGGGCGGATGGAGTTTGTAGGTGGTGGTGATCGCCCGCTGGGCATTGTTGATTATGCGCATACCCCCGATGCTTTGGAGAATGTGTTACGGACTGCTAGACAAAATACAAAGGGAAAATTAATTTGTGTATTTGGTTGTGGCGGTGATCGCGATCGCGGTAAAAGACCAATGATGGCCAAGGTATCGGAGCGTTATGCTGATCTTGTTGTTGTGACAAGTGATAATCCAAGAACAGAAGATCCAGAAAGCATCTTGAGAAATATTTGTGAAGGTTTTTCTAAAAATGCACCGATGATGAAAGTTTCAGATCGGGCAAAAGCCATTCAATATGCCGTCAATTCAGCCGAACGGGGAGATGTGATAGTCGTGGCCGGCAAAGGACATGAAAATATGCAAATAATCAATAACAAAAAGCTGCCATTTGATGATAGACTAGAGTTAAGAAAGGTTTTGGATTTATACCCTTCACCCTAGCTCTCACCCCTAAAGGGGAGAGGGGAAAAGAAATGTTTTTCCTTAAAGCTTAGTGGCACAATTAAGTGAAAAAATGAAAACTCCCTCTCCCGCTTGCGGGAGAGAGTTGGGGTGAGGGTTTTTCATTAAAGTAAACAAAATGCTCTATTGGTTAACACAGATATTAGCTCCTTATTTTCATCCATTACATGTGGTGCATTATTTAACATTTCGTGCCATTCTGACGGCATTGACCGCATTGCTCGTTGCACAAGGTTTGGGGCCTTTGATGATTCGTTATTTGCAACGTATGCAGATTGGCCAAGTTGTTCGCGACGATGGGCCGCAATCTCATCTCAGTAAATCCGGTACACCCACTATGGGTGGCGCGCTGATCATGGTGGCGATTACTGTGTCAACGTTGCTCTGGGCGGATTTATCAAACCATTATATTTGGTTGACACTGTTTGTCACACTTGGCTTTGCTGCTGTCGGTTGGGTGGATGATTATAGAAAGATAGCGCTAAAAAATGCAAAAGGCTTGAGTGCACGCCGCAAGTTGTTATATCAGTCTTTGGTCGCGGTCATCGCAGCAGGGTATCTTTATACAACTGCCACGACACCAGAACAAACTTCATTGCTCATTCCATTTTTCAAAGAGTGGTTCGTGCCTCTAGGTGCGGGTTATTTGTTTTTAACCTATTGCGTGATCGTCGGTTCGAGTAATGCGGTTAACTTGACCGATGGGCTAGATGGTCTTGCTATTTTGCCAACAGTTTTAATCGCGGCTGCCTTAGGTGTTTTTTGTTATGTGACCGGGCATTTTAAGTTTTCAGAATATCTTTTTATTCCCTACGTGCCAAACGTCGCAGAAGTCGCAATTTTTTGTAGTGCGATCGTGGGCGCAGGTTTGGGATTTTTGTGGTTTAACGCTTATCCTGCAGAAGTGTTTATGGGAGATGTTGGTGCCTTAGGTTTAGGTGCTGCTTTGGGTGTTGTTGCAGTATTGGTGCGACAAGAGCTTGTCTTATTTATTATGGGTGGTGTGTTTGTCATGGAAACCGTCTCTGTCATAATGCAGGTTGGTTATTACAAGATGACAAAGAAGCGCATTTTTTTAATGGCTCCGATACATCATCATTTTGAATTGAAAGGATGGCCTGAGCCTAAAGTTATTGTTCGGTTTTGGATTATCACATTCATTTTGGTTTTGGTTGGATTAGCAACGTTGAAGTTAAGATAATTTTGATGTTTTGGTGTCACCCTGCGGCAAGTAGAATGTAGCCGCGCCGAAGGCGCACCTTATGAGTAAAAAATAGTATAAACGATCAATGAAATTAATCATCGGATTTGGAAAAACAGGATTAAGTGCTGCACGTTATTTTGAAAGAAATAATGTTCCCTATGCCATTAATGATAGTCGAGAACTACCGCCTTGCCTCAGTCAGTGTGATTCAAAAGTGACAGTCGTCACAGGGAAGTTTAGTCCAGCCCTGATCAAAAAAGCCGAAGAAATTATATTAACACCGGGCATTTCACCCAAGTTACCTGAGTTTGAAGGCGCGCAAGAAAAAATCATCAACGATATTGAATTGTTTGCTAGAGAGGCGCAAGCGCCCGTCATTGCTGTTACCGGTTCCAATGGTAAGACGACGGTCACTTCACTTACGGCAGCCATGCTGCAGAGTGCCGGTTATCGTGTATTAGTTGGTGGGAACATTGGCACACCAGTGCTGGATTTATTGGAAGAGCCAACGCCAGATTTTTACGTGTTAGAGCTATCGAGCTTTCAATTAGCGCATATCAAGTCGCTGAAAACTAAAGCGGCAGTTGTGTTAAATATTTCAGAGGATCACTTGGATTATCATCAAACCATGGAGCATTACATTCAAACGAAATGTCGTGTCTACGAGCATTGCCAATATGCTGTTGTCAATCTAGATGATAATTATCTTGTTAATCAAACCATCGGATTTTCTGAGACAAAGCATCCTGGGCAATTTGGTTTGGAGAGTGGTGTCTTATTTTTTGGTGATACAAGAATTTGTGATATGAGTGATTTACAGATCAAAGGAAAACACAATGCGCTAAATGCATTAGCTGCGTTAGCACTGTGCTATGCAGCAGGAGTGCCTTGGATGTCTGTATTGCCAGGATTAAAATCTTTTAAAGGGATTCCTCATCGATGCGAAGTAGTTGCTAAGATCAACGACGTCCAATGGATTAATGATTCGAAAGGCACTAACGTTGCTGCTACAATCGCGGCGCTAGATGGTTTGTCGAGTGCTGTTGATGGGCGTATTTTGTTGATCGCTGGAGGTAAAGGGAAGGGCGCTGACTTTCACCCTTTAGGCATGGTAGGAAAATATAAGATTGCCCATGTGTTTCTGATTGGCGAAAGTGCAAAATTGCTTGAAGAAGTGTTTATGCCTGATGTAGAGGTGACGCATTGTGAACGTTTAGAAGATGCTGTGCATAAAGCGCATGCGATGGCGATGCCGCATGATGCCGTTTTGCTATCGCCGGCATGCGCGAGTTTTGATATGTTTGAAAACTATGAGGCGCGAGGTGATGCTTTTAAGGCTGCAGTGAGGACGTTGGTGTGAAAAAAAGGGCAAAAACAGAAAAGCCTATTTTCTACGATCGAATACTCGCGTTTGCCATAGTGGCGTTAATCGTTTTTGGTTTGGTAATGGTTGCGTCTGCTTCTATCGATTACTCTTATCGTCAATACCATACCTCGTTTCATTTTTTAATTCGCCAAGCAGTATTCTTATGTTTAGCGCTAGTGTTGTCTCGATTTATTTTGACATGCCCAATGAAAAAAATACGAGAAATGAGTGTTTTTATATTTTTGTTTGCAGTGATTTGTTTGGTCTTAGTGTTAATTCCACATTTAGGACATAGTATTAATGGTAGTCGGCGTTGGTTAGGTATTGGTTCTTTGGGAATGCAGGTGTCTGAGTTTGCAAAGCTTGCTGTTATTTTGTATTTGGCGGGTTATTTGGTGCGGCGCAATGAAGAAGTCCGAACGACATTTGTTGGTTTTGTTAAGCCTATGTGTTTGTTAGGCGTCGTAGCGTTGCTTTTACTAAAAGAACCAGACTTTGGTGCGACCGTGGTCATTATGACAACGGCGATGAGTTTAATGCTTCTCTCTGGGATGCGCTTGAGAAACTTTATTGTTTTATTGGCATTGGTTGTGATAGCGATGTCCGTATTGGCGATTTCAGCACCATATCGTGTTAAGCGTTTAACTTCTTTTATGAATCCATGGGCACATCCTTTTGACTCTGGTTATCAACTGACTCAATCGCTGATCGCCTTTGGTAATGGTGGTGTTTTTGGGGTGGGATTAGGCAAGAGTGTTCAAAAGCTTTTTTATTTGCCTGAAGCCTATACTGATTTCTTGTATGCAGTGCTTGCTGAAGAGCTTGGTTTGATCGGTATTTTAATCACGTTTTCTCTCTATACAACAGTCGTTTTACGTGCATTTTTTATCGGGCGGCGTGCTCAAATCGATGGCGAGCATTATTCTGGTTATGTTGCCTATGGCATAGGATTATGGTTAGGGTTTCAATTTTTGGTCAACGTTGGAGTGAATGCAGGCGTTCTACCGACGAAGGGTTTAACCCTACCGTTGATGAGTTATGGTGGGAGTAGTTTATTGATCGATTGCTTAGCAATTGCTATTTTGTTTCGAGTTGATTATGAAACTAGAATACGGCAATATGGATTAAGAGCAGCACAACCTTATAGAGTAGGGCGATCATGAAAGTACTGATGATGGCAGGCGGCACTGGAGGACATGTCATTCCGGGCCTCGCGATTGCAGAAGCATTAATAGAGCGGCAACACGATGTGACCTGGTTAGGTACTAAAAGTGGTTTCGAAGCTCAGCTAATACCTCAAGCAGGTTATCCTATTGAATATCTTGAAATCCAAGGTGTGCGTGGTCGTGGACTAAAACACTGGTTAATGGCACCCATACGTTTGTATAAATCAGTCATGCAGGCAAGAAAAATTCTCAAATCATTAACGCCGGATCTTGTTATTGGTATGGGTGGATATGCGAGTGCGCCAGGAGGGCTCGCAGCTAGGTTGTTAGGTATTCCATTAATTATTCACGAGCAAAATGCACGAGCGGGTTCTGCAAATCGTTTGCTATCTTATTTTGCCAAACGCATTCTAACCGCGTTCCCTGATGTTTTTGATAAAGAAAATGTTGTGGTTACTGGTAATCCAGTCCGTGCAAGTTTGTTGAATTCACAGCCGACTGATTCTTCAACCGAAAAATTAAATATATTAATTTTAGGTGGCAGCCAAGGTGCTCAAGCACTTAATCGACATTTGCCGACATTATTAAATCAACTCTCATCTATAAATATATGGCATCAAACGGGTGAAAAAAATCTTGAAGCAACACAGCAAGACTATAAAAAAAATGGTTTGCAAGAGGCAAGAGTAGAGTCTTACATCGATGATATGAATAAAGCTTATCAATGGGCGGATCTTGTGATTTGTCGTGCTGGTGCTATGACAATTTTTGAGTTGATGGCAATGGGCAAACCATCTATTTTGATTCCCTATCCTCATGCGATAGGAGATCATCAAACACTGAACGCAAATTATTTAGTTGAAAATGGTGCGGCGGTATTATTGCCTGAAGAAGAATTGTCGTCTGGTAGCATATTGTCTGAAATAAATGTCATGCAAAATGATCCTCAATATTTGCAAACGTTAGCGCATCGTGCGCATGCATTGTATCCGAAGAACAGTTTAAATGCGATTGTAACTGAGTGTGAAGAGGTTTTTGATCATGGTGGCTGATGCGCGTCTAGGAAGAATTAAACATATTCATTTTATTGGTATCGGTGGTGTTGGTATGGCCGGCATAGCCGAAGTGCTGCTAACGCAAGGTTATCATGTCTCGGGTTCTGACTTATCGAATAACTCACTCGCGCAGCGTTTGAACGATATGGGTGCTGTATTTCATCAAGGGCACGATGCGCGTTACGTCGATGGCGCTAACGTCGTTGTCGTTTCGTCTGCGGTCAAAGATGATAATCCAGAAGTGGTAGAAGCTAAGAAAAAAAGAATTCCTATTGTATCGCGTGCAGCAATGTTGGCTGAGTTAATGCGCTTTCGCCACGGGATTGCCATTGCAGGCACGCACGGTAAAACAACGACCACCAGTTTAACGGCTAGTTTGTTGACTGAGGCAGGCTTGGATCCCAGTTTTGTCATTGGTGGACGATTAATTAGTGCGGGTTCAACGGCACGTGTCGGTAGTAGTAAATATCTTGTCGCTGAAGCGGATGAGAGTGATGCCTCGTTCTTGTTATTAAACCCTTTAATGGCGGTTGTTACAAATATTGATAATGATCATCTAGAAAATTATCAAGGTGACTTCGAGAAGATAAAAAATGCATTTTTAAGCTTCATACATCGATTGCCTTTTTATGGCTTAGCCGTTGTATGTTTGGATGATCCGATTGTTCGTCAATTATTGCCAAAATTTTCACGTCCTACATTAACCTACGGTTTATCAGAAGACGTTGATTTTCAACTCACAGCTTTTGACCAAAAAGGTACACAAACGTCGTTTACCGTGAAGAGAAAAGAGGGCGAAGATATATCGTTATTATTGAATATGCCCGGTTTACATAATGCATTAAATGCAACGGCGGCGACGATTATAGCTTTAGAATTAGGTGTTGATGAAGCGACAATTCAATCGGCTCTATTGCATTTTCAAGGGGTTGGTCGACGTTTTCAACGTTATGGTGATTTCACTTTGCCAAATGGTAAAGTGACTTTAGTTGATGACTATGCCCATCACCCCAAAGAAGTTGCCGGAACGTTGCGAGCAGCGAAACAGTCTTGGCCCAATCGTCGTATTGTGGCGATGTTTCAGCCGCATCGTTTTACGCGCACACGAGATTGTTTTGATCATTTTTGTCAAGTGTTATCGAAATCAGACGCATTAATTCTGTTAGATGTTTATAGCGCTGGTGAAGATCATATTCCTAATGCGGATAGCTATAGTCTTGCTCGTGCTATTCGTGAAAGACAACAAGTAGAACCTGTTGTTATCTCTGATGACGATGATTTGGTGTCAGTATTACAGTCTTATTTACAAGATGGCGATGTCTTGGTAACCATGGGCGCGGGAAGTGTTGGTAGTATTGCGCAGCAGTTAGCGCAAACGCGCTTTACATCAGAGAGCGCCTCTCATGCCTAAGTTATCCCAAACATCATTAGCGCGCTATACCACATGGAAAACAGGTGGTGTTGCTGACAGTGCGTTTGTGCCTGAAGATAAAAAAGCATTATGTGAATTCTTAAAAACAGTTCCAGCGCCTGTAGCATGGTTGGGCTTGGGGAGTAATACCTTGGTTTCTGATCATGGTGTAAAGCAACCAGTCATTATTATGCAAGGTGGCGGATTAAATCATATTGAACGACTCGACGATAGCACCGTTCGTGCTGAAGCGGGTGTTGCATGTAGTCAATTTGCTCGTCATTGTGCGCGTTTGGGACTGCGTGGCGTAGAATTTTTAGCGGGTGTTCCTGGGACTATTGGTGGCGCTTTGGCGATGAATGCCGGCTGTTATGGTGGTGAAACATGGGAGCATGTTATCGAAGTTGAGACGGTCGATCATCAAGGTCATTTTTATACTCGAGCGCCTAAAGAATTTGACGTGAGCTATCGTCATGTTGAGCGTCCTAATCAAGAATATTTTGTTTCCGGAACTTTTCGGTTAACGCCGGGTGATCGTGATACTGCGTTAAAATGGATCAAAGATATGATCGCTAAGCGTAATGCGTCACAGCCCACAAACTTCCCGAACTGTGGTTCAGTCTTTCGTAATCCACAGGGAGACTATGCTGCGCGATTGATTGAGGCTTCGGGATTAAAAGGCTTTCGATGTGGAGGCGCGCAGATTTCTGAAAAACATGCGAACTTCATCGTCAATCATGGCGATGCTACTTCTGACGATATTTACACATTGATACAGTTAATTCAGCGAACCGTGAGAGAAAAACAAGGTGTTGATCTCCAGCACGAGGTTAAATTTTTGGGAGAGAGTTTTCATGAGCGCATATAACTCTAAAGATTTTGGTCGTGTCGCTGTACTTATGGGAGGGATGACCCCCGAGCGTGATATATCGCTTATGACCGGCAAGCAAATCACAGAGTCATTACAGCGACAAGGAGTCGATGCCTTCGCCATAGACTTGAAAGACAATCCTATTCAACAGATCCAAGATGCTAAGTGTGATCGTGTATTTATCGCTTTGCATGGGCAATTTGGGGAAGATGGTACGGTCCAAGCAATTTTAGAGTCCCTGAACCTGCCTTATACGGGCTCTGGTGTTTTAGGTTCTGCCATTGGAATGGAAAAAGTGGTTTGTAAAAAAATCTGGCAAGCATCCGGTTTGCCGGTTATTCCTTTCGAGGTAATCCGGTCTGTGGATCAAAAAGACGATTTGATTCGCGAGTTCGGGTTGCCGATGTGCGTGAAGCCTTCTCGATCAGGTTCGAGTGTTGGTGTTTCAAAGGTCAAACGTGCCGAAGATTTTGAGGACGCTTATCAAGAAGCATTGAAGTATGATCATATCGTTTTGGCAGAACCCTGGTTGGCGGGTAGGGAACTATCTATTGCCGTCGTCGATCATCGAGCGTATGCGGCGGTAGAGATTCAAGCGACGCGTGAATTTTATGATTATCAAGCAAAGTATTTTGATAAAACGACTAAACATTTCCCGGTAACTGATTTGAGAGAGGAGTTAGTTAGTGAAATCAAAAGATTATCAGTGAAAGCTTGTAAAGAGGTTCACGTTGAGGGGTGGGCTAGGGTCGATTGGATTTTGTATCGTGAAAAACTTTTCTTATTAGAAATCAATACAGTACCTGGGATGACTTCAGAGAGTTTAGTACCTATTTCAACCGAGGCAGAAGGCTTGGCTTTTGATGAATTAACTGTTAAAATTTTAGCTAGGACGTTGTGAAAAAGACAGGGAACCTGTTATGAAAACCTCAAGTAAAATTTCAACATTAATCTATAGCATACTGATTATACTGACACTAATAATTTTTTTTGAGTTTCATAATGCTCGTTTATTTCCTATAACTAATGTCGCTGTAGCGGGCAATTATCAACATATCAATACGGATAGCGTCAAACGTATTGTGTTGCCTCTTACCCAAAAAGGTTTCTTTGGAGTTAATATTCAAACCATGCAAAAGCAGCTCGAGCAATTGGCTTGGATAGCATCAGTCGAGGTATCGCGTGCATGGCCTAACAGCCTCGTTATCACGATCAATGAAAAGCAACCTGTTGCTGTATGGAACGACAACAGTTTACTTTTAGCATCAGGAAAAATTTTTACCCCAGAGGACAAAGAAGTGCCAGGTGATTTGCCACGATTTCAAAGTTTTGAGGGCAGTCAATTGATGGTATTGGACGCATATCAAAAAATCATTCCAATTTTATCCTCAATAGGCTTGAAATTAACAAATATACGATTATTATCAAGTGGCGATTGGGAAGTCACCTTAGACAACAAAACCGTCGTACAGCTTGGCAAAAACAATATTGTCGGCAAGATGCAAGAATATGCGAAAGTATATGAACAAGACATTGTTAAGCGTAAACAAAACCCGGCTTATGTGGATATGCGATATCATAACGGTTTAGCGATACGTTGGCATTAATAGGGTTGCATGGGGAGAGAAAACATTGGCAAGAAAACAAGCTAATAATGTATTAGTAGGCGTTGATATCGGCACCTCCAAAATCGTTTGCCTTATTGCCGAGGTGGATGAAAACAGACAATTAAATATCATAGGTTATGGGCAGCATCCTTCCATTGGTTTGAAGCGGGGCGTGGTTGTCAATATTGAAGCTACAGTTGATTCTATTCAAAAAGCAGTAGAAGCTGCTGAAAACATGTCGAATGTTCCAGTGAGGACCGTTTATACAGGCATCGCAGGTAGTCATATTCAAAGTTTCAATTCTCACGGCATCGTCGCTATCAGTGATAATGAGGTTGTTCAGTCGGATGTCGACCGTGTGATTGAAGCAGCACGTGCGGTGGCTATTCCTGCTGATCAACGAGTATTACACATTTTACCTCAAGAGTTTATTATTGATCATCAGAGTGGAATTAAAGAGCCCCTAGGAATGTCAGGTGTTCGCTTAGAAGCACTCGTGCATATTATTACAGGAGCAGTAAGTTCTGCCCAAAACGTCGTGAAATGTATTCAGCAATGTGGTTTGAATCCTGCCGATATGATTGTCGAGCAACTTGCCTCAAGCTATGCAGTCCTAAATGAAGATGAAAAGACTTTAGGCGTTTGTATGATTGATATTGGTGGCGGCACAACTGATGTGGCGATTTATGCCAATGGCGCTATTCAATATACTTCCGCAATTCCTATTGCGGGTGATCAAGTGACAAATGATATTGCTATTGCATTTAGAGCGCCAACGCAAGGCGCCGAAAAAATTAAATTGAATCATGCGTGTTGTTTAATAGAGAACGCTTCGGAAGAAGAAACGATTGAAATACCATCAGTCGCAAACAATCGAGAGCCTCATCGTATTTCAGAAAAAGCATTAGCAAGAGTGATTCAGCCACGCTATGAAGAATTGTTTCGTTTAGTCAAAAATGAATTGCAACGTAGCGGATTAGAGGCACTCGTTCATTCTGGTCTAGTCTTGACGGGTGGTGGTGCGAATGCAAAATACGCTGTCGAGTTAGCAGAAAAAGTTTTTCAAACACCAGTACGTTTAGGTGTTCCTACTAACGTCAACGGATTAACCGAAGTTGTCGATAACCCGTGTTATGCAACTGCAGTAGGATTACTATTGTATGGATTACAAGAAAATGACAGCGGTATAGAAAGGACGCCTCGACCTGGGTTGAAATCGTTATTTGCAAAAATGCGCGGATGGTTGCAAGCAAATTTATAGCTAACTCTCATCGCGCTTCAACCTCCTGTCATCTCACGGACAAGCCGCGGGATGACGGGGGGCATAAGCTAGGGGTGATAGTAAAAATAAGTCGCAAGGTAACAACGAAAAGCGCACATTAACAGGAGAAAATAGAATGTTTGAATTAGCTGACTTACATAAACAAAATGCTGTTATTAAAGTTATTGGTTTGGGCGGTGCTGGTGGTAACGCCGTAGAGCATATGATGGAAGAAGTTATTGATGGTGTTCACTTCATCGTTGCTAATACTGATGCCCAAGCATTGAAAAAATCTTCAGCCCCAGAAATTATTCAATTGGGTGAGACCTTAACAAAAGGATTAGGTGCGGGTGCAAATCCAGAAGTGGGTCGTCGCGCTGCTGAAGAAGATAGAGAACGTATAAAACAGGCGATTGAAGGTGCGGATATGCTTTTCATTACCGCTGGCATGGGTGGTGGCACGGGTACTGGTGCAGCACCTGTCGTTGCACAGCTGGCGAAAGAAATGGATATATTGACTGTCGCAGTTGTTTCTCGTCCATTTTCATTTGAAGGAAAAGTGCGAGCGCAAGTTGCTGAAGCTGGTATTGCAGATCTAAATCAATATGTCGACTCATTAATAACGATCCCTAATAACAAACTGTTAAGTGTGTTAGGTAAAAATGTGACGTTACTCAATGCATTTAAGTCTGCAAATAATGTATTGCATGGTGCCGTGCAAGGAATCGCAAATCTTATTACCTGTCCAGGTTTAATTAACGTCGACTTTGCAGATGTTCGTACAGTTATGGCTGAAATGGGCATGGCAATGATGGGCACGGGTCTTGCTCAAGGTGAAAGTAGGGCGCGTAAAGCAGCTGAGGCTGCCATTGCGAGTCCACTACTGGAAGATGTCGATTTGACAGGTGCGCGTGGTATTTTGGTCAATATTACTGCTGGCCCAGATTTGTCAATTGGCGAGTTTGAAGAGGTGGGTGAATCCATTAAAGCTTTCACTTCAGAAAATGCAACGGTGGTAATCGGTACCGTGATTGATAATGATATGCGAGATGAAGTAAGGGTAACGGTTGTTGTGACGGGCTTGGGTAACCAGGCCTCAACTGAATCACTGACGGCAACGTATCAGGCCGCTCCAACGACAAGCAATACAGATCGAGAATATCAGCATTTGGAACGACCAGCATATTTACGTCAGCCATCGCCTGCGAGCAAGCCTTCAGGTTCGGTCGTGGCGCCAAAGCCAATGTCTGCTACAGTTGCCTCACAGGCGTCAGTGGTTGAAAATAAGCCAAGAGCGTCTGATATGGACTATTTAGATGTGCCAGCATTTTTGCGATGTGAAGAAGAGTCTGTTTGAGGCTGAGGATATTATCTGTTTTGTTTTACCATCCTGAGAGCGAGAGAGGAATCTCCATCAACAAGGAGCTTTTTTGGTTATGCCTCGGAATGACAGTTTTTGTTTTTTGTCATCCCGAGCGTAGTCGAGGGATCTCCATCGACAAAGCAATACCCTGTCTTCCTCTTAAAATAACAAGCTTTCAGAGGATCTCGCAGACAAAATTGGTCAAACATGGCTTAAATTTTACATTTGTGAAAAAATCAGTACAATATGCTGGTTTAAGAGTTTACGTTAGTGATATACTGAACTTATGTTATTGAAACTAATAAGAATAAGACTGGTTGCATTTCGAGCAACCTTCTGAGCAATAGGAAACATACATGGCTGCAATGATTAAGCAACGCACACTGAAGAATTTGATTACAGCAACAGGCGTCACGGTCCATAGTGGTGACCGTGCCGAGATAAAACTCAGACCTGCTGCGCCTGACACTGGTATCGTATTTAATGTGATCCAAGGCGATAAAATGGTCTCCATTCCTGCTTTAAGTCAATATGTGAGTGACACCACTCTCTCAACAACATTAATGAAAGATGACGTTCGTGTTTCAACCGTGGAGCACTTACTTTCTGCGATGGCAGGTCTTGGAATTGATAATGCTTACGTAGATATTTCAGCAACCGAGTTACCGATCATGGATGGTAGCGCAGGACCCTTTGTTTTCTTGATTCAATCGGCTGGAATTCAGGAGCAAGAAGTTGCTAAGCGCTTCATCCGAATCAAAAAGACTATTGAAGTAAAAGAAGGCGATAAAGTTGCACGTTTAGAGCCTTACGATGGCTTTAAAGTAAATTTTAAAATTAATTATGAGCATCCAGTTATTAAGAAAAGCGCGCAGTCCGCTGAGTTAGATTTTTCAAGTGCATCTTATGTAAAAGAAGTCAGTCGTGCTAGAACGTTTGGGTTATTGCAAGATTATGAACGTATTCGTGCAATGGACTTGGCAAAGGGTGCTAGTTTAGATAACGCTGTTGTCGTTGATGATTATCGTATCTTAAATGAAGATGGTTTGCGTTACTCAGACGAATTCGTTAAGCATAAAATTTTAGATGCTGTTGGAGATTTATATCTCTTAGGACACAGTTTAATCGGTTCTTTTTACGGTTATAAGTCCGGTCATGCATTGAATAACAAGCTTGTTAGTGAAGTGCTTGCTGATGAATCTGCTTGGGAATATGTAACATTTGAAGATGAAGCAGAATCCCCAATTACATTCCTTAAACCAGCGGTTGCCTTGGTAGACTAAAATGTTGTTCCTTCGGAATGTTATCGCCCTTGGGGCTGTGTATTCCATTGCTGCATAGGGTTGCTTATATATCACAGTTGTCATTCCAAGCGCAGCGAGGAATGAGAGAGAAGCTTTATATGTAGGAATTAGACCGAAGGTCGTAATCTACCGGGCGAACTCTCAACGTGTCGAGGCTAGTCGCCGGCATCCATGAATCGACTCAGTGACTAACTCACTCTGTAATTAACCTATCAAGGACTTTAACGCGCGCGTTAATCTTGAGTCACTCATCCCTCGCAATAATTTAGAAATCGATTGCTTAGTTTTAGAAGACAGTTCGCGATGAACAATCTTTTTGCCTTCTTGCTCTTTGGCTTGAGGCAGTTGTTTTTGCACTCTACATTGAATGCTTAGAGCGTCATTAAATTCTGGATTTTGTTTTATTTTTTCTAACAAATCAGCAACGAGAAATCGCAATCGTGTAGCAATGCTGGTGTTGATAGCTGTGATAGTAATTGTCCCACGCTCATAATTGCTCGCAAAGCATTTATCGTGAAAAGAAGGGTCCAAATGCTCATGAATCATCACGTTAATTTTCTTTAGCAAATGCGCACGTTTGACAATATATTGTATTTGTCGAGACGAGTTGTTTAATAATTGATTAACTTGCTTGGGCTTTGACATATCGCTTGATCACTTACCATTAACCGTTTAAACTGTTATGTCTAACACAGGATTTGAACTTATGCAACTATTGACTAAAACATTCAGCAAAATCTTTGGAAGTCGTAATGACAGAATCATTAAGCGCATGCGTAAAGTAGTTGCTCAAGTGAATGCTTTTGAAGACGAATTAGCTGTCTTAACAGACGCCCAGCTTCTTGATAAAACCACTGGGTTTAAACAACGATTAGCAAACGGTGAGACGCTGGATCAAATTTTACCTGAAGCTTTTGCTGTTGTGAGAGAAGCGTCTAAACGTACATTAAGGATGCGCCATTTCGATGTGCAGCTCATTGGTGGTATGGTTTTGCATCAAGGTAAAATAGCTGAAATGTGTACCGGTGAAGGTAAAACATTGATGGCAACACTTGCAGCTTACCTCAATGCTTTAAGTGGGAAAGGCGTGCATGTCATTACGGTGAACGATTACCTCGCTAAGCGCGATGCTGAATGGATGGCACCTATCTACGAAATGCTAGGGTTGACGGTTAGCGTCAACGTTGCAGGACTGTCACCAGAGGATAAAAGAGCAGCATATGCTGCTGATATTACGTATGGTACGAATAATGAATTTGGTTTTGATTATTTGCGCGATAACATGGCGTTTTCGCTAGAAGATCGTGTACAGCGCGATTTAAATTTTGCCATTGTCGATGAGGTCGACTCTATTTTAATCGATGAGGCGCGAACACCATTAATTATTTCTGGTGCGTTGGAAGATAGCTCAGAACTTTATATTAAGATCAATAAAGTCGTTCCTAAATTAACAAAACAAGAAAATCCAGATGCGAAGGGTGATTATTATCTTGATGAAAAAAATCAACAAGCGTATTTGTCTGAGGAAGGGCATCAAAATGTTGAAAAACTCTTGCAACAAGCTGGCTTGATTAAAGAGGATGAAAGTTTATATGACGCAAGCAATATTATTCTCATGCATCACTTAAATGCAGCGATACGTGCCCATGCGTTGTTTCATAAAGATGTTGATTACATCGTTAAAGATGGTGAAGTTATTATTGTCGATGAACACACAGGTCGAACAATGCCTGGTCGTCGTTGGTCTGAAGGTTTGCATCAAGCCGTTGAAGCGAAAGAAGGTGTTCATATTCAAAATGAAAACCAAACGCTTGCTTCGATTACATTTCAAAACTATTTTCGTATATACGAGAAGCTTTCAGGAATGACTGGAACTGCGGATACTGAGGCGTATGAGTTTCATCAAATCTATGGTTTGGAAGTTGTCGTCATTCCAACACATAAGCCGCTTATTCGAAAAGACATGTCTGATTTAGTTTTTATGACAGCAGAAGAAAAATTCGATATGATTATTAAAGATATCGAATCGTGTCGTGAAAGAAAGCAGCCTGTACTAGTGGGTACGGTATCGATTGAGGTTTCTGAATATTTATCACGTTTGTTGAATCAAAAGAATATTCCCCATCAAGTTTTAAATGCAAAATTCCATGAAAAAGAAGCACAGATTATCATGAACGCAGGCCAACCAGGAGCGGTGACAATCGCTACCAATATGGCTGGTCGTGGAACGGATATTGTATTAGGTGGTAATGTAGAAAAACAAATTCAAGAACTTGAAAATCCATCAGAAGAAGAAGTCTCAAATCTGCGTGCTGAGTGGGAAAAGGCACATGATATTGTTGTCGAGGCTGGTGGCTTGCATATGGTTGGTACCGAACGTCATGAGTCACGTCGCATCGATAATCAGCTTCGTGGTCGTTCAGGTCGTCAGGGAGATCCGGGTTCTTCACGATTTTATTTGTCGTTGGAGGATAATTTATTGCGTATCTTTGCTGCCGATCGGATTAAAGGTTTAATGCAACGCATTGGTATGGAAAAAGGTACTGCTTTGGAGTCGGGTTTGTTAACACGCTGCATCGAAGGTGCTCAACGAAAGGTTGAAGCACATAACTTTGATATTCGAAAACAACTGTTGGAATATGATGATGTTGCGAATGATCAAAGGCAAGTTGTCTATCAACAGCGTCATGAATTAATGCAGTCGGAAGATATTTCAGAAAACATTAAGCTATTACAACAAAGCGTATTAGAGCGGGTTATTCATGAATATATGCCTCCAGATGCGCTTGAAGATGCATGGGATGTGAAAGGGCTGGAAGGTCGATTAGCAAATGATTTCCATTTAAAGCTGTCTATTCAAGTATGGTTGGACAAAGAAGAGAGTATAGATGTTGATGTAGTCACCCATCGCGCTTTGGAAGCGTCTGATAAATTAGTGAAAGAAAAAGAAGAAAAAGTAGGTGCAGAAGTCATGCGTCAGTTTGAAAAAGCGGTGATGCTGCAAACATTAGACCAATATTGGCGTGATCATTTGGCTGCAATGGACCATTTGCGTCAAGGTATTCACTTACGTGGCTATGCACAAAAAAATCCAAAGCAGGAATATAAACGAGAGGCATTTAATTTGTTTTCTGCAATGTTAGAACATATTAAAGAAGAGGTTATTTCTGTATTGAGTACTTTCGAAGTGCGTGCTGAAGAAGATATTGAAGCGATAGAGGCGCAGCGTCGCCAAGCGGTGGATATGCATATGCAGCATTCACAAATGACTACATTTGGTGGAGAAGTAGAGCAGGAAGAGTCGGATGACAAATCGGCACCTTTTGTGCGACAGCAGCCTAAGGTTGGTCGAAACGATCCTTGTCCTTGTGGTTCTGGGAAAAAATTCAAGCAGTGTCATGGGAAAATAGGATAGTAGACTTTCCCCTCGCCCTCAGCCCCTTTTCCTAAAGGGGAGAGCGCTGTTTTTGTAATTGTGTTCCACCTCTCCTTCTCATCAAAGGGGTTGAGGGCAGTTTTTTTTCTTTTTCTCTCTCAGGCTTGCGGGAGAGGGGTTAGAGGTGAGGGTCTAAAACATTATGTCAAACAACGTCAAAGCAGCGATCGCCATCATTGTGAACGAACAAGGGGAAATCCTTATTTCGCAACGACCCTTTGGCGTCTATATGGCAGGCAAGTGGGAATTTCCTGGCGGTAAAATCGAGCCATTTGAATCACCAGAAGAAGCACTAAAACGGGAATGCTTTGAAGAGTTGGATATCCATGTTACCGAATGCGCACATCTATTATCCTTAGAGCATACTTATCCGGAGTATACGGTTGAATTAGAGGTTTGGCGTGTTACAGCTTATGAAGGCAAAGTCTGTGGCCGTGAAAGTCAACGAATTGCTTGGGTGACGATAGATGCCCTTGAGCAATATGATTTACTCGAAGCTTGCACACCAATTATTGACAGCATTCTAAGCCAAATGTAATCATTTCATTGACAGGATCTTCATGATCCAAAACCGCAGACCGATTAAAACGAATATTCAGGCGATGTTTGCTTGCGCTCACTAAAGGGTAGTAAGGTTTGTCAGCGTCTAGTTTAATCCGTATGAGCTGAATGTTGGATTTTGAATCTAAATCTTCTTGATGGTATCCGTCATTTGCAGTGACTTCTTTGAGTGCGCCACGATGGCGCGTTAACTTTAATAATAGTTTCGTGACAGCACGCGTATGGTCAAATGCACTCAACCAAGCTCTTATTTGCTGTTCAATCACATCTTTAGGCTGGTTTAGCCATGCGGTATATTGAGGCAGCTCAAAATACGCTTCGCCACCAGGATAGAGCAAATGTTGATGCAGTGAAGCGATAAACTGATTTTCTCTTAACGCTTGTCCAATTTTACCATGTGTTTGGTTAAAGTGATCAAATAGCTTTTGTAAGCGATCGATAAGGCGTTTGAGTTTTTCCTGGTCAATGCTGTTCTGATCTCTGAGTAAGTTTAAGGAAGCGATTTGAGATTGAAGCGTCTTGGCGTATTTCGTTTTTAAATCCGGGCGTTCGAGTAAATGGGCTATGTGGATAAGGCTTTCCATGAGAATACGAATTTGCCATGTGTTGTTCATGCCTATATGTTGGTCAATTTTGTCGAAAAGGAATTCCAAACGTAATGATAAGCGCATAAGCTCATTTAAGGGATGTTCATAAATAATTGCTGTTTGCATTAAAGTTTTTCCTCTTGCAATAGAATAGCAGTAAATGTGTTTCTTAGCTAGCTGAGAGCTTTAAATACTCTTGATGTAATGATAATACAGCCTCGTGAAGATTATCGAATGTAGTGTTATTTTCAATGATGTCATCCGCGCGCTCAAGACGTTCTTCACGAGAACACTGATTGGCAATAACATGCTCCACATCCGCAATCGACATGTTGTGATGCATTTGTGTTCGAGCAATTTGGTTTTCTTTCGTGGTATCGACGACAAGAATACGGTCCACAAATGAGAAATCAATAAATGATTCGAATAATAAGGGTATTTCTACAACCACATAAGGTGATTGCGCGTGATAAATTTGCTTTAAAATTTCATCGCGAATCTGAGGGTGTAATAGTCTCTCAAGCCACATTTTGTAATTGACTTGACGAAAGATTAGCGTGCGTAACTTGCCTCGGTTGAGTGTTTTATCTTTTTTTACAAAGTTTTTTCCAAGCTTTTTAACAATTTCATCATATGCGGGTTTACCTGGCGCAACAAGAGATTTAGCTATTTCATCGGAGTTAATCACCTTAATGCCGAGTGCTTTAAAATAGCGTGATGCTTCTGATTTCCCAGAGCCGATGCCACCTGTTAGTCCAATAGTCAACATATCAATAAAACAAACTTAAATACCAATGAATAAAATCTTGTCCCCATAACAAGCTGATCCAACCTGCGATTGCCAAATATGGTCCAAACGCAAAAGCGCGAGATGAGGGTTTATGTTCTTTTAATAACAATGTTACACCGGCAATGCTTCCTAATAGTGAGGCGAGCAAGACAATCATTGGCAATGTTTGCCAGCCCTGCCAAGCACCGAGGGCAGCAAGCAGCTTGAAATCACCATAGCCCATGCCTTCGCGTTTGGTCATGAGTTGAAAAAGCGCGGCAACGATATAAAAGGTTAAGTAGCCTGTTAATGCGCCGATGATGGCGTGTGTTGGAGCGCTGAAAGTATAAAAAATACTAGAAAACAAACCTAACCAAAGCAACCCTAGTGTTAATTCATCAGGTAAGATTTGTTTGTCTAGGTCGATGAAAGTCATGGCAATTAAATACCAGGTAAAAATCAAACTAAATAATAGAGATAATGAAAAACCAAAGAACCATGCAAGAAAGACACCTGATATCAGCGAAAGCATTTCAACAGTAAAATAACGCTTTGAGATGGGTTGTTGGCAATAAGCACATTTTCCACGGAGTAAAAGAAAGCTAATGATAGGAAGGTTTTGATACCACTTGATAGGTGTTTTACAGTTTGTACAGTGCGAAGAGGGGAAAAATAAACTTAAGTTCTCGCTTGATGTTTCGATTGTGACATTAAGTAAAAGTTCGCATTCCTTACGCCAGTTAGTTTCGAGTAATTTAGGTAGGCGGTAAATAACGACGTTTAAAAAACTCCCCACACAGGCGCTAATAATGCCAATGAATGTCATTAACAGGGGCAAGTTTGCCTTTAACATCTCAATCATTTAAATTACGCTCCCTAGTTGAAAAATAGGTAGATACATTCCTATTACTATGCTTCCAATAATAACCCCTAGCAGCCCAATGATAAAGGGTTCGATACAGTCTTTTATCTGCCCGGCTAAATAGTCCATTTCATAAACATATTCTGCAGCGATGCTTCGAAATGCATCGTCAATTGTACCAGTACGTTCGCTGATGGCTAAGCGCATTTGAGTTTTTTCTGAAAAAATGTTGTGTTTTCTCAGTGCTTGTCGTAATGATTTGCCCGTGTGAATATCATGATGTATTGTCTTTAACGTAAGCTGGAAACGTGAGTATCTAGAACACTCCTGAGCAAGTTGTAGAGCAGTTAGTAATGGTGTGCCAGAAGATAATAATGTGCTGAGTAGTGCAAAGGTTTCAGATAATTGTTGCCACAAGAGAAGCCTGCCAATAATTGGAAGTTTAAATAGAATTTTTTCTAAAGTCCTCTGAAAATTGGAATAACGCTTACAAGTAAATAAAGTTAAGAATGTTATGATGGAAATGACAAGTATTATAATAAAGCTTGTTTGAATAAAATAATGAGAGAGCTGTAAAATGATTCTTGTGAGCAGTGGTAGGCTGGTGCGTGCATTTTGAAAAAACGTTTCGAATTTTGGAACCACAAAAGTAAATAAAATCGTCATCACAATTATAGCAGTCAGTAAAATAATGCACGGATAGGTAAGCGCCTTTTTTATTGTTCTCTTTAATATATCATATTGACTATAGTAGCTAGACAGGCTTGCTAGACTTGCACTGAGAGTGCCGCTTTCTTCGCCTGCAAATAGAATTTGAGTGTCATATTTTGTGAATATATGGGGAAATTTTAGAATGCTTTTCGATAAGGTATAGCCTGACTGAATGCGTTGATTGAGTTGGATGAGTATTTCGCTTAATACAGAACCGCATAATTCTTTGCTGATTATGGATAATGCGTCAGTCAGTGAGAAACCGCTTTCGATTAGCCGATGTAATTCACTAAATAGCTGTTTTTTGTCCTTAGCAGAAATGGTTTTTTTCCAAGGCAGAATAAATTGACGGCGAATCCTTGTTGCTACCATGCCGCGTTTTAATAAGGTTAATTTTGCATGTGTTTTTGAGTTTGCTAATACTACTCCGCTATTATGCTTATTTTTCCAGAAATAATATTTGTTTTTTTGACTTAAATTGATTAGTAATTTTCTCATGAAAGTACCCTTTGTATTTCTGTTAAAGAAGTCATTTTTTTTCTAGCTGCATGGTATGCTTGAGCTTTTAGATTTGGCGATTTTTCTTTGCTATGGGGGAACAGGGTTTCAAGCAAAGCAAATCGTCCAGAATAACCTTGATAACAGTGCTCGCATCCTTGAGAAGAGTGGCAATGATCGCAGAGCTTTCTAAATAGTCGTTGAGCAATAACGCATGCTAGTGTTGCGTTAATTTGATCTTCGGGAATGTTCATTTGTTTTAGCCGTGTAATAGCGTCACTAGTCGAAGTTGTATGTAATGTCGCTAATACAAGATGGCCTGTGAGCGCTGCGTGAATTGCTAAATTTGCTGTTTGCTGATCTCGAATTTCACCTATCATGATCACGTCTGGATCTTGTCGTAAAAAAGCACGTAATCCTTTTTCAAAAGTGAGGCCAGCTTTTTCATTTAGCTGAATTTGATTGATGCCCGGAAGTATTGTTTCTACAGGATCTTCGATAGTCATGATGTTTTTTTCAGGGGTGTTGATATGATTAAGTAAAGAATAAAGAGTTGTTGTTTTTCCGCTGCCCGTTGGGCCTGTCACAAGAATAAGTTTTTGAGGTGATTCAATACAATGAGTAATTCTCATTAAATCATCCTCATGAAAACCAAGCGCATCGATGGGAAGAAGCTTGTTTTCATGATGCAAAAATCTAAGCACTATTTTTTCGCCTAAATGTGTCGGACAAGTGCTGATACGGATATGCTGATTAAGTCGCATGCGTCCATCTTGTGGTAAAATTTTTTGTCCAATGTCTAGCGAAGCCATTACTTTTAACTTTGTTATTACCTGTTCGGTGAGAGATGAGGGAAGTGATGAAAACTCGTATAACAAGCCGTCTGCACGAATACGAATACGCAATGAATCGTTTTGAGGCTCGAGATGAATGTCAGAAAAGCCACGCTCTTGAGTATATGTTATGAGATGGGTAATCAATTGTTTGATTAACTCATCAATCTGTGGTGACTGTTGGATGTGTTTTGAATCAAACCTGTGTAACGTTTTAATGATTTCATCACATTTTTTCTTATGCATCACACATACCTGCTGCGACACATGTTCCTGAGACAGACCAGGTTGAGCCGTTTTGGTCTGGAGTGAGAATATAGGTATACCCGCCAGCTTTATCAGTGCCAGTCGCTGTGATAACACCATGTTTTACGATGAGGTCGGCGAGGTTGGCTGTAGGAGTATTGAAGGTAGCAATGCCAAAGGAGCCGCTATTTAATGCGCTCATTTTTTCACCTTCTTGTATCCCTAAAGATACCGAGATTTTGTAAGGATTGGTTGCAACAATCACTTCGCTAAATCGCGACTTGGTCACATAGTGCTCATAGGATGGGATCGCCATTGTCGCCAAAATGCTAATAATCACAAGGACAATCATCAGCTCGATAAGGCTGAAACCGTTAGTTTTCATGTTATATTGCTCGTGGAAAGAGTCGTTGGAGGTGTGAGGCAATCATATGAAATAAATATTTTGATTGCAAGTGAGTTTTGATATAATCTTTGGCGTTGCTGCCA
>JBKAGM010000003.1:0-106628 GCA_046290385.1 Gammaproteobacteria bacterium
CTCGGAATGACATCTCCGATTGATTGCCATCCCGCGCTTTGTTTTTTCTGTCAGCCCGTGCTTTGTTTTTTCCTGTCATCCCGCGCTTTATGCGCGGGATCTCTTTTGCAACCTCGGTACCTCGCAGATAAATACCTGGGCGACAACTCAATTTTAATAAACTACGACAGATGCTGTAGCTTCACCTTTTCCTGTTACTGTGGCTGTAATTGTTTTAGGCGTACCGCCAGTAACACTCGCCGTAACACTATAACCGTTTGGTACTTGGCAGACAGCAGGGGATGAAGAGCTTGTGCTGGGATTTGGGCAAATATCACTGTACGCATCAGAAATATCTTTTTGACCGACAATAATCTCCAAACGCTGTTGCGCAAGATAAGATGCTTCTTCATTGAATATGCTTGGTCCATGTGTGCGCGATACCATAATAAAAGCACCACCTAATGCTGCCATTACAATCCCAACGACAGTAATAAAAACGACTAATTCAATAAGTGTGACACCTTTAAGCCTTAACATCATGAACATTCCTATAGAAACCTAGAGTCTCGTTGATACACGTCTTCACGGAAGTGTACTTGGCCATATCGATCAACCCAAGCAGTGATATATGTGATATACACAGGCACCGATTTTTCTAGGCTGACGCGTGTTGTCCCTTCGGACACAATTAATTCATTGAGCCACATATGATTCCAACGAGAATCATTACGTAATAAATATTCTGCAAGTTGATAAGGGTTTTCTAAGCGGATACAGCCATGACTAAAGTTTCGTTGCCTTGCTGAAAAAAGTGATTTTGCAGGGGTATCATGCATATAAACATCATGTGAGTTTGGAAATAAAAATTTAATACGTCCTAATGCATTGCTATCACCCGAGCGTTGACGAAATCGATAGGGGAATGTTGCTGGAGAAACGTTGGCCCAGCTGATTTCATCTGGTGGAATCACGCGAGCGTTTTTACTCCAGTTTTCAAGAATCTCAATGTTATTTTCGAGCAAGTAATTAGGATTGTGGATAATTTTAGGAATAATCTCTTTCGTTGCGATAGAGTTAGGTATATTCCATCTAGGATTAAACACGACAGTGCCAACTCGTGAATATATCTCTGGCGTTTGTTGATCAGGACGCCCAACGATCACGCGCATATCCAGCACTGGGGAGCCCTGTTCCAATACTTCTAGTTGATAACTCGCAGTGTTGATGAAGATTAGTCGCTCTTCATTAGGAATGCTAGATACGCGTGCTAAATTTTTTGCGAGTTGATTTAAGCGTATCTGGGGAGGGACGTTTAGTGCCACTCGTGTTTGTTCTCCAACCGCGCCGTCGACTTTTAAATGATGACGGCGTTGAAAGTTTTCAACAGCGAGTTTTAGGTTGTGGTCATAAAGGTCGCTACCGCTGTTATTAAATTCCGATAAATCATTCGTTTTTAAAAGTCGATCACGTAGGACTAAAACGTAATGTCCGCGATCTCCAACTTTTAGGGTTACGCCAGGGGGGATAGTTTTCCACGGGTTCGTAGTCGCTTCCACATAAGGAATCATCGCATATTGCAACCGGGCAGCTTTGGCATTCGTAGGACTGCCGTAGGTTTGTTCAATATATGCTTGGGGGTCGCCGCCGGTGTAACTGCTATGATACGGCATGCATCCAGAAAGAAAAATACATAATAATAAATAAGTTAGCGAGCGTTTCATGATCATCCTTGTAAACCTTGATACCTATTAGTTCATTTTACGTTAACGCGTAGTTTTTTAAAAGAGACCTATTTCTTGGCTATATTATAGACAAAATTTAAATAATACTTTACAATAGTTGCAGAATTATTATAAGGAAAAAGTTTTATGTCGATTACCAGAGCTCCGCATTGTATTCAAGTTGCAAATCCAGCTATATCGGGACATCGTGCATTGATTGTCGGCGATCTCCATGGTTCTTCTACTTTGCTAAATCTATTTTTAAAAAAGCATTTTAATGAATCCGAAGAAACAGTCTTGTTTTTCGTTGGTGATTTGATCGATAGAGGAGAAGGCAGCGCAGCTGTGCTGGATTGCATGATTGAGTTAAAAGAGAAACATAAAGACAGAGTATATATAACGAAGGGGAATCATGAACTTGATTTTTTGCGTGTATGTGAAATTTTTAGTGAAGATGGTTCTGATTGCTTTACAGAAGATAATTGCTATAGAGTAATTAATCAACCTGAGTCACAAGGTGATCTTCTAGATAAACTTTTTTCTGTATGTAGATTTATAGGCAACGGTGGAGAATGGATTTTTTCAAAAAAATTTCTGACTGAATATGAGGATTTTTGTTTTATTGCTGGTCGAATCAAACCTGGAGTAATTGACAATGATGATTTAGCTTATGTTTGGAACGCACTGATGAATGTTAAGTTGATTCCTGACGTCTTGGGCAGGTACAAAAGCTTTATCGAAACCCTTCCTTTTGTCATACGTGTCGATGGTGGTTGTGAGGAAGTTATTGAACAAGTTGAACATAAGAATGCTGACGAAGAATCTAAAAATGTTGAAGATACTTTTTATGTGGCTCATGCCGGGCTAGGAAATTTAAGCGAAGATAGGATTTCTTATTTGATTAATAGTGGTGAATCTTTGACTGAAGATGAGACTCAAGCTGTTGTATGGGCAAGATCTCCAAATCAACTTGAAAATAAAACAGGCTTACCTTGTGTGCAAAACATAACTGGACACATGGTTTATGTTGGACATAACATTATATATTTGAGTGCCTTTCTTAGTCCAAATCAAGTCGATAACGTAATGAATTTAGACGTTGGGGCGTGCTATTTCCATTTTCTTGTTGTATTCGATCCAAAAAATAACACAGCAGAACTTTTGGCTCATAACCCACGTAAGGAATTTTACAAAATTGCAGCTACTTTTTGGAAGTTCCTTGATAAAAGTAAGTTGGAACGCGATACTTTGTGTAACGTAATACTTCACGTAAATGAGGATGACTTCGATTTCGAAAATCAAACACCTGAGATGATAAATGAACGCTTAATGGCAACAGTTATTCAGAAGCGTTGTTTAACATATCAAGATATGAAAACCGCATACTTAGACCTGCTAGCCGGATATATTGAAAAGATAAACAAGTTGGATATTTCTGTTGAGAGTAAGCAGCAGAAAAAAAATGCTTTTGCACAATATTTGCTACAAACTGATGAGCACCTTCTGAAAATAGAGCGTCATGCGTGCTACAACTTTTTTGCAGGGAGAGGTGGACAAATTTATTCTGACCAAACGCAATCTATGTATGATGCAATCACAAAGCTTAATGCAGATCAAGCATCTTACCTAAATACTCACCGCCATGCGCCACGTTCTTGACAAGCGAATAATTCCTGCTAAGCTGATTGCCTCCTATAGGCACGTAGCTCAGTGGTAGAGCACCACCTTGACATGGTGGTGGTCGGTGGTTCGATCCCACTCGTGCCTACCATTCTCTTCCTCATGAGGCTAGGCTTTTCAACCAAATTTTGCTATCCTAATCGCTTGATTTAACCTGGGAATATCTACTGTGATTACAATTACCTTGCCAGATGGCAGCAAAAGACAATTTGATCAGCCAGTGACCGTTTTTGGTGTTGCTGAGAGTATTGGAGCCGGGCTTGCCAAGGCCGCTTTGGCAGGTAGGCTCAATGATAAATTGGTTGATACTGATACGCTTATTGCGTCAGATGCCAAGCTGTCAATTATCACGGAAAAAGACCCAGAAGGTTTGGAAATCATTCGCCACTCCTGTGCGCATCTCCTCGCTCAGGCAGTCAAGTCAATCTACCCGCAAGTACAGGTAACCATTGGTCCTGTGATCGAAGATGGTTTTTATTATGATTTTGCTTTTGAACGTACTTTTACTCCGGAAGATGTCGACAAGATAGAAGCGAAGATGCTCGAGATTGCTAAAGAAAATTTGCAGGTATCTCACAAAGAGATTTCTCGAAATGAAGCGATCGAATATTTCAAAGGTATCGGCGAGAATTACAAAGCTGAGATTATTTCTGATTTACCCGAAGATGAGGTTTTGACGATTTATCAACAAGGTGATTTTATCGATTTATGCCGTGGTCCACACGTACCAAGTACGGGTCGACTCAACGCTTTTAAAATCACAAAACTCGCAGGGGCTTATTGGCGAGGAGATTCAAATAATGAAATGTTGCAAAGAATTTATGGCACGGCATGGCAAGATAAAAAAGCGTTAAAAGCGTATTTACATCGAATAGAAGAAGCAGAAAAACGTGATCATCGTCGTATCGCCAAACAAATGGATTTATTTCACGTGCAAGAAATCGCGCCAGGCATGGTGTTTTGGCATGATAATGGGTGGACGCTTTATCAAACAATCGAAAGTTATTTGAGAAAATTACTGCGCGAAAAAGATTATCAAGAAATTCGCACACCTCAGGTCGTGGATGCAAAGCTTTGGCATGCGTCTGGGCATTGGGATATGTATCGCGAGCACATGTTGATTACTGAATCTGAAAAGCATCAATTTGCAATTAAGCCTATGAGCTGCCCGTGTCACGTGCAAGTCTTTAATCATAGCTTAAAAAGTTATCGTGATTTACCGATACGTATGGCTGAGTTTGGAAATTGCCATCGTAATGAGCATTCAGGAACATTGCACGGATTAATGCGCGTGCGCAACTTCGTGCAAGATGATGCTCATATTTTCTGTACGCATGATCAAATTCAAGAGGAAGCTTTGTCTTTTATCCAATTTTTACAACAAGTCTATGCGGACTTTGGCTTTGAAGAAGTGATTGTTCGTCTCTCGACACGGCCAGATAAACGAGTGGGTGATGATGCTCTTTGGGATCGTGCTGAGAGTGACTTGAAGCATGCGATTGAAGCGTCTGGTTTAGAGTGGACAGAGCAGCCTGGAGAAGGAGCGTTTTATGGACCTAAGATCGACTTCTCTCTTAAGGATTGTTTGGGTCGTGTATGGCAGTTAGGAACATTGCAGTTGGATTACTGCTTGCCAGTTCGATTGGGTGCCGAATATGTTGCTGAAGATGGTTCTCGTCAACCTCCTGTTATGCTTCATAGAGCGATTTTGGGTTCTTTTGAGCGATTTATTGGGATACTGATTGAGCATTTTTCTGGCAAATTTCCTGTTTGGTTAGCGCCTATTCAAGTTGTTGTAATGAATATTACCGACAGACAGGCCGAATATGTCTCCAAAATCACAAAAAATTTGCAAAAACAGGGTATTAGAGCAATAAATGACTTGAGAAATGAGAAGATCGGCTATAAAATTCGTGAACACACTTTACAGCGTGTCCCTTATCAATTGATTATTGGTGACAAAGAGCTAGAAGACCAGACCGTCTCAGTTCGTACGCGTGAAGGTACTGACTTGGGCGCTATGCGAATGAATGAATTTACCGCCTTAGTTATCAACCAAGTCAACACAAAGATGTTGACGTTAGAGGAAAAAGTAACAGACTGTGAAAAAGAAGCATCGACTAAATGACGAAATATCGGCTCGTGAGCTTAGGCTGATTGGAGCTGGCGGTGAGCAATTAGGAATAATTTCGAAAGACGAAGCAATGAGCGCAGCGAAAGAGGCGCGATTGGACTTAGTCGAACTACAGCCAAATGCAAATCCACCTGTCTGCCGTTTGATGGATTATGGTAAGTATTTATTTAAACAAAAAAAACAAAACGTAGAAGCAAAGAAAAAGCAAAAACAAATTCAAGTCAAGGAAGTGAAACTCAGACCAGCAATTGAAGAAGCGGATTATCAGGTAAAACTTCGCAACCTGAAACGCTTTTTGGAGGATGGTAATAAAGTAAAGGTGACCTTACGGTTTCGTGGTCGCGAGATGTCGCACCAGGATATCGGTTTGGCAGTGATGCAACGCGTCATAGAAGACTCCAAAGACTTAGGCCAGCCAGAGGCTATGCCGAAAGTTGAGGGGCGCCAAGTGGTTATGTTAATAAACCCTATAAAGTAGCGTTATAGTGTTATGATGTTACTCAAATGCGAGAGAGTAAAATGCCAAAACAAAAGACAAACAAAGGCGCACTGAAGCGCTTCAAAAAGACCGCGGGTGGTTACAAGTTCCGGCGTGCCAATCGTAATCACATTCTTACGAAAAAAGCACAAAAACGTAAAAAGCAGATCCGTGCTAATCAAGTATTGAATCAATCTGATTCAAGATTAGTTGCGCGTATGCTATGTGATGATTGATGGAGGTGAATAATGGCACGAGTTAAACGCGGTGTTATCGCGAGAAAAAAACATAAAAAGGTTTTAAAGCAAGCCAAAGGTTATTATGGTGCACGCAGTCGTGTGTATCGTGTAGCAAAACAAGCTGTTACGAAAGCATTGCAATATGCTTATCGTGATCGTAAGCAACGTAAACGTGATTTTCGTTCTTTATGGATTGTTCGTATCAATGCGGCTGTCCGCCAGCACGATATGAGCTACAGTCAATTTATTAATGGATTGAAAAAAGCCGATATTAATGTGGATCGTAAAGTGTTAGCGGATATTGCAGTGCATGATCAGCAAACATTTTCACACATTGTTGAGCAAGCTAAAGCGGCTTTGGCTTAAGGGTATTACTTCAATAGAAGGTGGATTGTCATGATCCACCGACTGCCCCCGAAATCAAAATATCTGGAAATAATTCCATGCAAGATGCAATTGATACCTTAATCAAACAAGCAGAACAAGACATTGCGAAAGCGAATGACTTACAATCCCTCAATGATCATCGTGTTGCATATCTTGGAAAAAAAGGTAAGTTAACCGAATATTTAAAATCCGTTTCCTCACTTCCTGTCGAAGAACGCCCTAAAATGGGGCAAGCCATTAATCTGGCAAAGCAGCGTGTACATACGTTAATTCAAACCCGCACAGAAGCATTACAAAATGCATTGATTACAGAAAAATTAGCGAAAGAAAAAATTGATGTGACGCTCCCAGGGCGAGGGCAGCAATCAGGTTCATTGCACCCGATCACGCAAACACGCGAAAGAATTGAAATGATATTTAAGCGTATGGGTTTTGCTGTGGTTGAAGGTCCAGAGATCGAAGATGATTATCATAACTTTGAAGCATTAAATATACCCAAATATCATCCATCACGCGCTATGCAGGATACCTTTTATGTCGATGATGATCATGTTTTAAGAACGCATACTTCGCCTGTACAAATCCGCACGATGGAAAAACACAAACCGCCGTTTCGAATTGTTGTTCCTGGGCGTGTTTATCGACACGACTTTGATGTGACGCACACGCCGATGTTTCATCAAGTTGAAGGTTTGTATGTTGATGCAAAAGTGAGTTTTGCTGATCTAAAAGGTGTGATGCATGACTTTTTTGCGCAGTTTTTTGAGCGTGATATTAATATTCGTTTTCGCCCGTCATTTTTCCCGTTTACAGAACCTTCTGCCGAAGCTGACATTGAGTGTGTTCAGTGTTCAGGTAAGGGTTGTCGCGTATGTTCGAATACCGGTTGGTTGGAAGTAGCGGGTTGTGGGATGGTGCATCCTAATGTGTTTAAGTTTGTCGATATTGATGCAGAAAAGTTTACGGGTTTTGCGTTTGGTATTGGCTATGATCGACTGGCGATGCTGTTGTATGGTGTCGATGACTTGCGCGCATTTTTTGAAAACGATTTACGATTTTTGAGGCAATTTGGATGAAACTCAGCGAGAAATGGTTACGACAATGGGTTGATCCCCAAAAAACCTTACAAGAAATAGGTGAACAGCTGACCATGGCTGGCCTAGAGCTTGAAAGTATCGAGCCAGCTACTGTAGCGTTCAATAATGTTGTTATCGCGCAGATTAAAACGGTAAAGCAACATCCCGATGCTGATCGTTTGTCAGTATGCGAAGTCGATGATGGTACAGAAGTACATACAGTAGTATGTGGCGGTAAAAATGTTCGCCCAGGCTTAAAAGTAGCGCTTGCGCGTGTTGGCGCGACACTGCCAGACCTTAAGATAAAAAAATCTAAAATACGTGGTGTCACATCGATGGGTATGATGTGTTCTGAGGTCGAATTAAAATTAGCGGATTCATCACTAGGCATTATGGAATTGCCTGATGATGCACCTCTTGGTAAAGATTTTCGAGAATATTTATATTTAGATGATCAAGTGATCGATTTAGCGATTACACCCAATCGTGGCGACTGTATTAGCGTACAAGGTATTGCTAGAGAAGTTGCTGCATTAAATCAGCTTGAACTCTCGCCGCCCGAAATCAAAGCAATACAACCTAAGATTAAAGAAACATTGAGTATTCGTCTCGATGCGCCAGATGCGTGTCCCCATTATGTCGGTCGAATTATTAAAGGCGTGAACATGAAGGCTCGAGTGCCTTTTCATATTAGTGAACGTTTGCGTCGTAGTGGATTGCGCGCCATTAACCCTGTCGTAGACGTCATGAACTACGTCATGTTGGAATTAGGCCAGCCTATGCATGCTTTTGATTTGACAAAATTGCAAGGTGATATTCATGTGCGTTTTGCAAAGCAAAAAGAGACGTTGGCATTGCTTAATGAAGAAAAGAAAACTCTCATGGATCATGTGTTAGTCATAGCTGATGATAAAGAAGCGGTGGCTATTGCTGGTGTTATGGGTGGTTTAGACTCTAGTGTCACTGATGCAACAAAAGATATTTTCCTAGAAAGTGCGTATTTTAATCCTGAGACGATCGCTTTCGGAGAGCGTTACTTGGGTATAGGTTCTGATTCTTCTTATCGCTTTGAAAGAGGCGTTGATCCAGCATTACACATTAAAGCGATTGAGCGTGCAACAGCGATCTTATTAGAAATTGTTGGTGGTGAACCTGGTCCAGTGACAGAGTCAATAGATAAAAAACATTTGCCTAAAACATCAGACATTTTATTACGCCATGCACGTATTAAACAAATATTAGGTTTTGAGATTGATGCAGATAAAGTGAAAAGTATTTTGGAAACCCTTTCAATGGCTGTCATTGAAAATTCTAACGCCATTTCTGCAAAGCTTGGAATCCAGAAGGGCTCAAGTCATACAGGATCTTCCGTCTGCACAGAGGATGGTGAGAGTAGTGTTGAAGCTTCTTGGTTAGTCAGGCCGCCGTCTTATCGCTTTGATATTGCTATTGAAGAGGATTTGATTGAAGAAATAATTCGACTTCATGGCTATGAGCATCTTCCGATGACGATGCCTGCAACTTCAATGACAACACAGCAACACTTAGAAAACGTTAGTGAATTAGCACATTTTCGACGGCTTTTATGTGATCGCAATTTTCATGAAGTTGTTGTGTATAGCTTTGTCGACGAAAAACTTCAATCACAATGCTTTCCAAACGAAAAGCCTATCGCATTGAAGAATCCTATTTCACAAGATTTAGCCGTCATGCGAGTGAGCTTGTGGCCGGGTTTAATTCAAACGCTCAAGCACAACCAAAATCGCCAGCAGGAACGTGTGAGAATTTTTGAGGCCGGCTTACAGTTTAATCAAACCAAAACCATGAGCCAGCCAATGATGTTAGCGGGTTTAATTACCGGTACAGCGTTGCCTGAGCAGTGGGGTGAGCAAGAACGTGAGGTTGATTTTTATGATCTCAAAGGTGATGTAGAGGCGTTGTTGCAACAGGTAGCAGTACCAAGTGCAATTACTTTTGTTGAAGGGGAGCATTCGGCGCTACATCCCGGACAGTCGGCAAAGATTATTATTGATCACACACATGTTGGATGGATAGGAGCCTTGCATCCAACAATATTACAAAAAAACCACTTGCGATCGGGTATATACCTGTTTGAGTTAAACCTTGATCTATTGCCAAAATGTAAAAAAATTGAATATCAGCCTGTTTCAAAGTTTCCATCAATACGTCGAGATTTTGCCTTGTTGCTTGATAAATCTGTAACAGCACAGCAGGTTTTCGAGTGCATAAAGTCTAATTCTTTAACAATTTTAGAGGATGTGCACTTATTTGACTTGTATGATGGTGAAAAGTTACCAGAAGACAAAAAAAGTTTGGCTATATCCTTGATTTTACGTGATACTTCACGCACTCTAGTAGATGAAGATGTTATAAAACTTGAGCAAAAAGTATTAAATGCGCTACAATCAAATTTGGGCGCAAAGTTAAGGGACTAGAGTAATGGCTACACTAACCAAAGCAGACATCGTTGAAAGTTTATCGGGTGACTTAGGGCTGAACAAGCGTGAAGCTCAGGAAGTGACTGAAAGCTTTTTCAATGAAATTGTTAATGGACTAGAATCAGGGCATCCACATAAAATTTCCGGTCTTGGGAATTTTGATTTAAGAGATAAAAAAGCACGTCCTGGCCGCAACCCTAAAACAGGTGAAGAAATTCCTGTGTCGGCACGTCGTGTCGTGACATTTCATGCAGGCCAAAAGCTCAAGGCGCGTGTTGAACAAATCAAACCGAAAGAGCAGGATGCTCAGGAATAACACTCAATGTCCAAGCGTAGTAAACCAGTAGAATTGCCGCCAATACCCAGTAAGCGATATTTTACTATTGGTGAAGTGGGTGAGTTGTGCCAGCTCAAACCGCACGTTCTGCGATATTGGGAGCAAGAGTTTCGTGAATTATCTCCAGTCAAACGCCGCGGTAATCGTCGGTATTATCGTTTTGAAGACGTACAGCTCATTCGACGTATTCGTGAGTTGCTGTACGAGCAAGGGTTTACACTCAATGGCGCTCGTGCGAAGTTAAATAAAACCGTTAAGCAAAAATCCTTGATATCCTCTGAGAGCATAATTAAAACGACTATTCAAGAATTAGAATCAGTATTGGAATTGCTGCGTTGATTTTTCTCTGGCAGTAAAAAGACAATGTTTGAAAGGAAACGTCACCCTGAGGTTCGTTTAACTGCGGCGGAGGCGCAACCGTAAAGGAATAACTCGTGATACTGGACGTCCAACATCTTACCAAAGCCTATCATTCTAAAAAACTATTTACAAAAGCACGTCACGCTCTCGATGACATTACCTTTAGCATGAATGATCATGAAGTGCTTGGTGTTATTGGTCACAATGGCGCAGGGAAGACAACGCTATTTAAGTGTATTATGGGCTTTATCTTTCCAGATAAAGGTGAGATACGATCTTTAAATAAAAAACAAATTGGTTATCTTCCTGAATCACCGCATTTTCATAATGAATTAACGGCAGAAGAACATCTGGACTATTATGCCAGATTGTTTGATATACCATGGCGAGCACGCAAGGAGCGTATTCAAACGCTTTTGAAAGAGACGGGCTTGGATAGGGTAAAAAAAACAAGGCTTTCCACCTTCTCTAAAGGGATGTTGCAACGATTTGGTATAGCGCAGTCGTTATTGAATCAGCCTAAGCTATTAATACTCGATGAACCAATAATTGGCTTAGATCCCATGGGCCGTGATGATGTTGTTTCTCTTATTCAATCGAGTTATCAGTCAGGTGCAAGTGTTCTGTTGAGTTCACACCAGCTGCATGATCTTGAGGAGCTTTGTGATCGCATTGCTGTCATGAAACAAGGAAGATTGTTGTCTTGTAGTGATGCGAAAAATTTTGTAGATACGGCATCTGAAAATTTCAAGGAATATTTTGTTTATGATGAGTAAAATCTTTTCTGTCTCAAAAACAACTTTTTATGTTACATTGCGTCAGAATTTTTGTGTTTTGTTCTTGTTTTTTGCGATGTTATTTGTTGCTGCTAGCTATTTTTTAGGAAGGTTGTCGATTCAAGAAATGTCGCGAATCGTTATGAATACAAGCTTGCTTTCAGCACATATCTTTTCAGTGTTGTTTGCTATTTTTATTGGCACATCAACCTTATGGCAGGAAGAAGACCGTTTTATTTTGCATAATGCACTTTCGAAAGCAATAAAACGCTGGGAATATTTTTTAGGTAAGTATCTGGGTTTGTTATACGTACTGTTTTTGATGTTTTTTGTTTTTCTTGTCACGGATGTTGTTTTATTTTATTTTTTAAATATCAGTGTGCATCTTTCTTTTTGCCAAGCCATGGGAGCTCTTTTCTTCGAGAGTGCTTTGATTTTGGCTATTGCCATGTTTTTTTCTACTTTCACTCAGCCTCTAGTGGGAATATTTGCAACACTCGCAATTTATATTGTTGGAAGTTATGTCCAGTCGCTTCGTTTAGTTCCTAGTTTGACATCAGGAAAAAAAGCATTCCTTGAGGTTTTATATTATTTGCTTCCTAATTTCTCACGTTATGATATAAGTTCTTTATTATCACAGACGAATAGCATGCCTTGGGGGCTTTTATTTTTCTTGCTGATGTATTCGTTTATCTTTATAGTAATTACATTGCTACTTTCAATCTTGGTGTTCAACTGTAGACAATTACGATGAAAAGATTTCAAAATAAATGGGTGTTTGGATCCTTAATCCTTTCTCTTGTTGCTTGTCTTTATCTTTTGTTGTTTCTCGCCGATTATGGCATATCGAAATACTATCGAAATGACTTTCAATCAAAACAAACCTCTTGGATCTCAGGAGAGAATGTTGTGTATGTATTTCCTGTTTTTAAACCATTCTTTGCCGATATGTATTGGTTGTCTGCGATTCAAGATGCTTATCGTCGTCCTGTCTCAGACACATTGTTTAAAGTAATCGCCCTGGAACCTCATTATTTTCCTTACTATATATATGGTGCGTATATGCAGTTGCCGCTGAGTGAGAAAGCTCCCGGAAATCCACAGGCGGCCATTGATTTGTTAAGGCGAGGAGCAAAAGTATTCCCAAATGAAGCGTATTTGTATTATTTGCAAGGTTCAATTTATTTGTGGTTTTTAAAAGAACCCAATAAAGCACTAGCACTTTTTCGTCAAGCGGCATCGTTTGTGAATGCCCCCATTGTTTATCAACAACTAGAAGCTTATGCAGCCACGCGTTCAGGACAGTACCATATTGCGTATAAGCTTTGGGAGTCTGTTTATAAGAATGCTCGTACACCTGAAGAAAAACAACATGCCAAAGAGCAGATGAAAAAGATTCTTAAGTTAAATCAATAAGCTACAATTCTTATAAACTGTACTATACTTACGGAGAACAAATTAGGACTTGTAAGGAAACTGATATGAAGCGAATAGCCATTGTAGGCGCAGGGCGTATAGGCAGTATGGCGGCGTGTTTGCTAGCAAATGCGCATTATGCCGTTATGCTCGTCGATCATAAAAAGAATCCCACCGTTGATCAATTACTTAAGCATTTTTCTAATATCCAATTTCAACATGTTGATGTTGATGATCAGAAGAGTTTGCTCCAAGCAATCAAGTCAAATGAAACAGAGTTAATCTTAGCTGCTGTCCCTTTTGATGTGGGTGTCAAAGTGGCAGAGTGCGCAAAAGAAATATCATCTCATTATGTTGATTTTACGGAAGATGTATTCGCGACAGAAAGTGTTGCAAGTTTGGTTGAGAATACAAAATCAGCGTTTATGCCGCAGTGTGGTTTTGCGCCAGGATTAATTGATATATATGCACATGAATTGGCAGGTGAATTTGAAGATATAGAAAGCATTCGTATTCGTGCTGGTGCTTTGCCAGAACATGTGGATAATCCACTGCACTATGCGATTACCTGGTCTATTGAAGGGTGTATCAATCAATATATTAACCCGTGTCCCGCAATTCTAAAAGGTGAAAAAAAGATGTTAAATGCGCTTAGCGATTTAGAATTAGTCACAATTGCAGGGAAAAAGTTTGAAGCCTTTAATACATCTGGTGGTATTGGTGGTTTGGTCAAGGAGATGATTGGGCGCGTCAACAATATTAACTATAAGACACTTCGGTATCCAGGGCATTGTGAAAAAATGCGTTTTTTGATTAAGGATTTGAAGTTGAATGAAGATCCTGAAACTTTAAAGAAAATTTTATTAAATGTTCTTCCGGAAACTCAACAAGATTTTGTCGTGATTTTTGTTGCAGCAACGGGGCGTAATGCAGGTCCTGAAAGCCCATTGGAAGAAAAAACGATCGTGAGACATTTTAAACCTGAAGAAATTTCAGGCATGAATTGGAGCGCGATTCAAATAGTGACGGCAGCAGAAGCTTGTGCTGCAATCGAGTTGCTATTTAAAGGTAATTACCATGGTCTTATTCCAAATACACAGTTTACATTAGAAGAAATTATGAATACAGAGTTTGGGGTATATTTACGTGGTGAGGAAGGAGCAGCTTAATGGAAATCGTTGATAAACTATTGCATACTCATACAAGCCTGCTTAAGCGATTAGGGGTTTTGGAAAATAACTTTGGTGCGTCCACAGGACCAATGTGGTCTTCTGTTTCTAAAAAATCAGGAAAAATTATTTCGATTAATCCATCGACAGAAAAAAATATTGCAAATGTTTTTAACGCTTCAGATGATGATTATGAAAAAGTAATAGAAACGGCGCAGAAAGCTTTTTTAAAGTGGCGTATGATACCTGCGCCACAGAGAGGTGAAATAGTCAGAAAAATTTCTGAAAAACTACGAGAGCACAAGTCTGATCTAGGAAGTTTGGTTTCGTTAGAAATGGGGAAAATCAAACAAGAAGGTGATGGCGAAGTGCAAGAAATGATTGATATCGCTGATTTCGCTGTTGGGCAATCGCGTATGCTCTATGGGAAAACTATGCATTCTGAGCGACACATGCATCGTATGTATGAGCAATGGCACCCTCTAGGTATTTGTGGGGTGATTACTGCGTTTAATTTCCCAGTAGCTGTGTGGGCTTGGAATGCATTTATTGCTGCGATTGCCGGGAATGTTGTTGTGTGGCGACCTTCACCAAAAACACCATTGTGTGCGATAGCCGTTCAAAAGATTTGTAATGAGGTGTTGTCAGAATTCAATTGTGAGGGTGTATTTTCTTTGCTAATCAGTGATGATTTGCGTTTTGCAAAGCGTTTTATTGATGATATAAGAATTCCGCTGATTTCTTTTACGGGTTCCTCAGACGTTGGCGCTCAAGTAGGTGAGCGTGTAGCAAAACGATTTGGCAAATCGATTTTAGAATGCAGTGGAAATAATGCTGTGATTATTGATCGTTCGGCAGATACGAAACTCGCTTTACCTTCTGTGGTGTTTGGTGCGGTAGGAACGGCAGGACAGCGTTGTACGAGTACACGCCGTGTCATTATTCATGAGGATATTTATGCGGATTTCGTTGAAGGGCTAAAAGACGCTTACTCAAGTATTAGAATTGGTGATCCATTAGATGAGAATACTTTGATGGGGCCATTAATTGATGAGTTAGCCGTAGCTCGCTATCAGGAGGCTATTAAGAAGCTGCAACAGGAAGGCGGTGAAATTATTTGTGAAGGTGGCATTTTAGATGGTCTGGGCTTTTTTGTTAAACCAGCAATAGCGCTAGTAGAAAATCATTGGAACATTGTTCAACAAGAAACTTTTGCGCCAATACTATATCTCATGAAATTTTCTGATTTAGATGAAGCCATTGCAATGAATAACAATGTTCCTCAAGGATTGTCTTCTGCAATGTTTACTCAAGATTTAAAGCATGCTGAATATTATTTATCGTGTTGTGGCAGTGATTGTGGAATTGCCAATATCAATATTGGCACCTCTGGTGCAGAAGTGGGTGGTGCTTTTGGTGGTGAGAAACACACTGGTGGCGGTAGAGAGGCTGGCTCAGATGCTTGGCAAGCCTATATGCGACGTCAAACTAACACGATTAATTGGAGTGATGATTTACCTTTAGCACAAGGTATTACTTTCAATATAAAAGGGGAAAAGTCATGAGCACACTAGAAATATTTAAACCTTTTTGGGCGCAATACACCACCCAAAACCCACATGCAAAAAAAATTCATGATTTATTTGTGGCAGAGGGTGAAGAGGTGATTAATGATCATATTGCATTGCGAACCTACAATGATCCGCGAGTGAATATTGAAACCTTATCACAATATTTTTTAAAGCATGGATATATATCAAAAGGGGAGTATGATTTTCCGAATAAAAAACTTTTTGCACGACATTTTGAGCATCAAAATTTAGATATGCCCAAGGTGTTTATTAGTGAGCTAAAAACTGAGGACTTTTCGTTGGAGTTACAAGAAATTGTAAAAAATTGCATCGATAAAATCCCTGAGTCGATATTAACTTCAGATGATTTAGCGCTTTCAGGTATTCATTGGGAGCCGCTTGACTACGATGTGTATGAAGGATTGTTAAGTGAGTCAGAGTATGCAGCATGGATGTACGCATTTGGTTTTTGCGCGAACCATTTTACAGTCAATGTAAATCGCTTAAAGCATTTTAACGAAATTGCTGATGTGAACACGTTTTTGAAAAAACATGGCTTTCAACTCAATGCTTCAGGTGGAGAGGTTAAGGGTACGCCTGCAGATTTTTTGGAACAATCCAGTACGTTAGCAGAACGTGTGAAAGTTGAATTCAAACAAGGTATCAAGGAAATCCCATCTTGTTATTACGAGTTTGCAAAACGTTATGAAACTTCTGATGGAAAGCTTTATACCGGTTTTGTTGCAGCTTCTGCGGATAAAATATTTGAGAGTACGGATGTTAAGCGATAAAAAAAGTTGAGCCTCTGGTGTGCCTAGTGGGTATTGTCATCCTCCGCGAAGGCGGAGGGTCCAGCATTTTGATTTTTAGAGATCCCGCGGATAAACCGCGAGATGACAGTTGCAGAATGCAAGAGCCCCATCAACGATTACCATCCTGCGCATAAAGCGTAGGATCATTTTTCAATATTGAGATTCCGCGGGGTGAAAGCTTAGTCAGATTCCTCTTCTGCCATCAAGCGACGATTAATCTTATCTTTTTCTTTGTCGGACATTTGATTCCACTGAACGACTTCTAGGTAAGTGCGATGACAGCCCTTGCAAATATCATCGCCAAAAGTCGTGCTGCAGATGCCTACGCAAGGTGATTCAGTTAATAATTGTTTAGACATTGGTAACTCCTTTCGGGATGGCGATGAAAATAGCGCCATGACCACGAATGACATTAAGTAATAACGATTCAGAGTGATTGTTGTGTGCAATTTTTTCTAACGTATTCGTATCCTTTGTGGAGGATTGATTGGCAGAGATAATCACATCACCAGGCCGTAAGCCTGCACTCCACGCATTAGAATCTGGTAGGACTCCAATAACGAGAACGCCGTTTACATTTCCTTGTGTTGCAGAGTATTGATTGAAATTTTGTAATCCAACGCCAAAGAAGTATGGATTATCTTTTTGGCTTAAGGCAGTTAATGATTTAATGGTAATGATTTTAGGTTTGAATGTCATAGGCTTGCCATGTCGTAGTACTTGTAGTGACACTGTAGAACCTGTTCTCATGAAGCCAACAGAGTTGACCAGTTGTGCCGAAGTTGAAATTTCTGTGCCATTAACCGCGGTAATAATGTCGCCGGTTTGAATCCCGGCTTTTTTCGCTGGTGAGTTTGGGGCAAGTTGCGTGACAACTGCGCCTTTTTGTTTGGGCTGTTGTAATGCAGTTGCCAAGTCTGGAGTGAGTGTTTGTACCATTACGCCAACAACGCCGCGTTCAACTTTTCCATATTTTAATAACTGCTTGACGACGTTATTTAGCATGTTAGCAGGAATCGAAAAACCAATCCCAATGTTACCACCTGTATCGCTAAGCATGGCTGTATTCATGCCGACGAGTTTGCCATTGTGGGTCACGAGAGCGCCGCCTGAATTACCAAAATTAATGGGCGCATCTATTTGGATGAAGTTTTCGTACCCTTCGATGTTTAAGTTGGTGCGTTGCAAGGCGCTGACGATTCCTGCGGTGACGCTTTGTCCTAGGCCAAAAGGGTTACCTATAGCAACGACTTGATCACCAACTTTTAATTGGTTGGAGTCAGAAAGTGATAAAGCGGTCAAGTGGGGACCTTGAATTTGCAATACGGCAATGTCTGATGGTGCATCGGCGCCAATGATTTTTGCTTTAAATTGTCGGCCATCAATAAGTTTTACCGTAATACGATCGGCATCTTTAACGACGTGAGCGTTAGTAATAATCGTGCCATGTGATGCGTTGATGATAACGCCTGAACCTAGTGAGACGAATGGTTTTGAAACAGGGCGCTGTTGTTGTAGTTGCATTTGGTTAGTAGGGTCATCGTCATCATGTTTTTTGAGATAAACGGTAGGGGGAAGTTTTCCTTCAGCTTGGATATTGACTACAGCAGGAATCACTTTTTCTAACATATTAGATAATGAGCCATTAGAGGGTTGGGTGGCAGCATGCATTGATGTGGAGAAACAAATTAACACAAGTGTCATAGTGGCTTTGATGAATTTCATAGTGTCGTTCTCTGTGTTGTTTTATTAATTGAATTTTATTCAAAGTGGTTTAGATAAGCAAACAGGAGTAGGTGTTCAGCTTAAAAATCTCGAGTGGCTCAACCAATATTGATCAGGATAGTAAGCAAAAATGAGTGTGCCATCTTTGATAACACTGATAATTTCATGAACCTCTTGAGCAGCAACGGCAAAACATCCCCAGCTGCGTCCAAGACGGCCATATTTCGCCACATAATGGGCGTCGGCATATTGTGCCCCATGGACAACAATCGCGCGCCTCTCAGCGTTGTTATTAATGCCGGGTTCTAAGCCCGCCAAGCGCATAGCATAGCCAACATGGCCGTAATATGGGTTCTCTGTGAGAAACAAGCCTATACTGCTTTCTTCACTGCCTGGGCGATTGGAAAAGTGCCGAGCATAAAGTGATCCTGTGTATTTGCCGTGTGTCACATAGGTGCGAAAAAGTAGTTGATCATTTTTGAGATCAAAAACCCACAGGCGTTCTTCTGAGGAGGGGTGTGTAAAGTCAACAACGGTTAAAATTTCTTTTCGATCTAAGCCATTAGCTCTAGCATGATAATAGGCAGTTAGTGCGAGCTTTAAAGCTTTTGGATTAATATTTGGAGCTAATGATCTGATTTTATTGTACTTTATATCTTGTGCTGAGTTTCTTGCTGAAGCGGGTGTAGTAACGATGGAAAGTGAGACTGTAATGAGAAGTATAAAGGCCAGTTTAAAACGCACAAAATGCTCCTGATCATCCGTTTTAAAAGAGTTCCTAGATAAAGTGCTGTGTGTCCGTCATTATTGTTTGGCCACAACACGTAGCTTATTATTATTATTTGTTTTTATTATTCTTTTTACTTGCTCGGTGACTAATAACCGACAGCTAGCCGCTTTCATTTATTATTATTTTTTAAAAGCACTTTCATTGTATAATAATCCCTCATCGAAATGCAAGCTTTTTTGTTATTTTTTTTACTGGCTCACCTTTTGTGGAACACCATACTGTTTTGTTGCTACATATTTAACGACTCTCCAGTTTAAGCTTCCATGGATCGGATTGGAGTAATCGCGCATGATGGTGTTGAGCAAAGGCGTTAAAGAGCTGTAATAGACCCGTGAGTATGAGCTTAAGTTAGGATGTGCTTCAAGGTAAACTTGGTTTTGTAGCGTGCCAACTTTATAAGGGGCATAAATAACACGAACCGATGTGCCAACACTGGCATGCTGAAAGAGCTTTTTAATATCTTTGGGGTATAAACGAATACACCCAGAGCTCACTCGGCTGCCTACGCCAAGGGGAACATTGGTGCCGTGTATGAGTATCCCAGACTTAGAAGTATAGAGTGCATAGTTTCCCAAGGGATTGTGAGGCCCTGCTGGCATCACATCTGGCAATACGATTCCTCGAGAAAGGTTGTATTGCTTTACGGATTTAGGGACATTCCATTCAGGGTGTTCTTTCTTTTTAATGATTCGACCTGTAAACAAGGGAGTTTCCCAGCCAGATTTACCAATCCCAATAGGGAAGGTTAAAACTTTGTTGCTGCCTGGAATGTAGTAATACAAACGGTATTCTGCAAGATTGATGACAATGCCTTTTCTTGGGCCTGGAGGTAAGATAAATTGCGCAGGGATCAATATCTCGCTGCCCATTTTAAGATAAGCTTCAGGCGATACATGAGGATTTGCGCGATACATTTCACGATGTCCGACGTCATAACGATAACCGATGGTTCGCAAAGTATCACCTTGTTGTGAAGTCACCATATATACACGGCCTACAACATCATCACCGTTGCTGGGAATCGTGAAGCTTAATGCATGTGCGCTAAAAGCAAAAAGCGTTAATCCAATAACTGTGATCGCTTTCGCAAAAAAGTGACGCAAGTGTGTACAGCTTTGTTGTCGTTTTATCATAGCTATATTCTCCTAAATCTATTTAACAGTATAGCGTGTATAGTAGAGGCGGGACAATAAAGAGGCTGCGTTTTTTTAGAACCGCTCTATTGATGTTATTAAATTACACATGTCTTTTGGTATATCGGCGTGTATCTCAATGCTTTCCTTAGTGATGGGGTGCGTGAACGAAAGGTTGGTGGCGTGCAATGCTTGTCTTGGAAAAGTACGTAATGTTTGTATTAAATTTTCAGACGCATGTTTAGGAATTTTTAATCGCGTACCGTAGGTTTTATCTCCGACTATCGGATATCCTAGAAATGAAAGATGAACACGAATTTGATGTGTGCGGCCTGTTTCTAAAGTGACCCGTAAATGTGTAAAGCCTGGAAATTTTTGAATGATGCGGTAGTGCGTTGTTGCGGGTTTGCCGTTATTGACGATTGCCATGTGAGTGCGCTTTGAAGGATGACGGCCTATTGGTTTATCGATTCGTCCGCCGCTGATAAGTTCGCCGTAAACAATTGTTTGGTATTCGCGATTAATTTCACGCGCTTGCATCATTTTAATCAGTGCGGTGTGAGCCTCTAGTGTTTTTGCGATGATAAGCAATCCTGACGTGTCTTTATCAAGGCGATGAATAATGCCAGCTCGTGGAACATGTTTTAGTGAGGGTGCATGATGCAATAAGGCGTTAAGTAGTGTTTGGTCTGCTTGTCCTGCCCCAGGGTGAACGACGAGTCCAGCGGGTTTATTTAGCACTAACAAATGCTCATCTTCGAATAAAATATCCAAAGGAATATCCTGAGCTACCCATTCGCCTTGTGTGGGTAACCTCGCATCAATGAAAATCGTTTGTCCAGCGTTCACTTTATCTTTAGGTTTAGCAGGCTTATTATCGAGAGTAATTTCGTTTTCCAGGATCCATGCCTTGTGCTGATTTCGCGAATATTCTGGAAATAGCTTAGCTAAAGCTTGGTCTAAGCGGTGCTGGTGTAGTGATTCTGGGATAACCACTTGTTTTTTAATTTTATCTGTCATAGTCTATGGCAAAAGGATAGGGGTTGTTATGCAATTAATCAAGCAGTTTTTTATTTTATCATTGATTGTCCTGTTAGGTGCATGTTCTTCTGCAGCTGTGAAAAACCCTGCCGATCAATTTCCTAAAGAAAATGATTCGGAATTATATTGGGGCGCTATCCACGATATCCGTACCCGCCATTATCAAGATGCTATTTCACGTTTTGAAACATTGGATGCGCGTTACCCCTTTGGTAAGTATTCTGAAAAAGGCCATTTATATATTATTTATGCCTACTATATGGCGGGTCAGTACGCTTTGGGTGTGACGGCAACAGATCGTTATATCCACTTGCATCCAGCTTCACAAGGAACAGGGTACGCTTATTTCATGAAAGGTGTCATGAATTATCAACAATACCTCAGCGTGATGGAGCGTTACTTCCCAGCACAAATGGCGGATAGAGATTTAAAGCCTGCGCGCGAATCTTTCGTATATTTCTCAAATTTATCGACTAACTACCCGCATGATATATATACACCTAGTGCGGTTCAGTACATGATATATCTACGTAATCTTATGGCTGCACAAACGCTTGATATCGCACAATACTACCTAAAGCGTAAAGCTTATGTGGCGGCAGCTGATCGAGCCAATGAAGTCATTTTGCATTACCAAGGCACGCCATCTGTTCCTGAGGCGCTGTTGGTAGCTTCTAAAGCTTATAAGGCATTGGATTTACCAGGTATTTCTCTAGAATATCAAAATGTCTATGATTACAATCAGATAGCCCATAATTCTTAAAGTAAAAGATTAAGTATTTTTTCTACTAATCCTCAGGATGTTTCAAGCATATACTCTATAATTAGCTTATAGGAGGCTATTTATGGGTATCGGTAGGCGCGCACAAGCAGTCTTAACTTATTGGTTTGGTGATGAGAAATCGCTTGATTCACCTAATGCCGAGCGCCTTGCATTTTGGTTAGGCCAGGATGCTTCACGAGATCGTGAAATTATTAAAAAGTTTAAGGCGGATCTCGAAAAAGCGGCAAATGGCGATTATTCTAAATGGAAAAAAACGCCTAAAGGTAGCTTGGCATTGATTATCTTGCTTCATCAGTTTCCACGATGCATGTATCGTAATAGTCCTGGAGTCTATTACTTTGATGAAGAAGCATTAGATGTCTGTCTAGAAGGAATCGATCAGCAACTGGATCAGCGGTTATCTCTTGTCGAGAGGATCTTTTATTATATGCCACTCGCGCATCATGAAGATTTGAAAATGCAAAAATACTCTGTGGCGGCATACCATGGGTTAGTGCAAATGTCCCTGCCAGAGCTTCGTAATATTTATGAAAATTTCTTCGCTAATGCCGTTTTACATTATAAATTGATTGATGAATTTGGCCGCTTTCCTCATCGTAATGCTATTCTTGGTAGAAAATCTACTCCACAAGAAAGTAAATTTTTGAAAGAGTCAGGATTGGAGTGAGCAATTGACTAACGGGTAAAATTGTGTTTTATTTGACAGTTCGTATGTTCATTGAGGTATCCAGAAGTGTCAACAAGAGCGCTCAAGCAGCCTAAGAGTCTTTATCTGCTATTTTTTACTGAGCTATGGGAGCGATTTGGCTTTTATACGCTACAGACCATTATTATTCTCTATATGTCTCATGCGTTAATGTATGAAGATCATAAAGCCTATATTGTTTACGCTGTCTTTTCTGCCTTATTGTATTTATTGCCTGTGTTGGGAGGTTTTTTGGCCGATCATTATCTGGGTTATCAGCGGGCTATCATTATTGGTGGTTTATTGTTAATTGTTAGTTATGCTGTAGCAGCGTTGCCCGGTGCTCACGCTTTTTTTATTGCATTAAGTATTTTAATTTGTGCGCATGGCTTATTTAAACCGAATGTTTCGAGTCTTGTGGGAACACTTTATGATGTTGGTGATCCAAGACGAGAGGGTGGGTTTACGATATTTTATATGGGGATAAATATTGGTTCTCTAATTCCACCATTATTTGCTGGTGCAATTGTCGTGCATTATGGCTGGCATATGGGCTTTATTTTAGCGGCTATAGGTATGGGTGTTGGTATGATCACTTTTTTTTGTGGTCGGAAAATATTGGGTGCGCATGGTGGAGTTCCTTCACGCAGTCCGTTGCATAAGGGCGCGATGAAAAAGACGATATTTAATTCCGTCTTTTACTTGGGTATCATCGGATTTATTTTATTAATTGATTATGCGTTTCGTTATCCAGCTTTAGTTTCTGATGTATTAAAATGGATGGGAATTCTTATTTTCCTTGTCGTATTCATGTTTTTATTTAAAGAGCCTGTTGGTTCGCGTAAGCGAATGTTTGCCGCAACTGTTTTGATTATTATCTCCATTGGTTTTTGGGCCTTGTATAATCAAACATTCACATCTTTGATGTTATTTGCAGAACGAAATATGCAGAAGTCATTCATGGGTATTCCTCTAGACGCTGAGGGCACGCAGTTTTTTAATCCGTTGTTTATCATTCTACTAAGCCCAATGCTTAGTCGACTGTGGACAAGGCTAAGTGTTAAAGATTTGAATCCATCGGTGCCCACAAAGTTTGCTTGGGGTTGTGTCTTTCTTTCCCTAGGTTATTTTGTCTTAATGTTAGGAGTCAAATATTTCTCGCACGATGGTATGACATCCTCAGGTTGGCTAGTTGGGAGCTATTTTATTCAAACAATCGGTGAATTATTAATATCGCCCATAGCGCTGGCCATGATTACAGAGCTTTCACCCAGGCATTTGGTCGGGATGATGATGGGGGTATGGTTTTTCTCAAATGCTGTGTCTGCTGTTTTTAGTGGTACATTGGCTACCTTTACGGATGTGCCAAAGCATGCATCTTTAGAAACAGCCTTGAATATATACCAGCATGGTTTTTTAGTTTTCAGCGAAATCGCAATAGTTTTATCGCTTATTGCTTTCATTTTAATACCTTTTTTAAAAGGAATGATCAGGTCAAAAGTTGATTAAATCAGAATATGTGTTAAAATTTTAACAGGTAGAAAAAAAGGGGGGTAAGTTATGTCTTTAGAGAAAGATCATGAGTTGCAAGTAAAGTCTGGTCAACGCGAAGAAAATGTTATTCAAATGCAAATTCGTGCAGAACAACAGAGTGAAGCTTATGTCCTCACAACACTTCAACGCCGTGAGAAATTAAAATTATTGATTCTTGAGCACTATATTGATGAACATGTTAGCGTCCAGCCTGATGAGAATCGAAAGAATGTATTACTTATCAGAGGGCTGGGTAAAAATCATGAGGTGGGTGCTGATATCACCTTAAGTCCAAATGCTAATGAGTATGGTATATTGATGCGATATCCAGAACCTAGCGCGCCAACACCTGAAGAACGTGCAGAAGATCTCTTAGGTATTTTAAAAGGTCAAGGCCTTGATCCACAGAAAGTCTCTGTTTATATGCCAGAAGCTACTGCTGAACAGCAACAGGCCTTATCTAATGTTGGTTTGAAACTTGTTGATGCACAGCCCTTTAATCAATTACTGAATAACCGGCAGGAAAAGATGGCTCAGACGCCAGGATATACTTCTCCAAGACCAACGCCGCCAGGGGTTTCTCAATAGATTTTTTGAATTAATACAGTGGCATAAGAAATCCCGCGCATAAAGCGCGGGACGTAGGTTTTAGAATTCACCAGCTACGCTAAGGGCGCAATGTTTTTATTCATCATCCCAGCTTAAAGCGCCACCCGTTTGGTATTCAGTGACACGTGTTTCAAAAAAGTTTTTCTCTTTTTTCAAATCAATCACTTCACTCATCCATGGGAATGGGTTTTCTATTGGTGGGTATAATTCTTTTAAGCCAATTTGCGCGCAACGACGATTCGCAATAAATTGCATATACTCTTTAAAGATGGGAGCATTTAAGCCAAGAATACCACGAGGCATCGTATCTTCTGCATAACGATATTCTAAGTCAGCAGCTTCAGCTATCATGTGGCGTAATTCTTCTTGGAACTGTTCAGTCCATAAATGCGGATTTTCAATTTTAATTTGGTTAATCAAATCAATACCGAAGTTTAAGTGCATTGATTCATCGCGCAAAATATATTGAATCTGCTCGGCAGAACCTGTCATCTTATTGCGACGACCAAAAGAAAGCATTTGTACAAAACCAACATAAAAGAAGATGCCCTCGAATACTACGTAAAACGCAACCAAGTTACGCAAGAAATCTTGGTCTGTTTCAGGGGTGCCTGTTTTGAATTCAGGATTGCCAATGTTCTTTGTAAATTGCAGTGCCCATGCAGCTTTGTCATGTACGGAAGGGATTTCGCGATACATATTAAAAACAACACCTTCATCTAAACCTAGTGATTCGATAATATGGCTGTAACTATGTGTATGTAGCGCTTCTTCAAACGCTTGTCTTAACAAATATTGACGACACTCAGGGTTTGTGATGTGTCGGTAAATAGCTAATACAAGATTGTTTGCTACCAATGAATCTGCAGTTGAAAAGAAGCCGATCGCGCGCATGAAAACGGTACGCTCATCTTCTGTCAGTGTTTTCAAACATGCAAGATCAGGTGTCATGTTAATTTCCTGAGGCATCCAGTGGTTTGCACAGGCATGCAAGTATTTTTGCCATGCCCAGTCATACTTCAGTGGAAAAAGTTGATTTAAGTCTGCGCGACAGTTGATGATGCGTTTATCATCAACTTGTATACGTCCCGCATTCATTTCAATTTTTTCCAAGCCCGTAACATAATCTTTTGGTCTATCTGTCGTTGCCATTGTATTTCTCTCTCTTTTGTCCTATTGGCATGCTTCACAATCGGGATCATCGATTGAGCATGCTTTTGGTGCAGGGTTCATTTGCACCGCGTTAAGTTTCGCGTCATTGATCGTCGACTTTTCAGTTGACGTTGCCCCCATGGAGCGCAAGTAATAAGTGGTTTTTAATCCACGACGCCATGCGTGTTGATACAAACTATCGAGTTTTTTGCCCGAAGGTTGTGCCATGTAGAGATTTAACGATTGTCCTTGATCAATCCATTTTTGGCGACGCGATGCCGCATCGACCAACCATCTAGGATCGATTTCGAAAGCCGTCGAAAAAATCGCTTTCAAGTGTTGAGGAATACGCTCGATTTTTTGAACGCTACCATCGTAGTACTTTAAGTCGTTGACCATGACTTCATCCCATAAATCGAGTTTACGTAACTCTTCTACAAGGTATGGGTTGATAACGGTGAATTCGCCCGATAGGTTCGACTTAACATATAAGTTTTGATAAGTCGGCTCGATCGATTGAGATACCCCCGAAATGTTAGAAATGGTTGCGGTAGGCGCAATTGCCATGACATTTGAGTTACGCATACCAACTTTTTGAACCCGTTCACGTAGAGTTTTCCAGTCCAAACGTTGCGTACGATCTTGCTCAAGGTATTCGCCGCGTGTTTTAGCTAAATTTTCGATAGAGTCAATAGGTAGAATGCCCTTGCTCCACAGTGAACCTTTGAACGTTTCATATGCGCCACGTTCTTCAGCTAGGTTTGTAGATGCTTCAATAGCATAATAACTAATTAATTCCATTGTTTCATCGGCAAATTCAACGGCTTCATCAGAAGCGTAGGAAATGCCTTTTTTGTATAAAGCATCTTGAAAGCCCATTAAGCCCAAGCCAATAGGACGATGCTTTAAGTTGGAGTTTCTTGCTTGCGGTACAGAGTAAAAATTAATATCGATCACGTTATCTAACATACGAATCGCGGTGTTAACCGTTTTGCGCAGTTTTTCTTTATCGATATTACCTTCTCCATCTAAATGAGCAGGAATATTAATACTGCCGAGATTACACACCGCAATTTCATCCTTGGAAGTGTTGAGTGTAATCTCCGTGCAGAGGTTTGAGCTATGGACCACACCAACGTGTTGTTGGGGTGAACGCAAGTTACAAGGATCTTTAAAAGTTACCCATGGGTGACCTGTTTCAAATAGCATGGTTAACATTTTTCGCCAAAGGTTAACAGCAGGGATGCGTTTGTAGTTTTGAATTTCACCGGCATCAGCTAAATCTTCGTATTGACGATACATTTTTTCAAACTCATCGCCATAAAGATCATGAAGCTCTGGAGTGTCATCTGGAGAAAACAACGTCCATTCGCCTTTTTCAGCGACACGTTTCATGAACAAGTCAGGGATCCAGTTTGCAGTATTCATGTCGTGGGTTCGGCGTCGTTCATCACCAGTGTTTTTACGTAAATCTAAAAACTCTTCGATATCCATATGCCATGTTTCTAAATAAGCACATACCGCCCCTTTACGTTTACCACCTTGGTTAACCGCAATTGCTGTAGCATCTGCAACATTTAGGAAGGGAACAACGCCTTGTGATTTGCCGTTAGTGCCTTTGATTGTAGCTCCCATAGCTCGTACTGGCGTCCAGTCGTTGCCGAGGCCGCCAGCGTATTTTGATAGTAAGGCGTTATCACGAATAGCACCGTAAATACCTTCTAAGTCATCAGGAACGGTCGTCAGATAACAGCTAGATAGCTGAGAGCGTTGTGTGCCTGAGTTAAATAAAGTTGGAGTAGAGCTCATGTAATCAAAGCTTGAAAGTAATTGATAAAACTCAATTGCTTTTTCGGTTTTATTTTCTTCATCTAAGGCTAAACCCATAGCGACACGCATATAAAAGGTTTGCGGTAACTCGAAACGAATATCGTTCGAGTGTAAGAAATAACGATCATAAAGCGTTTGCAAGCTGAGATAGGTAAAGTTCAAATCTCGTTTTGGTAATAGCGCTTTGCCAAGCTTCTCTAAATCAAACTCTGTTTCTAAGCGCTTGTCTAACAAGCCAAGCGAGATACCTTTTTTAAGCGTGGCGCTTAAGCATTTAGGGTAGAGCTTTGCCATTTCATCAAAAGTGGCATTATCTTTTAAGCCAAGAAAGCTAAGTGCTTCACTGCGCAAGTTGTCTAATAATAAACGCGCTGTTACATACGTGTAATTAGGCTCACGTTCAATTTGCGTACGTGCAGCAAGAATTAATGCTTTGCTTACATCAGCAAAAGGCATGCCGTCGAATAAGCTACGCATAGTGTCTTTGATGATCGCATGAGGCTCAACATACTCTAGGTTTTGACATGCGGTCATCACGATTTTTTCGAGACGTTTTTGGTCAAGAACTTTTGTTTTTCCATCTTTGAGGGTGACATTTAGCTTTTGGTGTTTTTGAGTTGCATTTGCTGCCTCACGCATTTTGCGACGATCTTCGCGATATAAAACGTAAGAGCGGGCAACTTTTTGTTCACCTGCGCGCATGAGCACCAATTCCACTTGGTCTTGGATATCTTCAATATTGATGGTTTCGCAATGATGCAAATTACGAATGAAACGCTCGCTGATTTGATCGGTAAGTTGGTTCACCAATTCATGAATGCGTTCTGAGCCAGTCGCTTGCTCACCTTCCACTGCCAAAAATGCCTTGGTCATGGCAACTTTGATTTTATCATCGTTGTAGGGTGTAATGGTCCCGTCACGTCTGATGACGCGTAATATGCCGGGTTTTAAAGATTCTGTGTCATTCGTGGTCACTTCCGCTGCCATCCTGGTCGTAGTCGTTGTCATAATTCCTCCCAATTGTTAGACAATCCGATATTTTTTTAAACACAATATATGGGATTCCGTTGCCCCATAAGACACAAGATAATGCGGTTTTGAGATAAAAGCAATAGGATAACGGTTTAATTTTCTGTGTATTTCCTGTGAGTAAAATCTTAGATTTCCAAGTATCAATAAGATGCTATTTTTTGGCGTGTGATTTGGAAGGTTTATTTACAACATTACCCATTGAAGATACTATAGGCGAAAAAAGGAAATCGGTATGCAACCAAACACAAATGAAAAACAAATCAAACGTGGCATTTATTTGTTGCCAAATTTATTCACTACTGCTGGACTATTTGCCGGCTTTTATTCTATTGTCGCCGCTATGCAAGGCAAGTTCGAGCTGGCTTGTATAACTATTTTTATCGCAATGATTGCCGATGGTCTTGATGGTCGCGTTGCACGATTAACGAATACACAATCGGCTTTTGGTGCAGAGTACGATAGTCTTTCGGACATGATCGCTTTTGGTTTGGCGCCAGCATTGCTTGCCTATAATTGGGCATTGCACTCTCTAGGCAAGATAGGGTGGTTGTGCGCGTTTATTTACGTCGCCTCGACGGGGCTTCGATTAGCGCGATTTAACACACAAGTAGAAACGGCAGACAAGCGGTTTTTTAGCGGGCTTGCGAGTCCCGCTGCAGCTGGTTTTTTAACAGGCTTTATTTGGGTGATGATTGAGTATGGCGTGATACCAACAAAGCAGTTGCATATGATTACAACCGTGTTAACCGTTGTGTCCGCATTGTTGATGGTAAGCAATATTAAGTATTACAGCTTTAAGGTTTTTGATTTCAAGGGCCATGTTCCATTTATGGTCCTTGTATTGCTTGTTTTAATTGTTGTTGCCATTACGATCGATCCAGCGCAAGTGCTATTTTATACGTTTGCAACATACGTTGTTACAGGGCCGGTATTGACTTGGATTTTTCGAGATAAAAAGAAGAGCTAGGCATTTTTAGAAATCATTAAAATGAAAATGCTTGCCCGAGTCGCAATTTCACTAGGTGGGTATCTTGGTGGTGTGTTAGGCTACTCTTTTTTTGAGCTTGCTCACGGCACCATCACTCTGATTCCCAGTTTTTTCAGTGTTGAACTGGCAAGCATTTTCATATCTCAATATAGCTTATTTTGGAGGATTTGTCTATGTCTTTTGAGAAGCCTTTAGCGCACAGAGGATTGTTTTCTCCTCAACTTCCTGAAAATTCTTTAGCTGCATTTCAAGCCGCAATTGACGAAGGTTATGGTATAGAACTTGATGTTATGTTAACAAAAGATCACCAAGTAATTGTTTTTCACGATGAAAATTTAGAAAGGTTAACGGGTGTTAACGCAAATGTCTCAGATCTTACTTATGATGAAATTAAAGCATTAAAGTTACAATCGTCTGACGAACGTATTCCAAGCCTTATTGAAGTCTTAGAGTTGGTAGCGGGAAGCGCATATTTGATGATAGAAATCAAAGGCAAAGAAGGAGTAATAGAACGGAAAGTATATGACATCATTAAAAACTATGTTGGTGATTTTTCAGTATGCTCGTTTAATTCAAACATTTTAAAATGGTTTCGTGACAATGCATGCGATATTCTGCGAGGCCAAACTTCGTCTGGTATTTTTCATTTGTTATTTGGCTGTCCGAAAAGCCGTCCTCATTATATTAGCTATGATATCGACCGTATGCCAAGCAAATGTTTGAATAGGTTGATTAGATTAATGGATATCCCATTGATTGTTTGGACCGTTAAGAATGAAAAGCAGCTTTCCTTTGCAAAGGCTTATGCGGATAATTATATTTTTGAGCAGTATTAGGTTGCTAAATCCCAGGGAGCGATTTTAATCAAAACCCCAAACGCAGGATTATCAAGGTAATGTAATTCATTGCTGCGGCTGCGCAGCTCTTCGTTAATTTCAAATACTTTGAAAGGTGTTAGTGTGTTTTCAGAAACGCGAACGCTTTTGTCTTTTTCAGGAACCAAAAATTGTAAATGCGTGTCTATATCGAAATAAGTGTTGAGGCTAATTTTTATTGTTCCGTTAATTTGATAGTAACTAGCGTCTTCATCATCTATGACTGTGACCATTTCGCCATATTGATTATACGTTTGGCCGCCGTAAATATGTAGTGTTTGACCTTGCGGTTGATCTTGGAATGGTTGCCACCATGATAATGCGAGCAAAACGGTGTAGTTTTTCGATTGTTTTAGTCGAGTAAGTTCTTTCAGAAGTCCAAACTCATCTTGAGCTATTAGCTGATAACTGCCGTCGTTAGTTGCGTCATCATTTGCTAAAGAGAGAAATTGGGATTCGCTGGCAAATGTCTTGGGAGTTGTCTTTGTATCGGGGATAAGCTGTTCTGCGCCATTTCGTTTGAAGATGATCACATTCACTTGGTAAGCGTCATATATCTTGGCAAACGCTGTACATGAGACTGTAATTAATAAAAATGTTATTAAGAGTGTGCTAATGGTTTTCATGGTGCTATTATAATAGTAAGTTGTTGCTAAGGAAAGAAGAGCAAGCATGGATAAAATCTGGTTAAAAAATTATCCGCAAGGTGTCCCGGAGTTTCTTGAAGAGATTCCGTATAATTCTATAAAAGACTTGTTTGACGATAGTTGTCGTCGCTTTGCTAATCAAACGGCGTATGTTCACTATAAGCGCTCAATGACGTATGCTGAATTCCAAAAGCATGTTGAAAGTTTTGCGAGTTTTTTACAGCATGATTTGGGTTTGAAACAGGGTGATCGACTCGCGATCATGATGCCTAACTGCCTTCAGTACCCGATAGCGCTATTTGCTGCTTTTTCAATAGGTGTGGTTATTGTGAATGTTAATCCACTCTATACCCCAAGAGAAGTGATCAATTTGTTGGGTGATGCTAAGCCACAGGCAATTATTGTGCTTGATATGTTTGCACATACCTTAGAAAAAGCGCTCCCGAAAATCAATCATCTTAACGGGGTCGTCGTAACATCTCTATTTGACTTATTTCCTGCCTTTAAGAGGATAACCTCACAGTTTGTTTTAAAGTATTTTTTAAAGCGCGTACCAACGTATACATTAAAAAATGCGGTTTCTTTTCGTGCCGTTATCAACAGTTGTCAAAACAAACCTAAAAAACCAGTAGCAATCCATCAAGATGATATGGCATTGATTCAATATACTGGCGGTACGACGGGTGTGCCGAAAGGTGTTGTTCTGTCTCACGGTAATTTACTTGCTAACCTTTTTCAGTGTAAGAGTTGGATAAAACCATTTATGCAAGAAGGTCAGGAAGTGAATGTTATTGCGTTGCCGCTTTATCATATTTTTTCTTTGACAGTATCATGTTTGTTTCCTGTCGTGATTGGCGCAAAGAATATTATCATTACTGATCCAAGGAATATTTCTGATTTTGTGGATCAGATCAAAAATGCAAACGTTACCATGCTTATTGGTGTTAATACTTTGTTTCATGCTTTGTTACATCATAAACGATTTAGGGCTATGAATTTTGATTCATTGCGTGTGACAATCGCGGGGGGTATGGCGTTACAAGAGTCTGTGTTTAATCATTGGAAAGCATTGACAGGCAATGTGATTATAGAAGGTTACGGGCTTTCTGAATGCTCACCCGTGGTCACAGTCAATCCGCTTAATATAGAGCACTATCATGCCTCGATTGGTTTGCCTTTACCAAGTACCGAAGTGGCTATTTTGAATAATGACGGTCAGCCTTTACCTATCGGTGAGGCGGGTGAGTTGGCTATCAAGGGTCCACAGGTAATGAGTCGTTACTGGCATGCTGAAGAAGAAACACAAAAGGTGTTTAATGATGATGGTTGGTTGTTAACTGGGGATATAGCCATTATTAATGAGAGAGGGTTTATTCATCTCTGTGATCGTAAAAAAGATATGATCTTGGTTTCGGGGTTTAACGTGTATCCAAATGAGATAGAAAATGTACTAACAATGCACCCAGATATTGCTGAGGCCGCTGTGATCGGTGAGCTCAATAAAGGATCTGAAGTGATTAAGGCTTTTATTGTTTTGGAAGAGGGGCGGCAATTGACTCGAGGGGAAGTCATGACGTTTTGTCATGAAAACTTGACCAGTTACAAGATGCCTAAGTATATTGAATTTCGTGCGGAGTTGCCCAAAACAAATGTTGGTAAAGTGTTACGAAGAGCCCTGCACGAAGCGAATGCTTGATTCAGTCGTTGATTTAAGCTAAGTTTACAGACTTCCATAATCTTCTGGTTGAAGGAAGCGCTGTCATCCTACGGGGCGACAGTTGGTAACATAAGGAATTCACGTGAAAACATCCATCAAAATTTTATTCATTGCAACTTTGCTTTGCATCATTATGCCTTTGGGCTATGCGGCTAATCGAGAAAATACGGCATATATCGCGCCTAGTGTTGGCTATTATCATTTTTCTGATAAACGTGACTTAGATGATGATGCCTTGTGGTTATTGGCTGGGGGATTTAATTTCACTTCTGATTGGAGTGTTGAGGCTGCCTATGCTCGCATCAAGACGCAAAGCGACACTGAGCCAAAGCCCAATGTCGACATTAATATGTATTTGTTTGACCTTCTATATCACTTCAATTCAGATCAAAATTTTGAACCTTATGTTTTAGCAGGTTTTGGTGTGCTCAATATTGATGATTCAACATCCAATGATCCGAATGACTTAGTCAATGGGAACGTCGGTGTTGGATTAGAATATTTCTTTGATCGATCGGTAGCATTACGAGTAGATATTCGTGATTTATATACCTTTAGTGGCGGAAAGAATGATTTGATGGCAACCCTGGGTGTGCGAATTTTATTTCCGTTTTAGAAATGGTTGTCACTCTGCGTTTTGTCCGCGGGGTCTTATGCTTCAGCTTCTGTCACCCCAAGGCTTGTCTGTTGGGTCTTATGCTTCAGCCTGTGTCACCCCGCGGCTTGTCCGCGGGGTCTCGGAGTTGAAAAGAGATCCCGCGGATAAACCGCGGGATGACGGGGTATTTTTGACTTAGATCTCTCGACTTGAAAAGGGGAATGTATTATTACCTACTCTTGATGTCGCTATAATCACGTAGCTTCGCACCGGTGTACAGCTGACGAGGGCGTCCCAGTCGTCGATTTGGCATGCTCATCATTTCATTCCAATGAGAAATCCATCCGATGGTACGCGACAGAGCGAAGATTACCGTAAACATATTTGTTGGAATACCAATTGCATTTAGTGTAATGCCTGAATAAAAGTCGACATTAGGATAGAGCTTACGTTCAACGAAGTATGGATCTTCTAGTGCAATCCGCTCTAATTCTAAAGCAACTTTCAATACTGGATCGTCTTTTTTACCGACTTCAGCCAATACTTCATGGCAAGTTTCTCGCATTACCTTTGCGCGCGGATCATAGTTTTTATAAACTCGATGCCCAAAGCCCATCAATCGGAACTTATCATTTTTGTCTTTAGCGCGCTTGATATATTCTGGAATGTTTTTTACATCACCAATTTGGCGCAACATGTTAAGCGCAGCTTCATTGGCACCACCATGCGCAGGTCCCCAAAGAGCGCTGATACCCGCAGATATACATGCAAATGGGTTAGCGCCTGTTGATCCAGCCAATCTCACGGTTGAGGTTGATGCATTTTGTTCATGGTCGGCATGCAAGATGAAAATACGATCCATTGCCTTTGCCAATACAGGGTTCGGCTTGCTTGCTTTAGAAGGCAAGCTAAACATCATATTTAAAAAGTTTTCAGAGTAACTCAGTTCATTTTGTGGATATGTAAACGGTTGTCCTAGCACGTATTTATAACACATTGCTGCCATGGTTGGCATTTTCGCTATTAAACGAATAGCAGTGAGTTTTCGATTAGATTCATCATTGATGTTAATAGAATCATCATAAAATGCTGATAAAGCTCCAACGACACCTACCATCACTGCCATAGGATGAGCGTCACGACGAAAGCCATTATAAAAGCTATGCATTTGTTCGTGGAGAAGTGTATGTGAGTTAATTTCATCAACAAAATCTTGGTACTGTGAAGTGCTTGGTAGCTCACCATTGAATAACAAATAACAGACTTCAACAAAGTTTGAGTGTTCCGCAAGTTGTTCAATAGGATAGCCGCGATACAATAGCGTTCCATTGTCACCATCGATAAAAGTAATTTTTGACTCACATGAAGCAGTAGATAAAAAGCCAGGATCTAATGTAAATGCGCCACTTTTAGCGAGCGAAGAAACGTCGATAACATCTGCTCCTAAGGTGCCAGAGAATACAGGAAGGTCTATAGCGTCTTTACCATTAATTGATAGCTTGGCCGTTTTATCGGTCATTTGTTATATCTCCATATTGTTGTAAGCACTGGATTTCAAGGTTAGCATTTTTTTTAAAAAAAGGAAACGAGAGAAAGCGAGAGGGGAGTCATTCCCGCGGGCAAGCCGCGGGAGATCATCAGGTTATGATTTTTTGCAACAGCCTGTGCATTTTGAAAAAATCACCCAGATACCGGCAAGACCGACGAGTATATAGATGATATTTGCTACCATACCCATGTCGCCGAATAGCATTTGAACAAGGTTCATGTTGGCTGCACCAACCAATCCCCAGTTTAATGCACCAATAATCACTAAAAGGTATGCAACCCAATCAATTAACTTCTTCATAATTTACTCTCCATGATAGATATTTACTTAATTATTATTCTTAAGATATGATTTTTTGTCAAATAGTATTTTTATTGTTCTAACTTATCAGTATATTTTTTGAAAAAATATGATATTATTCTAATATAAACAACAAGGAAGCAGACGTGCACAAAAACAGACCTGTAAATTTGAATTTATTGACCATTCGCTTTCCAGTTATGGCCATCATATCTATATTGCACAGAATTTCTGGCATTATCTTATTTCTATTGTTACCGCTTGTACTTTGTGGATTTGAGTATTCATTGAGTTCACAAGAAGCTTTTACACATTTACAAGCAATCACCTCTAGTTTTTGGGTAAGATTTTTTATTTGGGTGATATTATCATCCTTGATATATCACGTTATTGCCGGCATTCGTCATTTGTTTATGGATGCAGGTATTGGTGAGTCAAAATGTGCAGGCCGATATACTGCATATTTTGTGCTTGTTCTTTCGGTGATTGTAATTCTTTTTCTCGGTATAGGATTGTTTAAATGAGTGAACGAAGTTCTGGTATTCGTGACTGGATCATCCAGCGCGTTACAGCCATGTATATTTTGGCATACATTATTGTATTAAGTAGCTATCTGATCTATCACGGCGTTGATTATGCGTCATGGCATATGATCTTCAGCCTGGGTTGGGTGAAGATTATGACCATTTTTTTCTTTATGAGTCTCTCATGGCATGCATGGATTGGTGTCTGGACTGTGATTACAGACTATGTTCCAAACTTTTTTATTCGTATGACTTTACTTGCTGCGACCTTGCTAGCAGTTGCCTCATATTTTGTGTGGGGCATTCAGATTTTATGGGGAGTTTAATCGATGGCAATACCCAAGCGAACTTATGATGCAGTGATTATTGGTGGCGGTGGTGCAGGCTTGCGTGCATCACTAGAGTTAGCTAGCTCAGGTCTAAAAGTGGCTGTTGTTTCTAAAGTATTTCCTACGCGATCACACACGGTAGCAGCACAAGGTGGAATTAATGCGGCGTTGGGCAATACCGATGGTGTTGATGATTGGCGTTGGCATATGTATGACACCATCATGGGTTCGGACTTTTTGGGTGACCAAGATGCTATCGAGTATATGTGTAAACACGCACCAGACACAGTGATTGAATTAGAGAATATGGGTTTACCTTTCTCACGTAATGAAGAAGGAAAGATTTATCAACGTGCCTTTGGTGGCCAGACAATGAATTTTGGTGGCGAACTCGTCCATCGTACGTGTTGTGCAGCAGACAGAACAGGTCATGCAATGTTGCATGCCCTTTATCAACAAAACATTGCTGCTAAGGCAACGTTTTTAGATGAATGGTTTGCGATTGATTTAGTCAAAACACAAACTGGCGCAGTCTCTGGTGTTATTGCTATTTCGATTATCACAGGTGAATTATGTTTCTTAGAGGCACGTGCGACTGTCTTAGCAACAGGTGGCGCGGGTCAAATTTACAAGTCAACGACAAACGCTCATATTAATACAGGTGATGGATTAGGTATGGCGTTACGTGCTGGATTAGCCGTACAAGATTTAGAGTTTTGGCAATTTCACCCAACAGGTATTGCTGGTGCTGGTGTGCTCATTACAGAAGGTGCTCGAGGTGAAGGTGGTTATCTGATTAATAGTGAAGGCGAGCGCTATATGGAACGTTACGCACCGCACTTAAAAGATTTATCTTGTCGAGATGTAGTCTCTCGCTCATCAATGATGGAAATTCGAGAAGGCCGTGGTTGTGGTCCAAAGAAAGATCATGTCTTATTAAAGCTAGAGCATTTGAGTGAAGAAGTGATTAGCGAACGTTTACCTGGTATTCGTGATATCGCAAAAACCTTTGCAGGCGTTGATCCTGTCAGTGGCCCAATTCCTGTCGTCCCAACTTGTCATTATATGATGGGAGGTATCCCAACTAATATTGATGGACAAGTGATTACTGTCGACGGCAAAGGTAAAGAGCATTTAGTTGAAGGTTTATTTGCAGCCGGTGAGTCTGCATGTGTTTCGGTGCATGGCGCAAACCGTTTAGGCGCTAACTCGTTATTAGACATCGTTGTATTTGGACGCTCTGTTGGAAAATACTTAAAACAAGCTGTACAACGAGATGAAGTTGCTTGTCATACGACGAGTAAAGAAGATGTTTCTGACGCACTAAAACGTTTTTATCGTTGGGAAGAGGCGCGTGCCGGTGAAGACATGGTAGCTATCCGTGACGAATTAAAACAAGTCATGCAAGAAGATTTTGGTGTGTTTCGAACTGAAGAAAATATGGAAAGTGGTTTGAAAAAACTAAAAGCCTTACAAGAACGTTTAAAACATGCTGCTTTACTTGATAATAGTCGAGAATTTAATACAGCACGTATTGAAGCTTTGGAATGTGATAACTTAATGGAAGTTGCTATGGCAACGGCGATATTAGCGAATAATCGAAAAGAAAGCCGCGGAGCACATTCGCGTTTTGATTATCCTGATCGTGATGATAAAAACTGGTTTAAACATTCTTTGTATTTAAAAGAAAATGATACCGTCGCGTATCGTGAAGTTAATATGCAACCCAAGGAAGTGGAAGCGATTGCGCTTAAAGCACGCGAACATTAAAGGAGAGCTTAAGAATGACTAAGTCGTCTAAAAAAAATAACATCGTAGAATTTAAGATTTATCGTTATAACCCACAAGATGATCGTGGCTCTTATATGCAAACTTATGAAGTCGATATTGAAAAACATAACTGCATTATGGTGCTGGATGCGTTGCTTGTGATTAAACGTCAAGATCCGACCTTATCAGTCAGGCATTCATGTCGCGAAGGTGTTTGTGGGTCAGACGGTTTGAATATTAACGGTAAAAACCGATTAGCTTGTATTACACATATCAGCGAACTTAAAACGCCGATCACCATTCGACCATTGCCTGGATTACCTATTATTCGCGATCTAGTTGTCGACATGGAGCAATTCTATAAGCAATATCGTAAAGCGAAGCCGTATTTAATTAATAATAATCCACCACCTCAAAAAGAAAGATTGCAATCAATAGAGGATCGCGCAAAGCTAGATGGCTTGTATGAGTGTATTCTGTGTGCTTGCTGCTCAACATCATGTCCATCTTTTTGGTGGAATACCGATAAATTTTTAGGGCCAGCAGCACTTTTGCACGCTTACCGATTTTTAGCGGACAGTCGCGACACAGCAACAAAAGAACGCTTAGAAGATCTTCGTGATCCGTTTAGTGTGTTTCGTTGTCGAAGCATCATGAATTGTGTTGATGCGTGTCCTAAAGGATTAAACCCGACGAAAGCGATTAGTGAAGTTCGCTCCATGATGCTAAAAGAAGCAATTCATACAGACGATCAATCTAACGAGTCATAAATATGAACCAAGAACATTCAATGAAAGAGTGGTGGCAAAGCTCGACGCTCTCGGGTGTCAACGCCGAATATCTAGAAATGCAGCTCGAAAAATATTTAGCTGATCCTTCCAGTGTTGAAACAAAGTGGCGCGATTATTTTTCGCAGCTTTCGCAAGCACAGCAAGAGACAAGTCATAAAGCTGTTCAAGAAGAATTTAAAAATTTTCCAAGACAATCACAAACAAGAGCGAAGGTGGTTACAAAACAAGCGGCTTTAGTAACGGCAAGTCCCTCAACAGCACAATCTTCACCTAAGCCACAAGCCAAAGAACATGCGAGTACAGTGCAACCAACAGTGATACCTCAGGGAATACCGCCTAGACCTATTATTAAAAAATCTGTCCCTCTTGTTGAGTCAAAATCTTCTACGACTATAGAAACAAAAGAACAACAAACAAGAGTTGTTGTAAACCAAACTCCAGCTGCAACAATGACGGATATGACCGTGAATGCACATCAACAAGCAATGGTGCAAGGTTTAATAGATTATTATCGGAACTTTGGTCATCGTGCTGCAAACCTTGATCCTTTAGGTTTGACTGAAATTCCTGTAGTGCCACGTTTAACTTTAGAACGCTCACGTTTAGAAAACTCTCTCGAAACTATTTTTGATGTGGGAACGTTCAAAGGTCTGAAAGGGCAACAAAAGCTTTCTGCTATCGTCGACGCTCTCAAAAAAACGTATTGTTCGTCGATAGGTTTTGAATATATGCACATTAGTGATGAAGATGAGTTGAATTGGTTAACAGAACAAATCGAAACAACCCAAGCCACACCTTCGTTTAGTAAATCTGAAAAAGAAACCATTTTGCAAAAGCTAACGGCAGCAGAAGGTTTAGAAAAATATTTAGGTAGAAAGTACGTTGGACAAAAACGCTTCTCTCTAGAGGGTGGTGATAGCCTTATACCACTGCTATATACCATTATCACGCACGCGGGCAATCATTTTAATTTAAAAGAAATTATTATGGGTATGCCTCACCGTGGTCGCTTAAATGTTCTTGTCAATATTTTGGGGAAATTGCCTACCGATTTATTTTTCGAATTTGAAGGAAAAAATAAATCTGAAAAAGAAGATTATGCGGGCGATGTAAAATATCATCTCGGTTTTTCATCAAATCTAAAAATAGATGATAAAACAGTTCACTTGGCAATGGCATTTAATCCTTCTCACTTGGAAATTGTTAGCCCTGTTGTAGAAGGTTCTGTGCGCGCAAGACAACGTCGTCGTGAAGACTGGGATCGCCAATCCGTGTTGCCTATTATTATGCATGGCGATGCAGCGTTTGCTGGCCAAGGTGTTGTGATGGAAACTTTTGCTATGTCTCAATCTCGTGGGTTTAGCGTGGGCGGTACCATACATATTGTTGTTAATAACCAAATTGGATTTACCACTGACCCTAGTGATTCACGCTCATCACATTATTGTACTGATGTCGCTAAAATGATTGAATCGCCAATTTTTCATGTCAATGCCGATGATCCAGAAGCGGTGACTTTTGTTGCGCGTTTAGCAACGGAATATCGCATGAAATTTAAAAAAGATGTTGTGATAGATTTGGTTTGCTTCCGTCGTCATGGCCATAATGAGTCGGATGAACCATCAGCAACACAACCGCTTATGTATAAAGTGATTAAGAAGCAGCCTACGACTAGAAAACTTTATGCTGATTACCTTACGAGTCGAGGTGAATTAGATGCTTCATTTCCTGAAAAATTAATGGATGATTATTTACAGGCATTAAACGAAGGTGTTGCGGTTGCTGAAGCAACACATGACATTTCAACGTATGAATATGCAGTAAGTTGGCAGGCTTATCTTGATCAATCGTGGCGTGCTGAGGTCGATACATCCATTCCTGTGGGCTACCTGGAGCGTTATTCACAAGCATTACACACATTTCCAGATAAGTTTGAGCTACAACCGCAAGTGAAAAAAATCATGCAGACGCGTGAAAAAATGGCGGCAGGTGAGCAGCCTATTGATTGGGGTTTTGCTGAGACATTAGCCTATGCTTCCCTATTAGATGAAGGCTATCCAATTCGCTTATGTGGACAAGATTCTGGGCGAGGTACTTTTGCACATCGACATGCTATTTTGCATAACCAAGTAGATAATGCCGAGTTTATGCCGCTACAGCATATTTCTAAAAAACAAGCATCCATTATTATCATAAATTCGCTGTTATCAGAAGAAGCTGTACTCGCGTTTGAATACGGTTTTTCAACTGCAGAACCCGATAATTTGGTCATATGGGAAGCGCAATTTGGTGATTTTGCCAATGGTGCACAAGTCGTTATCGATCAGTTTATTGCATCTGGGGAGCAAAAGTGGGGAAGGCTGTCAGGTCTTGTGATGTTCTTGCCACACGGTTATGAAGGCATGGGCGCTGAGCACTCTTCAGCACGTTTGGAGCGTTATTTGCAGTTGTGCGCGCAAGAAAACATTCAAGTTTGTGTGCCAACAACAGCTTCACAAATATTTCATTTGTTGCGACGACAAATGCTACGTCCTTATCGCAAGCCATTGGTTGTGTTAACGCCTAAAAGTTTGCTGCGTCATAAGTTAGCGACCTCAACCGTTGAGGATTTAACCAATGGTAAATTTTCATTAGTTATTCCTGAAGTTGATGATATTCTACCCAAAGATGTTAAACGTGTTGTTATCTGTACAGGTAAAATTTATTATGATTTATTACAAGCGCGACGTGCAAACAAGATTAAAGATGTTGCGATCATACGTATTGAGCAACTCTATCCATTCCCTGAGTTTGAGTTAAGCAGTGAGTTGTCACGATACGCTAAAGCAAAAGATGTTTTATGGTGCCAAGAAGAACCTTTAAATCAAGGTGCTTGGTATTCGTTACGACATCATTTTATAAGTTGTCTTGCTAAACATCAAAGTTTAAATTACCTCAGTCGTCGTGCTACGGCGGCTCCAGCGGTGGGCTTGCATTCATTGCATTTGCAAGAGCAAGAAGCATTGGTTCAAGCCGCACTCAAGATTAATACAACACGCAAAGCTAAAAAAGGAAAGTCAAATGACCATTGAAATTAAAGTCCCAACACTTCCAGAGTCTATTGCCGACGCAACCGTCGTCACCTGGCATAAAAAAGCAGGCGAGCATGTTAACGTCGATGAAAACCTTGTTGACTTAGAAACCGATAAAGTCGTTTTAGAAGTGCCTGCACCTAGTAGTGGTGTTATTAAAGAGATTGTCAAAAACGAAGGCGATACTGTGCTTGCTCATGAAGTTTTAGCGATGTTTGAAGAAGCTGGTGCTGCAGCAGCACCAGCGCCTGCTCAAGAAACAGCAGCGCCAGTAGTTGAAACATCTGCATCACAAGCGGCTACGGCTACTACAACTGTTGAGGCGCCTAAAATAGCTGCCCACACAGTTTCGCCAGCAACAACCGCTAGCATTCAGCGTGCAGCAACCCAAATGCCACAGGAGCCAAGTGCGGCAACAGTTCAAGCACCTAGCATTGAAAGGCCGGCAACAACATCTGAGCATGTATCTCCTTCAGTGCGACGCATGATATCGGGATTAGATAATTCACAAGCTGCAACAGAACAAGCAGTAGCGCCTCAGATTACAAAACCGCAGCAACCAATTGTTCAACAAGCACAGACACAACATCAAGCGCCAGCTCCTGTGATCGAACCAAAAGAAATGATGGGTGATCGACAAGAAAAACGCGTGCCAATGACTCGTTTGCGCCAGCGCATTGCAGAAAGATTATTAGAAGCAAAAAACAATACGGCTATGTTGACTACGTTTAACGAAGTAAATTTACAAAAAATTATGGATTTGCGTGTTAAGTATAAAGAAACTTTCGAAAAGATTCATGGAATACGGTTAGGGTTTTTATCCTTTTTTACGCGCGCATGCGTTGAAGCATTAAAACAATATCCATTAATCAACGCGTCAATCGATGGCAATGATGTTGTTTATCATGGTTATTATGATGTCGGTATAGCAATTTCAACGGACCGCGGACTTGTTGTTCCTGTTGTGCGTAATGCTGATGCTTTATCTATGGCTGATATTGAAAAACAAATTGCAGATTATGCGCAGCGTGCACGTGATGGAAAGATCGAATTAGAAGAAATTACCGGCGGAACTTTCTCTATCACTAATGGTGGTGTTTTTGGTTCGATGCTATCTACGCCAATTTTAAATCCACCACAAAGTGCTATCTTAGGGATGCATACCATACAAAAGAGAGCGGTAGTTGAAAATGATGAGATTGTCATTCGTCCGATGATGTATTTAGCATTATCTTATGACCATCGTATTGTCGATGGTAAAGAGGCGATTTCGTTTCTGAAAACAGTGAAAGAATTATTGGAAGATCCAACACGATTGCTGTTAGAGGTTTAGTAGAAACGGATTACCCTCATGCTTTTTTTAGGTGAAGGTTCTGTTACATTTAAACGTTGTCATCCCGTGGTTTATCCACGGGATCTCTGAAAACCAGTTAGGAACACCCTTGAGTGATCGGAGTTGATTTTTAAAAGCTTAGATGAACAGGGGTGAGGGTAACAGAACAGTGTTATAAACAAGGAAGCTCCATGAAACTTAAATCACTACTTTTCTTTTTCTTTACGCTTTGTTTCATCAATCTTGCCAATGCAGCAGCACTTTCTAACACATCAGAAGCATATTATACCAATAAACAAATTGCAGAATGGTCTAAGACCATTACGACGCATGCATTTACGATGGACTATGAACATGCGCATAATCAACTAAACTCTTTAGAAAGACATTTTACAAAACAAGGATGGCAAGAATTTCGCATTGCCATGGCTGAGTCGGGTAATATTTATGCCCTGATTCAAGGGAAGTTACATTCCACTGCAACAATCGAAGAGTATCCTAAAATAGAGAGCACAAAAGTCGTGGACAATGCCTACCAGTGGATCGTTACCATGCCTGTAGACGTTGTTTTTGCTGACCGAAATGATAAGCAAGTCACCGAAGAACGTTTGTACGTCAGCCTCAGAATCGTTCGTACAACCCCAGAAGAGCGTCTTAAAGGCTTGGCGATATCTCAGTTCATCGCTCATCATGATCCGGTGGATATACACTCAGATCATATTGAAAAATAGTATTTTTTCTTAAACTATCACATTTTGGACATATTGGGTGGATTATAATACGCATACGCCTAATCTATTCTCGTATCCTTCACAACCATTTCACGTCATCTTCCACGAAGGCAAAGGATCCAGAAAAAACAAAAGTTATTATAAAACAGACAGTTATAATATAACTTGATGTAAAGATAATGTAAATTAACTAGCCATACTTTATATAATCGAGTTAAAATTGAACTATACTGATAAAAGTATCATCTGAGAATGGGGTGAAGCCGTGGACTCAAAAAGAGAAGAGCATACAGACGAACAACACATTAAGTTAGCTAAAGATAAGTTAGCTAAAGATAAGTTAGCTACCCAGGCGGCTGCTATTGCTTATATTTATCAGGATGATGAAAATATCAGACGTCTCACACCTGAGGGCTGTGATAGAAATTCCAAAGACTATTTTATTGACAGCGCATCGACAAAAACTGTTCAAGAGATAATTCAATACTTCGATCAGAACAGAGACTCTATTGGCTCTGAAGCTAAAAATGATGAGCGAAAAAAGCGTTGGGAACAGGTTGTTATCGATACAGCTAGAGAAAATTTGACCGCAGACAATGTAAGAAATGCTGAGGGCAATGGAAGTGTGTCGCGTGTTTTTAATGAAGGAGGTCTTGATAGTATTTTATTCCCCTATGAAATCAGATCAGATATTAAGAATTTTTTCCAGCGCATAGAAGATGGAACGATTGATGATGACTCTTTTGATTTAATGAGAGCTTTTTATGATTTAATACTTCAAATAAGCCGGCGGCTTGATGAAATCTATTTGGGTCTTGAGGGTCTTGAGGATCCTGATGGGTTGAGCTATAAGATAATTGAGGCTTTAAAAGAAAGAGAGGGCTGTGAGGGAGAATTATCCGACTCATTTAAGGATCTGCTGGCGGCGATTCAAAAAAAGGAAACTACTGATGATATAGATACAAGCATGGATAGACTCGCGCGAGAGATTTATTCTGCATGGCTCCAACCACTAGGCGAGTCTCTTTTTGAAAATAAGCTATTAAATAACCTTCATAACGAGCTTTCCGTGTATGTGACAACAAAGTCCGCTGGACAACAGACAGCATTTAGTAATTTTCAAGAGTTTTTTGAGCGAGCCCCTCTTCTGACCCTGATGGGCGTACCTAAGGAAGATATTATACCTTGGGTACCGTTTTTTTCGGAAAATTTTCGAGACCAGATAAAAAGCAATGCGATAGTCGAGCGTGAATATGCTTTGCTCGATTATATTCAAAGCTATGAAGACTTCTTGGAATTAATTTCTACAGGTTCAGTTCAAAATGCCTATGAAATTGTAAAAAATCTCTATAGCCAAAAAGCCAAGATTCCTGCAAGAATATTTAAAGGAGGAAATGAAAATCAGTTGTTAGCTGATCTTGTTCAGCATTTTCGCGAACACAAACAATATGATGCCATTGAAGCGTTATTTTCAATGTTGCAAGGTGATGAAATAACGGTTTCTTCAGCTCGCGATGATAACTTCGAAGTCTACGAAGAAAAAGGGCGAGAAAGTGACGAAGAAAAAAAGTTAGAAAGTAAATCCGATCTCGAAAAGACACTCCTGGACAGAGATGATACGAATTTAAATTCCAACTTCTTCCGTGGTGAAAGTTTACTAATAGGCTCGCAGGAAGGGCTGCATCCCAACATTTATATCCCTGCATTGTTGTTATTACTACAATCACATGAGTCTGAAGATAGGGCTGCGATAAAAGCAATTGAAGCAGTTTTAGTCTGTGAAGCCTTGCCCGTAAATGATCGTTTAACTATAGCCAAACAATTAACACACGATAGGATGGAGCGGTGGTATATCAGGTTTTTTAAATCTTCTGAACTGATAAGTGTCTATGAAAAATTTAATGCTGAAGAGAATGGAGTCGATGCTTTGGTTTCTAACTTAATGACGGATAAAACGTCTCAACCATCCAAAGGTGATAGACAGAAAAAGGTTAACGTGTCGACAGAAGATTTTCCATCAGACTTTTACAAGATATTTCGTGTTGATCAGGAGGGCCAGCTGAACGTTGATGAAGCGGCTCTGTTGAAGTGTGTTCATCAGTCAGCCGATAATTTTCATGCAGAAGAAGGTGATCATGAGATAGATGACTCCACGACGGCATTTGGTCCCAAGGTTGAGGATCTCGAAAACTTTCTTAATCAATTCTCAGGTGAGCAAGTGCGTTACGCTAAAGCGTTTGTTCAGACTTGTGTTCAACTGATGACTGATGGAAGAATGGGAGAAGACGAGATTGCGAGCACCCGTGAACGCATGCGCAAACAGGCATGTCAGGGCATGAAAAGCTTATCGAGTAAGTCTGACTGTATTGACTTGATAGCTAATGAACTTAAATTTATTGAAGGAATTGGTAGCGAGACACTTGTAGCTCAAGACGAAGAAACAGACCTAGGTCGCGCGCTTAACGCTTTGAAAGAGCATATAGAAGAAAGAAGCTTCTATGCCGATAAAACCTTCAAGCCGCATTATTTTAGCCATACCGAAAAACTATTTTTAATGGTGCTTGATAATAATAATCTTAGCGCTGATGAAAAATTTGATGCGCTCAAGAATATTGCAGAGGGACGTGCGGAACGCCCTTATTTTGGAAAGGGTTTTGGTATGTTTGATAGACAGCTTGATTCTTCAAAAGAGCTTCATGAAAAACTTCGTGACGCAAATCAACAGGATTTTATAGCTCGGTTTTCCGAGCAGCCGCAACAAGACACCCAGACTCAAAACCAGAATTGACGCTTCAAAATTTTAATTAATTGGGGTATAATCGGCCATGAATTTCTCAAGCTCAGGGAATCAACATGGCTACATCATCACCACTTCAGAAAGCGTATGAGAGAATAAGAAAACTTAACAATCTTGGCGGCACTTCTTTCCTAAAAGATGAAGAGGAAAGCAATATCAAGCGCTATTTATTCGATGAGTTGGCGCCAGAGGTCGTTTTTAATGCATTACGGCATGATTTCGTCAATAGGGCAACGGAAGTAAAACATGAATACCAAAGAAATGAGTTGGTTGCGACAACCACCGTACCATTTAATCGTGCATTAGCGTTTATTAGGGAGTATTTTGATACACACCCCGCCTTTCAGCCGGATTTAACCGAGGAGGGTGGCGTATTTATTGACAAACGGCCTTACATACAAAACCTCTCTGATACTTTAGATGAGCTATTTCCCAAATCAAAGTTGTTTCTTTTCTTTGAAAAGCGCCATGAGGCTTTTTTCTCTCCACGTATTGAAAGTGAAATAACTCTCTACGAAACTTGGTTGACCGAGCAGCTAGAACAGGCTCCGCTTCCTTTGGCACCTACAACAGTATCACTATTTGATGATTCTTCAGAAGAAGAGCCGATAGCGATGGAGATTCCCGTTGCAGTCCCATTATAACTTAGTATTGCTATTGAACTGTTATTTCCTTGCCCTCTAAAATAACTTTGTGATATAAATACACCTTCCGACAACTCAGAAGGACAAAAAATAGTCATGAATTTGCATGAATATCAAGCGAAACAATTGCTTAAAAAATATGATTTACCGGTTCCACAAGGCGAAATTGCTAACAGTGTGGAAGAAGTTTTACAACTCTATTCAAATTTTGATAACCCTCGCGCGGTCTTGAAAGCTCAAATCCATGCCGGTGGTCGTGGTAAAGCTGGTGGTGTGAAGGTGATTTCTTCTAAGGCTGAACTCGAAGTTTATGCGAAAAAGCTTCATGGCCAACGTTTGGTCACATACCAAACAGATGAGCGAGGCCAACCTGTAAATACTTTCTTGTTGGAAGAAGCTACAAATATCGGCCGTGAACTTTATCTTGGTGCCGTTTTGGATCGCTCTAAGCAACGTGTGACTTTCATGGTTTCTTCTGAAGGTGGTGTGAATATCGAGGATGTTGCCAAAGAAACACCAGAAAAAATTCATTACATCTCAGTAGATCCAATGCTGGGTGTATTGCCGTTTCAATGTCGTGAAGTTGCCTTCAAACTTGATTTAAACAATGCTCAAATTAAAGAATTCACACGTATTGTGATAGCGCTTTATAAAATGTTTGTTGAGCGTGACTTAACGCTTTTAGAAGTGAACCCATTAGTGATTACGGTTGATGGCAACTTACTGTGTTTAGATGCAAAAATTAATATCGATAGTAATGCTTTATATCGACAACCAGAATTGCGTGCGATGCGTGACACAACGCAAGAAGACGATCGCGAACGTGAAGCTGATGATTGGGGATTAAGTTATATTGCGCTTGATGGTCAAATTGGTTGTATGGTCAACGGAGCAGGGCTCGCAATGGCGACGATGGATTTAGTCCAAGTCCATGGTGGAACACCAGCTAACTTTTTGGATGTGGGCGGTAGCGCAACAGAAGAGCGTGTTCGTGAAGCATTTAAATTGATTTTGTCGGATACAAAAGTTCGCGCTATTTTAATTAATATTTTTGGCGGAATCGTACGTTGTGATTTGATCGCCGATGGTATTATCGCAGCGGCGCGTGAGACCCATGTGGAAATTCCTGTTGTTGTAAGACTAGAAGGAAATAATGCAGAAAAGGGCGCTGAAAAATTAAGTAAGAGTGGCTTAAACATTATTGCAGCAAAAAGCTTTAATGAAGCAGCGAAAAAAGTTGTGGCACTCTCTGAAGCTGAATTATAGGATTAGATGTTATGAGTATATTAATCAACAAAGATACAAAAGTGATTTGCCAAGGTTTTACAGGTAAGCAAGGCACATATCATTCTGAACAAGCTATCGAATACGGTACAAACCTTGTAGGTGGTGTGACTCCTGGTAAAGGTGGTCAAATGCATCTTGATCGTCCAGTGTTTAATACTGTGCGTGAAGCAGTTGAGCAGACAGGTGCTGATGCTACTATGATCTATGTCCCAGCAGGCTTTTGTAAAGACTCTATTATTGAAGCCGTCGATGCACGTGTTAAAACGATTGTATGTATTACAGAAGGTATTCCTGCACTTGATATGTTAGAAGTGAAATACTATGTCGATAAAAATTCTGATGCGACATTGATTGGCCCTAACTGTCCAGGTGTTATTACGCCAGGCGAATGTAAAATTGGGATCATGCCAGGTCATATTCATTTACCAGGTCGCGTGGGTATTGTTTCACGTTCTGGAACCCTAACTTATGAAGCCGTTGCACAAACAACCGCGTTAGGCTTTGGTCAAAGTACATGTGTAGGGATCGGTGGCGATCCTATTCCTGGCAGTAACTTTATCGATATTCTAGCCTTATTCGAAAAAGATCCACAAACAGAAGCCATTGTAATGGTAGGTGAGATTGGCGGTACTGCTGAAGAAGAAGCTGCTGCATTTATTGCTGACCATGTGACAAAACCTGTCGTTGCTTATATTGCAGGTGTGACAGCACCTCCAGGTAAACGTATGGGCCATGCTGGTGCAATCATTTCAGGTGGTAAGGGCTCAGCTTCTGATAAATATGATGCGCTTGAACATGCTCATGTCAATGTCGTGAAGTCACCAACAGAAATTGGTAAAACATTGGCTGCCGTTACTGGTTGGGAAACCGTTAACGCATAACCTAGTTTGCGATAATAAAAAGATAACCATGTTGACATCATCTGTTAGAGTTTCTGGGCAATATGAATTACGCAGATCTTTTGCTGATAAGACTTCTGAATTTCTTGCGAAAGGCAAAGAGTACTATAGTTCATGTATTGATAATAATGCTGCACCTTTGGAAAAAGCAGAGCGTATTTTGCGTTATTATCTTCCATCGTCTTGTTTAATGAGTTTCTTTCTTGATCGCACACCTGAAAATACTGATGCAGTTCGAGAAGCTTTACAGAATAAGTCGGATTACAATTCAATAGGTGAGTTGCTTGAGTTGGTTATCTCGAAAAAAGGTGGCCACATATATTCAAATAATAGTAAGCTTTTAGCTGCTTTAGTTTTGATATCTTCTTTAGATGAAAATTCAACCTGTGAAATTAGAGGTTACAGCTATCACTCTGAAATAACTTTGAATGGACACCATATCCATAAGCCTCTAAAGACTTATGGAAGCCCAAAAAATTCTACCGTCTGACTTGACCTATTTTTCTTAAAATTCAATAATATAAATATCTACCTTAAACAAGGATGAGCCATGAAAGCTTCTGATCTTTTTTTACGCTGCTTGGAGACCCTAGGTGTAGACACTATTTTTGGTGTTCCTGGCGAAGAAAATGCTGATTTGATGATATCGCTACTTGATTCCCCTATAGAGTTTATCGTTTGCCGTCATGAGCAATCTGCTGCCTTCATGGCAGATATGTACGGACGTTTATCAGGGAAGCCGGGTGTATGCCTAGCGACGCTTGGCCCAGGAGCTACAAACCTCGTTACCGGCGTCGTCAATGCTAATTTAGATAAAGTGCCCGTCATTGGCATTATTGGTCAAGCAGAAACTACACGTTTACACAAAGAATCACATCAAAATATGAAAGCAATACCGATGTTTATGCCTGTCACTAAATGGGCAACCTCGATTCAAGATGTCAGTGTAATTCCAGAAGTTTTACAAAAAGCATACAAGTTAGCGATAGGTGACAAACCAGGTGCTATCGTCATTGAATTGCCTGAAGATATTGCGAAAGAAAAAACGAAGTTAGCCCCGCTCACTAACCATGTAAAAAACTACGAACGTGGGGTCGAGGATGACGCCATCGAACGAGCTTTAGAAATGCTCAAGGAAAGTAAGAAGCCATTAGTGCTTGTTGGTTCTGGTTGTACTTACTATGAGTGTGATCAATCCTTACGTAAATTTATTGATAAAACACAATGTTACTTTACGGCCACTTTTATGGGTAAAGGTGCATTATCGGCAAGAGATTCAAGATCGCTTTATTGTGTGGGCTTAGGCATGAAAGATATTGCTGTCGAAGCTTTTGATCAAGCAGATTTGGTTATTACTATCGGCTATGACATGATTGAATGGCACCCAGACAAATGGAACGCCAGCCAAGATAAAAAGATTATACATATTGATACAACACCAGCAGAAGTCGATGCTCACTATCTTCCTGATTTAGAACTCGTGGGTGATTTAACGGTCATTATAGAACAGTTGACGGAAGACTTGTTACAAGAGCATAAAAAAGAAGAAGGCTATTTTTCCAAGATACGTGATCGCATTACTGCTGAACTTGAAGAGCATTGTGAAAATGAAAGCTTTCCAATGAAACCGCAGCGTTTGATCTCTGATACACGAAAAGCATTAAAAGATGATGATATTCTCATTAGTGATGTCGGTGCGCATAAAATGTGGGTTGCTAGACAATATCCCACATATTATTCAAAAACGTGCTTTATTTATAATGGTTTTGCCTCTATGGGAGGTGCTATGCCTGGCGCTTTTGTGGCGAAGCGATTGCACCCAGAGAAAAACGTTGTTGCTTTGTGTGGTGATGGCGGATTTATTATGAGCATTCAAGCGTTGCCAACAGCTGTGCGTTATAAAGTGCCTTTTGTCGTCGTGGTGTGGGAAGATGATCACTATGGTTTAATCAAGTGGAAACAAGAAATGACATACAAAAAGCACTCCCATGTTGATTTAGAAAATAATGATTTGGTTCAGTTGTCTCAGGCTTTTGGTTGTCATGCAACGCGCATAGCAAAAGCGCAAGATTTTTTGCCGGCACTAGAAAATGCATTTAAAGAAAAAACTGTTCCAACAGTAATTGTCGTACCAGTAGATTATTCTGAAAATATGAAATTAACAAAGCGCCTAGGAAGTATTGTGGCGCACTAAGGGAATGTATCATGATTATCCGCTTATGGTTTTATATTATTTCAATTTTATCACTGCTTGCTATAGGCTTTATTTATTTAATATGGCCACCCATTCTTTATGCGCTTGTTATTGTTTTGCCGTTGATACTGATAGGTTTGTATGATGTGATTCAACCTTATAGTAACGTATTAAGGAATTATCCTGTTTGGGGGCATTGGCGATATATTCTCTTATCAATACGTCCTCAGATTCAGCAATACTTTATTGCAACGAATCAAAGTGGTCGACCATTTAATAAAGAAATGCGCGACCTTGTCTATGAGCGTGCGACAGGAATGTTGGACACCATTCCATTTGGAACCCAGCGTGATGTTGATGTCGTTGGATATGAATGGATTAATCACTCATTATCACCTAAAAAAGCCCATGAAAGAGGGGCGCGTATACGTATTGGTAATTCACAATGTACCAAGCCTTACTTAGCTTCTCGCTTAAATGTCTCTGCGATGAGCTTTGGTGCTTTGAGTCAAAATGCTGTTCGCGCGTTGAATCGTGGAGCCAAGATAGGAAATTTTGCTCATAATACAGGAGAGGGCGGTTTAAGTCGTTACCATCTTATGGAAGGCGGAGACATTATTTGGCAAATTGGTACGGGTTACTTCGGTTGTAAAACAAAGGATTGTAATTTTGATCCTGAGTTATTTAAAGAGAAGTCTCGCCATGAGCATGTTAAGATGATTGAGATCAAACTCTCCCAAGGTGCAAAGCCAGCGCACGGAGGTATTCTGCCTGGCGCTAAAGTAACTCAAGAAATTGCTCAAGCAAGGCATGTTGATATAGGTGAAGATTGTATTTCGCCACCGGCACATACCGCTTTTTCAACACCGATTGGTTTATTAGAATATATTCAACAGTTGCGTGAACTTTCAGGTGGAAAGCCTGTTGGTTTTAAGCTGTGTCTTGGCGTACGTTCAGATTTTATGGCCATATGTAAAGCCATGCTAGAAACAAAGATTTATCCTGATTTTATTACTGTCGATGGTGCCGAAGGTGGGACGGGTGCTGCGCCCGTTGAATTTACAGATAGCTTGGGTACGCCGCTTAATGACGGATTGATCTTTGTTCATAATTGTTTAGTTGGTATTAATGTGCGTGAACATATTCGATTAATTGCTAGCGGTAAAATTATTTCAGGTTTTGATATGGCCTCTAAAATTGCGTTAGGTGCAGACTTATGTAATAGCGCTCGTGGGATGTTATTTGCATTAGGATGTATTCAATCACGTCGTTGTCACAACAACACCTGCCCAACGGGGATCACAACACAAGACCCATATCGTATGTTCGCTCTGAGTGTTGATAAGAAAGCGCCCCATGTTGCTAACTTTCATAATGCAACGATTCAAAGTTTTCTTGAGGTATTGGGCGCTGCAGGATTAGAGCATCCCGAGCAATTAACACCAGGCCATGTGCATAGGCGTGTGACAGATTGTTCTGAACCTAACTATGATCAAATATATACTTATCTTCCAGAAGGTTCTTTGCTTGAGGGTTCGAATGTCCCTGACATTTATCAGCAGTATTGGGAAAGTTCACAAGCAGATGAGTTTGCTAGCTTAAATAACGCTTTTGGCAAATATTGGCGTGCAAAGAAAAATTACTATGTAAGAAAATGGGAGCATTAAAATGGCGATGACGACGATAAATCCAGCAACAGGTCAACAGTTACAAACATACGAGGAAATGTCTTCAAAAGAAGTTTCTGATATTATCGAAAAAGCACATGATGCGTATTTAGACTGGCGTGACACACCATTTTCAGATCGAATAAAATGTATGAAAAAAGTTGCCGATATTCTAGAGAAAAACAAAAAAGATTACGCCACCTTAATGGCAAATGAAATGGGAAAACCAATTACTGCAGGGATAACTGAAATTGAAAAGTGTATTTGGTTATGTGATTATTATGCTGATAACATTGAAGAGCTTTTAAAACCTAAAGAAATTAAAACAGACTTTAAAAAAACATACGTTACATATAAACCTACGGGTGTGATCTTCGCAATCATGCCGTGGAATTATCCTATATGGCAAGTGTTTCGTTTTGCCGTTCCAAATCTATTGGCGGGTAATGCTGGATTATTAAAGCATGCGCCTATTTCTACGGGTACTGCATTAATAATCGATGAGATTTTTACAGAAGCCGGCTTTCCGCATGATTTATTTCGATCATTGATTATTGATGTGGAAGAAGCATCTCGTGTGATTGCTCATCCACATGTGACAGGTGTAACGCTTACCGGAAGCGAGCGAGCAGGGCGTGCAGTTGCAGCAGAAGCAGGTAAGGCTTTAAAGAAAGTCGTATTAGAATTAGGGGGTAGTGATCCTTATGTAGTTTTAGAAGATGCGGACTTGGATAAAGCCGCTGAAACAATCGTTACATCACGTATGAATAACACGGGGCAAGTATGCATTGCAGCAAAACGTGTGATACCAGTCGCTTCTGTTCATGAAGCATTAAAAGATAAGATTCTTGAAAAACTAAAAGCTTATCAACCGGCTGATCCATTAAATGAAAAAACAGTGATGGGCCCGATGGCGCGTGAAGATTTACGAGATGAAGTTCATCGTCAAGTGCAAGATTCTGTGAAGAGTGGCGCAAAACTTATCTGTGGTGGAGAGTTGCCTGATGGAAAAGGCTTTTATTATCCGCCTACCGTTTTGGATCACGTTGCGAAAGGCATGCCGGCTTATGATCAAGAAATATTTGGACCTGTGATCACCTTCATTCCCGCTAAAAATGAAGATGAGGCGATTGAAATAGCCAAAGATACAAGTTATGGTCTAGGTGCTGCTGTATTTACTAAAGACCTTGCGCGTGGTGAAGATATTGCTGTTAATAAACTTAGAGCAGGAACTTGTGTTGTCAATACATTAGTAAAGTCTGATCCTAGATTACCATTCGGTGGCATTAAAAACTCTGGTTTTGGTCGAGAGTTATCGAGCGAAGGTTTGCATGAGTTTTTAAATATTAAGACGATTTGTGTGGCTTAAATGCCAGGGACTGTTGTATTCTACCGCTGTTATCCAGCGGTTTATCCGCACGACATCTATAAATCAATAAAAAGAAGCTGTTAGGCAAGATTAACCTCACGCAACAATTCATTTAGTGATGTTTTGCTACGTGTTTTTTCATCGACTTGTTTAACGATGATGGCACAGTACAATCCATACTTTCCGTCTTGGCTGGGAAGGTTTCCTGGAACGACAACTGAGCCTTCAGGAATTCGTCCATAAGTTACTTCGCCAGATTCACGATGATAAATGCGCGTGCTTTTGCCGATATAGACACCCATGCCAATTACGCTATTGCGTTCAACAATGACGCCTTCAACAATTTCCGATCGTGCTCCGATAAAACAGTTATCTTCAATGATTGTAGGAGTTGCTTGAAGCGGTTCTAATACGCCACCAATTCCAACGCCACCGGATAAATGTACATGATCACCAATTTGCGCGCATGAACCGACTGTTGCCCAAGTGTCGACGAGCGTTCCATTCCCGACGTAGGCTCCGATATTAATAAAAGAGGGCATAAGAACGGTATTTTGCCCGATATAGCAGCCAGAGCGAACTATCGCTCCAGGAACTGCGCGAATTTTTGATTTTTCAAATTCAGCTTGAGACCAACCTTCAAACTTTAATGGTACTTTATCAAAATAGGTTGGTGGCATCGTTTGGTTTTCAGAAATTTTAAATGAAAGTAAAACGGCTTTTTTTGCCCACTCGTGTGTTGTCCACTCTTTATCAATTTTTTCAGCAACACGAAGTTCGCCAGTATTAATTAGATTTAGTGTTTTTTGAACAGCCTCATGAATATCAGTTGGGGTATTGTCCGGGGTAAGTGATTGTCGTTGTTCAAACGCGCTTTCTATGATTGTTTTTATCGTATTCATACTTGGGGTCTATCATTATTGCCTCCCCGGAATAATCGGATGGCAATAGATTTAATCGTCTTCAGTTTCTACCGCTTGAGATGTGCGAACAATTGGTCCACCCTTGGTTGCGTTAATTTTTTCGCGCATATCTTTGCCTGGTTTAAAGTGTACCGCATATTTAGGCTCTGTAATCAGCTTCTCACCTGTTTTAGGATTATGTGCCTGACGAGGAGGGCGATAGTGCAATGAAAAACTACCAAAGCCTCGAATTTCGACACGATGGCCATGTGAGAGTGCATTACTGATACGCTCAATAATATGATTTACACTTAGCGCAACATCCTTTTCCGTCAGATGACTGAGCTGTTTTCCAATCTTTGTGATCAATTCCGATTTGATAATCATAGCATTCGGACTAAGCCGCCTCCTTTCTAAAAACGCCTGTAACACATTGATTCTCTTTTTATTCTTACATTTACCTAAGGATTATGCAAGCGAAAAGTATAGGAATTTTAATATTTTATGTCTATTTTGAGCCCATTTTAACCAATATATTATAGATAAATGCAATCAATATGCCCAAAATAAATCCATCTAGAAACCCCCATATCAACCCTAAAAATGCACCATTGACTGTTGGTGCAAAGCCAACGTATAGCGTCCCCATGGCTGTGACGAATTCTGTGCCATAGCCCATTACGTGCCCGAGAATTCCCATTAGTAGTAGAGAGACTCCCCATATAATACCTAATGTGAACCCTAGTCCTAGTACATGAATTTTTGAATAGCTATTCATGATTTGCTCCTTTTACTAACCTTTAACAAGTATAGACCAAAAAATAATGATATACTGGATGTTGTTAGCTCGCGGTCACAAAATTGCAGGACTGCAGATTTGAAACCCGCAAAGCACCTCCGAGGGTGAGGGCCAGGATGGCTAGAGTTAACCCGCGGGATGGCAATGAAAAGTCAAAAATAGTTTGGGGAAGTTTAACTCTTGCGTAAAATTATTGCAGCAATTATCTTGTGTTTCGCATGTGCAGCGAGTGCAGCTGTTCGTATTCCTATTTACTCTGTTTCTGTTCCAGTTGCCTCAGAGTCTAGCCAAGATCGTGATAAGGCATTAAAAACTGCTTTTCAAGACGTCGTTGTCAAAGTTACCGGTGAAAAGGATGCTGCTGATAACTCTGTTGTTAACAATGCAATGAAAACTCCGGATCATTACATTCAGCAATACGACTACGATCGTGCAGAATCGGACGATGGAATATCCCCATTAATATTACAAGTCACATTTTACCCCTCAACGATGAAATCACTCCTGCGAGATGCGGATTTGCCATTTTGGGGAGCTGATCGTCCCGTTGTATTTTTATATTTGATCGTTGATACTCCTGATGAAAAAGTTGTTGTGACATCTGAAAATAATCCTGACCTTGTTGAGAGTATCAAACAACTGTCTGAAAAACGCGGGTTGCCAATTACCTTTCCTGCTGCTATCAATGAAGATACTGAACAGATGCAACTTGAAGATATTCAAGCTTTAGCGCAGCAGTGCCATGCTAATGCAATACTCATTGGACATATTTCTATGGGCGATAATGATCCCGTTGATAGTCAATGGAATTTTTACTTTGCTCAGCAGCATCACCAGTGGCAAGATGAAAGCCCTACCATTTTGTCAGGGCTCACGGATGCACTATCACAAACAACCCAAATGTTATCTCAACGCTTTGCGATAAAATTTAATGAAGAAGAAGGGCATACATTTAGTATGGTGATCGAAAATATTAACAGCACTCAAGATTACGCAAAAGTATTAAGTTACTTGAAACATATTACTCAAGTAAAGCTGCTCACTTTAAAACAAGCGGCCAGCTCTCAAATTCAAGTGGATCTATCAATCACAGGTAGTGAACAGCATTTTCTAGATGTATTATCACTAGATGGTAAATTAATACCAGATGACCAAGAAGATAAAGTTGCTTATATCTGGATGAATGATCAAAAAGGTTAAAGATATGGAACAATCAACACGTTGGTTTTATGCTATTTGTTTCTCACTATTGGTGTATTTTACTTATATTCTTTCGCCTATCATTACTCCGTTTATGCTTGGCGCTTTGATCGCTTACCTTGGGAATCCTTTAACTTCTTGGTGTGAGCGTAAGGGTATCCCACGCGCATTGGGCGTGGTTTTTGTTTTTATCATTGTTGTATTATTTGTAATACTATTACTATTTTTAATCGTTCCCATATTAGAGCAGCAGCTTGCTATATTAATTCAGCATATACCTCTAGCTATAGATTGGCTTCAAGAGAATGTCATCCCTTGGGTTAATAAGCATATTGATAAAAATCAAATTAATTTACTTTCACTGAAAAAACAGCTTTCTGCAAATTTACCGAAGGTTGGGCAGATTGCAACACATGCTTTAGAGTTCGCAACAGAATCTACTCATAGAATTATTTTAATCATCACAAATATTGTTATGGTGCCCGTTGTTGCGTTCTATTTGATGCGTGATTGGGACGAGGTAATGCTAACATTAAAGAAAATGCTCCCGAAGAATATGCAAAAAAAAGCGATTAAAATTGCTAAAGAATGCGATGAAATTATTGGTGCATTTTTAAAAGGTCAGTTAGCCGTCATGTTAGGATTGGCAGTCGTCTATTCGTTTGGATTATGGCTAATAGATTTGCAAGTGGCTATTGCTATTGGCGTTCTTTCCGGTGTTGCTGCCGTCGTACCATATCTTGGATTTATTCTTGGTATATTCCTTGCAAGTGTTGCTTCACTTATCGAATATCATACCTTATTACACTTAATACTTGTATGGGCTGTTTATGGAGCAGGGCAGTTTATTGAAAGCTTTATTTTAACGCCATGGTTTGTGGGGGATCGTATTGGTTTACATCCTGTTGCAGTGATTTTTGCATTGCTTGCTGGTGGATATTTGTTTGGTTTTTTGGGCGTCTTATTAGCCTTGCCAGCGGCAGCGGTTATTCTCGTCTTTATGCGCAACATGCATGCTATCTACGTGACTAAGGCTGAGGCTTAACCATGCAGTTAGTATTTGATATTCACCTAAAAGATGATGCGACCTTTGACACTTATGAAATTGGCGCAAATCAAGAAGCAGTTGTGGCACTTAAACAACATGATCAGCCTTTATTATTATGGGGCAATACATCTGTAGGTTTATCTCATTTACTTCAAGCAACGTGTCGTTTAGCAAGCGCCTCAATGTATCTTCCAATGAAAGACGTAAAAAGTTTTTCTATAGAATGCTTAGATGGGTTAGAAAATTTAGAGATAGTGTGTTTTGATGACATTGATGCGATTGCTGGAGATGAAATTTGGGAAGAAGCAATGTTCCATGCCTATAATCGTATGAAGGCAGAAAATACTATTATGGTATTTAGTACACATTGCACACCGCAATCAATTCCTTTTAATTTGCAAGATTTACATTCGCGCATCTTGTGGGGAATGACTTATCAAATTCATGAGCTAAACGATGAAGCAAAAGCAAAATGGCTCAAGAAAATGGCAAAACAAAGAGGTTTTGAGTTAAAACCAGATGTGATCTCGTATATTCTAAATCACGCATCACGTGACATGGCCTCATTAAAAAAGCTTTTAGACGAAATTGACAAACAGTCGCTTATCGAAAAACACAAGGTGACAATTCCTTTTGTGAAGAGTGTATTGAGTTAATCTAATGCGCATCTGTAGCTCTGTTATTTATCATAAATTTCTGGTATTTTGTTCTCAAAAATCACTCACAGGAGCAAAGAATGTCAAATATTAAACAAATACATGCTCGAGAAATTCTTGATTCTCGTGGAAACCCTACCGTCGAAGCAGAAGTATCCTTATCGTCAGGGGTGTCGGCTAGTGCCGCAGTACCTTCTGGTGCGTCTACAGGCTCTCGTGAAGCGGTTGAGTTACGCGATGGTGGAAAGCGCTACCTTGGCAAAGGGGTTTTAAACGCAATTAAAGCAGTCAATACAGAAATACGATCCGCATTAATTGATCTTGATGCTAACAACCAAGAAGAAATTGATCAACGAATGATTGATCTTGATGCTACAGAAAATAAGGGTCGCTTAGGTGCCAATGCACTTTTGTCTGTATCATTAGCTACGGCAAAAGCTGCTGCTCAAGAAAAACAACGACCCTTATATGCCTACCTAGGTGGTGACGATGCGGTAACATTGCCTGTTCCTATGATGAATATTATTAATGGCGGCGAACATGCAGACAACAATGTTGACATTCAAGAGTTTATGGTTTTGCCAACAGGCGCTCCTAGTTTCTCGGAAGCATTACGTTATGGTACGGAAATTTTCCATGCCCTGAAAAAACAACTCAAGCAAGCAGGCCTCAATACTGCTGTAGGTGACGAAGGTGGTTTTGCACCCGACTTACCCTCTAATCAAGCGGCGCTTGATTTTATTTTAAAAGCAATTGAAACAGCAGGTTTTAAACCAGGTAAAGATATTTATCTCGGTTTAGATGTTGCAAGCTCAGAATTTTATAAAGATGAACAATATCATTTGAGTGCAGAAAATAAAGTGCTGTCTTCAGAAGCGCTAGTGGATTACTTGGAAAGCCTAGTGAAACAGTATCCAATTATCTCAATTGAAGATGGTATGGCTGAAAACGATTGGCAAGGCTGGGAGTTGTTAACCAATCGTATAGGAAAATCGGTACAACTCGTTGGTGACGATTTATTCGTGACAAACACAAAAATCTTGCAAGAAGGTATTTCTAAGAATATTGCCAATGCAATTTTGATTAAGTTTAATCAGATTGGGACACTCACTGAAACATTGAGTGCGATTAGAATGGCACAAAAAGCGAATTATGGCACAGTCATTTCTCACCGTTCTGGTGAAACAGAAGATACAACTATTGCTGACTTGGCTGTAGCTACGAATGCTGGCCAAATTAAAACGGGATCATTATGTCGCTCTGACAGAGTGGCAAAGTACAATCAACTCTTGCGTATTCAGGAGCAATTAGGAAAACAAGCAGTGTATCCTGGTTTAAAAGCATTTCATTTTTTAGATAGAGAATCATGCGCCGTATCCGAATAACACCATTAGTACTAATACTTATAGGGTTGTTTCTGCTGATTCAATATAAATTGTGGTTTGAATCAGATGGCATTTTAGATTTGCATCGGCTTAACAAAGAAGTGCAGACGCAAAAGGAAAAAACACAAGCATTAGAAGAAAAAAATCAGGCGCTTGCACATTCGATAACGCAATTAAAAAAAGGTAATGCGGCTATTGAGGAACAAGCACGCTCTGATTTAGGCTTGGTAAAACCAGGTGAGGAATATTATCAAATAGTTGAATCACCTCATGGAGATAAAAAAGATGAAAATTCTACTCAGTAATGACGATGGTTACTTAGCGCCGGGTATTCGAGCACTGCTCAAAGTGTTAAATGAAGTTGCCGAAGTTATCATGGTTGCACCCGATAGAAACCGCTCCGGAGTAAGTAACTCACTTACTTTAGATCGCCCACTGCGTGTGACAACACACTCCGATGGGGGCCACAGTGTAAATGGTACACCAACGGATTGTGTTCACTTGGCTATTACAGGTTTGCTTGATGAAATGCCTGATATTGTAATTTCGGGAATTAATGAGGGTTCGAATTTAAGTGATGATGTTTTATATTCAGGAACAGTCGCTGCGGCCACAGAAGGGCGATTTTTAGGTTTGCCCGCTATTGCAGTATCACTTTCAGGTCATCACGCACAACATTATGATACCGCTGCGCAAATTACTAAACAGATTGTTGAGCGTCTACAAAAACACCCTTTACCGATTGATACGATTCTTAACGTTAACGTACCAGATCTTCCTATGAGTGAGATTAAAGGTATTCAAGTAACACGTCTTGGGACACGCCACAGCGCTCAAGAAATGATTGAAAGTGAAGATCCTAGAAAGAACAAAGTTTTTTGGGTTGGTTTGCCTGGAAATGCACAAGACGCAGGTCCTGGCACAGACTTTTATGCTGTTGAAAGAGGGTATATCTCAATTACGCCATTGCAACTTGATTTAACCCACTATCGAGCTTTTGAACATTTGTCTACTTGGGTTGAAGCCTTTGAAAAAGAGCATTCAGACCAGCAGCATGGGTGACAGTTGGTTTGTTATTATGCTAATCTAAGATAATGGAGACACTCTAAAGGAATTTACCGTGTTTAATTTGTTTAAGAAGAAAACAAAGAAAGCTCAAAAATCTAAAACGCGAACAAAACCTCAAAAACTTGAAGCAGCAGAAATTGCTGAGATTGAACAGGATTTTCGTGACAATAGCCAAGTCGAATTGCCTAAAAGCCAGATGTCGACACCACGGCGTCATCATGCGTCTCCTGATCCTATACAACTCTATTTAAATGAAATTGGGTTCGCGCCTTTGTTAACTGCTGAAGAAGAAGTTTACTACGGTAATCTTGCTCTTAAAGGTGATGAAGCAGCAAGAAAACGCATGATAGAAAGCAACCTGCGTTTAGTCGTTAAAATTGCTCGGCGTTATTACAATCGTGGTTTAGCATTTTCAGATTTAATTAATGAGGGTAATATTGGATTAATGCATGCAGTTGAAAAATACGAGCCTGATAAAGGTTTTCGCTTTTCTACATATGCAACTTGGTGGATTCGACAAACCATTGAGCGTGCTATCATGAATCAAACGCGAATGATTCGATTACCGGTGCATGTCATCAAAGAGCTCAATATCTATTTAACGGCATCAAAGCAATTATTAAAAGAATTAGGAAGGGAGCCTTCTCCTGAAGAAATCGCAAAACATTTAGATCGCCCATTAGATGATGTTAAAAATACACTACAACTCAATGATGATGTTACTTCAACCGATATGATTATTGGTGGTGAATCTGGAAAACCACTTATTGATACAGTAGCAGACGAAGAAAATACCAATCCAGCGGATAGCTTGTCTGATAAAGATATCTCAGAACAGCTTGCTGACAGTTTATTATTACTCGATGAAAAACATCGAGAAGTGCTCTGTCGTCGCTTTGGCTTAATGGGACAGGAACGTCAAACGCTTGAGGCCGTAGGTAAAGCTGTCGGTCTAACCCGAGAGAGAGTAAGACAGATCCAACTCACAGCACTTAAAGAACTGCGTCAAATATTAGAAGAGCGCGGTGTCAGTGAGGATTTGTTTACCTTTTAGGTCAGATATTACTCAATTAGATATTCTGTTCTTCAAGTATCTATCAGTTTATTGACAGAATAACAGCCTCTGTTTAAAATACTCGCAACTTAAGTATAAGAAAGGTTCCTTCATGATTGATAACTATCAAGAGTTATTCCCAGCGCTATATACATACTTATTTGACATATTCGGAGCTGACACAGATCTTTTTATCGACTTTCTCGAAGAAAATTATGTAGATATATTCAATTTACATTATATTAATCTCCACCTCGACAATAATAGAGATCGCTATGTCAAATGGAGCAAGGATATATTTAATAAGATTCGGTTTGAGAGTAGATATGCTAATGATTTGGAGCAGAGTTGGTTAAAAAATACATTACATATATTGAACAATAGCGACTCAACGTCTGAAAATTTTAGTGTAAATCTTTCTGATTCCCCTGTTTTTTTAGATGCTAACTTCCAGTTGGGGTATATCGAAAAAATTAGCCGTAGTTGCTTGGATCCGAGTGGATATGAACATTTGACAAGAATTGATATGCTTAGGTCAGCCTTATATTTTAAGCGTAAAACTGCAAGCAACATATATGTTGTTAGCATAAAAGAATTACATGTTCTCTTCCCGCCACGCCGTTCTAAGTACTATGCTGAACATTACTTTAATGTTTTTGTTAATATCAATTTTGATTTGTCGAAATCACCACGATGGATTTACTTAAGTAAAAGAGGTAATAAGATCTCTGTTTATTCAGAGTTTGTTATCAGTTCCAATGAGAAAAGAGCTTTACTAAATATTATTTCTGACGCTGACTATCAGATCAGATACTTTGGCGGTACAGCTAACTTTTCTTGTTCCAGCGGCTTAACAGCACTCGCATATTATAATTCTAAAATATTATCAAAGCCTCAATGTGCTATGATATTTGGAAGCGATTACTCCTCGCTTCTGGATGAATTTGTTTTTACAAACATATCGCGTAATGCAACATATAACCCTGCTCGCTTTTCAGGTCAGATGAAAAGTGGTGCTGCGATACTATACCGAAACCCTATTGCATCAGGAGGAAGTACCCAGACATTTTTTTGGCGTTTAATGGTTACTGTGTCGCTAGGAAGAGAAGGTTATGATTACCATCCAGGCAATATTGCTGCCGGATTGAAAACTCTTGAAAGTGATTTTCATCCTAATCAAGTTAGAGAACAACGTGAATTTCATGAATTTTTAAATATCTATGGGCTTGACGCTGCAATGATAAGCTCTAACTTTTTATCCGAAAATAATAATGAGGTTATCTTAAGGGTTGAGAATTCAATTTCGGAAAATAAGATTGCTAATCTGAAAAAAATGTACTCAACGGTCTGTGGAGGTTATGCTATTGCGCCTACATGGATAAATAAGATTGATAACTACTCGAATGACCTCACCAAATTAGATAAATATGCTGTTGCGATGTTAATTAGCGCTCTACGCATGAAAGCTAGGAAACCGGTATTTATAATAACTTTTCCAGATGCTGTCAGATTTGATCTTAAAACAAAAAACTTTATTGTGAAGCAGCTCAAAAATCAACCGTATATACAAGAAATATGTCTTATTTCAGAAAATAATACCATGCATGATATTTTAGAAGCTGTAATGCCAACTCTGGCAAGAAACAAATTCCTTGCCAGCCAAGGTTATCTGCCACCATTGGCTGATAATTATTGGCTCAGAGCCGTAGAGAAATGGTTTGTATATCTATGTGAACACCCAGATGTGCTTGATAATCGTGATGAACATGAAGAGTTTCTTGAGCTGACTCAAAAGATGTCGCTTCCTGGTATAAGTAAATTCATATATTTCCTATCAGACCTAGATGGCCAGAATTTTGCAACACGAATGCTAAATGAAGAGTCTATTGTTTTAAATGCTGAAGCTCATTACCATCCTGACTCTAATCATATTGATGAAAGTGTTGTGGCCATATTAAAAGAGCATTTAGAACAAGAAAAATATTTTCCATTTAATGCTGTATCTTTAGCTTATTATGATGGCATTCTTGATGATGGCTGCTTAGACCTAGTTGATCTGTTAAACAATCGTAGGCTGATAGAAATAAAGTGTATTTATTTTACGGTTATGTCAGGCTGCTTAAATGACAACATATTAAATTTTGTAGTCCAACTTACGCGTGATGCAGAAAGTAAGGGATGGTCGACACCAATAGAGATTATAGAGATTGAATCTCGTGAAATAAACTGTTCTTCTGAGTTACTCAATGCATATCAACTTTTGAATGATATTATTAATACAAACCGTCGAACAGAGGTGACAAAGTCGTTGACGTATTTGAACATTGACTCTGATTCTGATGCTATCAATAATGAAGATAAACCGAGTGAGTTCGATGAAGATGAAGGTTTAAATGAAATCACAGATCTAGATCGAGCTAATTTTGATAGGGCATGTGCCAAAGAATATTCAATTATAAGGTCAACTAATCCACAGCTAGAAGTGCAGCAGGCTCAAGCGGTGAACGTAGAGCGAAGAATAAAAGCAGAACGCAAAGTTGTTAAAGCCAAAGTCTCTAATGAAACATTACCACAACGGCTCGTGAGCTACGAAAATATTGATGAATTACTCGAAGAATATTGCGAAAAAAATGAAATTGACCATGATAGTATTTGTCAGAAATTGCAAGTAGGACTATTAGTAAATGAAACCAATCTACAGGCTTTATTTAGAACTTGGGTTGGTGCAAATCCAAATGTTAGAGCAAAAGACGTCATATCTGAAATCACTTTGGAAGCGGTTTACAAGCTACTACGTCATTCAGAGAAATTTGTATCCGGTATACAAGCAGATAACTTACCATTTGGTTTCTTCCTTCAGCGCGATGAGTTAAATAATTTAGTTTTATGTTACAGGTACGAGCTTGGCTATTTTTCTGGGGAACAGAATGAGTTCACCATCGAGACGAATATCCATGGATACTCAGAAAGAATTTGGCACGGTGATTTTCGCCAATTTAATTTAAGTAAATATATAAATGCTAAACCAAGCATGGTTGTGGATAACGAAGATTTATTTAATATGTGTCTTTTTCAAAGATTGCAGCCCACGTTAACAGAATGTGAAACTCAGATATTATTTGACGAGTTTATTACTCATATGCAAGAGGGAGAGGAATACAAGTCATCAGAATCTGGACTTGAAACTCATGGAGATTTTATAAAGAGGAATTGGTATCTTTTCATTCAACTTTGGGCTTACTCGCCAGAAAGCACAATTGATGTCATCGTCGATCTGAAAGAAAAATTGAATAATTGTACGCTCGAATCTGAAAATAGGCCTCTTTATTTGAGTTTGGTTGAAGATTCTGCGCTTAATAGTCGAGAAATAAAAGAGCGAAATGCACTTATTTATAGAGGCCTGTTTATAGAAGAAGATCACAAAAATATATTATCTAAATATTTTAATGAAAATAATTTTAAAGCTATGGGTCAAATTTTTAATCAATATGGCCCTTTAGGTGTTAAAGCTTTTTGTCAACGGCTTTTTAAGCTTGAAGAAATTTTAGGTGAAGTTGAGTTTAATAAGTTTTATAGCGCTTTTTTGAATTCTATACACAGCTATGAAGTTTTTATTTCAAAAAAAGAAATATATGCAATTGATCGATTGATTTCATACTTAAATTTTTCTGGCCACGATTTTAAATCAGCATTTGTAGATTTTTGCCAGAAGCATATTCAAAAAGCGGGTTTTGAATATATTAGCTCGCTATTTCACGCATTTTATGCTTTTGTTCAAGAAGTTGATCCTCATCCGGACGTTTTTATAAACTTTCCTGCAGGTAATATGCTTGTTTTGTGTGATAGGGTTAAAAGTATTTATGAAAATCTTCATGGCAGCGCTCAAATTGAAATATTAGACAATATACATGAGTATGATTTAAGGCATGGCGGAGTCTATTATGCTGTAATTAAGGAAGGCTTTTGTCGTATCAGTCCAGAGTTAAAGCTCAATGATTTTGAGCATGGTGAGCCAACGTACAAGCCAACATTGCAATCATACTTAATAACCTCTAATAATCAAAATGATCGAATAGAAGAGTCTAAGAGCGAGGACGATCTATTAATATTCTTAAGATGCATATCATCTACACCTAAACTGAATGATGAAGACTATGCGTTCTTGAAGGAATATTTTACTGAATATGAAAATAATCTCTCTGAAAAGTGGCAAGAGCTTGTGTTAATAACTCACTGTGACTTTGGTTATTTAACTGTGCATGATGCCATCTGTCTCATCAACGATAGCGAGATATATCTAAGCAATTCTTCTCAATCAGGAGAAGTGAGTGAGCTGACTTTAGTTGCTTCTAATATATTGGTAGCGACTAAAAGTAAGTCTTCGGTTAGTAAGTTGCGTATAGATATTGAAAGCTTGAAGTTGTTAAAAAATTATAATTGGTTAGAGAAGCTGTTAGAGAACACGCCTGAAGGTTTAACTCTAGAGACCGTAACTTATATGTATAATGGTCAAGGAAGTAGTGCAAATCCAACCAGTTTTTTAAATATGCTGTATAAAAATACCCTTACACAAACGAGGTCAAGATCAATTATTTTCTATACTGCATATAAGATGGCTGCATTGATGGGAATCTGCAAAAATAATCAAAAGGAAGTTTTGGATTTTATTACTACTTTCGAATCATTGAATGGCTATTCTCGCAATCAAGCTGTATTTCTAATGGAACAGTTATTATCAGTAATTTATGAGGATATAAAGGATCCAATACCTACAGAAGCCTGGAAAACCCTGTTAGAAACGGCATACATGTTCTGTCAACAAGAAACCTCAGCCTTTGAGATCAGAAATGAATGTATTTTTCGCTTAAAGAGTCAATTTGGCTTAAATTTTCATTTGAGCATACTTGGGAAGTATCGCGAAATGGAACTAGATGAACTTGAGATGTTGCCTTACATACATAATATGGGAGAACATAAGCATAGAATTCAAAAGGTCCTTCATAAGCATGTATTAATTAATACAAACTCTGATTTCTCAAAAGAAAATCACATATACAATCAAACGGCTACTATTATGAGCTTTTTTAAGCAGCTTAAAATAAGCAGCCGTTATATTGACGAAGTTGAGCCGCTATTATCAGTGTTAGTTAAGATTGAAAATGATCATTATTGGACGGCAGAATTCCTAACGCAATTACTCCTCTCTTTACAGCCAGAGGGTAATAAGCCGTTTCCTCTAAATATATTGTCGGACCTTATTCAAGAGGAGTGCTTAAAACCGACAATTCAAGAACACCTCCTCGAAACCTTTCCAGAGCTTATCAAAGAAATATCACAAAAAGTGGTAAACTCTAACGTGTTAAAGATAACTCAGAAAACGCAAATAATTAAAATGGCATGTAAAGAATATTTTTCAAATGGAAATACACTCGCATCAACAGAACTTTTATATTATATATTAGATCACATTGATTTTGATTTAGCGCCAGCTGTTTTGAATCTCTTTGATGCTGTTGATCCTTCGAAGTATGAGTCTCGATTTTTGGATATTAAGAGTATTATCAACTTAGGTGAAGACAAGCCTTTTAAAAGCAGCTGGACACAAGCTATGTCGCTTTGGTTAGAGAGGGCCTCAGAAGATAAAAATATAGAGGTTCAATTTCAAAGAGTAATGGAAGAATGTACGGTTGAAAAACAAGCGTATTTATTGCATATTTTGGCATTTAGCTGCCTTTATACAGGTTTGGTATCTGAGCACAACTATAGATATCAACGAAATCTTATTTCTAAATTGATAACTCATTTAAACGTTTTAAACATTGACGATTTAAACGCTATTTCAAGTTTATATCCTCAAATACCAAATCCTTCTGGTGTCCGATTGTTTTGGGCAATTAATAAGATAAATAGTAATAAAGACACGGAAGAAGAAGAAAAGGGTGAATACAATACAATTGATGACTTTATTGCTGATTTTAATAAAAATCCTACCTGGGATGTGCGTCGAGATTATCGCAAGTTACTAAAAACGCGCAAGCAAGATTTTTCACGGATGATCAAAGAAACACACATTCGTGAAAGAGGATCGCAACGCCCGCTAACTTTACATGAAGTAACAAAGATAAGTCTAGCATTTAGCTACTTAAAAACTTTAGAGTCGGGTGTTGTCAGATTGGCAGATAAGAAAATTAGCGAAATGACTCAAGATGAAATAATAGATTATTTGCATGATATTCAAAACGGTTCTGGTAGTGAGGTAGACAATACTAACCTGAAAACAGAAAAATGGGCTCTTTTGTTTGAAGTCCTTGGTAGAACAACAGGGAAATATCCACATTTAGCACAACAATATGCCTTGATAACAAATGATATTGGTATCAATAGCAACACACGCATTCTGCGCTTGTCGACAGGTGAGGGAAAAAGTCACTTTGTTGCAATGCGAGCTGCAAATTATGCTCTATCAAAAAAAATTGTTGAGATATTCACCGCTAAAGACACGTTAGCTATGCGTGATCAAAAAGATTACGAAGCATTTTTTAATTATCTTGGGATTTTTAGTGCTCATGTTCAGCCAGGCACATTTGTTGAGGATTATTATAATACTCAAGTGCATTATTCCACCTTAGGAGGTTTTTCTCTGTTTTTAGATGAATGCAGCAATAGTAATATTTCAATCGATACACCTAAGTCAGATCGTGTGATTTTATTTGATGAAGTAGATTATATCTTTTTTGAAGAAGGCTTGAACACTGGTTATAACTATGCATGTCATACTGGCCATACACCTAAACAAATGCAGTGGTTTTACAACGCGTTAATAGATTTTTATGAAGATAGACTCAAAGACGGTATTCAAAATAACACATATAGACTTTCACATGAGACCATTGCAGATCTTCTAGATAGTTTGGAGCTGATTGCAAAAAAAGATGTTTCTCATTTGATTTTTTTGCAACGCTTAATTAAAGAAGGGCCTGACCCACTAGTGTATTGGCTTCAGTCAGTACACATTGCTTTAGGGTTGAGAATGGATGTGGACTTTACAGCAAAAGAAAAGGTTATTGAAATAGATGGTGTTCATTATCCTATGAAAGAAATTATACCACTATCAAAAGCTAATCAACCTGTCGTTGGCTCAAGTTATAGTGATGGTGTTCATCAATTATTAGCCGTGCTATTAAATAGAGCAGCAGCAGAAAAAGGCGATAATCAACCGAGGAACTACAACATTCATTCGGAAAGTTATTTACTAACTTCTCAACTTGCTTTTGAACGGACCAAATCATTGACGGATATTTGGGAAGGTTTTAGTGGTTCAATATCTGCAACCCAAGCCTATCAACTCTACCAAGAGTTTGAAACAATTGTTTTAGATGTTCCTACAAACGCTCAAGATAAACGACAGTGGAATCCTCCGTGTTTTGCAAGCACTATTGAGGAGTATTATTTAGATATAGCGAGCAAGATTGAAGAAGCGTTAAGCGTTAAAAAGTCTATTTTAATTGCAGCTCGAAATGACGAAGAAGTCAATGAGCTGTATGAAGCCTTGCTGCATAATTTGACGACAGATTATCACTCAAGCTTATGGCGCTATACTAACCAAGACACACGAAGCAATGAAGTGCTTTTAAAAGAAAAGCATGAGGCTGAATGTTGGAAGGGAAATGAAAGATCAGTTGGTATTGCGTTGGTAGCCTCGTGCTTAGGAAGAGGTGACAACGTTGGGGTTGATATGGTTATTATCACACAGCCGCAGGATGAAAATGATCGATTGCAAAAAGGTGGTCGAACCGCCAGGAATGGCGCTTATGGTGAAGTATATCAATATTATCTTTTGAAAGCTTTAGAAGCGGATACTGAAAGACTTGAGTCAGCTATTGATAAGTTTGAAGGAAGACAAGAATTATCTGACCGTCTAGAAACCTATGATATGAAGCAAGAATTAGAAGACTATGAATATAAAGAAAGCAAACAGGAAAGCCTCGAGCATTTAGATTTGCTCCAAAGAAATTTTTTATTACGTGAAAAAGTGGATTTTTATTTCAACCTTAAAGAAATGCAATACAAACGCTTAAAAGCTCAGTTTAGCACTTGGGTGATGGAACAATTTTCTTTTATTCATGAGAACGATGACAAGCAGAATTTTAGGCTTTTAGTTTTCCGTCAATGGAAAGAGCTTGAGTCAAGGTGGAATCAGTTAGATAAAGAAGATAAAACTGCGGAATCGCTTTATAGTGAAATGAAAGTTCATTTTTCCAATTCAGTTGCTGCTATTCTTGCTCGTTTGAATGCAATATCTGAAGATAATACCTATCGTCTATCTGAACTTGAGCTCAATGAGTACTTGCCAATAGAGTATTCACCAAGAAACGGATTTAATTCTAACGAGCATCACGTGCATGAATCTCAGGTGCCGATATTAAATTTAGTAAGTATGATTATTGATATTGATTTCATTGCTCAAGTTGATGAGATTGCCGAAGTATTTTTACAAATATCAAATCAGCCTCATCTTGTAATTGATCTTATAAATGAATGTCTTGAAAATACCTCATGCAATTATTTTCTTCTACAGCTCAATCAAAAACTTAATGAATTCCAAGAAATTATATATGAGGAACCTGATAAATGCATATTACATGTCTTAAATGAGCTAAAAGAGACTCAGCCTGATGGTCGAAACAAGAAAAATGCGTATATTAATCTCAGAAATGAACTAAAAGACGAGTTTGTTTCAGAAAAAATAGATGCATTTTTTGTAAAAGACTCGGGGTTAACTATCTCTGAAAAATATTATTCGCTGATGCAACTGCTTTCTTATTTAAGTCGATTTGAAAGTGCTGATGAGCGTCGTGATTATATGGAGCATTTAACAGTCCTTTGCCCTCCATCCAATCAAAATGGAGCAATCAACCCTAAAGTAAATCTGGCCTTAATATTTTCGCTTGATCCAATGCCATATGAAGTATTTTATAGAGTATGGAAGCTTTCTCAAAAGTTTAATATTGAAGGTGATCGGCTAAACCTGCTGCGAGAGATAGCGATTGAATCGCGTGAATACAAGGTGTCCAATGTTATTGATGTCTTGAGAGAAGCTGAGAGCATCAGAGATAGTCTTGACCAAGATGAGTGCTTTTTTCAAATTTTGAAAATTCAAAAGGCCTTTTTAGAGGTTGAACAGTATAGTCTTTTATTAGATTTTATGGATTATCTCAAAGAGTATCTGGGTGAAAAGGGCGGCCAAAATCATGCATTGATTTTAACCCTGCTTGAAACTTTGTCAGGCAATGAATTTAAGGAGGTCTATGATTTTGAACTTTTAGATCATGCAATAAAGCTGAGAGAAGATTGTGGTAGTAATAGCATTGAGTTGTTGAGTCTTCTCATGGTGATAGATCCTGAAGATAGGTGTACTTATAAAGATGCTCTAATAAATACAACAAAATTAATTGCGGAAAACAATAGAGAAGGGTCCTCCTTTCTTTTCCGGTCTGATTCTGCTCTTTTGAATTTATCTAAATTATCAAAAAAATTTACTGAATCAGGGTATTCAGTTATATTTTCTCAACTATGTTTTGAACTAAAAAATGTTTGCATAGAAAATGAATCTGTTTATTCAGAACAGATTAATAATTTAGTCAAGGCATTGTTAGGTGATGAAACCTCAATTCCTTCTGATAACAAAATGATTTCAAAAGCTATTGTACATAGTGAAGCAAATAGAATGAATGGTAACTTATCTTTTAAACTATTAGCAGAGGTATTGTCTATCGATCCGGAGATCCGTCATCGGAATGAAAACACTATTTTTGATCTCTGGGATCAGTTCATGACTGAAGATAGTGAAAATCTTGAGGCACGTTTTGGTTATCCGCCACCTTATGAAGTTAAGGATTATGAGCCAACTCCTTATGAGGAGCAATCTGCATTATCTAAAGCGCGTTTCTTCGGAAGTCTGCTTCAAAACAACCTTGGAATTAGAGCGCATAGTACAATTTATAATTTATACCATGCAGATAAAATCTTAAAAATGAAACAGAGCTTTTCTACTCTTAAATATCCTTTAACCACGAATCCTTTTTTAATAGTTCGTGCTCTAGAGAAAATATATAATGACGCGCTTGAGTACATAAGGCAACATTCTAGATTTGAGAAACGTTGTTTCTTATTCTTGCCACCCAAACACAGCAATCAATTGCAAGCCTCTATGTTAGTTAATACCATAGTGAAGCTCTCTGAGCATACGTATGATTCATTTGACTATTCTACCTCAGATGAGGTTGAGAACGACTATAAGTGTATGGCTTTAAAAGCATTACTACCATTGCTTGAAAGTTTTCCAAGACAAGGCACTCTTACTAACGCAATCACAGAATCTTTTGTTAGGTTCTCATTAATCTCAAGAAGTGACCTGGATCCCATTAATAGTGTTGATTGGCTGAAAACAAATCGTTTTGATAGGTTAAAACGTGGCGTGGCTCAAGAACTCAGAGCATCTAATGAGTGCCAGCCACTAACAACTAAGAGCCCTACGCAAGAATCTGAAAGTCTAGTTGTCGATCTCAGGCAAGCAGCTCACAATTATCTCAACGAATTTTCTCGCCCTAGTGCTACTATGTTTTCCATTTCTTCCCTGTTTCACAATAACCACGATAAAGCAAATGAACTGCAAATAATTCTCGACAGTCAAGATCATGCTGCTATTTATCAAGAATCCTTGTTATTGTTGAGGTCGTTAAAAAATAATCGGAGTGTATTAGCTCGTAATATTTTGGAGGCATTTTTTACTTACCATGAAAATCTTGATAGTGAAAGATTTCAAACTATGGTCCAGGAAACACTAAATTATCGCAACGGTTCTGACTTAGATAGAATATGTGATGTATTGCATCAGTTAAGCCCGTATACGGTTAGAACGGACTTGCAAAACGATATTGGGAAAAATCACTTTAGTTAATACATGCAACCTATATTACACTGTTGCCAGGATTTTTTTTTCCACCAGCTGATTTTTGAGCTTAACATAAGCGGGCAATCCTTGATGGAAGGGCGGTGGAACTTCACCTTGAATTAATGGACTCAAGTATTCGCGGCATTTATCTGTAATTCCAAATCCATTTTCAGTGATAAAGTCTGCTGGCACGAGATGCTCTTGATTAGCAACATCCGATAAATTTGCGGATTCAATATACCATTGATAGGGTGAAGCGCTTTCTCTAATGATCACAGGAATGACAGCTGTTTGGCCTTCGAGTGCAAACTCTACAGCTGCTTTACCCACGGCGTAGGCAAGCTCTACATCTGTTTTTGATGCGATATGTCTTGCAGCACGTTGCATATAATTAGCTACGGCCCAATGATATTTTAAATCGAGTTTTTCTTTAATCATATGAGCAATCGTTGGGGCAACACCGCCCAATCGTGTATGGCCAAATGCATCTTTAGCATTAACATTAAAAAGAAAATGGCCGTTATGGTCGCGCGCACCTTCAGATACGACGATGTGACATAATCCATATTTTTCTTTATAAGCTCTTACCGTATTTAAAAACTTATCTTCATCAAAAGCCACTTCAGGCATTAAAATAATGTGTGGTGGGTCTTCTTCTGTTTCCCGTGCGAGACCACTCGCAGCAGCTAACCATCCTGTATGGCGACCCATAACTTCAAGAATAAACACCTTGGTAGAAGAGGCTGCCATGGAACGCAAATCAAAATATGTTTCACGTGTTGCTGTTGCAATAAATTTAGCTGCCGAGCCATAGCCCGGACAAGTATCTGTTAGTGGAATATCATTATCTATGGTTTTTGGAACACCGATGCATTGGAGTGGATACCCTTTTTCTTTAGCATATTCGGAAATTTTATGAATCGTGTCCTGTGAGTCGCCGCCGCCGTTATATAGAAAATAGCCGATATTATGTGCATCTAGAATCTCAAATAAGCGGTCATATTGTTCTTTTTGCGTTTTTGGATCTTTTAACTTGTAGCGACATGAGCCGAATGCAGCACCGGGTGTATATCCTAACGCCGTGATTGCCTCATCAGACTCATAGGCGGTGTCAATAAGATTTTCGCTCAAGATACCACTAATTCCATTGAGGCCAGCAAAGATCTTATCGATTTTATCATGGTGCTTTCTCGCTGTTTCGATGACTCCTTGTGCCGAGGCATTGATCACAGCCGTAGGACCGCCCGATTGCGCATAACAAAGATTCTTTTTGGTCATATTTAGCACTTCCTGGTTTGAGATGATCTGATTATAAAGGGAATTATTGGAAGATTAAAGTAATAAAAAATCCCTGCTGGGGAGAGCAGGGATTAGTGTGCGGTATAAAATAAGGGTAATACGATAGTTGTCCTACCTAACTTCTAAACCGATCTACAAGGTTGAATCGATGTATTAGTTACATCAACCCCCCTCGGCGGATTGCGTTGCAAGGCATAGTGATCGTAGGCCAGCTATCGTTTCTATTTGATATTCACCCTTATCATTCCGCACAGTATTTGAGGCATGTATTTTGCCTTGCTCCTTCGCTCCCGCCATCACATAGTCAACTCCTAAACGACTAGCCATCTGTTTCGACACGAATGTAATATTGCCTGTGCCAACCCATTGATGGTTAGTGGATACGTCTAATAATTCGCCGGCTTTTTTAAGCGCTTGACGTGCGTTTTCTTCGCTTTTTTTCACAAGTTTCATCATCGCAGGGATATGAAAATAACAAACGGGTATTTTAGGCTGCACATACAATAAATTTAGCCTTACCGGTTTGCATCTTGATGCTTGAATGAGAATTTCTTTTGAAGCTTGAAGTTCTTTTTCCGTAGTTGAATTAATAACGAATAACACGTTAAGCGTATCTTCCATGATTTGTCTCCTGTTCATCTCTGTTATAAGTTTCTTATTGGTCGTTGAGTTTTTTCTCAACTCTGATGTTCATGATCGCGAATTTTACAGCTTTTGAAAATTAGGTCTTCTCCCAGTGATTGCTAAGGGTTTTCCCTAAATAAGTCTGATCTAATTGAGGCTTCAACTAGCTCAGGCAATGATTTCATTTGCATTTTTTTCATCACACTAGCCCTGTGAGCTTCTACAGTCTTTAAAGATATATCTAATTCAGCGGAAATAACTTTGTTAAGCTTGCCAACAACGATGCGACTCATCACTTCTTTTTCACGCGGGGTTAACTGATCGAAACGATAACGTATTGCATCAGACTGATGTTGTTTTAATCGATTTTCATGATCAGTACGAATTGCTTTGTTAATACTTTCAATAAGCATTTGATCGTTAAAAGGTTTCGTTAGGAAATCAATGGCGCCTTCTTTCATTGCACGAACAGCTAATGGGATATCACCATGGCCGCTGATGAAAATAATAGGAAGATTTGTGCCTTGATGTTTCAGTAGTGATTGTAATTCTGGACCACTGATCTCTGGCATTCGGACATCCAATAATAAACACCCAGGTTGAGAAGTATCTAGCGTGTCTAAAAAGGCATGAGCTGATGTAAAGGTCTGTGTTTTTAATCCAATAGACTCAATGACCCATGATAGTGATTCAGTCATAGCTTGATCATCATCAACCACAAATACGATAGGTTCTCTCATTTTTTTTCCTCCTTGATTTCAAATTGGCAATGTTAGTCGCACACAACCATTCATTTGTTTTGAGCGGGGTATAATCTTTAATGTTCCACCATGCGCTTCTATCACAGAGTGACATATCGTTAACCCCATTCCCATACCATTTTTTTTCGTTGTAAAAAATGGCGTGGTAACTTTTTGTATTAGCTCACGTGAAAATCCTAGCCCATTGTCAAAAAACTCAATTTTTATTTCAGGCTTTTCATCATGAACGGTACGAATCGTAATATATTTATTTTTAACTTTAGCTTCTTGCATAGACTCGATAGCATTTTGAGCAAGATTTAAAACGATCTGTTGAAAATGAATTTTATCAATAGAAATTTTTGGCAAGGGTTTTTGAAGTTCTAAATTCACTTTAACTTTAGAACTACTTAGCTCAGGTCTAATATAAGCAATCGCTTGTCGAATTAAGCGATTCACGTTTTCTTGTTCTGGATAAAGCTTTCCTTTACAGAAGAAGTTTTTTAATCGATGTATAATGTCGCCTGCACGCTCAGCTTGTGTTGCTGCTTTTTTCATAATTTCTAGGACTTTATTTTTGTCACAATCGTCGTTTTGCATGTGTCGCACGCAACCTTGCGTGTAATTAAGTACAGCCGCTAATGGTTGGTTGACTTCATGTGCAATTCCGGATGCAACTTCTTCCATGCTGATAGAGCGTATGACATCAGCTAATTTTTTAGTTTGCTTTTGAGATTTTTCTGCAACGATACGCTGAGTAACATCTCGTGTTGCTGCTTGCCATTCGATAATTTTTTTCGAATTCTTTTTATGAATAATCCTTAAATTTGTTTCAAACCAAAGGTGCGATCCATCTTTTTTACGTGCGCGATAGGTAAAAGAGTTTATGTGATTTTTCTTTTGAAAAAGTTTCTTCATTTTGCTTGCATCATAGTGATGAATAAAATCAAAGAAGGACTTACCTACCATTTCATGAGGTTGATATCCAAGTAGGGTTCGGCAAGCGGGTGAAGCATATAAATATACTCCTTTAGGTGAATGCCTTGAAATCATGTCAGTAGAGTTTTCGGCAAGTAAGCGAAAACGATTTTCGCTCTCGCGTAAGTAATGCTCGATTTGATCTTTTTCATCGAGGCTATTCTTTAAAATCATATTCGTGAGTTGAAGTTCTGTGATCTGTTGTTGCAAAGACTTTATGGAAGGCAAGTGCTCCAGATAGAACTGGTTGAAATGATTGACATTTTTTGCGTTTACTTCCATGATACTGCTCACATCCTGACAGAGTTTTATTATATCAAAAAAGTGCAGAATGGGTAAAGTTTTGATATTATTCCTAAAAGTGTCGTCCCTAGCGTTAGCGAGGAATCTCCCGCTAGGTGGAGATCCTTCACTTCGTTCGGGATGACAAACTAGCATAGAAGATGCGGTGTCATTCCGAGCGTTAGCGAGGAATCTCCTAGTAGATGGAGATCCCTCACTTCGTTCGGGATGACAAGCTAACATGGACAGCAAGAACTCAGTTAAAAATGCGGGGTGTGGCGCAGCTTGGTAGCGCACTTGCATGGGGCGCAAGGGGTCGTCGGTTCAAATCCGGCCACCCCGATCATTTTTAACGATTAAATTATGTTACAGTATAAATATGGCAAACCAACGAAACATAAAATCCTTTGACAGTTTCTACACAGAATCTAAACAATACTATGAAGCCTTGGGTTTTATTACCCCTTTTTATTTACTTAAAGTTTTACAAACTTACTTAGCTATATATGTCGCTAATCCTGATAAACAAGCAATTATCCAAAAAGAAATAGGCGAGCAAAACCCGCGGATCGCTCAAGCAGATTTGTTGCTTGGCATTGAATCACAAGTGAAAGAAATTCGCGAGTTAGAAAAAGCACTGGCTCAGTCACCTCAAGAACGTTACAAGCAGCAACTGTTGCATGATTTGAAAAGGCAGTTTGAGTCTTTGTATTTTGGCTTGAATCCGCATATGCTTTCGAAAATCAAAAATGCTTTTTCCCTTATTCGCAATCTGCAAAATCAAGAGAATAATGCAGACATTGAATCATTTTTGAAAGTCAACATGATAGACAAGGCGCTTTATTCCTATGACAATGATGAAGCGTTAACCCAAAAACTTCAGCGCATCAACCAATCCAACTATGTTAACTTAACTCGAAAAACGTTAACCATTCTTAAACGTTATCGCTTACAACTTGAAGTTCAAGCAAATCGTTTTAAAACGTTCGCAAAAACGTTCAGTGTTGATTTGGGATTGAAAAAGAATGATATCAAAGCGTTGCTAGCTCAAGCTAAAGAAGCAACTTCAACTAAAGCGCTTAACGAGGTTACAGAAAAAGTTATAAATAATAAAAATGAGCTTTGGAGCTCCGCCCAAAAGCAACTGACAGACTATACTGCACAACGCACAGTAGTTTCAAATATTGTCCACTATATGGGTGACTTATTAAAGAAATCTGAAACAATCCTTCCAGAAACAATTTATGCTCGATACAAGCAACGTTATGATGCACTCAACATACAGGCACTGATTGAGAATCTAGAGAAAGTAGAAAAGACAAATGACCCTGTTTTCCCAAATCCGATTGAAGATTTAAAAGAATCTTGTAAATACTATGATGAATTACAAACGTTGGAAGACAAAAAACAAACCGAACTAGCAAAAGCCGAACGAGAGCAGGCGCGCCGTCAAACAGAGGTAACGATTAAAAATGCGGAAATAGAAATAGCATCTTCGAATAACAAAATTGAAATCCTTTCTCAATCTATCGATCATATCGGACATCGCTTAAATACTGCCGAGCTTATTAAGACTGCTTATTCACGATTTTCTATTGAAGCGTTCAATAAGCCATTAGCAAAAGAAGTTGAGCGCATCAACCAAAGCATTACAAACAGTCTTTCAAATTTAAATTTGAGTATTGATACTGACTTCGAGGTGGATGAGGGTTTGCTGCGTGAACTTCAAGAAAAATCATCCCATCTCAAAGCCCAAATGGAAACATTGAAAACCAAAATCAAAAAATATCAGAATCTACTTGGCGTTGATCGTATCAAACTATCACCCAAGCAGTTTCCTGAGTGGCAAGAGCACTTAGCAATGATATTGTCACAAGCAACAGATTCTCAACTTGATTTTTATTATCACCTAATCTCGCTGATTAGTACGTTGAATAATGAGTATCTGCGCGGAATGTTGATAGTCAAATTCCCAGTGCTAAGAACCCGATTATCGGAAGATTTGCTTTCTACGATGCGATCATGGGAAACCACCTACCCAGATAGGCAGGCAGTGCTGGCAGTGTTTGATCTATTGAAGATGAAAATTTCAGATGATGCTGTCACAAAAGTAGCTCCTCACTTGGCGAAGAGTAAGCTTGAGGAAACAAATCCTGAAGCATCTGTTCAAAAGAAAAAGAAAAAACTCTTAGGCCGTTTAAAACGTGATGAGTCTTAGAATGCTGTGGTCAATTTCAATATAATATAGTAGACAAGAGTCTTATCAATGACAAATAACAACATTCATCTTGATGAGCTCTTCATCATCAAACCGTCGAAAATCTTTTTCTGGATCTGGAAAGGGCGCCAGTTCAATGCGTGCACGGTGGATTGCTGTCATTTTGTCGCTCTCTCCGTCGATGAGCGCATGAACAGCTTTATAACCCATCATTGCAGCATATTTTCTATCCATAGCCGTTGGGCTACCACCTCGTTGGGTATGTCCAAGAATACATACTTTATAAAACTTATCGGTCAGCTTGCCAAGTTGTTCTGCGATTTCCATACTCCTTCCTGGTTTATCACCTTCAGCAACAACTATTATTGAAGTGGGTTTATGTTTGGATAAATTTTTTACCCTTTCAGCTAAGCGCTCGATAGGCAAATCAAATTCTGGTATCAGAATAAATTCAGCGCCACCAGCAATGCCGACTTCAACGGCTAAAAAGCCCGTGTTACGACCCATCACTTCAATCATGAAATCTCGATCATGGCTCGAGGCCGTATCACGAATCCGGTCAATGGCTTGAAGGGCAGTATTACGTGCGGTATCAAAACCAATGGTATAGTCTGTGCCAAAAATATCATTATCAATTGTTGCAGGAATACCTATGACAGGTGGTCCTCCATCAGCGCGTAATTTAGAGGCTCCTCGGAAGCTGCCATCCCCACCAACGACGATTAAACCATCAATTTTTTGATCGGCTAGAAAGCGTGCTGCTTTCATGCGCACGTCTTGCTTATAAAACCCTTCGCATCGATTAGTCTTTAAAACGGTCCCGCCCATTTGAATCGTATTCGCTACAGATAAACGATTCATGGGAATAAGCTCTTGATCCACTAAGCCTTTGTAGCCATGCTTACAACCAAAGACTTCAATATTGTAATGCAACGCTGTTCGAACGACTGATCGAATAGCCGCATTCATGCCAGGAGCATCGCCACCTGATGTTAGAACAACAATTTTCTTCATTTGTAACCCTTAATAAATATCCCCATAGTGTATTGAAATCAGCGCATTATTGCTAGTAATATGATTACATCTATCTCAAAAAGGAGCTCTTCATGAAAAAGGTTTTGATCGTATTGTTTGTTCTGATTTCATTTGTCGGGGTATCGTGGGCCTCAGACAGTAGTAATGACAAAATGTTAAATATTATTTCAATGGATTTGATTTCACAACAATGGCTAAAAACAAAAACGGCAGTGATCACGATAAAGATAGATGCGGCAATAAATAACAATAAGTTATCCGACCTTTATGATAAAGTAGATGAGAGTTTAAAAGCACTTATCCCTGGTGCTTCATGGAATGTCACAACCTTCAGTCGAAAAACAACCACATCCGGTTTAGATTCAGTAGAAGCAACGGCTGAAACACGCATAGAAAACCAATCGGTATCAGGCTTGCAAGGTAAACTAAAATCAATGAGCCAACCTGGAATGAATTTTACCTTAGAACATGTTGATTATACTCCAAGCATCAAGGAGTTAACGCAACTCAAGAATAATTTAAGATCAGATATTTATCAGCAAGCCATAGCGCAGGAAAAAATACTCAACCAAACTTTTTCTGACGCACATTATGTTATTCACCGAATTTCATTTATGGATAACATTTTTCGACCGCTGCTTATTACAACAACAAATAACCTTGCTAGACGAATACAGCAAAATCAGGAAAAAAGCAGCTTGCCTGTGAGTAGCCAGATATCTTTGGTTGCTCGAGTAGAGTTTGCTAATAATATGGCGAGCAACTAATGCAAACACCGATTGATATTGCAGTTGTTGGTGCAACAGGCGCAGTAGGGCGCTTGCTAGTTTTGCTGCTCGAAAAGCGTGGGTTTCCCGTTGGAGACCTTCATCTGCTTGCTAGCGCCAGATCAGCTGGCAAGATCATTCAATATAGGGGATTAAACCTAGAAGTTAAAGCACTAGATGAGTTTGATTTTTCGCAAGTCAAGCTCTGTTTTTTTTCTGCAGGAAAAAAGGTATCAGAAGAATATGTGCCTAAAGCCGTCGAAGCGGGTTGTATTGTAATTGATAATACTTCCTGTTTTCGCTATGACGATGATGTGCCATTAGTGATTCCCGAAGTCAATGCGCAAGCCATAAACGATCATCAAAAGCGTTCCATTATTGCGAACCCTAATTGCTCAACCATACAGTTACTCGTTGCCTTAAAGCCAATTCATGATGCTGTAGGAATCAAACGTATTATTGTTTCAACATACCAAGCCGTTTCAGGTGCTGGGCAATCAGTTGTTGACGAGTTAAAACAACAAATCTCTTATTTAATGAATGAGTTTTCAATAGAATCTAATGTTTTTTCTGAGCAATTTGCATTTAATGTACTTCCTAAAATTGATGAATTTGAAGACAATGGTTATACACGGGAAGAAATGAAAATTAGCCGAGAAACGAAGAAAATTTTGGATGACAAGATTCTGGTCTCAGCGACAGCCGTGCGCGTACCCGTGGTGAATTGCCACTCTGAGGCCGTTACTATCGAAACAGATAAGCTGATAACCCCGGAAGAGGCCGTAAAGCTTTTAGAAACTGCACCAGGCGTCAAAATAACGAATACAGACCAAACGAAGGATTTTCCTCAACCAATTAATGTTTATGGCTCTGATGATGTTTATGTCGGTCGTATTCGGCCAGCAGAGGCCTTTAAGAACGGATTATCAATGTGGATTGTAGGGGATAATCTACGCAAGGGCGCAGCCACCAATGCCATACAAATTGCTGAAATATTGACGAAATAGCTTTTCTCTTAAGATTTCCTTAAGGTTTCTTTGGTAGAATTAAAGCTATGAAAATATAGGTGAATCATGAAACCAGGCTTTTTTGAAAACAAACAAAATCAACAGGTGGCATCTCAAATGCCGATGTCTTTAGATAATTTTGTTGATAATCAAACAGATAGATCATCTGGTTCGTCTTTATCTTTCCATACTCCATTACAAAAAGTAATGAGCACTGCGAATCAAACACCATTTCTAGTTAAGCAAGCGATGAAAGGAAAAAGCATTGAAGAGTGGCTTGAGCATAATCCTCGAAAAGCTTATGAATTGTTACAGAGTTACAAAAATCAAATGGCTGGTATGCCTATGCCGACAGCTGCAAAACGTAACCTAGAAGATGCTTTGAATCTAGCTTACAGAAAAGCGTTTCAACCACAGCCAGAAAATCAACCTAAAAACGCACCAAATCCTTATAGCATGAGGATGTTCTAAGAATTTTTGTTAGATACCTTACGTTAAACCCGACATATGTCGGGTTTTTTGTATCTAAAGATAGCATCACATGATTTGTGGAGTGTACCGAACAGTCTATTTTCTATTAACCAATTGCATAGGTTATTGGTTTTTATGTCTCCTACGGACAAGTTGCGGGAAATAGGGCGCAGAATGCAACAGCCCCGTTGAAGATTGCTTCTTGAGCGCTTTACTTAGATCCTTGAGTCTTTGATGAGATGTTTGTTTATAACCCCTCACCCTCTAGCTCTAGCCCCTTAAAGGCGAGAGGGGAAACAAGAAGAGTGCGCTTCATTGATCTCTTCTGATTATTGAGGAAGAGGTTTTTTCCCTTTCCCTCTCCCGGTTGAGGGAAACGTGAAAGAAAAAAAGGGATCTTCATAGATCTCTTTTGTTTTTTGAGGAGAGAGATTTTTTTCCATTTCCTCACTCCCGCTTGCGGGAGAGGAGCTAGGGGTGGGGGTTATATTTAATCAAACCGCACAGGGACGTTCATTCGCTTTCGCCTGGATTCCTTCATCGCGTTACGCGCTTTTATCAATGACATCCAAAGGGGGACGGATATGGCCCAGAGATCAGATTCATGAAGTTTAATGCTGACATTTCTGTGGATAACTTTGTGGAGTAATATGAAAATAGAGCAAGTTGCACAAAAAATTAATGCGCCGGCCAAGAGTTTTGCACATTTGAAGAACAATTTTTTGTAACATAAAATCAATAAGTTATCTTTTTTCTTAAGGTTCTCTTAAGCTTTCTTGTTTATAACCTCTTGATTGTATTCATACAACTCGCTTATGTGAACAACTAAGCTTATTTTTTCTTAAATTAATCTTAAAATTCACATTAAATTGAAATAATTAGTACAAATGATGTGCTGAAATCCCTAGAATTGCTCAAGGGTTTACCCTGAGTTTTACACAGTTTCTGTGGATAACTTTGTGAGTTACTCGTGTATTTCGCTTGGAAAGGCTCATGTTTATTGAGATTTTAACAAGTGTTTTTGATCTAGACGTTTTGTACCATTATGCTAATATAACGTCCATACATTTTAAGGTTCAAACATGCGAAAAATTTTACTCTTGGTTTTTTTCTGTTTTACGATTTCAGTTTTTGCAGAATCCACTTTTGATTGCAATGGTGATGCTTGTATTGATGAAGCAAGCACACCCGTAACAATTGTTTCTGATAACACTCAAAACGAAATGACCGAATTAAAAAAGCAAATTGAAATTCTTCAATCAAATAATGCACGCCTACAAGATATTGTCGAACAACAATCAGAAATCATTGAGCGACAACATGCTAAGCTAGAGCAAAGACCTTCATTACAAGGTTTCGTCAAAGGAGAGCGTGCACAACGTTCAAAAGAGTCTTACTACGATCAGCCGCTGATAATCGCATCTATTCTTTCAGCCTTATCCTTGCTCGTTATCATTCTGCTTGTTGCGCGTCGATTTGCAAAATCGTCCCACATCCATCAAGATCTTGCATTTTGTTCTGGAGAAAATGTTTTTGATACTCAACTTGATTTAGCGCAAGGCTTTATCGAGATGGGTAAGCGTCGCCAAGCCAAACAGTTGCTTCAACACATTTTGCAACATGGTGATGAAGCGCAAAAGCATCAGGCAAAGGAACTTCTCAACAAACTTAATAACTCATGAAACTGGCTTGTCAAATTGCTTATGATGGTGCTAACTATTCAGGGTGGCAGACGCAACCTCATGCTAGCTCAGTTCAAGAAGAATTAACACGCGCGATCGCGAAAGTGGCCAATCATCCTATCGATCTTACTTGCGCTGGACGCACTGATGCTGGAGTTCATGCCACACATCAAATCATTCATTTTGAGTCTGAAGCTGATCGAACACTTGATCAGTGGCGCATGGGGGTTAACTCAAATCTACCTGAGGATATTTGTCTCCAATGGGTAAAAACCATGCCAGAAGATTTCCACGCTCGTTTTTCTGCCACAGAAAGACATTATTGCTATTTGATTATTAATCAGAAAGTTAAGCCCTGTTTCCTAAGAAAAAACATCACATGGCACGCTTCAGTTTTAAACCTAGAAGCCATGCACGAAGCAGGACAAAGTTTAATTGGAGAACATGATTTTACCTCTTTTAGGGCAAGTGCTTGCCAGTCTAAATCAAAGCATCGGTGTGTAAGTGAATTAAGCGTGAGACAACAAGGCGCTTTTATCGCTATCGAAATCAAAGCTAATGCATTTTTACATCACATGGTTAGAAATATCGTTGGCAGTTTATTAGAAATTGGAGAGGGCAGACAGCCGATTTCATCGATGGGTGATTTACTTCTCGTCAAAGACCGAACAAAAGCCGCACCGACAGCACCACCGGATGGCTTATACCTCATTGGGGTGAAATATCCGGACAATTTTGGTCTAACAAGTCAGTCGACATATCCCTGTTTTTTCTGATATTATGCAACACGGCAATGCATTTGATGGAGAAAAATTAACCATGAGCTGGTTTAAAAAATTATTACCGTCTATTCGTACAGATACTACTAATAAGCGTGGCGTTCCCGAAGGCATATGGGCTCGTTGCCCAGCCTGTACAGCCATTCTTTATCAGAAAGAATTATCTCGCGTACTTTATGTATGCCCTAAATGTGATCATCATATTCGAATTTCTGCTAGAAAACGTCTTGAGCTATTCCTAGATAAAGAGAGCATGGTTGAAATTGCAGATAAACCTCAAGCAATTGACCACCTTAAATTTAAAGATTCAAAGAAATATAAAGATCGCCTTAGCGCTGCGCAAAAAATGACAGGAGAGTCTGAAGCGCTTGTAAGCATGAAGGGCACGGTTCATGGATTACCACTTGTCGCATGTGCATTTGAATATAACTTCATTGGTGGCTCCATGGGTTCCGCGTTAGGTGAACGATTTGTCCAAGCAGCAAATCATTGTTTAGAAGCAAAAGTGCCTCTTGTTTTATTTTCTGCTTCCGGTGGTGCGCGTATGCAAGAAGGGATTGTTTCACTGATGCAAATGGCAAAAACCAGCGCAGTAATCACCCGCCTCAACGAACAGAGTATCCCATTCATCTGCGTACTTACCGATCCTACTATGGGTGGAGTGACAGCAAGTTTAGCGATGTTAGGCGATATTACAATTGCCGAGCCTAAGGCATTAATTGGTTTTGCAGGCCCACGAGTTATCGAACAAACTGTCCGGGAAAAACTACCAGAAGGTTTTCAACGAAGTGAATTCTTACTAGAACATGGTGCAATCGATATGATCGTTGAACGAAAAGAACTGCGTAAAACTATTGCACGTTTATTAGGGAAATTAACACACAAAGAGGTAAATCATGGAAAAGTACAGTAAACAACGTCTTATCGCCATCGCCGTTATCGCAGCATTAGCCGTCATCATCATTCCTATCGTTTTAGATCAACAAGAAAAAGTGAGCAAACCTACCTCTCAATACGTTGAGCCACCAAAGACTCGCATGACAGAAAAAGACCTGAAAGATCAGCCGGTCATGATTGCCAGCAATGTGAGCATGACGACAAGCTCTGATGATGATGCTCAGGTAACCTCAGATTCAACAGATACATCATCACAAGCAGCCGACACAACACAACAGACTACACCACCAACGGTTGGGACAGAGCCAGAAACCGCAGAAACACAACCTGTTGAAGTGATTAATAGTCCTGCGCAAGAACGATTGAAACAGTTACAAGAATCTCAAGTATCAAAGCAGCAAGATTTACAATCGGCTACCAATCAAGCTCAGCCACAAGAAATTACAACAACACAAGAAGGGCAATCTCAACCGCCTTCTGACCAAACAACTACTGATGATGGCCAAGCAGCGGAGCAAAAGCAAATCGATATGCTTGTCCCACAAAGCAAAGTTAAACCTGAGACACCAAAAGTAAAACCAGGTGTACCAGCTACAGCAGCAGATACCCCAACCCCAGCGAGCGCTAACGCGCATGCATGGGTTGTTCAGTTAGGAAGTTTTTCAGAACAACAACATGCAGAAGAGCTTGTCATGAAATTACGAGAAAAAAACTTCAGTGCTTTTCTCTATAAAGATCCTCGCAGCAGCCATCAATTAACACGTGTTTATGTCGGACCTGAAGTGAGCAAGGAAGAAGCGGCTGCAATAAAAGTTTCTCTCAAACAAAAAATGGGAATGACTGGATTTGTCCGCGCTTATGATGTTACATTAATATAAGTGCAAGTAACGTTCAGCGCACCTATTTTTGCCGAACGTTGATTGTTTTAGGGAAATCTAACAAGGAGTGATCATGGCAATGGACACCATCAGTATTGTCGATTGGATATTTATCGGTATTATTTCACTTACCGCCATTATTGGCTTATTTCGAGGACTCGTTACTGAGCTTATATCAGTTATTGCCTGGATTGCTGCATTTGGTCTGGCTTATGCATTTGCAAAACCTCTCGCAGAGAAACTTAGCGACTATATGGCAGGAAACTCGGCAATCGTTTTGAGTCTCATCGGTATCTTCATTGCCGTATTACTAGCAGGTTTAATCATCAACACTATCATTAAAAGCACTATAAACCGTGGTTTCAATGTCGGTGATAAATTAGTAGGCTTTGTATTTGGTGGTTTCAAAGGATTGTTTATTGTTGCCCTAGCAATTCTGTTGGTAAACCAAACGCCTTATGCTGAGAATGCCACTTGGAAGAACTCTCAATTCGTCACACATATTTCACCGATGCTCACGCATTTCGACGGTATGTTAGATGATCTCGACTTATCTGCAGCATTTGGAAAATCTGCAAGTACTTCTCCACAAAAGGAAGTTCAACAGATGGAAATGGTTTAGCAAAAATTCTACCATCTTTTTTTTGTCATTTTGAAGTTAGCGAAGAATCTCCATCCACAGGGAGATTCTTCGCCAATGCCTCGGAATGACCATCCATTTTTTGTCATCCAGAACATAGCGAGGGATCTCCATAGATAGGGAGACCCATCCGAAGGGTATATGTTATCAAATCGATGCAGTTTCTTCTGCTAATGAAGGAATAGAAACTTCAACATCAATATCCTGATCGTAGTTAACACCACTCAAACCAAAACCAAACAAACGGTGAAATTCATCACGATAACCTTGTAAATCAGTTTCACTCTCGAGATTTTCTGTTGTGACATCTGACCACATGTCTTTTACTGCTTCTTGGACATCGTCTTGCATTTCCCAATCATCGATACGAATACGACCTTCCGCATCAACAGGCACTTCACCGCCAGCATAAAGCCTATCTGTAAACAAGCGTTGAATTTGTTCGATACATCCTTCATGATTCTTTTTCTCTTTCATGATGCGAAAGAGTAAACATAAATATAAAGGTACAACAGGAATCGCGGCACTTGCCTGAGTGACTACAGCTTTATTTACCGAGATAAACGCTTTCCCATCTACAGCCATTAATTTTTGATTTAATGCGGTAACGGTTTTTTCTAAATCTTCTTTTGCCTTACCAATCGTTCCGTTTCTGTAAATTGGATAGGTGAGGCTAGGGCCAATATAAGAATATGCAACGGTCATCGCACCTTTAGCCAATACACCAGCATCGAGAAGTGCATCCATCCATAGTTGCCAATCTTCGCCACCCATCACTTTTACGGTGTTACTAATATCTTCATCAGTTGCTGGATCAATATGAATCTGGCTGACGTCCCCAGTCATAACATCGGCTGTTTTATTATCATAGGCCTCGCCAACAGGTTTTAGCGTAGAGTTATAAACGTCACCTGTTTTAGGGTCTGTACGTCGTGGAGAAGCAAGACTATAAATCACAAGATCAACCTCACCACCCCAGTCTTTTTGAATGAGTTCGATGGTTTGTTGTTTAAGCTCATCAGAGAAGGCATCTCCATTGATACTTTTAGCATAAATGCCAGCACCATGAGCTGCTGCTTCAAATGCAGCTGAATTATACCAACCTGCAGATGCTGTTCGCTTACCAGCAGCAGGGCGTTCGAAAAAGACCCCTATGGTTTTAGCATTAGAACCAAATGCAGCCACAATACGGCTTGCTAAACCATAACCTGTAGAAGCACCTATGACGAGTACTTTTTTAGGTTGTTGGCTGGCTTGTGTATGTTGCTTAACGTATTCGATTTGTTCTTGGACATTTTTGGCGCAACCTTCTGGATGAGCTGTTGTACAAATAAAACCACGAATTTTAGGGGTAATGATCATGTTTTCTCCTCGATGAATAAGCGCAAATTATATCGGTTTCACCCTCAAGGGTAAACACCTATTGCTGCTAGTAAATAGGTATGATAATTATATAAATTCTAATGACATAGGAAGTGTCAGCCATAATTCTGGAATGAGTCCAGAATTAAAGAAAATATCAAGGAGGATAAATCATGTTTAGTGGCGACGCATTTGCATCTAAGTTACATCAAGTCTTGGATAATTTTGATTTTCCGCAAGATCAGGAGGACCGTATTCGCACTTTCTGTGAATATTTCAATGTACCTATACAAAAGAGTCAAATGATATTATCAGGCGGATTGATCCCTAAACGTGCCTTGCTTGAAAGAATTGCTGACGAACTATTTATTGATAGCGATGACTTATTAGCCGAATCATAACGATCGATTCCAATAGGCAACTTTCCAAGTGTCATCGTAAACGAGGCATCCAACTTTGCCTGTGGATAGCTTAATATTATGTGCTTGGCAAAATGCTTCGAAGTTTCCCGTGATGTATGGCGCAAAACGAGCTATGCCATTACTCGTGACAACTAAAATGGTTTTGCCTTGCTGATGCTGGACGAGCTCCTCTGCAAAATCTTTCCATGCTTGAATAATAACTTCTGGTCTAACATTCCAATCTTTAGGCACAACAGCATGCGTTTCCCATTGTTTTAATGCTTGTTCGCCAAGTCTAGCAACGACGTCTGTTTCGGGTTTTCCTTCATCGGGGCCATAATCTACTTCATTTAAAAACTCACGTATCTCGAAGGGTATATCACTCGCTAGTCTTGCTGTCTCTTGTGTGCGTTTTAATGGACTGCAATACACTTGTGTAATGCTTTCATTGCTTAAAAATTGACGAAGTTTTTTTGCTTGTTCTTGGCCACTGTTTGATAGGGGAAGATCTGTGCCACAGCCCACGCGCAATACCACATCTCCTTGATCAAAAGTATTGCCATGTCTCGCGATGAGTAGTTTAATCATAAATATTTTTCCGCACGCTCAATATCTTTAGGGGTATCAATGCCCGCTGAATAACCTTGCGATACGACTTTAACAGCACGAATCGTAAAACCGTTTTCAAGTAATCTAAGTTGCTCTAAACCTTCAAGCTTTTCATAATGGCTTTCAGGCAACGTCACAAACTGTGCTAGCGCATCATATTGGTAACCATACAATCCCACATGTTGATAAACGGGTGAGAGTGGCATGTGGGTGCGTAGTTTATCTTCATTGCGAATCGCGGGTAATATATTTTTTGAAAACCAAATAGCGTTATTATTTTGATCTAACACCGCGCTAGTGCCTGTGAATGGTGTTTGCTTTTTATTGGTTCTTAATGTATCTAAGGCTTCCCAAGGTAATTGGATCACTGGGGTCGCTACAGCAATATTCCTATCATCCAATAAAGGCTGAGCAATTGCCGTCAAATACTCCGATGGTGTCAGGGGAGCATCTCCTTGCAGATTGATAACAATACGCGGTTTTATATCCAGCGCCTTAAGCGCTGCTAGGCTTCGATCAGAGCCAGTAGGGCAGTCAACAGGGGTAATGATTGATGTGACACCAGCAATCTGCTCAGCGTGCGTTAAAATTCGCTCATCTTCGCTTGCCACAATCACAGGACAGTTGTTTAATTGTTGTGAAGCTGCCAGGGCTTTTGAACAGGTATGCTCAAGCATGGTCTTTGATCCAATTTTGGCCAAAGGCTTACCAGGAAATCGTGTTGATGCGTAGCGAGCAGGAATAACAATAGCAATGTCATTTGACATTAATCGGCTCCGTGGTTATATTTTGACTCATATTATCAGTCCATATGAGTCTAATCAAGCGTATGAATTTATCTACAACATCCATCGAAAAATATGGTTATCATCTGTATACGTTTGACGAGAATATCAATGACGACTTGATTGAACGCTGCTGTCAAAGTCATCGTGGTTTTCAGCCCGTAAATTGCTCGCGGGCTGCAGAAGTTTTTTATTTCGAATCACACGGCAAAGGTTATTTTTATAAATCCTACCTCAAGCGCAGTCTATTTGAAGGCGTTAAAAATTGGTTTCGTCGGAACAACCGCGCAGTACGTGCAACACTTGGCAATCAGATATTAAACCAGCATGGTTTTTTATCTCCCAAGACAATATTAATTGGACATGGCTTTAAAAACAATATTGATTTTACTGTCACTGAAAAAATCGAAAATGCATTGCCGTTTTCAGAGTATTTTATTCAACATGCAGAAACACGACGCGATTATATGCATGCCTTTGCAAAAACGCTTTATGCATTCCATGCAAAAGGGTTATATCACGGAGACTTGCGTTGGGATAATATTTTTGTAAAATGTGTAGGAAAGGGCGAGTATCACTTTATCTTCATAGATAATGAGCGAACGAAATACTTTTCAAAATTACCTATGAAAAAACGCATACGGAATCTTGTTCAATTAAACAAAGCGCCATTAGAAATACTTTCCATAAAATGGCGCCTTTATTTTTTTAAGCATTATTATCACGATAATTTAGTTTCGAATCGAAAAACGTTTATGAACCACATTCAATCAGAGACTATCGCGAGAACGCGAACAAAACCCAGGACACATCATGAAATTTAAGCAATTAAAACAAAAAGCGATCTACCACTCAAGGATCGATTATCTGACGAAACCTTTTTATCAAGGCTTAGGCAGCATCCTCATGTTCCATCGTATTTGTGATGCGGATCACTCTCCTCGAATCGCCGGCAATAAAAGCCTTGAATGCTCTCCTGAGTTACTCGTTGAACTCATTAACTATTTGAAAAAAGCCGGCTATCATTTCATTGGCTTAGATGAGATTCCTATCTCAATTGCAAAACGTCGAAAAAAATGGATAGCATTAACCTTTGATGATGGTTATCGCGATAATTTAACGCTAGCTTATCCTATCCTCAAAGAATATCAAGTACCGTTTGCAATTTACGTCACGAATTCATTCCCAAACCATACGGCAATACTTTGGTGGTACTTATTGGAAGAGTTGCTTTTAACCAGAGACAGCATAGCATTCGATTTTCATGGGCAAGGCGTCATTTATGCTTGCAAAACAAATCTAGAGAAACAACAAACTTTTTCGGCGATTCGCAAATTAATTTTACGCGAGCAATATGATCATCAAGTGCAAACAATCAAACAAATTTTTTCTCAATTTTATGATGACTTAACTGCTAAAACGCGCGAATTAGCATTGTCGTGGGATGAAATCATAGAAGCATCCAAGGATCCACTCGTCACCATTGGTGCGCATACAATCGATCATTTAGCTTTATCTAAACTATCGGAAGGGGAGTTGCATCGGCAACTGCTCCAATCTCGCCAAGAACTTGAAGAAAAGCTTGGCAGCCCGATCAGACATTTTGCATACCCATATGGCTCCAAACACGAAGCGAGCTTGCGGGAATTTCAATATGCACGCGAAATAGGATTTGAAACTGCGGTTACCACACGCCCTGGAAATATATTTTTTCAACATGCAAACCATATGCAAGCACTACCGCGACTCGCTATTACTGAAAATAAGTTTGCAAGTAAACCACATGCCCTACGCCCATATCTTCATGGGTTGAGCTTTTGCGTTAAGAATCGTTTTAAGCGAATAAACTTGTTATCTCAGGCTTAGCCGTTCAAGTAACATCGCCCCTACGACCGTCATTGCGAGAAGTGCGTAGCGCGACGAAGTTTATTATTTTTTTGTCATTAGTTTCTTGAGCTCTAAAAGAGTCAATTTATCCCTAGAGTCCCACGCCTGACTTTCTATTAATCGCTCTCTTACATGATCTAAATTAACAGAAATACCTCTGGCTATATACCATGAAAAATCATACCAATCACGACCTTTTATTCTTTTTTTCCAAGGACGACAGAGCAGAACGTGTATTTTACCGGAAAATAAGTCTGAAGGCACGAGTGTCTTTACTGTAAAAGGTATTGGCAAAAACAAATTTTTATCCAGTATGTCCGTTATTATACGACATACTGGTTCAAAAATCACTTATAGACGATCTGCTCGTCGAAAAATCAATTGGTTAGCTTGAGGTTTTAAACGCACTAACTTTTGCAAATCAAAACCTGATATTTGAACTATAATGAAGTTGTGTCAACCTTAGAAGGAGATGTGACATGGCGTTACTAGAATCTATAGCAAATGCATTAACTACTTATGAAGAACGGCGTGGATTTTTTCGAAAAAATATTCCATTTATTCCCACTGAACATCCTGCAATAAGTGCTATAAAGGAATTGATAGATTCGAATGAGCAAAAAGATGAGGAAGATCTAGCTAATCTTGATTTATATCAGATGATAAGGTGTTTTTTTGAAAATCCCACATCTGAAGGACATGAATCTTATCGTGTTTATAACGCTATTCTAGAGGAAATTTGGAAAACAGTAAGAGCTAAAAAATTGAGTAATGAAACTTGCATAATGAAAAATAAGTTAGCAAGTATTCTGAAAAAGATATACCTATACGCGCCTAATATTTATGATAGTAATCAACTTGATGTTATTTTAAACCATTCACAAGCCAAAATGCTAGCAGAGTTTTTTATAAATCTATCAAGTCGTGATCTTCTTGATGATAAAGTAAGGGAAACTATAGTTCAAATTTCTCTCATAGATTTTACACCTGTTTTAGCTGCGATGGATATACTAGAGGAAGGGCGTGTAAATAAAGGGTTTCAAAAAACTACATTGCTGACAATATTGAATCATCAAAATCCTAATACGATGGCCTGTGCAATTGCAGAACTACAATTAACAGAACAATTTAATAGTGAAAACCTTAATAGAGTAGCTAATGCAGAAAACCCTAATACATGCGTAGACGATATATTAGCTGAAAATAATCTTGAACATGCTGATACATCTCATCCATTAGCAATTAAACTTTACCCTAAAAAAGTGGCTGATAGGGCAGATTATGCTATTAATGGATCACGGCCCCTCCTTCAGTTAGCGCTTGTTCCAGAAGAAAAAGAACTTATCTCTTTATCGATTAATCACAGAAGCAACCTTTTTAAATTAGCCAAATTATCAATTATAAAAGGAAAACCAAAAACTTACGACCAAAGAGCAAATTACATTTGGAATGCTGTTCTGAGCGAAACCAGAACTTATCGTGAAAAAAATGTTGATCCTAGAATAAGACATGAATTAAACACATATAATCTTTTAAAAAATATATTTTCATTCTTAGAAAATTGTGGGTTATTTAATGAAGAAAATTTTAATCAAACTATTACGCATGAAAGGATCAATGCAGTAAACGCAAGTATAAAAAGAGCCGGTGATGATATGAGTATAACGCAAGAAAATTTTCAAGAACTCTTAAGACTTACGATGCCAAATATTAATTCATCCATTGATGAACTCATATCACTATTTAACCCAAAACCAAGCGAAGTTAAAATGACAGACGTGGAAATGACAATGTATAGCAGTATTGAGGAAGAGAAAGATGCAGGAGAAGCTCATGAAAAAGAAAACGATGACCAAAATAAACCTGGGTCACACACGTGTTAAGGATAAATCTAGTGAAAAGACGAATCACCACGTTGCAATAATAACAAGATCAACCCAAAAACCGGCAGTAGAAGGTCGGTCCAAAAAATTACGCCTGCATTTCCAGGTGCGAAATTGTTTTCCATCAGCATTTGATAAATATGTCCGCCTGCAGCACCCCATAAAAAACATGTCGGACCTAAGATTGTTGCAGCTTTAAACTCCAATTTCCCCAAAAAGCAATCAAACCCAGCACAGCAAAGCCTAAACTGGCAAAACCTACTTCTGCCTGAAAAGGGCTTTGAGCCCATCCAATAAATATTGCGGCCATCTCTCCAAAAAAGACGTGCATCACAAAATTATATAGGAAACCACATCCGATACTAAAAAATAAGAAATAAGAAAATAAGGCTTCAACAACGACAGCTTTTGATCTCGGCTTAGACTTAAATCGCAAGGATAACCATGAAAAAAACAAACCGATAACAAAAAAGGTGAGGGTGAAATTACTCAAAGTAAACTTGATGAATTCGTTCATGTTAAACTCCTTTTTTTTAGAATACCATAAGTTTTAGAAGTTACTCAACAAGCCAAAAGATCGTTAACATCTGAAACTATCCTGGTTTATCTATCTTATTCTGCTGTCTAAAACAAAAATACATAAATGTTGTGTTAACTTACAGATTTAACCATAATTCTATGTTATTTTTTGCGTCTAAATTTAGATATTGTCTTGTTCCTATATTAGCTCTTGGAGAAGGTTGGCATAACAATCATCATCGTTATTCAGGTAGTGTTCGACAAGGATTTACGTGGTATGAAATCGATGTGACATACTATATTTTAAAGTGTTTGAGTTGGTTTAATGTTGTATATGATTTGAAACCTATTCCAAAACATATTTTAGAAGAGGGCGGCTAAGGCACAGCTAATGAACGAGTTTTTTATAAGAATTTTATCTGACCAATCTCAAAATGTACTCCAATTTTCAATAGTATTTTGAATAAGCCCAACAACATCTGCCACCAGATTAGGAGAGTCTTTCTTAGAATTCCAATATAATAAGCTAAGCAAGCAAATCATATCCATCAGTTTGGCAGATTTTTTCCAATGTTCTGGAAGGGGAGTGCCTTCAGAAAACATGCCTCGAATAAAATGATGTTCATAGGCTTCTGGCAGCTTATGGCTGTAACGTAGAAACTGACCAAGATCTAATAAATAAGAACCAGAGAATGAAAACTCCCAATCTAATATGGCTATCACTTCATAATGGCCATTAATTTTTTTTACGATCATATTTGATGGATCATAATCTGCATGTGTCAAATTAGCATCGAGTTTATCAGGAAGGAAATCTTTATTTTTATCAAAAAAATCATATAAGCAATTAACCAAAGCTTCACCCAAACTCTCTATGACATTCTTATGCTTCAAGCACGAGTGAACAAAGGGTATATATTCCTCTTCGTGAGTAAATGACCTAACCTTTAAATCATTACCCTCAAAAAAACCACACTCTGGAAATTTAACACTTCGCAAATGATTTAAATACTTTCCTGCAGAGAAGGCGCATTCCTCTATAGCTAATTTATTACCAGATAAAATAACATTTCGCATCAATTCGCCATCGATAAACTCCAAAACGGCATAAGGATAGTCAATTGATTTACATTGTTTATTATAATAAATGACTTTGGGAACGGGCAGTTTATCGACAAGCGATTCATGCAGTGCTACTTCACGCATCAATGACTCATTTTCACGCAGATAAATTCTAAGCACTACAACTTCACCCGTAGCAAAATCAACTCGATAATTTGAATTTGCACACCCGTCTGAAAGTAAATGAAAGTTTACAACATCATCTTTCGAATATGATTGTACAAGCTTTTTTACCGCTGCATGATCTAAAATACAATGGTTTCGGTAACGCTCCCAATGAGATTTTAAAATTGGTTCGTTTTTTATCATAGGCTCAAGGATCTCATAAAAAAATTTTCAATTCAACCAACATGTCAAACCTAGTAGTGTATACGGTATCAAAAAATTCTTGTTTACTTTATGATTTTCCTAGCAAAAATATCAACTTTCATTCGAGGAGCTACTTATGAATCACAGATTAAGCATGTGGTCTAATAATAGAGATTTATGGGATATTGATATGCCGCTACTGGCACCAACAAATCCAACTTTTCATGAATACAACAGCTGGCTAAAATGTCATACAATTGATGCAAATATATACTTAAATCGTGAATCAAATCATATTTCTTCACTAATTATTTATTCAGAGAATGATAATAGGTTTCATGTTCTGTTAAACTCTAAATATAAGAGTGATGCATTAACAACAGAAGCAAACAGTTCACGACGTATATTTTCAGAGGCTGTTTGTCAAAATGATTTTTTTGAAGAAAATGATATCGTTCATTCTGTTCCTAACGAAAACATTACTAATCAGGATCAACTCATACTCATCGGCGCACCTAATAAAATTTTGGCTATTTCAGATCAACTCTTTAGTGTTATTACTTCCTTAGAAGGTGAAGAATCTTTGTCAGATGAAATGAAAGAGGATATTACTCAATATATCACACAATTTATGCCATCATTTCATCGACTAATGATTAATATCAATGAGGCCCCCATAAAAATTAGGAACACTAGTTTGATGGATCGTCATTTATGGAATACGGGTTTTCGGCGATACAATCCTTGGATAAGAACAATTAAAAATAATACTAATGTTTATATTAATACTGAATCAATTCATATTTCTTCACTAAAAATTTCAATAGATACTATTGGGAGGATACATGTTCAGTTAGATTCTAAATATGATAGTAAAGAATTAACAGTGGAAAAAATAAGTTCAAAGCGTTTATTTTTTAAAGCAGTTTGTGAAAATGAGTTTTTTGAAATAGATGATATTGTTTACTTTGTTCCTTTAGAAAATAGTTCTTGTGCTAATGACCTTTTGCTGATAGGCGAACCAGATGAAATTTTAGCTATTTTAGATCAACTCTTTAGTGTTATTACTTCCTTAGAAGGTGAAGAATCTTTGTCAAATGAAATGAAAAAGGATATTACTCAATATATCACACAATTTATACCATTAAATTTTCGGCCAGGCTCATCTATGACACTAAACCAAGCATCTAATCAAGGCAAAGAAGAAGATGACTTATGTGAAGAGAATATCAAAGCTAATCGCAGATAGGGAAGTCAAGCTGATTAGATCTGTCACCTGAACATCAAGAAACAAGTGGGCGACATAAGCCTACTTGTTTCACCTTGATTAAGAATGTGACTGAAGGTGTTAAATTGGCATGCCTTGCACTTTATTATCATTACTTGCATTTATATTCTCGTCAATCACATTTTTTAAATTTTTTTCGGAATACATGAATGCAAAACTAATTAAATTGTTCGTAATATGTGTCGCAAAGCAGCTATAAATGCCATAGTTAGCAAGCATTAGTCCATAAAGCAATCCACTTAACACCGCACTTTTTGCTTGAATATATGCTGCTTGATGTTTATTTTTACTATGTGCCCACCCAAAGATAATTGCAGAAATTAGAATGACAATAAGTGTTTGAGCGTTCATCTCAATAAAATTTGTATTTTTATTAAAGAAATTGGGGGTCGGGAAGTTATATATACTCATATCGCATGAAGAGACCATCAAACTATCATCAATAACCTGGTTATCAAAATATGTTTGAAGAAATGCCATGGGGATGAGGCGAAAGTATGCTTCTTCTTTAATTGGAAATACAATTATAGATAAAAAGTAATTCGCTTGCATAAAGTTATCATATTTAATGTCACCTGGTGTAATTTTATTTTTCTTGAAATAAAATAGATTTCTTGCAGTCACATAATCTAATGTTCCAGCACAAACTCCCAAGTAAAAATAAGGAAGTGTTGCTGAACATAATATCAAAAAAAAAGCGATGAGCATTAATGCATAAGATGAAGAGACAAATTTTGATTCTTTTAATATTTTCTGTTCTTTATCTGCTAACTCTTGAGAGCAATTTACGTTAAAAAAATATGAATTAATTTTCATGATATAAAACCAAACAAAATGTGCGCGAAGAGTATTCTAGCATGATGAAGGTAATATGTCTTGGCCGTCATTGCTAGAGGCGTGTAGTGCGACAAAGCAACCCATAATTAAATTGTATTTCGCAACTCAACTTCGACTAGATTGCTTCGCCCTACGGGCTCGCAATGACGCCCGTAGGGATTAGGGATGGCTCACAATGACCTGCTATAGGCGAGGGCGGTTCAAGCAGCGCCCAATGACGTCTTGACTATTAGCAATATGAATATTAATAGCAAATCAAGGAATGGAGTCGTATTTTACCCGAATATTTCTGATAACTATGTAGTAGGGCGTTCTGATTACGCTTTATTTCAACCACTGGCTTACTATTAATCACATAGTTTTATCGAAGAGTAGAGCGATAATGTTTTGAGCTAAGACACTATAATTTTGGTTGGGATGAGTTTTTAATTTATTGACAAGTGCTTCTTTTTCTGTTGTAATGTGGCGTTTTTGTGATATTCGCGGAACTATAACCAAGGAGAGAAAGGATGAGTAGTAAGTTTTTTTCAGGAGATTCATCTTTAGAATTTTCAGAGCAGAAGAAGCATGAGGGTGATGAAAAAAAAGAATCTAATGATGACCATTTTGTTCAACAACCTTTAGATCATGATTTACTCATACAGGCTATCAAGAACCTCGATTTAGAAACAATCAAATCATACTGTGATGGATTAGACCAGGATCAGTTTCAAAACTTAATAAATGAAGAAGAGATAAATGAAGCCATTGTTTCCTTGAAAAATTATGTTCCTAAAATTAAAAATCCTTATGAATTTTGTACTGAGCAGGAGAACCGAAGACACTGTTTTGATATTGAAAGGTTACCTGGTCGATACATCTCTTGGAGTTTAAATCCTGAAGATGAGATTGATAGTGATGAAGAAATCATTGGTTTTTCTTCAGATAAAGTTTTAGTTTGGGATAAAATACACGAACTTTACAAAGAAAAACATTACCCGATTAGTTCATGCGCCATTGCTATAGAAATGGTTGCACTGCCGGTTTCTGTGGCTCTTAGGGTGGCGATTATCGCTGCAACTGAAGATGATCTGGGTTCAGACCCATGTTGCTCTCCTTATAATGACATTCGTCTTAAATTGATGTTTGATCGTTTTCTAACAAAATTAATCGCTCGAACTTTAGATAAAAAAACGGATGAGATCATCGATTACCTTAGGGAATCAGATCTTGCTCAACGTCAGGCACGCTTTGATCAAGAAGAAAAAGGCGAGCTGAGTTTGTCAGATGAATTGGATCAAGTCATTAGAGAAAATGATCTAATAAAAGTACAAGATTTTTTTCAAAATCACTCGATTTCTAATGAAATGCGTGAAGAATTAAATGACTCTGTTGCCATAACTTTGAATGAGATTATTTCTTCCCGCGGATATCAATCGTCAATCGTGAATGCTCTTGATTTAAGTCATTGCAGAGGGACTAAGCTTGAAAAGTTATATCTTCACTGCCGAAGTATTTCAAAGGAACTTGCATATGGAAAACATGTGATAACTGGACGTAGTTGTAATGGGAGATATTCAAGAGATTATATTCTCATTCATAATGTAGATCGTGTAGTGGGATTAAATGATGGCAAAAGGTACATTATAGGTGTAGGTAGACATCAGGACGGTGTTGGCATATTGATAAAGAATGAACATAATAGATTAGAAGAGAAAGTTGTTATAAAGAAAGCAAAACCTTATGTAAATATTAAAATGTGTTTATTAACTCCTTTTTACTCATTGTCAAACATACTATGTGGTTGCATGCCAGAAACACAAGGCGTTCTTAATTACGATTACATACCACCTGAAATTAGCGAGGCCGATATTGATGATGCTTTCCATCGTACTGTTCATGTAAGAGCGATGAGAATACACGACTTTGTTGAATCCAAGCTAGCCGAAGAGGTAGAGGAAGAAAAGGATGATTCAGCGCCTTCACAGCATTGTTGTACCATTTCGTAGCGTTACCAATATTATTATTAATATTGAAAAATAGCATCTTGTACTTAACACAAGACCCTCTACGCGCCCGCTTATTTCCAGTAAATTCCCTTACTGGAAATAAGCGATTTGCCTGCTGCACGGATTCAACCAATAAGTGCAACCGCCTTTTATTTTTTATTAATGCGTGCAATCCACTGATCATGGACGCATGGATTACCACTCATACTCTTAAACTCAAAACTATCCTGCCAAAGAATGTTAAACTCCTTCAATAAGTTTTGCTCAATAGTCTCATTATCAAAATGCCGCATGATACAGCCAGATTTATGCTCAAACGTACCATATGGCATTTCAGGATTGTTTTTTTGGAATTCATCGTATCGTTTAACGTCTCGATCAAATGGTGTCAGCATAAATTCATATAAATAAATTATTCCTGATTTCTTTAAAATACGTCTAAATTCTATAAATATTTTTTCAAGCAAGGCATCGGTTGGAATTGCATTTAGTACAGTAAATGCTGTGATAGCATCAAAAGAATCATCTTCAAATGGCAAAGTTTCTCCGTTATATATAAATAAATTATCTTCTAAATGTGGAAAAGTATTTTTGGCTCTTTCTAGCATCTTCGGGGAAATATCAACTCCTTTCACATCCTCAAACCCAGACTGGTATAATTCATTTGTAATGCGCCCATACCCACAGCCAAAATCCAAAACGCTTGCATGCATTGGTAAATATTGAGAGAGCTTTTCGATATTTATAGGGTCTTCGAAAACAATAGGATCAGTAAAATTTTCATTATGGCCTGACGCAGCCTTATCCCAAAAATTAGCTCTATATTTTAAACTTAGCGGGTTCATAGGTTCTCCTTGAGTGATTGATAAAACAGCTCATCAGGAAAAGCGAAATTTAGGGCTTTTCTTCGGCGGTTATTTAACTTGTGCATAATTTCAATTAGCTCAACATCGGTAATATGACTAAAGTCACTACCCTTCTTCAGATACTGCCTAACTAACCCATTAGTATTTTCATTCAAGCCACGTTCCCAAGATGAGTACGGATGGGCAAAATAAAAATCAGCTTCAAGCTCTTTGCTTATTCTACCATGAAAAGCAAACTCTGTGCCGTAGTACGTTTGCTACGTCCATATCCACAGCCAAAATCTATAATGTTTGCATCTATGTCTAAATATTGAGAGAGTTTTTTATATTAATAGGATCTTCATAAATGATAGGATTTCTAAAGATTTCAAGGATTTGCCAAAAAATTCATTGTGTTAATCCAACAAAAAAATGCCTTCGAGAATGCTTATCATCATGCTTTGATGCACCTGATTGAAAAAATGGAAGTCGTGAATAGATACCCTTCCCTTCAATATATCTTTCGGCTTCACTTCTTATGAAGTCATCTCGTAAGATCTCAGCAGACATTAAGTGACGAACAAAGCTCTCCGTTTTTTCTTTCCCATGAATTGTAAATCGAGTATTGTTAGCATCTCTATCTGAAAGGTATTTATTAGCAGCAGAAAGTGTAAAAACCAATTGTTGTGACTTATTTAATTTTTCCAAATTATGGGTAGAGTCAAGTGCGTATCTTTGTAATATAGCTTTCGCGGAAGTTAGATCTGACTCATTAGGTACCCAATCAGGCGTTTCTTCTTTATCTGAATCGCTATTTGTCTTTAAAAGATCCTCGTGAAGTTCAGCCTTTTTTTCTTCAACTTCAAAAAATAAGTCAGATTTTAATTTAGCTTCCAACAAGGCTGTTTGTTTCTCAGCTTTTGCTTTTCTTGCTTCAATATCAATACCGAATAACAAATTAGCTAGAAAGATTTCAGACTCCCAAAAATTCACTTTTTTAAATCTTTCGACAAATGGTAAATAGACCATTTCAATAAATTGACGTGATTTGGTTCCAGCAATTTCAGGAAGTTCTATGATCTTTTTTTCTAGAGAAGTTGAAGCTTCATATTCAGAGCGAGCAATAAAAATGGCGTTGTTAGCATCCTCAATCTTTCTATCATAATCATCATCAGCTGAATCAAAATTTTCAGGAAAACTAATAGTATTGAAGCACACTGTTCCAAAAATTATTTTTGGAATGTTATCCATCACATTACCATACTTAACTTGATGATTAGGATCCCAAAAAGAGCTCATTTTTCGACCATAAATAAGCATCAAATTAATAACATGGCGGGCTAATTGATAGGCTTTTTCATCTGATTGTGAAGTAAAACCAATATCGTTTCGCTCATCAAACGCTTTGAGAGACACTTCTAAAGCATCCCAATATCCGTGAAGATTCATATTTAATAACCCCGAATTTACAGTTTCAGAGTATACGAGATAATTCTTAAACTAATCTTAAAAGAAACTATTGAGCGGTGTCTTTTTTCTGCCCTATCACCTTCTGCTAATAGCCGAATATTCATTAAGGCATGAAGTAATAATTGAGTTAAATCATAAGATTAACGCGATTTTAGGGCGCTATTTGAATAGCTCTCCAAGACACTCCATCCGAATATCAAACAGTTCGTCGACTGAGTAAGGTATATTATTCTTCTTTATGTATTTTTCCATTTCTTGCCTATGCCAATGTTCTTTTTCTTCACCGATGAAAACTGGTGTGATTTTGAGCTCATCAACAGGCTTATATTGCTCTGTAATCGCTTTTCTTAAGGGGAAGGTGATATCAATTACCCTCGCATTAAATTTGGTATAAGTATGCGCCTCTAGCATTCCCTCTAAGCCATATTTTTCTAATACAGATTTGATCAGAGGTGTATTTTGTGAAGTCATCAAAATAGCACCTACATATAACTCTAGTGATATTCCAAGCTCTTTTGCTAAATCAAATAACAAGGCATGTTTAGGGCTGCACGTTCCACGCCCTTCTGATAAGATTGAGGTGTAATCCGCCCTATTTTGTATCGGCCCATACTTAATGCTATGCAAATAGTTTACGGCGTCATAAAAGGTATGAAGACCATGTTTTTTAAAGAGCTCACTCACACTCCCTTGATCATCTAGAGTGATGTCTGGCACACCTAATGCTTGAAGATATTTATTTGCAGTACTCATATACCTAGTCTAAATTTAAATGGAAAAAATATCAATTCGAATAAAGCAACCTGTTCAGCACACTAAGTTGAAGATTTAGATACAGGCGCTTCAAACTTTTTAAGCGATTTTGGGCTGGCGGTATTTGTCTCTGTCGTTGGTTTAACGGCCGGTCCACAGGCGGTCAGCACGATCAAACAATATGGCATGGAATTATTTATGTTAGGCGTTGGTGTCACTTTAATCCCTCAAATCATCACGTTTTATCTCTCTTATTATTTACTCAACATCAAAAACCCTATCGTATTATTGTCAACGATCGCGGGTGGCCGAAGTGCAAATCCAGGTTTCGCTTCACTGCTTGAAAAAGCAGGCAACTCGACGCCCGTCGTACCATTTACAGCAACCTATGCGGTTGCCAACATCTGGTTGACGCTTTGGGGTCCTATTATCGTTGCACTTGTTACAACGAATGTCACTTAACACGGAGAGCATCATGTCGAAAGATAAATACGAAAACTTAAGCCCTTTTGAATTTAAAGACCAACTGATTAAGATGGCGAGCACTCATACTGACCGTGTTATGTTAAATGCCGGGCGAGGAAACCCGAATTTTTTAGCCACACAACCTCGACACGCGTTTTTACGTATTGGTGACTTTGCATTGCAAGAATCTGAGCGAACCTATTCGTATTTAAGCTGTGGCTTTGGTGGAATGCCAGAGAAAAAAGATATCGTCACACGATTCGATACTTACGCTGCCATGCATGAAGGTGATCCTGGTATCGACTTTATCCGCGCGGCTCTCGCCTTTGCTATCGACCACTTAGGCATTGAAAAAGAAGATTTGCTGCACGAGATGACCATGGCATTCTTGGGTTGTAATTACCCTGTACCGCCCAGAATGCTCACATTGACTGAAAAGCTTGTTAAAAATTACTTATCGCAAGAGTTATGCGGCACCGTCACCCAATCCGACGAATTCGACGTTTTTGCGACAGAAGGTGCGACGGCTGCGATGACATATTTATTCCAAACGCTCAACGCGAATGGTCTCATTAAAAAACACGATAAAGTCGCCATCATCACCCCTATCTTTTCGCCTTATCTAGAGATACCACATATTCCAGAATACGAATTGGAAATCGTAGAAATCAAAGCAAGCGAAGAAGACAATTGGCAAGTGCCCGATGCTGAACTAGAAAAATTAACCGACCCCTCTATTAAACTGTTATTCATGGTGAATCCTAGCAACCCCCCTTCTGTAAAGATGAATAGTCACGTGCTAAGCAGCATCGCAAAACTTGTCGATGAAAAAAGACCCGACTTAATGATCGTGTCAGACGATGTCTACGCAACGTTTTCCGATGATTATCGCTCACTCTTCTATACTTGCCCGTATAACTCGCTTTGTGTTTATTCCTTTTCAAAGTACTTTGGTGTGACCGGCTGGCGTTTAGGCACCATGTTATTACATGAAAACAATGTATTCGATGATTTATTAACTAAGCTTCCAGAAAGTGAGAAAAAACGCTTAGATCAACGTTATTCCACATTAACTGACTCACCGCGAGCGCTTAAGTTTATCGACAGGCTCGTAGCAGACTCGCGCAGCGTTGCATTGAATCATACGGCAGGATTATCATTGCCACAGCAATTACAAATGTTATTACTCGCCTTATTTAATTTATTGGATGAGGGCGAATTTTATAAAGCAGAAGCCAAACGCCTCATTCGAAGACGCTATGATATATTGTATCGCGCGATTGGGATTAAGCCTGAATATGACGAAAACAGTGTCGATTATTACACTGTCATTGACTTAGAACTCTTATCCGAACAAGTCTATGGCGCAGAGTTTTCAAAATGGTTTATGACACAAGCCTCCGGCTCAGAATTTATTGTCCGGCTAGCAGAAGAGACTAGCGTGGTATTACTGCCAGGAAAAGGCTTCGATGTAGAGCACCCTTCTGCTCGCGTCTCATTGGCTAATTTAACGGAATTTAACTATCGTGATATTGGAAGGTCGTAATCCACCAGGCCAGCATCAGAGGCCGCGCAGCAACTCTACGTCCCGCGGCTTGTCCGCGGGATCCACTGCATGGGCGTCACTCAGATACTCAATGACCTCCACCAAAGGTGGAGGTTTGTAACGCTTCGCTTGGGCCACTAAAAGTGGCTGTCTTAATCAGTTAGTAGCTCTCAAATAAACTTTGCTGCTCCTGCTGTTTATCCGC
>JBKAGM010000004.1:0-96554 GCA_046290385.1 Gammaproteobacteria bacterium
CAAACCGTGACCATAGGCATTTGCTTTAATAGGTAAGCAGATTTTTTTATGATTAACAAACGACCGAATTGCCAAAATATTCTGCTTGAAGTGCTTTAGATTCACCTCAATCCAAGCTGGATGTGCGTAAGGGATGTTATTTATTGCCATATTGGGTCATTCTTAGTTAGGGTATACCTTCATATTATACCTCACAGCCTCAATCATCAATAACCTGTCGCACACCTTCAGCTTTCCAAGCGGGCGGGATCACATCAGGCATGCTAGAGCGGCGAATTAACCGCGCAGAACAAACCGTTAAACGGCCATAGCGATGATTAATACTATCTACAACATGATGTAGCGCATCATTTGATTCCAAAGAGAAAAAATCGCTTTGCTCTTCTTTGTGTCTCGGATCTAGTGCTGTAATCTGCACTTGGTGCACACCTTCACCTTGCCAACAGTGATTGAGTACTATTTCACATAATTCAAAAAATAACTTTCCATCATCACTAGGCGTACTTAAATAATATTTTCCTCCTAACCAGCCGATAGATCGGCAGCGCAATCCAATAAAAAAATGTTGTGCTTGCATCTCGTGTGTACGCAAACGCTCAGCGAGTTTCTCACTCATATGCTGAAAATAAGTTAATAATACTTCTCGATTCTTAGTATTAGGCGGCAACACTTTCCCATGTCCCATCGATTTTGGCGGTGGCATAGCAATGTTTAACGGCTCAGAATCTTCGCCCTGACACATCATCCAAATACGTCGCCCAACGTGCCCAAATCTCTGCGCTAAGACACTTACCGGAAGTCTTTTCATATCGCCACAAGTCACTACATTATAACGTGCTAAAAAACGTTTAACGCCACTGGCGATACCGCACAGCTCTGTCACCGGCACATGCTCCAACCACGCTTTGGCTTCCCACGGAGGCACAATCGTAATGCCATTGGGTTTTTTTATTTTTGCCGCATATTTTGCCATAGTTTTATTACCACTTACGCCAATCGAACAAGGCAGCTGCGATACTTCCTTAATTAAAGTCTGCGTGATTCTTGCAATATGTAATGGTGTACCATGTAATCTCTGGCAATGTGTTAAGTCTAAAAAGGCTTCATCTACAGAATAAACTTCTATATCTGGTGTAATCGCTTCTAACGCACGCATGATCAATCGAGAAAGTTGGGCATAACGCTTTGGTCGTGCAGCACGTTGAATCAAGGTTGGGCATCGTTCGCGAGCCTCATATAAACGCATCCCCGTTTTGACGCCATAGCGACGCGCTTCATAGGAACAAGTGATAATGCACGACCCCTGCTCACCATTAGTCACCGCAACGGGCTGGCCTTGCAAATAGGCAAAATCCAACTGTTCAATGGATGCAAAAAAAGCATTCATATCGACTAATAAAATAGCGCGAGGCCATATAAGTGGGCAATTTGTCTTATAGTTATTCATTTTTATCCCGATTTTATTGTTAGATACTTTTATGATAGGGCACAAATAGGGAATATTCAAGTCTTACTTTAACGAATAATCAATGCTAATATTAAAAAATGAGTACAGAAAAAAACACTGCCATTCTCTTAATCGTTTGCAAAGACAAGCCCGGCTTGGTGGCAGTCATCTCAACATTTGTCGCAAAACATCATGGAAATATTGTTTATTCAGATCAACATACAGATGTTGAAACCAATACTTTTTTAATGCGAGTCGAATGGGAGCTCGATCATTTTTCACTAACACGCGAAGAGTTAGACGTTGAGTTGCTAGCGCTTGCACAACAGCACCAATTGCAAACACAACTTTATTTTTCAAATCAAACTTGTCGTGCAGCGATAATGGTATCGAAGTATCAACATTGCCTTTATGACTTGCTTGTTCGTATCAAACTGTCTGAAATGAACATGGCTATTCCTCTAATCATTAGCAACCACAAAGACTTAAAAGCTGTAGCAAAGCACTTTGATATCCCCTTTGAATATATCCCTGTAGAAGATAAAAATAAGGCGGAGGAAAAACAATTGGGATTGTTAAAAAAGCACAATGTTGATACCGTCATACTTGCACGCTATATGCAAATACTGAGCGATAATTTTATTCAACATTATAAAAATGCCATTATTAACATCCATCACTCATTTTTACCTGCATTTAAAGGTGCAAAACCCTACCATCAAGCCTACGAAAAAGGCGTTAAAATTATTGGTGCAACGAGCCATTATGTGACAAAAGATTTAGACATGGGACCTATTATTGAGCAAAGCGTTACACGCGTGACGCATTCAGATCGTATTACAGATATGATACGTAAGGGACGCGACCAAGAAAAATCTGCCCTGGCCTATGCCGTACGCATGCATAGCGAGCGACGCATTATCACTTACTATAACAAAACTGTCGTATTTGAATAAGCGTTATTGAGAAGAATCTAGTTGATGCTTGCAATAAGTTTCTTGCACTTTAAATCGAGACACTAAGATTCCGATAAAAGATGCTATAGGCAATGCCACTAAGGCAACTTGATAGTTATGTGCTGTATAGAAAGGTACGCCATTAAGCATTTCGCCGGTCCATCCCCAATGTAAAATAAAGCCTATTGCGGGTTGCATCACGGCACCACCAATAATCACTGCCATATTATTAAATCCAGATGCTGTTCCAAATGCCGCGGGTGGAACATTGTCTTTAATTAAACTAAACGTAAACGATTGTACAGCTGCAGCTAGACCAATAAAAAGTAGGCCTATCCCCGCGAAAATAGGTGGTAGACTATCTGCATAAACAAATAATATCCCTCCGATCACTCCCAATGAAAAACAAACAATCATTGGCGGGCAACGCTTTCCTAATCTATCCGACACCCATCCAATCACAGGACTTCCTAATCCGACACCAATCCATATCAAACTACACCAGTTACCCGCAGTGGTATTGCTCCAGCCATAAACTTTCATTAAATAGGGCACGCCCCATAAAGCACCAATACATGCAACTGGCATCCATGACAACAATGCTGCCAAACCAATCCACCAAACTTGACGTATATGAAAAAGTGCTTGTAAGCGATGCCACTCATTTTCGATTTGTTTACATGAGAACGTGTGATGTTTTGCTTGACCATCACGAATGACACACCAAAAAATGAGCGATAACAATAAGGTAAAAAGTCCTGTGACAATCATGGTTTCACGCCAACCAAAATGGTTAATAATAGCTGCTAAAGGTGCTAAACCAATAATCGAACCAATACAACCTGCTGTTTGTACTAAACCAGCAACAAGTGCGAAATAACGATGAGAAAACCATCGTGACGCCAAGTACAATGCCGAAATAAATGAAAATGCTGAACCAAAACCAATACAAAAACGCGAGAATCCAACGACAACAATGCTGTGCGTCATTCCAAACATTGTTACACCTAACCCACTAATCAATACAGAAAAGGTTAACAATCGACGCGCACCAAAACGATCAATTAACAAGCCTACGGGAATTTGCATTAATGTATAGGAATAATAAAAACATGCAGCCAAAACACCCAACTCACCCGCACCAATAGAAAATTCACGCATTAATTCATTGGTCATAATGCTAGGCGAGACTTGAATGAAGAAATCGTAGACATAAAACAATGCTGCAAGCGCGCAGATTAAATAAGGTAAAAAACGCGGATAGTCCGGTGTGTTTGCTTCTTCGTACATATTCATCCATTCACGTGTAAGGGTAGTGAATAATAGTAGATTTATGGGACATTGACAAGAGGTGAGCAAATTGTGGCAAGTTCGTGTTATTTTGTGCCAACCCTCGAGCAGGGCCCGAGGGATAACGTCATTTTAAATTATCTGTTCATCGAAAGTTGAGATTGTTCTTCAAAACCTTCACCATGGGTGCGTTCAAAATTTTCATTTGTTCCCTTTGAAGTTTGTTGAATATCATCTCCACTATCCTCTCCAGATAAGACAGTCTGCTGTCGGTCTATCTTACCATCAATTTTTTTCTTGGCGCTTAAGTATGTGAGTGTTGCTGCAATCATCAACATCGCCGCTGGCCCACCAGCGCCAGCAGTTACAAAAGTAAAAACAGCACCTAAAAACACTAATCCTATCCCAATGCCCAGAAGCTGCGATTGAAATTTTGCTCGTGCAATACGCAACTCCGCTTTTTGCATATTAGTAAGAGGAAGGCTTTCTATATAGCCTCGAGCAAACAAAGACTGTTGGATACTAAAATCAGGATAGACATCATCAATGACTTTTTTATAAGCCTTATACGATGCATAAGTATCAATTGTCGCTCTCGTAAGAATAACCCCAACGAATACAAAGAAAAAAGGCGACAATAGCGATAAAGCACTTACACCCTTTGTTGCTAACATCGTACCCATGCTAATGCTAATACCTGCTTTCGTACCCGTAAGTCCGAAGCGAGAATAATTAATTAAATTTCTTTTGTCCTTATCATCATACATTTCCTTTGCTAACTTGGTAAAAATAAAAAGCTCAAGCAATCCATCTAAATAAAACGCACCCGAGCCGACATAAACTGAGTATTGCGAATACTGTGACACAAAATGTTTGCTATTATCATAAGTATCGAATAAAAATTGCGAGAAAAACTCTAGTTCAGCCAAGCTTTTTATATATAGGGCATTATCCATCACAGGCGTGTAAACTTTAGGATCGGTAAAAAATGTATTAATAGAATCTGCTAGCATCACTGGGCTCCCTCATTTAATTATTATAAAAACACTTACAGGTATTTTTTACCCATATTAACACCCCGACCTTAAGGAAACCTTAAATAAATCATTTTGATGGATAGAAAGGAAGGGTTTTTGCATTTATTTTGACGCCCTTACTGACTCAGCTCAGGAGAACCTGGATTTGAGCCACTTGCATCGTCGTGCCGATTATCTAATGTATCCGTCTGGGTGACGCCTTTCGCAGAAGGCCATTGCTCTGCAGCATGTGCCGCTGGCAGAATCAACCCCATAAACACACTAGCACCTACTGCCAAATGAAAAAGATCACGACTCATATAATTCCCTCATTAACTTGTCGATTGATTGCTATCACTTATAACTTCTATTTTTTCATTTTCTTTGAGTGTGGTTACTCCGTTTGACACAATACGCTCTCCCGGTTGTACACCCTGTACAATGCGTACTTGACCACTTTGTAATGATTGAATTTTAACAGGTGTTTTATGTACGGTTTGTGCATCATCAACAACCCATACAAATGTCTTTCCATCTGAACTCGTCATCACCGCTTCAGCAGGAACATTGAATGCATCCATTTGTTTCCCATCTTGAAACTTCAAGCTCACTTTCGCCTTCATATTCGGTAATACTTTTATGCCGTTCGTATTAGAAAGCGTCAACACTACTTCATAATCAGTAGCAGCATGCGTGATGTCTGGCAAGGTTTTAAAGTTAGCAGGATACGTGTTGTTTGCACTATCATCTAGAAATGTTACCTCAGCCTGTATATTGGATTTTTCCTCATTAATTGTTTGAAGGATCTCTCCTGGCAATTTTATCGTAACGTCAACTTCCACATTTGATGTGATTTTAACAACAGGCTGATTTACATCTATCTGAGCATTGGGCTCTGCTAAGACTTCTGTTATTTCGCCATCATTTGGTGCGACAAGTGTTGTTTTTTGTAATTGATCTTGAGCTTTCGCTAAATCTTCTTTGACCTGATTGTAGTTTGTTTCAATTCGTTCATATTCTAGTTTTGATATATATCCTTTCTTTAATAAATCACCTGCTTTTTCATACTGTTTCGTCAAATAAGTGTCTCTAGCCTTAATCTGTTCTATATGATTAAAAATATCTGTTTGGTCTAATTTCGCAATAACTTGATTCTGTTTCACTCTATCCCCGGGTTTAACAGAAACTGAATTTATTAGACCAGAAAGCTCAAAACCTAATGACGCCACATCCGGCATCATTACTGTGCCTTCGTATTCTGTTGGTGTATTAACGGGGGTTAGTACCAAGGTATCTATCTGTTTTGCTGATGTTGCTTGTGTAGTATTGGCAAGCTGGTCATGAGACGGGGATGGAATAGGCTTGATACCATTATCATCCTGTTTATCTTTAGATCCACATCCTGTTAAAGCCATTAGAAAACATATCAATAGCGCTACATAACGACACTTCATTTCCAACTCCCTGGTGATAAATTTTTGACGTCTTTTAAGTATTATTCAACAAGTTTCTATTATTTTCAAGCTTGCATTTTTGTACAAAAAAAAGCAAAATAGTGGCCACTATGCGGCGTACACATCACAATTTATACAATCTTCTTAAAATACTCAATGATGGTCAAATCCACGATGGCACAGGCATTGGCGAAACACTTGGTTTAACACGCAGTGCGGTATGGAAAGCCATCAAAAAATTAGAACAATACGATATTCCTATCGAATCTATCAAAGGAAAAGGCTATTGCCTCGCAGAACCCTTGATATTACTCGAGGAAGAAAAAATTCTCTCGCATTTATCTAATACTCAAGACATCTCTATCGACATCTTCGAAACAATTCGTTCCACAAATGATTATTTCAAAACGAATACACCTGGCACGCCATTTAGTTTTTGCTTCGCCGAAATGCAAACACAAGGTCGTGGGCGTTTAAATAGAGAGTGGCACTCCCCATTTGGAAAAAACCTTTATATGACCTGCCATTATCAATTTAATAGGGACATTAGTGCGCTAGCTGGCTTAAGCTTAGCAATAGGACTTGCTGTATTTCAGGCGATAAAGATACAAGGTATTGATGACCTTCTCAAAGTAAAATGGCCAAATGATATTTTATACCAACAAAAGAAACTCGCTGGCATTCTTATTGAAATCAACGCAGAAAGCCATGGTGCTTGTCATGCAAACATTGGTATTGGTATGAATGTTAATAGCGCTATTGAAAAAACACTCTCTATCACACAACCTTGGACATCACTGAGCGAGATCACACAAAATACCTTTGATCGAAATGTGCTTGCTGCTAATTTAATTGAACAAATCATTCATCACATTCAAACGTTTGAATCGAGCGGCTTAACGAAATTTGTCGATATATGGAAGAAGCATGACGCCTTAATCCATCAGCCAATCACTCTCATACAAAACACAAAGAAAATCACTGGACAAGGAGTTGGCATAGATCAACATGGTAATTTATTATTGAAACTTTCTAAGAACGAAATTCAGGCATTTTCTTCAGGCGATGTCAGCATTCAGAAACAATAACTCTTCTGGTTTCTGTTGATACCCAACAACCCCTAAACATGGCGCTGCAATATGCTGCTCTAGTGTTTTAATGTTTTCTGGTACAGCCAACATGTTTGGGTCAATTTGATTAGCAATCCATCCAACACACGTTAACCCTGAATTTAAGATCGCACGGAAAGTCAAAAGGCTATGATTCAAGCAACCTAAACGCATACCAACTACCAATATCACAGGAAGCTTCAATGCTTTCACAAGATCTTCCATTGTCTGCTGAGAATTTAATGGTACATGCCAACCTCCTACACCTTCTAGAATAAACACATCTGCCGGCAAAGATAATGAAGGTTGAAGGCTGGTAATGATACTATCAACAGTTAGTGTCTCTTTGGCTGGAATATTTGGAGAAATAGGCTCTTCAAAAATTATAGGATTAACTTGTTCATATGGCATCGAAACAGAGGAGTTTTCTTTAAGCAGCAAAGCATCATCATTAACAAATTTTCCATCCACCATGGAACCACCAGATGCAATCGGTTTAATGCCCGCTGTTTTGTAGCCTTTTTGATTAAAATACTTCAATAAACCTTGAGATATATAAGTTTTTCCTGAATCAGTATCTGTTCCGGTAACAAAATAATGCTGGCTCATATACTTTCCTTAATGACAAAGTGCTGAGCAATATTATAGGTCAACGGAAATTTAGATTGCACATTATCTTTATGATAAAAAGATTCTATTTTTTCAAAATAACGCTTACTCGCTGTAGAACGATGGTAAGCATTTTTCACATGCATTGCCCCTACGTTTTTAATTGATTTGAGCAAATCAAAAATAGAATCATAATAATAAGTATGGGCAACTTCTTTAATTGATTTAATCCTAAAGCCTGCTTCTTTAAGATTAGCTTCCCAAAAATTTATCGATTGAAAATGATTATATGACAGCGGTAAATTAGCTTTTTCAATCGCCGCAATCAATTCTTGAAATGTACCCTGTATTGGCACTGAAAAAACAAAATACTTTTCATTTTTTAACACACGTCGAATTTCTTGAAAAGTTTTTTTCACATCCAAACTCCATTGTATTGCCATACTAGAAAAAGCAACGTCTTGCGAGGTATCTTTTAAAGGAATCTTATCAAAATCACCTATAAAAATCTGAGCCTGTTTGAGGGGAATACGTTGTTGCGCGCGCGCAATTAATGCATCGGAAATATCCATCGCATAGCATCGATCATGTTTAATAGCATTAACAAGCTTCTCTGTAATGATACCGGTACCACAGCCTAAATCTAACATAGAAGAAACCTGATCAACATTATTTTTTAATAGAGAAATTGTCGATTCACCTATCTCACGCTGCAAAAAACAATGTTCATCATAAGTATTTGCCGCCTTGTTGAAACATCGCCTTATTTTTTGTTTCTCTATATCTATCTTCATGATATTTCTCTTTTTATCTCCAGCTGACCCGTTAAAAACGGTGCGTGACAAGCATTTGGAATAACAGTCGTCATTTCTGATGGTAGTCTGTTTGCGACTTCACTCGGCACAATCGCATCAGATTCAGAAAAAAAGTAACGCGTTGATACTTTCGGACGCTGAAATGCATCTCGCATATCCAACGTTTCCAATAGTTTCAGATATCCATGAAGGCTAGCTTCGGATAATCCTGATTGCTCTGTAGAAGAAACCAAACGAGTCAGCAGCGTTTTATTTTTTATAGGATAAGCAATCATCGCGCAAAAACGTTGAAATAATTCTTTAGGATTATGTTTTAACCCCTCGTAAAAACGTTGCATTACTTTCGACGAAACACCAGGCCAGCCTTTACCTTCAATAAACCTTGGTGTTGTGCCTATGGTAATACATTGGTTAAATCGTTTAGGGTACTGTGATTGTAATTGCATCGCAACAAGTCCACCGAGAGACCAACCAACTAAAATAGATTCTTTAGGAATCAAAGCATAAAAATGTTCTGCTAATGATTCAATTTCAACAACAGTTATATTCGGCAAATCACACGCGATAACATCATAATTTGATTGTAATGAAGCAACTTGCTCATCCCAGATACTTGCGCTAAATCCCCAACCTGGAAAAAATACTAATGGTTGTTTAAACACAGGCATCTAAACACTCCTTGATTTGTGCTTCTGTGTGAAAACAGTTGAGTGAAAATCGTATCCTTGCTGTATTTGGTGGAACTGTGGGTGTCCGTATTGCGGAAGCTAAAAAACCCTTAGATTTTAAGTGCGCCTGTAATCGTAGTACACTATCATTACCACCAATCAATATAGATTTAATAGGCGTCAAATCATCACTAATCAACGGCAGGTTTAAGGATTTGGCATAATCAATAAAAAAACGTATGCGCGCATGTAACTGTTCACGGCGCCATGTATCTTGGGATAACAACTTTAATGACTTCATGGTCGCATGTGCTATAGCAGGTGGAAATGCCGTAGAATACATATGTGATCGTGCAAATTGTCGTAGCATTTCAATCATCACAGCATCGCCTACAACAACGGCACCAAAACTTCCTATTGCCTTACCAAAAGGCAGCACCAACAACGGCACTTGTTCTGGAGATAATTTATAGTGTTCTACAATTCCCTTACCTTGTTTTCCTAAAACACCTATACCATGCGCATCATCGATCACGATTGTTGCTTTTTGTTCTAACGCAACATCTATAATCTCCCTTGAAACGACATCACCCTCCATACTAAACACACCCTCAGTAATGAGAAGCTTTTCACGAGGATCTATTTCCATTCGCGTCATTAAGTGCACTTTATCATTATGAGCATAACGAAATCGTTCAGCTCGAGACAATAAAATGGCATCTATAATTGAGGCATGAGAAAGTTTATCATAATAAATAGAAATTTCTTTTGATCCAAGTGTTGTGATAACACCCAAATTTGCATGATATCCTGAGTTAAATAATAATGCGTCCTCATAACCCAAAAAACCTGCAAATGCTTTTTCTAAAGCATAGTGTGCATCATAAAATCCAGACAAGTGAGGGGCAGATCCACTGCCCAGACCATATTTATCAATACCTTCTACAAAGGATTTTTTCACTTCGGGATCGATGGATAAACCAAGATAATCATTATTAGAGAAATTAACAAAGCTATGTTGAGCATCAAATGCAACAGAAGTATTATCACGTGAAAAAACAGGTGTTTTAACGCGTGTTAATCCTTTCGTTTTGTTTTCAGCTAAACGTGATCGGCATTGATCAAGAAGCATGGCAAGCGTCTTCTTGTCGGCATTGCTTTTTGATACCAAGACGCTCTAACATTTGTGCATCCTGGTCTTCCTCAGGATTCGCAGCAGTCAATAGTTTTTCCCCATAAAAAATCGAATTCGCTCCTGCCATAAAACATAAGCACTGCATGGTTTCACTCATGGTTTCTCGCCCAGCCGACAAACGCACAACCGTTTTAGGCATCATAATACGCGCTACAGCAATTGTTTTAATAAACTCTAGATCATCTATTTTATCTGCATCACCCTGCGGCGTTCCTTTAATAGGAATTAATCGATTGATAGGAACACTTTCAGGATACTGAGGCAAATTAGCTAACTGCAATAATAAACCAATGCGATCTTCACGTGTTTCATTTTTAAAACCAACGATACCACCGCAGCATACTTTAATGTCTGATTTTCTAAGGTTTGCCAATGTGTCCAAACGATCTTGATAAGAGCGTGTTGTGATAATTTTTTCATACATTTCTGGTGAAGTATCAAGGTTATGGTTATAATAATCTAATCCTGCATCTTTCAACATTTGACTTTGTTCTTCATCAAGCATGCCTAAGGTCACACAACTTTCTAAACCTAAGTCTTTAACGCCTTTAATCATAGCGATAACTTTAGGAAACTCTTTTTTAGGTGGACTTCTCCATGCAGCGCCCATACAAAAACGCGTCGCCCCCTTTTCTTTTGCTGCTCTTGCTCGCGTTAATACATCCTCGACATCCATCAATCTTTCTTTTTCCAAACCGGTATTATAATGGCCGCTTTGCGGGCAATATTCACAATCTTCAGGACACGTTCCTGTCTTGATACTTAAGAGTGTGCTAATCTGCACTTCATTGCTATTAAAATGTTCACGATGCACAGTTTGTGCTTGGTAGACTAAGTCAATAAGTGGCATTTCATAAAGTTTTTCGACTTCTTGATGCGTCCAAGTTTTTTGATCCATTGTGTAAGCCTTTCTAATTTGTAACGCGCCAAACTATATGATATTTTCCCTACCTCGTCAACCAGATAAAAATTTGAGGTTTACTGATGGTAGAGAAATCGATTATCGACATTGACTTAAAGCACATTTGGCACCCTTGCTCACAAATGAAAGATTACGAAACCTTCAAACCATTAGTCGTACAAAATGCGAAAGGTAGCGAAATTTTTCTAAAGAACGGCCAACCCATCATCGATGCTATCGCGAGCTGGTGGTGTAAATCACTCGGTCATCATCACCCCAGGTTAAAGCATGCACTACTCAAACAAGCAGAGCATTTTGAACATGTGATTTTAGCAAATACCACGAATGAGACAATCACAAAACTTTCACAGCGATTGGCAAGTTTAACAAAAACACTCGATAAAATAAGTTTTGCAAGCGATGGTTCTTGTGCTATCGAAATGGCACTAAAAATGAGTATTCATTCGCGTAAAATTTTAAACCAACAACACAAAAAAGCTTTTTTATCGCTACAAAACAGTTATCATGGCGAAACTATTGGGACACTTGCTGTAAGTGATTTAGGAATTTACAAGGCTCCTTATCAATCACTTTACTTTAAAGATGTTCAGTTCGTAAAAAACATCCCTTATGTCTCTGGGAAAGAAGACCCTCTTTGGTCAGATTGCTCTGAAATTTGGCCTACAATCGAAAAACAGCTAGCACCATTTTCAGACGCAACGACAGCACTTATTGTAGAACCAATTATTCAAGGTGCTGGAGGCATGAAAATATATAGCCAGGACTTTTTAAAACGCTTGCGATGCTGGACAGAGCAACACGATATTCACCTTATCACGGATGAAATATTGACAGGCATGGGGCGCACGGGAACGATGCTGGCTTGCGAGCATGCAAACATTGAGCCTGATTTTTTATGTTTATCGAAGGGTTTGACCGCTGGCTACTTACCATTAAGCGTGATGCTTACAAATAAAAATATCTACAATTATTTTTATCATGACTATGACCCTGCAAAATCTTTTCTACATTCCCACACGCATTCTGGAAATGCGCTTGCTGCTGCTTGCGCTTTAGAAGTATTTAAAATTATAGATGATGAAAATATACTCGACCGTGCTCAAGAATTAGAAAATAAAATGAAACGTGCCTTTACAAATATTGCCAACAAAACAAGAAAACTTAAAAATATTCGAGGTATTGGTGGCATGGTAGCAGCAGATCTCATTACTGATCATCCAAATCGCCGTATTGGTTATGAAATATTTCAAAAAGCCGTTGAATACGGAGCTCTTCTACGCCCTTTGGGAAATACCGTTTATTGGCTACCTCCATTAAACATAGACGATAAAACCCTAATACGTTTGGAAGACATTACCGTTAAAGCAATAAATGCGATTGATTTTTAGTTATAATTTTTTGTAAACTGAAGGCATGGATATCATTACTCAATTACATATCTGTGCCGAATTATTCTTAGCTTTTATTCTTGGTGGATTAATCGGTTTCGAACGTGAACGTGCAGGCATTCCTGCTGGTGTGCGCACGTTTAGTGCAGTAGCGGTAGGCGCTTGCCTGTTTAGCATAGTTTCATCGCATGCTCTCGGTCACTATGATTCTACTCGCATCGCAGCTCAAGTTGCATCGGGTATGGGTTTTCTTGGCGCTGGTGTTATTTTCAAACATGGTGATTTAATTCGCGGCCTTACTACCGCTGGCGTATTGTGGGCATCTTCTGCAGTCGGTATTTCAGTTGGTTTTCAACTATATATTGTTGCGGTGTTCACTACTTTTTTATTAGTCTTCATGTTGCATGTCTCAAAATATAAAGCGTGGCGACGTATGATGAAAAAATCTTATAGAACCACTTCAACCAAGAATGAATTTTAATTTTGTTCTCTTTCTTCTAACTTAAACCTTCTCTTGCATTTGTAAGTAAATGCTCAACCTGGTGTAAGTTCTTCCAGATTTATTAAAAATAATGCAATAGGCCTAATATATCTAACCTCATGTTTACATTAGAAAAACTACTTGAATTGCTCGAAATGTTACAAATCTGTTTTTTAAGGGCACAAAAACCTTATTGAAACCTTAAGAGCTGCATTATAAAATAGCCACACGTGTTAAGGATAACACTTAGGAAAAGAATCAAGGATGATTCGACAAGGACGTCACAAAGCAGGACGCGAATTTTGGGCAAGATGCCCGGGGTAGGGAAAGGAGCAGTTTTACTGCTCCTTTCAATAATCGAAGCAACTTTCAGCAAGTAAGACTGCTACAACTCTAAAATCCTTTCTTTCTCAACAACGCCGCACTATAATGGCTTTTTTAATTATTATAGGGCGCCTACATGTCAAGCTTGGTCGATCAGTTTAATAGTTTCGTACAATCCGTGCAAGACAATTTGCACTACTCACTAGGATTCATTGCTATTCTTTTTGCTGTACAAATTGTTAATGTCATTTTAAATTATCGACTCAATATTTTTGGAATTTACCCAAGAAAAGTGCCTGGGCTCATCGGCATTCCCGCCTCTCCTTTTTTACATGGTAGTTTTTCACATTTAATATTTAACTCTATTCCTTTATTTATTCTCTCAACTTTTTTATTAACACGCGGATTTTTAGATTTTCTTTATATAACCGCGTTAATTATTGTTATTAGCGGTGCTGCCGTATGGCTTTTTGGACGCAAAGCATTACACGTTGGTGCAAGTGGCTTAATCATGGGTTACTGGGGTTATTTAGTCGTTGATGGAATCATGCATCCTTCATTACTGACTATCTTTTTGATTGTGATCTGCTTTTACTATTTCGGAGGATTTGTCACCAGCTTACTCCCTACGGAAGAAAAAACTTCTTGGGAAGGACATATCTTTGGACTACTCGCTGGAATCGCAGTAAACTTATACAACCTCGATGCTTGGCTTTATAGCGTAATAGGGAATGTGCTGAATTAAAAACGGTGTGTCGTTGTTGCGAAATTTACAAAAACCCCGCAACAACACAACACCTATCATCAGACTCATGTAGCAAACAACAAGTGATGACATCAAAATGAAGTGCGCGATTTAAAGCAATTGGAAACTTTCCAATTGCGGCCCGCCGGCACACTTCGCTTTGGCGAGTCTATTCTATTACAACCTTTTCTTTTTTTTCTTTTGGTAGTCGTTGCAATATTTCTTTTCTGAAGATAGGGATATTTCTTGGTGCCTGAATACCAATTTTTACCCATCCTCTTGATATACTCAATATTTTAATTTCTAAGTCGGCGCTTTCACCGCATACGATGGCTTCGCCGGTCTGTCTTGAGAGTACTAACATCTTGTTCTCCTGAATTATATTTCTCTCTATTTCCCAGACAGATTTCAAATGACAACCAACAGCAGAATGTTAGGTTTTAAAGGAAGAATTTAGAATTATTATTTTTGTTACTTCCGTTTATGTTTCCTATGATCGCTCATTTTAATGTCACTTGTAAGATCTCATTTACTATGGTAATTTACTGGGGTAATTTACATTTTTTTATGGAAAAAATCATGGAAAAAGTTATTTTTCAACAAGTTACATGGGAATCTGTAGCCAAGCGTGTTCGCACCGTCAACCCAGAACTCCATAAAATTATTTGCGACTTAAGCCCAGATGATAGCTACCGTCTATATACTGGTGAGTATCCTTTTGGCTGTGAGTTTGTGAAAGAAGGAAGATTTCAATTGCCTACAAAAGGTGATGAATTAAGACCGCTCACGGATCCAAACATTCCAAAACAAATCCAAGAAGATTTAAGTTATAACGAGGGTACCAATCCTGCGTGTTTACTCTTGAAAAATAGCATTGAAATTTATATGCTTTCATCTTTATTTCACGTTATTGGTTGGACTATTCCAGAAGGAGGCATTCTTGGAATCTCTCGCGTGTTAGCTGAAAATCCTCAGCATCCACCATTTCTTTGGAACATCAGCTCTGGAGCACGTTCTTTAATCATGTTGCCAAAAATATCTCGTGCTCGGAATCATCAGCGATTGCGTTCTGAACTAGGTATCAACATTGAAAAACCTGATTCGATATTTAAACACTGGGAAGTATTTAAAAGTATCGCAAACTGTGGAAAATTTAAACCTTGGTCTTCTAAAATATTATTTTTTTCTAAAAAATGGTTTGAACGTTTAAAAGATCCCGCGTTTCAAAGTTTTAGATGTTACTTATTAGAAAATAACAGAAAAAGATTTGACTATATCGGCAATATGTACATTTGGGAAATGGTCTTTAGTTTAATATTAAAAAATCGTGATATCAGACCAAGTCTATATACAAACAACTGCGCCAAATATCTTTTTCAGCTTGCAATGGGAATGACACCAGGATTAGCGCCAGCAGTCAATAATGTTTCTGCCCCTATCAAGATGTTACAAAAAGCATATATAGATATTTACGGGCTGAAAGACTACGTGCCAACTATTATGCAACCTAATTATTTCAACCCTTATGAACCCTGTGATTCAATATATCATTCTTTACAAACTCCAACATTTTTTGATACTCCTAAAAAGCGGGACAACAGCAGTTTGATATCCGACCTTTATGACATATATGCTCTATTTAATAAGTATATTTCATACATTAGAACAATGAAACTGAATATTGAAGGAAGCGCATTACATCAATCAGCACTTAACACACAAGTTGATGCATTACATCCAAGTCCAGAACGATATACCCCCATTAAATCATCTAAAACTATATTAGCAAATGATAAAAGATTTAGTCAGTGTCTTTATCCAACAAAATATAATGAAGTTGCTATTAACAGCACCTTACTCAAAGGGTGCTTTCGGTTTTGTTATTATGAAAACAAAAAATGACGCGTTCTTCATTAGTGGAATTCTTGTAATTTATCGTTTTTAATGATATTAAATTTTTTCTTGCAAAAGTAATTAGTTCTTTTTTTCTGGGAATATACACATAATGATTTCCATATACTGACTTATACTCAACATTATTTTCAATAACTTTATTTGCATATACATGCTTACTCATTGGTTTCCATAGCTCTATAAAAATAACGCCCTTTGGTGTAATCTGACTTAATAAATAATTTAATAGCTTTCCTTGTTCATTCCTAGAAAACTCTCCGAACGTCGACCACATCAACAAAATAACATCGTATTTTTGAGTAAAAGTAACGTTAAATATATTTTCATTGACTACATTAACCTCTGGATAAGTCTGTTTTAAATAATCAGCGTATTTAGTGATTCGTTCGATAGCAGTTATATTAGCTCTTGGATAATCAGCTAATAACTTTCGAATAACTCTCCCATACCCAGCACCAATTTCCAAAATGTTTTTCGCAGAATATAAATATCTCTGTATTTGATCGATATCCTCACCATGAGCTATACCAACTAGATGAGCACAATGCTCCAGATCATCGAGCGGCATATTTTCATATATAGTTTGATTATCTTCGTTGCACCAACATTTATTGATTGCAATATCTTCGAGAGATGACATGTGACTATCCATTGATTTAAATAGGTTTACAATCCGTAGGGAATTAGAGAAGTCCGTTGCGGTAATTTTTACTAGTCCTTATTTTAATGCAATATTGCCACTATCGCTATGTTTTTCTTAGCCATATCGGTATATTTTCAGTCATTTTGATCTTATTATGGACACAATTCTCGCTATTTCTCTCATATGTGCTAAATATTAATATATGGATACTATTGATACAATAATCAAAGGTCGCTGGCTGGCTACCTGCAATAAGGCGTTTGACGTTTTAGATCGTCATGCGCTCGCAATCAACCATGGCCAAATTATTGATATATTACCTAATGATAAAATTGAAGATCTCTATCATGCGCATACGGTTGAAACATTAGATAATCATTGTATCTTGCCAGGTTTTATAAATGCGCATACACACGTTGGTATGAATTATTTGTGTGGTTTTGCCGATGATCTGCCACTTGATGAGTGGTTAACAAAACATATATGGCCTCTTGAAAAGAAATGGGTAAGCGAAGAATTCGTCCATGATAATGCCACACATGCTATCGCAGAAATGATTCGTAGTGGAATCACTTGCTTCAACGACATGTATTTTTTTCCAAATGCCACGATCAATGCTGTTGATACATCAGGTATGCGCGCCATTATTGGATTTGGATTAGTAAACTTTGCTACACGATGGGCAAATAATGTTAACGAAGCAATAGAAGATGGTGTGATGCTCGCAGAAAAATACCATGATCATCCACGAATAGATGTTTCTATTGCGCCACATTCTGTCTACTTACTTACACATAAAGAACTTGAGAGAACACATGAAATCGCACTTAAGTATAAGTTGAATGTTCATATACATGTTCAAGAAACGAAAAAAGAATTGTATGACCTGTTAGGTAAATATGGAAAAAGTGCGGTTCAAATTTTATATGAAATCGGTTTTGGCGAATGTCATTTGCAAGCTGTACATGTCACACATTTGCTAGAAGAAGATTTTGATTTATTAAAAAAGATGAACGCACACATCATTCACTGCCCAGAGTCCAATATGAAACTCGCCAGTGGATATTGCCCTACTCAAGCGTTCCTCAAAAAAGGCATTAATGTTGGTTTAGGAACAGATTCAACAGCGAGCAATAATAATCTTGATATGATGGAAGAAATGCGTTTTGCAAGTCTGTTGGCAAAACTCGAAGATATGAATCCCGTGGCACTAACAGCAAATGATACGCTAAAGATGGCGACTATAAATGGCGCGAAAGCATTGGGTTTAGAAAAACATATAGGGTCATTAGAAGTTGGGAAACAAGCTGATTTTATTGGCATCCATCTCAACGACATCGAAACAACGCCATGCTATAATCCTATTTCACATATTGTTTACGCCGCATCAACAGAGCAGATTTCTGAAGTTTATGTGTCGGGAAAAGCATTAATGAAACAACGAAAACTCACCACACTTGATGAAGAAAGCATAATAAAAAAAGCGCTCAACTGGCAAAAGAAACTGAAAAAATAATTTTTTCAGTTTCACCAAAAAAAACTGTGAGTTATCCAAAAACCGCTTCCAAATTCTTTTGCATCTTAACGTATTTTTCGGATGACATTTTTTGAATATTTTTTATTTTCCAAGATAAAGCTGGGAAATTTTTCAAATCGAAATCCATAAACTCCCAATCAGGCTGGCTTGCATTAACAGATAATAAAAATTCTTTATCTTTTCTAGAAATTTTTGTTTTAACTAAATTTACCAATGTCTTTCTCGTGGTATCCAAATCATGATAAGTTATCTCCATATTCGTCATTCCTGAAAACTCCTTAGCATAAGTTTTCGACAAATCTAAAAAATTAGGATTAAGCAACTCATGTATGGGTCTTCCGCCACACGCAATATAAACAACAATGGCGCTTAACAAATCGGTACTAACTCCTTCATTCTCTAACAGTAATTTAACATCAAATAAATCTCTTGGATGTTGCCTATCGAGTGCTGCGCATATTTTTCCAGCATATAGATCCTCATGCGAAACCACAGGCATATCTAACACGCTTAATCCAAATAAATTTTCAGCAGAAGAGCATAGTCGTTTATACTCAACTGGAATTAAAACACCACGTACAACATCATTAACCTCAATCTTAATTTGCACATGATTAGCGATGATAAATAATTTAATAGCTGTCTTATGGTGTCGATGCTCTTGTATAAGAACTCTTACATTCGGTATATATTTTTCGACATCATGTTTTATAAGAAAAAGTGATTTTTCAATATTTAGCATTGCCTCTTCTCTTGACTTTTTTTCTAGATATACTAAATCAATATCGACAGACAATCGTGGCATTTCTCTAACAAATAAATTAATCGCTGTACCGCCTTTTAAAGCAAAACAAGACTGTTTCGCTACAAATGGCAAGACGCGCAATAGTAACCTGACTTGTTGGTAATAATATTCTTCAAATTCATGCATGAGACTCATCCTTAAATACATCTTCCGGCAAAGATAATTCATGTTTTGGATAATAAACTCCTCCACCTGAGATCACGCGCTTTCCTTTGCCAAAGTTTATTTTTTCTAAATTTAAATACTTAAACCAATTATGTCGCTCATGCTCTGAAAAAAGTAAAAATAAACGTTTTACTTTGACAGAAGTGCAATGCTCTAATAAATATTGAAAAACGTCAGATCGACAAGAATGTAATCCCTCAAATAATAATTTTGTTTGAGATAATGAAATTTCCTCAGGAACTAATGCCAATGTTTCTAAGATGGCCCGCTCAACACATGACATCTTGACATGGTATTCGCCGATGGCATGTCCAATCAATGTGTCAGATAAATACGAAGAAAATAATTTTTTATGCGTCACATAAATAGATGCGTTTTTTGAAAACATTTTTTTAAACCACTTAGGTAAGGTCATACCAACCTGTGGATGTTGAAAAAGATATAATGGCTCCTTCGCCTGCATCGGCACAAAGTGAGCAAAACCCAAACGCTCTAATGCAGACCGACCTCCTATATGTATAGGTAGTTGTAAATGCTGTTGTAGTGCATATAACGCACCTTCTGGGCGTATTTCATCACCTTCTCTGGCATAAACACCAGGCGCCAAACGCATTAGCCAGTGGTGCTTCACATAACTATCAGCAAGTTGACGATAAATACCTTGTTGATTTAATGCGTTTTGCACGGCAATTGTTCCTTTTGGCCAGTGTTTTAATAGATAGTTTAATTTTCCATTTTTTTGTCTACTCATACTTGTCATATCTCATTTTAAATAAACTACTTGATAGCAATAGTTTATTATAATACTTTTTTGACAAGCATTAATAGTCAAATTAAATGTTTTTTAAACTATGTCTTGGACTGTTGTTACAAGTATATTTATACCCTTTTTGTTCCCAATTGTCTAGTGATTTTTGTAAGGGTATTGCTAAATGAAGGGATTAGAACTGGCCTATTGATTTTTAAAAGCCCCCCCCCGGATAAACAAAGTTTTAATGCAACAGACCCAAAATCGTTTTTTTCAGGTCCCACGTATAAAAGCAAAAAATAGGCTTGAGAATGAAAAAATCTAAATGATTTTTAATGCATCATTATTATTCTTTTAAACATCTCGCTATCAATATATTGATATCTAAGATAGTATAAATATAAGAAAAATCGAATAGAGCTCTACCATAATGGCCAATGCATTTACAGAAACAGTCATCACACCTATCAAAGCCATGCGACTACGCTATGTGCCATTATTAATGATTTATTTTGCATATGGCGCTTCTGTCTTTTCAGGTATAGCTGAAAGCTTTTTTATTAAGGAACGTTTAAATCTACCCGCACACGCACTTATGATGATTGCTGTTTGGATAAGTATTCCTTGGTCGATAAAAATGGTCTTTGGTCAATTTGTCGATTCCGTGCCTTTTTTAAAATCCACACGACGAAGTTATGTGTTTTTTGCTGCAGGCTTGATGGCAATCGGAAGTCTATTGATGGCGGGATTAGCAGGAGAATGGACGTGGATCCTGGCAATGGGTTCAGCCAATGCTATATTCATCGTTGCGAGTTTAATTACTGTTTTTGGCGCCGTATTACAAGATGTCGTCGCAGATGCGATCTCTGTCGAAGTCGTCGATCGTGAAAACCGTAGTGAAGAAGAGATTCGTCATGAACTCGCAATGGTGCAATTATTAGGACGTTTGTCGTTAAGCATCGCTATTTTTTTAGTATCGGGTCTTGGTGGATGGCTCGCTCAAATTTATTCTTATCAAACAATATTTTTACTGACGCTCATTGTGCCAATCATCTCTGTGACTGGGGCTCTATTCATCCAAATTGATATCCCACAAATCAAACCCATTAATCGTAAGGTGTTTTTAGGTGGTCTCGCATATGCTGCTTTCGTGACAAGCATGGCTTTTTCACAATTCCCTGGGCATCAAGAAATTATTCTTGTTGTAAGCTTAATTATCGTGAGCATTTTATTATTCTCAATTTTAGGTGATGTCGATCATGACACACTGAAGAAAATCCTTTTTGCAGCTCTCGTAATCTTTATCTATCGAGCTATGCCACCTGTAGGACCTGGATTACAATGGTGGGAAATTGATGTGCTTGGTTTTAATAAGGCTTTTTTCGGAACGCTTGCGCAAATAGGCTCAGGACTTGCCATTGCTGGAATGTGGTTTTTTGCGAAATGGCTAACAGAAAAGCCTATCGGGTGGATTCTATTAATTTTAACACTTGTTAGTTTTATTTTAAGTTTACCTGTGATTGGCATGTATTACGGTTTACACGAGTGGACACAGGCAAATTTCGGATTTGGAGCACATACTATTGCACTAGTGGACACTGCGCTCGCTTCACCTTTCGCACAAATGAGCATGGTGCCTATGTTAACGCTTATTGCTATCCATGCACCTCGCGGAAACGCAGCAACGTGGTTTGCCTTGATGGCCTCACTCATGAATTTAGCACTCACGACAGGCAACTTAGTTAGCAAATGGTTAAATCATATCTGGGTAGTCACACGTGAAGTTAAGGACTCCGCTGGAAATATTGTCACACAAGCAGATTACACGTCCTTAGGTCATTTATTATGGAGTACAACTCTTGTTGGTTTAATTCTTCCTCTGATCGCTACTTTTCTTTTTCTCCGGCAGGATGTTTTCTCGATTCGCCAACAAACTTCTACGACGACGCCAGCGAATAACAGTTGAAAGATACCACACTATTCTCACCAACACATACCCTAATGCACCAGAAATAGCACCTACAACAAAACAGCCTAACAAAAATGGCATGGCAATATTACTAAAATTATTTGAAAACCAACCAATCGTACCATCAAACGGGGTTGGTTGAATCTCCAAAAGAAAGCTTCCCACCTTATAAGCAAAGTAAAATAATGGCGCCGCCGTCAGTGGATTCGTTAATAAGGAGACAATAAAAGTCAATGGCAGATTACTATTAAAAATAATAGCGCATATCGAAGAAAGAACAATCTGTGGCGGAATAGGAATAAACGCGCAAAATAGCCCAATACCTATCGCTCGAGACACAGAAGCGCGATTTAGACGCCACAAATTAGGCTGATGCAAAGCACGTCCAAAAAACTTCATAAAAGGTTTTTGATTTATGGACTTATGATCTGGCAAGTATTTTTTTAAAAACTTAATTAACATTAAATGATTTCCAAGCCTCGAAGAAAAATAAATAAAATAGCTAGCGGCGCTAAAATTCTTATCAGCCAATACCACGTACGAAATTTCAGTGTTTTGGAAGAAAATTTTAGTTCATGAGCAATCAAACTCTTGGTCATAAACCAACCCACCAACAACGCCAACAAAAAACCACTAATTGGTAATAAAATGCTAGATGTCACAAAATCTAGTGCTTCAAAAAAATTCTTCCCAAACCATTTCTCTTGTGCCCAGATATTAAAAGATAAGATTGTGCCCGTGCTTAAGAATAAAATCACAACGCCACAAATAATAGCAGCATGCATTTTTTTTATATGTAATGTTTCTTTTAGCCAGACAACTGGTGCTTCTAAGAAACCTAAACATGAAGTAAAAGCAGCAAAACCTAGCATGACAAAAAAAAGCGTCGCAAAAAAAGTACCAGAAGGCATATGGCTAAAGGATAAAGGCAGTGCTTCAAAAATTAAACCCGCACCTGCCGCTGGTGAAATCCCTTGAGCGAAAACAATGGGAAAAATGATCATTCCTGCACATAGCGCAATAGTAGTATCCAACAAACAAATTATCACAGACGTACGTGTAATCGAAATATTTTCAGGAAGATAAGCCCCGTACATCGCTACAACACCTAATGCGATACCTAAACTAAAAAAAGCCTGTCCTAAGGCAACTAAAACTGTCTTACCTGAAACGTGCTGTAACGATGGTTTAAACAAATAGGCCAAGGCATGAGAAAATTGACCCGTATGTCCCGCATAAAATAACAACAACAGCAATAACATCACAAAGACTGGAAAAATGAAGACAACAGCACGTTCTAACCCTTTTTTTACGCCTGCGCCAACGACAATAACCATCCCAATAACAACACAAAAATTAAAAATAAACATTAATCCAGGATGCTGCATTAACGTTTGATAATATCCCCGGGATTGCGCTTCGGTGATATGTTCAAAATGTCCTGCTGCTGCCAAGTATATATATTCCAATAACCAACCACTGATAACACTGTAGTACGACAAGATGAGAAAACCGGTTAATATGCCTAGAGCACCTGCACAATACCATAGAGGTCGCATCGGCTTTTTTGAGGCAAATGCGAATGATTTTGCAGGATTATGCCGACCATATCGTCCAACTAAGACTTCACCCATCATTAAAGGAATACCAAGCACTATGACACAAAGTAGATAAAAAAAGACAAAAGTACCGCCTCCATTGGTACCTGTGATATATGGAAATCGCCAAATATTACCAAGACCAACAGCAGCGCTACCAGCTGCCATAATATAACTTAGTTGAGATTTCCACTGTGGTTTCGTTCGTTCCATGATCGTCTATTTTTAAATATCCCTTTTTAGTCTAACCCCATGATAAATATAAAACAATATAACAGGTGCGATCATAATGACAATGCCACTAGTAAACGCGATAATGTAATGCATATGTCCACCAACATCTATGGAATCTGGAGGGAAAAATCCAACAATAAGTGTGACAACACAACCGAACAAACCTAACAAACCAACCACACATGTTCCAAATTTCCCAAATGGTATAGCAAATGGGCGTTCTTGATCAGGATATTTAAACCGCAGACGAATCGCGCTAACGAACATTAAGAGATACATCAGCATGTATAACTGCGTGCTCAAGTCTGTAAGCAGCCAATATGATGCATTCACCGTTGGCATAAACAAAAAGGCAACACAAATTAAACTCACTAACAAAGCTTGTATAATAAGGACGTGGGCTGCGACACCATAACTATTTTCTTTGGCAAAATAGTCTGGCATGAAATGATATTTCGCCGCACGTAACAAACCTTTAGCTGGCGAAATAACCCAGTTAATCATTTCCCCAAAGCTACCTATTAATATCATTATCATTAAAACAGGTAATAAAAATTTCAAATGATATCCAGAGAAAAACACCCCAAAGGCTTGCATTACACCATCAACGATATTAATTTGATCACGAGGAATAACTATTGCAATAGCGAAAGCGCCCATAATCATGGTGATCAAAATAATTAACACAGAATAGAACATTGCCTTTGGAAATGTTTTTTGAGGATTCTCAACCTGCCTTACATGAACGGTTGCCAACTCCATTCCTAAGAATGCTGTCATAATAGCCGTCAATGAAATCCAGCTTTCCGAATGGCCCATTTTTGGCAGTAATGTATCTAGTTGAAAATGTAAATGTATAGGTTTTCCCATGACTAACCACGTCATTGAGAACCCAATAATCAGCAGAACGGGAATAATAAACCCTAAGACACAGCAAATACTGGCAAAGCGTGCCGAAGTCTTTATGCCATACAAATTAATGATGGTGATAGCCCAAAATGAAATCAAAATGATGGACACTAGATAAACTCTATTCTCTACCAACGCAGGATCTATCAAAAAGGCAATAGTCCCTGCAATAAACGATAATATAGTAGGAAACCATACCATCGTATTGATCCACTGCAACCATATTGCTAAAAATCCCACCTTATTGCCAAAGGCCATACGCGTCCAATCAAACACGCCGCCGTATTCTGTCCATGCAGAAGAAAGTTCTGCTGAGATAAGCGCAGCGGGAATAAGAAAAACAACCGATGCAAAAATAAAAAAGAAAATTAATGTGTCGCCAAACAACGCCGTCGCCGGCAAATTACGAATACTATCGATGGAGACAACGATTAACATCACCAACGCGAATGTAGAGATTTTTTTGGTAGCAGTTGTCATTCCCTTTCCTTTTTCATTGACGGCTTTTTAGGACTGTATGCAAAAGCTGGACTTTGCATAGCATAAAAACGCCGATATTCCTCGCCGAGCGGTCCCGACAAAAATGCTTGGCTGTTAACTAATTGTATAATACCTTTCGTTGTTAAATCTACATGATACGTATTACGAAAATCATACTCTAGCTGCCAATGAGCCGCACTTCCTTTATGCAAAGGCAAATAATATACGCGAAAATCCTCAAGCACACCCGTAACCGGTTCGTAATCGTAAACTTTTATTCCTGGATTATTTCTTACAACGGGACTAATTGATGGCGATGTAAATACAACTGATTGATGATTGTTTGGAAGTGATAAAATTGAAAATCCATCGGTATGCACGTGGCCAGCAAAAAGAGCCTGGATGTTATTTCTATGTTTTTCAATAATACGGAAAAATTCGCGCAAATAATCCTTTTGCCAAAACGTCTCTTTAATTGAGTATTTCGCACGTTTGTATTCATTGATTGTTGGCGGAATATGCATAGCAACCCACGCAACTCGATGCAACTTTTTTGCTTCATCAAGAACTTCATTCAACCATTGCAATTGGGCCTTTGCGTCTGTTACATGTTGCCTACGATCTGGATCTCTTATGCTAAATAAATTGGCATTCAGCGTGATTAATCTAATATTTGAATTTGGCAAGTCTCTGTAATAATATCCTGCGTGTTTAAAAGTTTCTATACTATCATGATCAAGAACATGATGTTTTATTTTTGCAGCATTTGATAAAAAATCACCATCAACAACTGTCAATGTATTGCCGCCGTAATTATCATGATTACCCATAGTGATATAAATTGGCGTCTCCGGAAAAATGTTTTGAACCGAATTTATTAGTGATTTTAAAAGGTCATTTATGTAGGCTTTCGATTGATGAATGCCATGAGGATAATAATCACCCAATAATAAAATTTCACTTGGATGTAACTCTCCAGAAGTTTTTAAATGCCTTAACTCATTTAGTGTCGATTGCCATAAAAAGTTATTTGTTTCATAACGGTATCCTGGATAATGTTTTTCTAGATTAAGCGCATCATAATGAATATCTGTTAACGTTAATAATTGTGAGGCAGAAAATACTTGCGAAAAACAGAAAAAGCATATTATAAATATTATTTTTTTCATAAAATTTTAAACTCTATGGTTTCTTCAACATGCTTACGCAAGTATTCAATAAAAGGCGTTCCGCCAGTACCAACGCCAGTAGGATTAGCATCGGATGCTTGACTTTGTTTATGGATATACTCGATAGCATAACTTAAATGCGTTTTTCGGAATCTTGCCAAAAGATCAATACAATCATTATAAATTTTTTTTAGCTTCAAATCTCCAGAAAGCACTTGTTCTCGTACATTCGTATTTTTTTCCACATACTCTAGTAACATTCGATGATTCTTTGGCATGTAACCACGCATTTCCTGCAAATATTTTTGCAACATATCTTTCTTATGCTCGATACCCAATAGCGCATCACACATAGGAATGATAGTACTTTGCGCGCCAGTTTCACCACGAAATTTTTGAGGCTTCCCTTGATATTCTTCAACTCCCTCATAAATTAAGCCTTCGGGTAATACGGGATTATTCAACCAACCATGAATATAAGGACGAACACGTTGATAATAAATATATGGGTCACAACGCTCGGGTATACGATCGAGCGCTTCACAAATAGCGTTAAGGGCGTTTACTATTGGTTGAAGTGCCTCTCCTAATCCTATTTTATTTTCAACAATGATCAATACATTCTTTACCAAAGCTTCGGCTTTAGCTTCGATATCGACATGCACCAAAACAAACCATTCCTCATCCTGTCCACCTAAAAAATTTTGCAATAATGCGATGTTGCCTAATTCAATTGGTCCTTGTGGGTTTAAGCGCATCCAATTATAAAGTGCGTAAGATGCATAAGATAACACAGGGGGACGCTCTAAATATTTCGCTACTTGATACCAAGGCTGTGCTAACACTTTAGGTAGTACATCAACAGCCGGATTTTCACCCCAAACATATGCGTGCCCCAAATACGACAAAATTAGCATTGCGCGTTGATAATGAGATTTATCATTTAATTGATTAATAGGAAATTCTGGTAACGATTTTATCTTGTTACGTAAAGTCGTGCTCATTAACCATTTTGGTAATGTGCGCGCAATATCTTCCCAGGGTTGAAAAATAGAAGGAAGTATTGGAATTGGATCTTGTTTTGGTAGGAATCCACGTGTTAATTCTTCGAATGCCATATTGAGCTCCATCTTAGCCGATATTATAATACCCTTTTAGGCGCACAAGGAAAAGACATGCCCACAGAAATTACGATTAGCCAATCCGTTGCCATACTCGTCGATGGAAACAACTTAGAACGCAGTATTCATGATGAATGTGGTGATGAAAGTGCCATGCTAAATTTCGACACACTCATTCCAAAATTGCTCGATAATCGATCGCTCAATCGCCTAGTATATTTCCGTGAAGGAAAACACATTTCATCCAAACTTGCTGAGCGTCTACATCAAAATTATCACGGCTCCGTCAGGCCTTGTCACAAAAGCGCGGATATTCCATTAACTATTAAAGCCATGCAACTGTCGAGCAAAGTAGACACCATCATCATCATGTCCGGTGATTCCGATTATATTGAATTAGTGCGGCACTTAAAATCTGAGGGCGTACGTGTCGAAATCGCAGCGGTTGCGGCAACAACTTCAAATCTTCTGCTTAAAGACGCGGATTTTTTTCACAAAATCACTTCGGAAGATTGGTTTACGTTACAACCAAAACACAAAACAACTCGACGCAAACGTTCTAGTTCAAATTAACTCAATTGCCAATATTGCTAATGGATGATCTATCCCAGAACTTTCATATCGCTTCTAATGTAGAAAGCAAAATTGTTTTTGCCACGTTGTTTAACAGATGTATTCAACTAACACTGTTTAAATTTGAGTCTTTATCTATTCTCGGGTATGATATGCGTTTACTGTGAGGATGGGTTATGGCCACTATTACTAAAGAACTTGATAAAATCATTAAAAAACAACCGGTTAACCGCCCGAGTCGTGAAGAGGCAAAAGCGGCCGTAAGAACATTGCTTGCCTACGTCGGCGATGATCCTAATCGTGAAGGTCTACTGGATACTCCCAAACGCGTAATCGACGCTTACAGTGAATTATTCAAGGGTTATGACGAAGACCCTGAAGCAATTTTAAGCCGCACATTCGAAGAAATTCATAATTACGACGAGATGGTGCTGCTCAAAAATATGCGTCTAGAATCGCATTGTGAGCACCACATGCTGCCGATTATCGGCGTGGCTCATGTGGCCTACATGCCTAGAAAACGCATTGTGGGTATTAGCAAATTGGCACGTCTGGTAGACACATTCTCAAAACGCTTACAAACTCAGGAAATTATGACAGCTCAAATCGCCGATACAATTCAAAGCGTGCTTGATCCTATCGGTGTAGCAGTCGTTATTGAGGCTGACCATCAATGCATGACGATGCGCGGCGTTCACAAACATGAAACAACGACGGTAACGAGTCGAATGCTAGGCTTGTTCCGAGAAAACGCTAAAACACGTATGGAATTTTTGACGCTTATTGGTAAGGGTTAAATTAGTTCTCTCTAAACTCTTTTTCCTTAATTTCCATAAACGTTTTGCTATCGACAGAAAAGCGCGCGGTCGGGCGTAGCAACAATCGTTCTATGCCGATCGGCTCACCTGTTTCCTCACAATAGCCATAGTTTTCTTCACTAATTTGTTTCAAGGAATAACGTATTTTAGGAAGTAACTTCGTTTCACGTTCGATAATACGCAGTTTAATCATACGCTCTTCTTCACGAGATGCTAAATCAACTTCATCAGCGGGTTCATTCGACAGCTCGCTCAATTCTTTGCGTACAACATCGATGTGTGCCATTGTTTCTTTTTCTAGCTCAAGCAATAGCGTCTTAAAGAACTCCAGTTGTTCTTTATTCATATATTTGCTCTTTGGCATTCTTTTTAATTTGGATATTGTTAACATGACTAAACCCCTTTTGTAAGCCCCCTTTGCAGGGAATGCACTTTATCAATTCCCGGCATGCTATTCAATAGTATAGCACGTAATTTCTATTCGTATGGATCTTTTTAATACAAAATGGGCTAGCCATTATCTTCTTGATTAATTTATAATAATGTGACGCAAAGGAGAAACCCACAATGGAATATCTACATTATTTATTTTTAGGCCCCTGGCAAAGTATCGCATCAATACTTCTTATTATTATCGGCCTAATAGTCGTGACTCTTCCCTACCTCGTGCATCCAGTACATGGTTTTAAATTTAGAACATTATTTGGTTTAACATTGATTCTTGCTGGTGCTATCGGCATAGGCTGCGTTTTTATCTTGGGACATCAGGAAATTACACCAGAGCAGTATCATGTTTTAATTCAGGAAGCACGAACATCAGATGCCGCAAAAAAATTAATCGCATCACACGTAGAAAAACAACAAAAAATACGTCAACTTGATTTTTTTCTTCTACAAAAAAAATTAGCCAAGCAACGACATCAACAACTGATTAAAGAATTAAAGGATTCTGAATAAGGATATTAGCATGTTAAGGCACACTCAAAAACGCAATGCGTTTATTATCCTCCTCATTGCTACTCTTCTTATAATATCGATACTCTTTATCACAAGTCCCTCGCAAAAAACACCAAAAGTGACTGAAAAAAGTTGGCGCGTTTCTGCTTATACAATCAAACAAAATAGTTATCAACCTTCTGTGATGTTGTATGGCGAAATAACCTCACCTTATCATACCACTATCGAAGCAGCTATTACTGCTGATGTTAAAGCAACACCTGTACTGGATGGTGATCGAGTCAAGCATAATGAAGTGCTTGTCAAGCTTGATGATCGCGAAGCAAAAATTGTTTATCAACGCAATGCATCTATTGCCAAGCAAATTGAAAATGAAATCAATATCGAAATTCAACAATATGAATCTGATAAAAATATTTACGAACATGAAGAGGAACTATTTGAAATTAACAAACGTGATTTAGAACGTCTGAAAAAGCTCGGTCAAAAAAATTATGCCTCAAAATCAGAAATCGACAACAAAACAATTGAATTAAAGAAAAATGCGATTGACTTGAGGAAATTTGAATTTTCTGTTCAAAAACATGAGCACCAAATTGCGTTACTCAGGGCGAAGCTATCCGAAGCAAAAGCGAATTTGGATCAATCAGAATTAGACTTAAGTCGAACTGAAATACGCGCGCCTTTTGATGGGATTATCACAAAATTGCATGTGGCTGTAGGCAACCGCGTCAATATTGGCGAGCCTATCATTACACTCTACGATCCAGCTAAAATCGAAATTAGCGCAGAAATCCCTGAAAAATACGTTAGTATTATCACTTCTGCTTTTGAGAAAAAGCAAAAAATTGTGGCAGAACTTGTCAAAGACAACTACCCCATGAAATTCAATTTAAATCGACTATCTAGCCAAGTAATCGAAGGACATAGTGGGTTAAATGCTTTCTTTAAACCCTTTGACAATACTTATGTTTTACCGTTTGGACTTAACGTTAAATTTACCATGTATCTCCCAGTACAAAGAAAAACTTATTTAATCCCTTTTGCTTCTTTATATGGGAAAAACACTATATACAAAATCGTTGATAATCACCTAGAACGAATTCCGGTAGAAAATTTCGGCAACTATACCGATAAAAATCAAAAAACATTTATTATCATCAAAAGCGATCACTTAAAAACCGGGGATGAAATACTGTCAACTCATTTGCCAAATGCTATCCATGGATTATCAGTAACTATCGTAAAGGATACAAATTGACGTGCATAAAAGTTTTATTCACTACTTTGTCAAACACCGTATTGTAGCAGATCTTTTAATGTTAATAATGGTACTAGGTGGTGTTTATTCTCTTAACGTTATTGATGTTAAATTTTTTCCTAGAATACAGCCCAAAATTATTAATATCACTATCAAATGGCCTGGATCAACTTCAGAAGATGTTGAAGAACTGGTTACTACGCCAATTGAATCTAAACTTAAACAGCTCAATGATGTAAAACGCATTAAATCTACTTCCTCTGATGGCTACTCTCGAATTAGTATCAATTTTAAATATGAAGCAGATATGTCAGAAGCTTTTGAACAAGTACGACAAGATATTAATCTTGTGAGAAATCTGCCAGCAGGTACAGAAAAACCTATTATCGAACGTATACATGCAAATGAGATGCTGTGTAAAATTATCGTTTGGTCAACAGAGGGAATTGAAGTCTTACGGCCATATGTAAAAAAGATAGAGGGTGATTTATTACAATATGGAATCCCTAAAATTAAAATTTTTGGACTACCACGGAGAGAGCTGAATGTAGAAATTCCCAGCAAAACTTTGTTTTCTGAAGAACTCTCACTCGCGGACATTGCGAACTTGTTAAAAAACAAAAGCTTTAATCAACCTATCGGCACATTGGGTGAAAATACTTTTGGGAAATCCTTAAGAATATATAACCAAAGTAAAGAAATAAAAACTTTAGCTGATATTCCTCTTATACACAACAAAAAAGCCCGTGTCGTTACTTTAGGAAATATTGCCTCTATTACCATGGGCTATGCACCTAACGAAACACTCGTCTATTACAATACTCAACCTGCTGTAGAGCTAGAGCTTCTTGAAACAAAAACAGCAAATACATTCGAATCAGCTAAAAAACTTCAAAGCTGGATTGAAAAAGAAGCCAAACAGTTTCCATCAACAATAAACATCAAAATATATAGCGAATTTTGGAAGTTTATTCAAGAACGTGTAAATCTATTAGTGAAAAACGGGTTGATAGGTATCATTCTCATTGCTGCCACATTAATCTTAATTCTTAACTGGCGAGCCACTATTTGGGTTGTTATAGGCATTCCTGTTGCTGTGCTTGCTTCATTTATTGCTCTATACCTTCTGGGTGGTACCATTGATATGGTGAGTCTCTTCGCCGTTGTTATGATGTTAGGAATTATTGTTGACGATAACGTGGTAGTTGCTGAGGAAATTGTTTCACTAGTAGAATCTGGTAAGCCTCCTGAATTTGCAGCAACCTATGGTGCCAAGCGTATGTTTACACCAGTACTAGTTTCTTCGATCACAACTATTGCTGCATTTTGTCCATTATTGCTTTTAAAAACGGATTTAGGTGATACGTTAATTGAAATTCCACAAATGGCTGTTTGTATCGTCATTGCATCATTGATAGAGTGTTTTTTAGTCATGCCCGCTCATATTCATCATGCACTAAAAGGTAAAAAGCATAGCCGTCCATTGTTAGAAAAGCAATTTAATTATTTTGTTAAAGAAAAATTCGCTCCTTTGATCAAAGTGGCAATGCATTATCGTGAAGTTGTATTAGCAAGTGCAATCGCTATATTTATTATCAGTCTCTCTTTAATATATACAAATCACGTTAAATTTGTTTTTTTTCCTTCTCCAGAAAGCCAATTACTTGTTGGTGAAGCCGCTTTTATTTCTGGCATATCAGACGCCGAAAAAATTTCCTTCATACACATGCTAAATCATTCTTTAAAAGAAACAGAAAAATATTTTTCAAAAGAAAAAAAATTAGTTGTAGCGAACGTTAATTATCTTAATCAATCAGGATATAACTTTATTACTCGAAACTTTAGCGACAATCTCGTTGGTTTCAACGTCGAATTAATCTCCTCGAATGAGCGCGAGGTAAGAAATTCTGAATTTATTAATGCTTGGAAAAAAAGAATCAAACTCCCAGCAGGCATTAGAAAATTTTCTATTACTGAAGAACGTACTAGTACTCCTGGAGAAGATATTGATATTCGTGTTTACGGTGACCAGCTAAACCAACTAAAAAAAATAGCGGAACATATTAAAAATTACCTCTCGAATATTGATGGCGTTACTGATATTAAAGATAATTTGCCTTATAGTGGAGAACAGTTAATTTTTACCCTTACAGAAAAATCACACGCCCTTAATCTAACACTACGTGATATTGGCGATCAAATTCTTCATGCATTTACTGGCTTTTTAACTCAAATTCACTATGATAATGACGATGAGGTTGAAGTGCGTGTGCGACTACCCGAGTCAGAACGTAATAACTATAACTTATTGAATTATTATCCAATCAAAACTCCAACAGGAAAAACGTTACCACTTCAAGATCTAGTTAATATCAGACATACTCATGGATATGATAATGTCCCTCATACCAGTGGAAAGCGTGCAGTTAACATCACAGCCTATGTGAACTACGATATTAACAACCCAAACTTAATTATTAAACAATTAAAATTAGACATACTAGATCGTTTATCTAGCGCAGGAATAAAATATGAAATTGCTGGCAAGCATGAAGAACAGGGTGAGATGTTCGCAGAAATGAAGCTTGGCTCAATACTCGCAATATTGATTATTTACATTGCTCTAGCATGGGTTTTTCATTCCTATATCTGGCCATTAGTTGTCTTAGCAATAGTGCCCATTGCTCTTTCTGGCGCTATTTTTGGTCATTTTATTATGGGCATGAACCTCAGCACGGTCTCTATTTTTGGATTCTTTGGTTTAGCAGGTATTATTATTAATGACAGCATCATTCTTCTTAAACGCTTTCAAGAACTGTTACCAGAATACCACCACCATGCACAAGAAGCTATTTTACAAGCAGCTTGTCAACGTATTAGACCTATTTTAATTACAACTATCACCACTGTCATTGGTTTGATGCCTATGTTGTTTGAGCAGTCGACACAAACAAAATTTATAGTCCCTATGGCAGTTTCTATTAGTTTCGGCTTATTATTAGGCTCTGTTTTCTTGTTGATATTATTACCTTGTTTAATAAGTTATGTTGAGTCTATCAAATTGAAAATAAATACTGTAAGTATATTTAAGGGAGAGTAAAATATGCAACTTGATATTGATGATGTGCATGTATGGCATATTGAAAAAAAGCGTCACTTAGACGAAGTTGATTCTTTAAAAACACTTTTATCTTCTGATGAAATAGAACGTGCTCAACGTTTTAAATTTGAACGCGATCAAACAGGCTTCATAATATTCCGTGGATATTTGCGAAAAATTCTTGCCCATTACGAGAAATGCTATCCTGATCAATTGCGTTTTAAGTACAACACTCACGGAAAACCTATTATCGCAAACCCAAACGTTACAATTGAGTTTAACATATCACATACTAAAGAGCATGCTCTTCTAGCTGTAGCTTTGCATGCGCCTATAGGAATTGACATTGAAAAAATGGAAGATAAACATAATTACTATGGTATTGCAAAACGCTTTTTTTCAGAAGAGGAGTATGATTATATTGTTGCGCAAAAAGAAAATGCTCTCCATTGCTTTTATCGTTATTGGACTTGCAAAGAAGCTTTTGTCAAAGCGCTTGGCGAAGGCATACATTATGGTTTAAATCGTTTCGCAATTGAGTTTGTTGACCATCAGGCTGCTAATTTGGTAAAAACTGATGACGACACAATAGACATGGACCATTGGTTATTAATGACTTTAGAGGCTATTCCTGACCATGTCGCAAGCATTGCTTTAAGCCGACGTTTATTAAATATTAAATATTTTGGTGTCGATGACCTAAGCTAGCTGTAAAAGCAACTATTGCAATCTAAAATCTACGTCGCGCGTTTTACACGCGGGACCTATAAAAATTAATAACCTAGACCAATTGATTTTTAGCAAAAACCCCGCTCGTAACACTCCCTAAAAGTGCCAATAAAAAAGCACTCATTTATCTTGCGGGATTTATATTTGGAGAACACTCAAAGAAACTACCCCGCGGACGAACCGCGGGATAACAAACCCGATTGGATGGGGAATTAGAATTGTTTAACGACACATTTTAAAGCATGCCGTATTTTTTCATTTTCTTACGTAACGTACCGCGAGAAATACCAAGTAATTTAGCTGCGCGCACTTGGTTGTTACGCACAAATCGTAACACGCGACGTAACATTGGTTCTTCGACTTCATCTAACACCAATTCATAGATATTCGCCGTCTCAGGGTTGCCTAAAATTTTTAAATATTGATCGACAGACTGTTCGACGCTTTCCATGAGATTGGATGTTGCTTGCTGTTTTTCTTGCGTTTGAACATTTTCCATTGTGAGTATTACTCCTTCTGTTGAATTAAAGTTCCTCATTCCTAACTAACATTAAGCCAGCCTGTAAGGAATCATCGCTAAGTTTCTTCTTCTCAGCATTGTCTTAATATCGAGCAACATTAGTCACAATACTGATACCGAGGTTATATTATTCACAAATTTCGACAAAAGTAAATGCATCAAGTACATTTTTTGGAAAAATAAATTCCTTGTTATCTAAATACATTTATGTTACGCCTGCTGAATTGGCGTGATTGTCATCGATTTTAACCGCCCTTTTACAGCCTCATCCACCACAGATGAATTTTTGAGTATTTGAATACACTCTGATAAAGTAAACAATGAAATCACCTGCATATCATGTTTTTCTAAATTTTCTTTACCACCCTGCTGACGATCTACAATAACACAAACATGCTTGACGACTAAGCCTTCCTCTTCCAAATATGACTTAGTTGTTAACACACTACCTCCTGTAGTAATTACATCTTCAATAATGAGACATACATCGTTTTTACTAAAATGGCCTTCTATGCGTTTTTTAGTCCCATAATCTTTGACTTCTTTGCGCTGCACCAACATAGGAATATCATATTGCAAAGAAATCCCTGTAGCTATCGGTAATGCGGTATAAGGCACGCCACAAATGACATCGCATTTCCCACCTTCAATTTTTTTCCATAAAAGTTCCACGATAGTTTTCAAAATATTTGGATGTGAAACAATACCTCGTAGGTCCATATATATAGGTGAAATTTCTCCGCTTTTTAATTTAAACTCTCCCAATTTAATCGCACTAATTTTATAAAGTTCCTCAACCAATTCATGAATTGTCATTATAATTTCTCCAAATCAAAAAGCTGTTCTTTTAAAAATGTGTATTTTGGCTTTCCTGTGAAAGTTTGGCCAACAAATGGCGACCAACCACACTTTGTCTGCAAGCTATCTTCAGAAAGTGTGTATTTTTCATTTAGGTCGACAAGCACAAAATCGTTTTCCTCTTCAAGCCCAAACATGTTTCTAGCATTAAGTGAAGTTAATTTTACAATGTCCTCTAAAGATAATAGTCCTTCATGACATGCTGTGAGCAACAATGGTAAAGTTGTCTCAATGCCTGGCACACCTGAAGGCGATTTCCCATAGGGTTGATCCTTTTCTTGAGGCGTGTGTGGCGCATGATCGGATCCCATAGTATCGATAACCCCTTTTTTTATAGCTTCGAAAAGCGCCTTATGATTGATTTTATCGCGCAGTGGGGGATTCATTTGAGCGCGACCATGCAGTCGTTCATAGTCATCAATACTTAAAAACAAATGATGTGGGGTAGTTTCAGCGTAAACACGGACACCTCGACTTTTGGCGGCCTCTATTAAGTTGAGTTCCTCAATACAACTTACGTGTAAAATATATACGGCGGTATCGTACATTTCTGATAGGAAAATAGCTTTTTCGACCGCCTTGGCTGCCACCTCTGGGGTTCTTATACAAGAGTGAACAGCATGGTTCGTTTCATTCTTATATTGCCGAGCACGCTCTTGAATCATCTCTTCATCTTCAGCGTGTACCGCCACTAATAAATTATGTGAGTGCGCCAATGAAAAGATAGCATGCAAACTACTATCATCATCCATCATCAAATCACCAGTGCTCGATCCCATAAAGACTTTAATACCAACAACTTCATTACTGATTCTATGAATCTGTTCAAAATGATTTTTGTCTGCACCGAAATATAATTGATATCGTAGAGGAACGCCTGTTTCTTTTAATTGATTATCGATCAATGTTTTCTTTTCTATCAATCGCTCTTTTGTCACACACGGAGGAAATGTATTAGGCATATCGAAAACCGTGGTATACCCTCCTTTTATTGCAGCTCGCGCAGCACATTTCCAGTCTTCTTTATACTCATGTCCCGGCGTCCTAAAATGTACATGTGGATCAATTAACCCTGGCAGCAACGTTAACTTCGTTGCATCGACTGTAATATTTTGAGAACTAGGTAATTCCATATTCGTACGTGATCCATCAAGTAAAGCAACATTTTCTATAGTAATCATTCTGGCACCTTGACTGTTTCATTCAACAACAATGCTAATATCGCCTGGCGGACATACAAACCATTAGCTGCTTGTTGAAAATAATACGCATGTTTTGTTTCGTCAATGACCGTATCTATTTCGTCAACACGTGGCAATGGATGCATAATTTTAAGCTCTGGTTTAGCTCGTGCTAAATCATTTAATGTTAGTCTATAAGGAGCCTGCGAGTAACTTTCAGTCATACGCTCTCTTTGCAAGCGCGTCATATATAAAATATCTGCTACTTCAATTACCTCATCAAGTGACTTATGAAGGCTATATTCGATTTTTTTCTGCTGAAGAAATGCTAACAGCGACTCAGGTAATGCCAATGAATCATCTGAAACAAAATATAATCTCGCTCTCAATATACGTAATGCATGCACTAATGAGTGTACCGTTCGACCGTAACGCAGATCACCCATAAAAACGATATTAATATTATCGCTGTCAGCATAACATTCACGAATCGTGAATAAATCTAACAAGGCCTGTGTTGGGTGCTGATTGGCGCCGTCTCCAGCATTGACCACAGGAATATTCACAGCCTCTGAAACATTTTTTGCCGATCCTTCCTCAGGGTGCCTTAGTACAATTAAATCTGCGTAACCCTCTATAACTCTCATAGCATCTACAAGGCTTTCACCTTTTTTATGCGATACGGTATTTGCATCAGAAAAACCAATAACCTTTGCGCCTAGACGAAGCGCTGCGGATTCAAACGATAGTCGTGTGCGCGTGGATGGTTCGTAGAAGCAATTCGCTGTGATTTTATTTTTTAATAACTCTGGTGCCGATTCTTGCTTAAACTGTTTTGCTAACTGAATAATTCGGCAAATTTCTTGATCAGATAAGTCGTTTATAGAAATCAAATGGCGTCGATAAAGTGTATTACTACCTGTTATTTTCAAGCCATTTGTTCGAGTTGCCATTCTGCAATCCTCTTTTCTATGCGCTTCGCTTCATTCTGCTTGGCTTGTATAAAATCACGATAAGATTTAACTGGAATACGTTTTTTATCAAATCCAGATAATGCTTTCAACATTATACTAGCTAATTGTATGTTAGTAATGAGAGGAATATGATGATCAACAGCCAAACGACGCATGACGTAACCATCCGTAATATATTGCTCACTATAATCTGGTGAGGGTATTGTAACAATTAAATCAAGCTTTTGTTCCAAAATATGCGTACGAATATTAGGTTCTTCTTCATCGCTAGATTTATAAAGTAATGTGGAAGGGATGCCATGGCGTTCTAAAAAAGCATGTGTTTTTTCTGTAGCAAAAAACTTGAATCCCAAAAGGTTCAGTTTTTTAATAGGTTCTAAGAGTTTTACTTTGCTATTTTCGCCACCCAGGCTTAAAAACAAATTTTTCCCGCGAACAATTTGATCAGTCGCACGCCAAGATTGGTAAAAAGCTGCTGTCAAATCATCTCCGATCACACCGACTTCACCAGTTGAGGCCATTTCTACGTGCGCAACAGGATCTGCGCCTTTTAAGCGATTATATGAAAACTGAGGCGTTTTAACACCGACGTAATCCAATTCTAGCGTTTCTACATCTTTGGATGCATGTTGATTTAAAATAACCGCGGTTGCAGATTTGATAAAATTATGCTGTGTAACTTTTGAAACAAATGGAAATGATCGTGATGCGCGGACATTACATTCAATCACGCGAATTGCATTATTCTTTGCAATAAATTGAATATTAAAAGGTCCTGTAATTTTGAGTGCTTTAACGACTTGCCGTGTAATTTTTTTTGTTCGACGAATGGTTTCTAAATACAATTGCTGTGGAGGCAATACGATAGTCGCATCCCCAGAGTGTACACCTGCGTTTTCAACGTGCTCCGATATAGCCTCAACTACGATTTCACCATCATCTGCAACACCATCGATTTCTAGTTCTTTTGCGCCTTCTATAAAGTCAGATAAGACAACTGGATGATCAGGAGAAACAATGGATGCTTCTTTTAAGTAATGCTCTAATTCTGATTCATTACGAACAACCTTCATTGCGGCCCCGGAGAGAACATACGAAGGGCGAATTAATACTGGATAACCTACTTTTTTTGCAAACCTTTTTGCATGCGCGATCGTTGTAACTTCTGTCCATGCCGGCTGATCAATATCCAGCTGGTTAAGTAGCGTTGAAAACGTTTTTCTGTTTTCAGCCATATCAATATTGGCCGGTTTTGTACCAAGGATAGGATAACCAGCCTGATGTAATGGCATAACAAGGTTGTTTGCGATCTGGCCACCAACACCAACAACAATACCTTTTGGATTTTCAAAGTCAGCAATATCTTGTGTGCGCTCTAAACTAAGTTGCTCGAAGTATAAACGATCAGACTCATCATAATCTGTCGATACTGTCTCAGGATTCGAATTAATAATAATCGACTTTTCACCAAACTCTCGCAAAGTTCTGGATGTGATGACACCACACCAATCAAATTCTACCGAGGAACCAATACTATAAGGACCGGATCCTAGTACAATCACAGGTGATTGCTCAGAGGGCTCAACATCGTGAGAAACACCATGATAGGTCATATACAAATAATTGGTTTGGGCATCAAATTCGCCAGCTAATGTATCAATTTGTTTTACAAAAGGAGTAATCCCCCATTCTTTACGCTGTTTTCGAATAGCTTGCTCATCTGTCTCACGCAATGTTGCAATACGTTTATCAGAAAAACCATTTTTCTTAGCACGCAAGAGTAATTCTTCTGTTAATTCTTTGCGTTTTAATTGATTTTCTAACATGACAATTTGATATATATGATTTAAAAACCATGGGTGAATGTTCGAAAGTGCCTGTGCTTTTTCAACGTTACCACCCTGTTTGAAAAATTCTGCAATAGCAAATAATCGTCTATCCGTAGGAAAGTGAATTTCATGTTCTGGATTCTCAATCGTATAAGGATAATCACAGATACTACTCGCGCCAATATTAAGCATAGCAGCCGCTTTTTGTAAGGCCTCTGGAAAACTGCGCCCAATGGACATAACTTCGCCCACACTTTTCATTTCTGTACCAATGCTGCGATCAGAATTTTTTAACTTTTGCGTATCCCAGCGAGGAATTTTAACCACAACATAATCGAGTGCTGGCTCGAAAAATGCGCAAGTTTTTTGTGTAATACTATTTTTAATCTCATGTAATGGATAACGTAATGCCAGTTTTGCTGCAACAAATGCTAGTGGATAACCTGTCGCCTTAGATGCTAAGGCACTCGAGCGTGACAAACGCGCATTCATTTCAATAACACGATAATCGCCGTTTTCGGGGTTTAGTGCATACTGAATATTACATTCGCCTAATATTTTAAAATGCCTTGCCGCTTTAATAGCAATACGCCGTAGGAAGTGATATTCGTTATTCGTTAAGGTTTGTGACGGCGCAACGACAATGCTCTCACCTGTATGAACACCCATGGGGTCCATATTTTCCATGTTACAAATAGTTAATGCACTATCATTACAATCACGCACGATCTCATATTCCAACTCTTTCCAACCGATGAGATATTCTTCAATTAAAACATGCGGTGCGACAGCAAGAATTTCTGTAGCGCGTTCTCGTAGTTGCGCCTCAGATTCAATTTTACCCGAGCCAAGACCGCCCAAAGTAAAACCGGAACGCATCATTACAGGATAGCCTATACTTTCTGCAGCTTCTAATACCTCTTCAAGCGTACTGCAGCAATAGCTTTCTGGTGTTTTAACACCTATTTTTAGCAATTCTGATTTAAACGCATTACGATCTTCAGTCAAACGGATAGCATCTAATGATGTTCCGAGAACTTCTATATTGTGTTTTTCCAATATGCCCTGATCAGATAATTCCAACCCTAAATTTAAAGCGGTTTGACCGCCAAAACCGAGCATGATGCCATCAGGTTTTTCTCTTTCGATAATTTGTTTGACTGTTTCGACATTTAAAGGTTGTAAGTAAAGCTCATCGACTAATCCGGGTTCGGTCTGGACGGTAGCAATATTAGGATTAACTAAAACAACACGGATTCCTTCCTCTTTCAATGCCTTAATGGCTTGTGAACCAGAGTAATCAAACTCTCCAGCTTGCCCAATACGCAATCCTCCTGATCCAAGCAGTAAAACTTTTTTATTCTTAAACCCTTTTTTATCAAAGAAGCTCATAAAATCTCTCAAATAGTTGCTCTGTATCTATTGGACCTGGTGATGCTTCTGGGTGAAATTGCACAGCAAAAAATGGCTTTTCTGTATGCGCAATGCCCTGTACTGTACCATCGTTTAAATTTTTATAGGTGACTTTCCAACCTTTTGGTAAACTTTTTTCATCAACCGCATAACCGTGATTTTGAGATGTTAAAAAACACTTATTTGTCTCTAATTCAATACAAGGATGATTTTGAGCACGATGACCAAAAGGCAATTTATATGTTTTTGCGCCAACTGCAAGCGCCAAAATTTGAGAACCCAAGCATATACCAAACATAGGTTTATTTTGTTTTAATACCTTCTTTAATATAGAAATTGTCTTGGTACATTGAGCAGGATCGCCGGGACCATTTGAAATAAAAACTCCGTCGAAATTGTCTTGGCTATAGTCATAGTCGTAAGGCACACGGATAATTTCAACGGGCAACTTCTGTAAATGGCGTAATATATTTTGCTTGATACCACAATCGACAACCACAACTTTTTTGTTACCCTTCCCAAGCTTTTCTACTTCTGAGCAGGTCACTTGGCCTACCAAGTCTTCCTGGTTGACATCCAAAAATTGTTTCGGTCTTTTGGGTGTTGAGGTAATAGCGCCTAGAACAACTCCTTTAGAACGTAAAGTTTTGACAAGAGCTCGAGTATCGACACCTGTTAACATAGGTATATTTTGTGTTTTTAGCCAATTGCTTAGCGACTGCTCTGCCTCGTGATGATAATAAAAATCTGCTAACTCAGAGCAGATCATTCCAGCAGCTTGGACTTGTCGAGATTCCCAATGTTCCGGAGCAGGAACGCCATAATTACCGATAAGTGGGTAGCTAAACGTTAAGATTTGTCCTTTGTAAGAAGGATCGGTAAGTGATTCAACATAACCGACCATGCCTGTATTAAAAACTATTTCGCCAGAAAAGGTATCATCTTGCCACTCTGGAGAGCGGCCCTCGAAAATTTCCCCTGTTTCAAGCACCAAATACGACGGTTTCATTTACTACACATTTTGATAGACATAAACTCTTTCATCTTACCTAATAGTTTAAAGTTCTGCAAACAAAAATCACTCTCATTTTGGTGCTATTTGCTTTTCTATCTGAGAGTTCTACAAACGGTTTTTTACTAAAAATCAATACTGATAGGTTCTTGATTTTTATAGATCCCGCAAATAAACCGAAGGATAACAGCTGCAGAATACAACAGGTCCTGTCTGTAATTCACATTTCATTCTTGCACTAATAAGCTATAATTAAAGACGATGGTTATAAAGAAAATCTTCGATCAATTTTTTAGCAATGCTGGCCGAAACATCATGATATTTTGGGAAGTTATCAACCCCATACCAGTCTGCTGATTCAATTTCAGCATCATTTAGCTGAATATGTCCCCCCTCATATTCTGCAGTAAAACCAAGCATGAGTGAGTCTGGAAATGGCCAAGGTTGTGATTCAATATAACATATATTTTTAATTTCTATTCCTACCTCTTCCCTTACTTCACGACGGACAGTTTCTTCAATCGTTTCGCCAATTTCAACAAAGCCTGCAATAAGGCTATAAATACCCTTGGGAAAGTGAGGTGCTCGTGCTAACAGTATTTGATCTTCTTTATGTATACGCACAATAATTGAAGGTGAAATACGGGGATAAAAATGTAAATTACATACGGTGCAGTGCCTTTCCATACTGGTTTGCGTGAGCTGCGTTTTTCCGCCACAACGACCACAATATTGATGATTATTATTCCAGCGAATTATCTGGTGCGCTTTAACAATCGCGTTAAACCAGTCTCGGGAAACAAGATGCAGCGCTGATTTTAATGGGACCCAAATGAACGGTGCATCTAGCTCAACATATTTCTGTAATTCATAACAGAAACATTTAGACTCAGCTTGATCAAATGTAAAAAAGGTATCTACCTCTTCAACCCTTTCAACGAACCGCTGCAAAGTATTGGCTGGAGGAATATGATAGGCATCTCCGTTTTTTTCTAGACACAAAAGCTCGTGCGAAAAAATAAAAACATGGTCCATATCATTTACTATTTCACTTGAGCTATCTACTTATTAACTAAACACATAAGAAACACCAAGCAATGCTGTTGAAGAATAGCGACGTTCAACAATAGGGCTATCAGCAATCTCATCACCATATCGTGTAATCACATAACCCGCACGTGCATTCCAATGATCGGTAATACGATAAATAGCCAAGAGTGCTGCCGATAAATTAACAGTATCATCTGCACTGTATGCTGGTCGGCTCGACGTAGCCTCACTCGATTTAACTCCATAATAATAATCAACAATATTGTGATTGGCATAAACAGCCGCAAGCGTTGGTATAAAAATGAGCGTTTTTTGAAATAGCGGAAGAGCTGTAGAGACTTTCACTCCCACCGCGGAACCGTTTGTTCTTCCTGTGATGTCATGCACTGCATAAGCACCTAACACGATGGGTTTTAGTCGCACTGCCACTTCACCACCTGCGTTGAGTGATAAATCGCGATCGTCCATACCACTCAAGTCATCACTTAAACTGGAATCAAAATGAGTAAAGTATGGTTTAACAACCACTGCTGCATTCCAATTTTCGTGCTGTACAACTCGATAACCCGCTTCAAAACCACGCCAAAACAGACCTTTCCAATAAAGGTTAATCATTGGCATTGGTCGAATAACATTATCAACACCAGAATAAATAGATTGGCTATAGACTCCAGCGACACCAACACTATTAGGAATGGGGTCCACCATAGGAGGAGCCATCTTCGCAAGACTGTTAAGGTACGTACCATCATCCTTTGCAAAAACATTTGAAGATATAAAGAACAATAGTAAAAAAGCAATAATCCATTTAAATTTCATCTGTATTTCCCTTAGTGTTGGACATTTACAGTTTAATTGATTTTATGTTGGCTGTCATTATCTTTTTTATCATCCAATAATTTCTTTAAGTTACGGAGTATTTGTTGATTTAACCTCTCATCTTCAAACATTTGTTGAGACTCTAGTAGTTCATTAATGGTGCCTACTGTTACTCCTACAGCATTGGCAATATCCAATTTCGAGTACCCCTCATCGAGTAATAAATATTGTAATACTGTATCAATACTAATTTTATTTTTTCTTGGTAATAACATCTGAAAACTCCTTCGTGAATTTCATTATGATCACTTAACTTATATTTTGAGTTGGTTTGATCTGATAAGGTGATAAGAAATAGTGATTAAGGGCAGATTTCGATTCAGCATGATAACTTCTCCATTTGTTTTTGTTCTCATAAAATATTAGCTAATCTCTGAGGTTGGAAATATAATCATATCTATAATAGGCTTACAAGCACTCTAAAACGCCCTAAATTCAGCTCCCAAATTCATGACTGTAAAATTAGATATCTAATTTGAGCGCTTTATTTTACAGTGAAAATAAAGTAGGATTCGTTTTATAAAAATGCTCAGGAGAGAACTGAATGTTCAAGCAAACTTTTGAAGTACGTGACAACGAAATTGATGCGCAAGGAGTAGTGAATAATGCAAATTACTTTATTTACATGGCGCATACACGGCATAAATTCTTACATAGTATAGGTGTTAATTTCGACGATTATGCTAAAAACAACCAAAACCTATTCTTGCTCTCAACACAAATCAACTTTAAAAAGGCACTGGTTGCAAACGATAATTTTTATGTAACATGCGAAATCGTACGTGAAGGTAAACTGAAAATCGCGTTTGAGCAAGAAGTAATAAGATCGTCAGACGAACAACTCATGGCGCATGCTCGAAATATTGGCGTTTGTGTCGATGGAAATAATCGCAATCGGCCTTATATTCCTGAAGCTTTTGAACGTGTCTTTTGTGCGTCTGAATAAATTAGATGTGTATTAAAACTAAAAAAAGAACCACTGGCAGGGATGTAACAACAAGGACTCGTCATAATAACTTGACCTACATGCCCGACTTTAGCTAGGAGATGATTTGAGCCAAGCACCTCTACCTTCGCCAAATCATCGAAGAGGAAAAAGTCAGGCCTATTATTACAACGAAGTTGGCCCTGCCAATGATTCTATACACGATATAAAAACAGTTGAGGTGAAATTAAAACTCTAGGTCAAGAGAAGATGGTTAGGAATTTATATTAAAAAAATTTTTAATGCAAGCGGTTTTTTTAATTTTTACTAATTAAATAAATACATTATCAAAAAAGCCCCCTAAAATATCTTGCTAATTATTACCCTAAATTCTGCTGCAAAATACGAGCTTCTACTTTCAATATTGAGAATATTAGAAAACAAGCTCTTCAGCAAAGTTTTCTCAACCCTCTTTCCAATCAGATAATAGGATAAACAAGCTACGCCAAGGGCGCATCAAAAGACTATTATTTATGCATTTTTATTCTAAAAAATAAAACTCAGCCGATAATTTGTGAGATATATCTCAAAATAATGTGGCTTATATCGCTATTTTTGGGTTAAAAAAATTTACAATTCCTATGTTTATTAAGAAGTTAGCTGTTTCGGGAACAAAGAATGTATTATTTTTGTATATATTCGCTTGTTTGAGTTCATAAAAAACGCATAATAGATAGTGTTCAGGGAAGACAGCGCACAGCAAAGGATTGCCGCAAAAGGACAGGCAACAAAGGAACGGAAACTGTGCACCCCACACAGCAATGTGAGGAAAGGAAGCCGATTTATCGACAGGGATAGTCTCCTTTTTTTTGGAGGCTTATCCCCTGGGGACCAACGGTGATAATTTTTTCATAAACTTTCAAATTGCTCCTTGGACAATAATCCATTTACCAGCACAGGATAATGTTCCCTGATATAACCACGAAAAACACTCCGAACAATGCTATGTTCTAATCCATTACGATGATATAAGTTCAACATCATTTGATTGTTCTTCTCTTCTAAACTTGAAATAAAACTCCTTTCCATAACTCGCTTTTCTGTATCTGGTAATAATCGATATGCTTTCTCTATAAAATCGACAACATAATGCTGATAACGATTCTTTAATGCTTCATCATGCTTTCGTTTCTGTTGAAGCTTCAACATCTCTTTTTCTTTTTCAAGATATTGTGACTCTAAATGCTGTCGGCTCGATTTCGCTTGATAATCACCGCGTAATGCACTTAGAAAATAAGCCGCGAGATTATTGATTTCTCCCTTCTTAAAGCTTGATGATTGCTCAACAAATGAAATTTTTTCAGCAATACGCTCTTCTCCAAAGTCATTAAGAAGATCAGCAGCCTGTGTCTTGGTAAAACCAAAGGTTTTGAGTTTTGCAATATATGCTATTTGATCTTCAGTGAGTGCGTAGCTCTCCAATTCAGTTTGTCCTATACGATTACGTTTTTCTCGAGCACTGAGTTTAAATCGAATTTGTTTAACTTGTCGGCGCTCTTTTTTAATTTCGGGTTCAACAATCAAATCTGAAAACGCATTTACCTCCTCTATTGATTTGTCGAGAACACGTCTTTTGAAATCTCTAAAAATATCGTATTTACCGGAAGGCACTCCCATTAATTTGCGAAAAACATCGAGTTCAAACCATTTCGTTGACGACAACCCTTTGTAGCGAACACAATTTTCATAAAGTGCGAGTCCATAACTAGATTTAAATTTAGACTGAATGATGAGATTAATTTTACCGTATACGGAAGGCGAGTAAAGCAACTCTTTCATTCTTGGACTATACGCATAATAGCAATTAGGCCCTTTTATGCTTACGCTGGCAATAATTGTACTTGCTGTCCAATCTTCTTCAGAACAATTATCATTGACTACGTTCCATTCAACAATCGTTGATACAAGCCCACGTAATGCATCTTTTATGACGCCGTGATTATTTCCTCTATACCCAATAATCTGACATAATTCCCGGATGGTTATTTGATGCTCTTCAACGTTTTTCAATTCTGGGTAGGCATGGAACAGCAGCGCATTATTAATTTTGCGTTGTAGCAAAGTCAACATGCCAGAACTATGTATCGCAGCAGTATGTTTTTTTAACTCACCGTTCTTGCGTGCGATCTGGCCTTGCTTACTTTGTGTTGATTTTATCATTCCTTGATCCTGCATTGACTACTCCCACAAACGTCACATCTTGTCCCATAAGTGTCACACGACTATCCCATAAGTGTCACACTTTTTTCCCATAAGTGTCACAAAACATCCCACAGATGTCACACTTAACATAATTTTATCTTCTATTTTCAACAGCTTAGCTTCCCTAAAACTATTAAAACATTTAAAAACATTACACAACATCAAGTGTTGTTATTTATTTGTAATATCATTTATCATAACTTTGATTTTATTAGAATTCAAGGTATATAATATATCATGCTATATGGTAATACATTAAGGATTGTGTCATATGAAAGTTATTGCTGCAGTAAGTAATAAGGGAGGCGTTGGAAAAACAAAACTCAGCGCATTATTAACAGAATATTTAGCGAAGTATACAAAGAAAAAAGTTTTAGCTATCGATTTTGATCCGCAATGTAATTTTTCTTTGCGTTACTTGCCTATGGAGATGGATCCAGCAGCCCCGGAAGGTTTAATGCCACCTATTCATCCCGATTACAACCCAGACGAAGATGAAGAGTGGGATGGCCGCAGCAGTATTGCAGATATTTTCTTTGGACAAGGTGTTGTTCCATATCCAACTTTTATCAAAAATGTAGATATTGCGCCTGGACATGCTGAACGTTTGTTAGCCGCAGAAATGGTGCGCAGAAGTGAAGTTGCTGAAAGAATTCACAGGCAGCTTAAAATATTTTTAAATTCCCCAGATTTGCAAGAAGCGTATGATGTCGTTATTGTGGACACCGCTCCTTCAAAAGGACCATTGACTGTAAGCGTAATTAAGGCGGCCACCGATATTGTTATTCCTTCAGTAATGGAAGAACAACCTATTCAGGGGATATACGGTATGTTACAACTTTGGATGCAGGAATCATTTAATCGAAAATCCGATAACCCATTGAATTTAGTAGGAATATTGCCAAACATGTTTAAAAACACAACGCTACATCGCGATATGTATGAGTCGTTGTTGAGTAATGAGGGTATTGGTAAGTATATGATGCCAATGAAAATAAGCCAGCGGATTGTATATGCTGAAATTGATTCAGAGGATGCAAGCCCAAGAACGATTTTTGATTTACCTGATAATCACATTGCGAAACGTGAAGCGGTAACTGTTTGTGAATACATCATGAAGGAGGTGTTTGGATGAGTAAGAAAAAACGTTTTGGAATTTCCCAAGCAATGGGACGAGGGCTGACGGATACCGTTAATCTGGTTGAACGTAATCCTGGAAAATTTAGAAGCGGCATGATTCCGATGTCGCGCATTGAGACAGATCCTGACAACCCAAGGCAACTATCATTAAATATTCATGATATTCAGCAGGGCCTTAATAAAAATGATCCGGATTATGAGCGCAAACGAACAGAATTTGAAATGTTAGAGGAGCTTGCCGAGACCATTAGAAAAAGTGGCATCATTAATCCTATTGTTGTATATAAGCGCGATCAAAATTATCGAATTGTTGCTGGTGAAAGGCGTTTCTTAGCTTCAATGATTGCCGGAAAAACAGAGATTGATGCCAGAATTTATAATGAAAAACCAATTGGATTAGACTTAAAGTTAGTGCAATGGTATGAAAATACTGCAAGGGCAGACTTGTCATTACATGAGCGTGTGCAGAATGTAGAGGAGCTTATCAAGGCCTATGTTAAACGTTTTTCAGATCAATCTATTAATGACGCGAAAGATTTAAAAGAACTCGTTGGGCTTTCACTAAACCAAGCACGCTATTACCTTAACGTCATAAAAGCTCCAGAAGATGTAAAGAACGCAATCGCGAATGGACAAATCAATAGCCTGGACAAGGCGGCTGCCATAGCGAATGTGGGATCAAATGATATTCGCACGAAAGCATTATTCGCTTGTCTCAATGGTGCTTCTTTGAAAGACATTCGGGCAGTTATTGCTAGAGAGAAGGAAAATCAATCAAGTTTAGCCACATCGCTCAAGTCTGAGTCTCGTGGACGAGCACCCCAATATATTCAGTTGGGAAAAACGAAACACTTCGCGGTAGTGAGGGAGATTATTGAGGCAGTTTTGCGCGATGCAAAATATTCACATCATTCTAAGGCTTTTGCCAATGCTGAATGGGATGATTATGCTAATGTCAGCACGACATTCAAAGAATTTCTTAAGATAGTAGAATTAGAGACAATGGAGTAAATAATGACTAAACAACATACCACCACAGTAAAGCTCCCTAAATCACTTCATCAGAAAATGATGGAGCAAGTGATATGTGACGGCTATGGTATGCGTGGCAAAAGTAAATGGATGGGTGAAGCCATCGAAGATTTTTTGTCTTTAAGTAATTTCCCTGAGCTAGTGGATATCGCTGATGATCTTGAAAACCTTAGTGAAATTGTGAGTTTGCGGTTGTCAGATCCTCTGGCTCGAGATTTGGACCAAGCCGTTGTTCGAGTGCGAGCAGAATATCCTGTTTTAGAGGGTGTAAAAAGCAACATTATTCGAGCAAGCATTCTCCAACGTTTAATACACCCATCTTCCACTATTTCATAGTCCCGACACGGGCACCGTGCACATCAGTAACGGCATGAAAATTATAGAAATTTTTTAAAATTAATTATATTTTTTAAACAGATTTTCTTGTCGCTTGTAATGGATATAGTTTAAGTTTTATGTGACATTTATGGGAGTCACAAGATGCTTTAATGTTCTACGTGGAACATTATTTTCCTTTATCTTCGACATTGGCCGTGAAACCCATTTTAGAGAATACGCCATCAAGGATGTCGATATTGTGAAAGTGGATTTTAATCATACCATCGCCCTCATCGAATTCGATATCCGTTTTACAACCTATATGATCAGAAAAAGCTTTTTCCAAGTTTTTAATATCAGGGTCTTTTTTGGTGATTAGTTTTTGTTTTGCAGTTTGTATTTTCTTTATTTCTTGTTCGATTTTACGAACACTCCATCCTCGGGCAATGGCTCGTTTTGCTAAGTCTATCTGTTGTTTATGTGCGAGCACGGCGAGTACTTTGCCGTGACCTTCGCTTAGTCGGCCCTCAATAATGAGCTCTTGTACGGAATTATCGAGTTTTAAGAGTCTTAATGAGTTGGTAATTTTAACGCGTGATTTACCTACGGCTGCAGCGACCTCGTCATGGGAGTAATCGAATTCATTGATTAATCGCTGATATGCATTGGCCACTTCAATAGGGTTTAAATCCACTCGATTGATATTCTCAATCATGGCCGCCTCAGCCGCTTGTTCATCACTATAGTGTTTAATAATGCAGTTAATAGTATCTATGCCAGCTCGTTGAGAGGCACGCCAGCGTCGCTCACCAGCAATAATTTCATAATGACCGCCCTTTATAGGTCTGACGACGATAGGTTGTAATAAACCTGCTGATTTAATAGAGGCCGCTAGCTCTTCTAGAGCTTCTTGATCAAATTCGTAACGTGGTTGATAACGGCCACGTTGAATTTGATCAATAGGGATTTGACGTAAGTCTAGTTTTGTCATGCTTGTTTATTCATCTGAAGTTGCAGGTGTCACTTTACCACGGCCATGAATAGTTTGTGAAATGTGTGGATGGCCAGCATAGCGGACGGAACCGTTACCATTTATAGTTACATTTAGTGTTTTTTTCGCATCGATATAAACATCACCATTACCGTTAATTTCGACGCGCGCGTTTTTTATAACCATATTCATAGCATTGATGCCACCTTTGCCTTTAAGTACGAATAGCGATTGATTTGCTGAACCAGTCAGTTGGCAAGAGCCTTTTCCATTGATTTCAACGGTTAACTCTTTTATGTGCCCTTTGACATAGCAGCTGCCCGTACCGTAATGTGCAACCCGCAGTTTATTTGCTCGAATGCTGTGAATATCAACGCTGCCTTTCCCGCGGTAATTTACATCGTCGATATTCCTATGATTGATATCAATATGCATAGGTTGAGAGGGTTTTAACGTTGTTTTGTGGCGATTGCGAATAAATAACGTATCGTGTTTTACTGTGGTATGTATGAATGGAAATAGGTTGTTATCTGCCTCAAGCTTGATTTTATCGGAATTATCATTTGCATAAATGTTAACTCTATAAAGGCCGCTGATATTTAACTTTGTGTATTGATCTTTTAATGTTCGCTTTTCTGTGGATATTCTCTCGTTACCTGATACTACTTTTTGATCACATCCTGAAAGAAAAATGCTGAAAATAATCAGCGTTCCAATAATTGAATTGCGCATGTTGTTCTCCTTGAGGCAATAGGTTTATTATAGGTTTAGACTTAATTGAAAGCAAAAATCATGTCAACAATACTTATTCTGGATTTTGATAGCACTTTTGTGCAAGTGGAAACGTTAGATGTTCTCGCAGAATTATCTAAAGATGGGCGCACAGCAAAGAAAATCGCATCATTGACTAATGCTGCTATGCAAGGAGAGATATCTTTCCATGAAGCATTGTTAGCGCGGTTGACCTGTCTTTCCTTAACGCGCCAAACTATCGTGGAGGCGACTAAAGCGCTACAGTCAAAAATTACTCAGTCGTTTGAGCGTCAAAAAGCTTATATACAAAAATGCGCGAGTAGTACTTATATTATTTCCGGTGGGTTTAAAGAAATAATATTACCCATCGTTAAGCCTTTTAACATTTTTCCTGAAAATGTGTTTGCTAATACCTTATTGTATGAAGGCGATAAAGTATGTGGCTTGGATTTAGAAAATCCTCTTGCGCATGATCATGGAAAAGTAAAGTTAGTTAAATCATTGTCATTATCCCAGCCAGTTCATTTGATTGGAGATGGTTATACGGATTATGAGCTTAAAGCCCAAGGGCTAGTTGCAACTTTTTTTGTATTAACTGAAAATGTTAGAAGGCAAGCGGTTATTGCTAAGGCAGATCGAGTGATTAACACCTTCGAAGAATATATTGAGATTACACATGAAAACTTCATATCCTAAAAGCAAAATTAATGTATTATTGCTTGAAAATATTCACGACGAAGCGGTTAGTCAATTCAAATCTGAAAAATATAATGTCATACATTTGAGTCATAGCCTTTCTGAAGATGAGTTATGCGAAAAAATTAAAGATATACATATTCTAGGTATACGATCTAAAACGACTATTTCTGAAAAAATACTAAGATCAGCAAATCACTTGTGGGCGATCGGCGCATTTTGTGTTGGGACAAAACAAATCGATTTAATGAGCTGTTCTGATCATGGAGTGATTGTTTTTAATGCCCCATATAGTAATACACGCAGTGTTGTTGAGTTAGCAATTTCCGAAATTATATTTTTGATGCGACAAATTTTTCCAAGAAGTATGGAAATGCATCAAGGGCAATGGCGTAAAGTGGCTAGTCGAAGTTTTGAAGTTAGAGGAAAAAAGTTAGGAATTGTTGGGTATGGCAATATTGGCTCTCAACTTTCTGTCCTGGCTGAAAATTTAGGTATGGAAGTATATTATTACGATCCTGTTGAAAAACTTGCATTAGGTAATGCTAAAAAATGTAGTGCCTTAAAAGAATTGCTCAAAACGGTTGATGTGGTGAGTTTGCATGTAGATGATAATCCTTCAAATCACGAATTAATGGGAAAGCGAGAGTTTGCTCATATGAATCAGGGCAGTTATTTTATGAATTTAAGCAGGGGCTTTGTTGTTGATGTTAATGCATTGGCAGACGCACTGCAGTCTGGGCATCTTGCTGGCGCTGCTATCGACGTTTTTCCAGAGGAGCCTAAAGCAAACACGGATGAGTTTGATACAATACTACAAAATATACCTAATGTGATTTTGACACCCCATGTAGGTGGTAGTACCGAAGAGGCGCAATGCAATATTGCTAAATTTGTTCCTTCCAATATTATTCATTACATTAATATGGGTGATTCTTTTATGAGTGTGAATTTCCCCCAAATACAACTATCAAGTTTTGAGAATAGCCATCGTTTAATCCATATTCACAAAAATGCACCGGGCGTGTTAGCAAACATTAATAAATTATTTGCTAAGCATCACATTAATATTTTGGGACAGTATTTGAAAACAAATGAACGTATTGGTTATGTAATTACAGATGTAGATAAACATTATGATGAGGGTTTGATTGCTGAGCTACGCGAAGTGCCCTACACGTTAAAATTTAGAGTTCTCTACTAATTTCAAAAAACCCTTGCATGTTACCATTTTATACCCTATGATAAGAATATGGAGAACAAAAGGGGTCCAAAATGTTAACAGAAAGCCAGTTTAAAACACTTCAGGTGATAAAACGGTTTGTCCTGGAACATGGATATGCGCCGACAATAGCTCAAATCACTTCAATATTGGGTTTAAAATCACGTAGTGCGATCCATCGTAACCTACATCGTATCGCAGAAGCTGGCCATATACGGCTTATCCCAAATAAACGACGTAATATAGAATTACTAGATGCAAATACAACATCACTGCCTTTATTGGGAAAAATTGCTGCAGGAAGACCAATAGAAGCAGTAGAGGATCAGCGTGTATTAAACGTCGCAGATCGATTGCTTGGTGCAAATCGTTTTGTCTTAGAAGTTTGTGGCGACTCAATGATCGAAGATAATATTTGTGATGGCGATTATGTGATTTGCGAACAAGCAAACACTGCAGCGAATGGCGCTATCGTTGTCGCGCTTGTGGATAATCAGGAAGCGACATTAAAACGGTTCTACAATAATGCTGATGGTACGGTAACACTTATGCCAGCGAATGCATCGATGAAGCCAATGAAGTTTCCTGGAGATAACGTACAAATTCAAGGATTATTCGTAGGGCTATTAAGATTTCAATAAAGTAATAAATGAATGATAAGTGACAAGGAGCACCTCATGAAACATGTAAAACAGTCTATAACACAAGTCGTCGAAAAGTTAAAATCATCGAGAGATCATATCTCTCCTGCTGAGCGATTAAATTTATTTAGAGGAAATTCACCACGTCAAACGCCTTCTGTTTTTTTAAAAACGATGTGTTTGAGTTCTCAAACAGGTCGAGGATTTTATCGTTCGCTGTAATATCCTTTCATATTTTATAAAAATACTATAAGAAGGAATTACTCAACGGAGCAAGGGTTTCTACTAATAAAAATTAAAAATTATGAGCTCTTTTCCAAAAAAGCTTGCTAAATCAAAAGAAAATTAAAGAAATCTGTTATTTTTTTTAATTTTTTGGCCAAAATATTTGATTAATGAATAAAAAGTATATTAATATTCATAATTGACTACTAGTATTTTTTATTAGTAGTTATTTTTATTTTTGTTAGGTTACAAGGAGAGAATCATGCCAGCAAAAAAACGAGCTACAAAACGCAAAACAACGACAAAGCGTAAAACGACACGTACATTGTCTGCTAAGCAGCTTAGTACACGTTTGAAAGCTTTGGACAAAAAACTGAAGAAAGTAGAAGCAGACGCAAAGAAAAAAGTTGCGAAAGCAAAAGCAGAGCATAAGAAAAAAGTTGCTCAGCTTAAAAAGCTTGCAGCAGCTTCTGCTAAGAAAAGTACTGCGAAAAAGCGTACAACAGCTAAAAAACGTACGCCAGCTAAAAAACGCACAACGACTAAAAAACGTGCGCCAGCTAAAAAGCGTACAACAGTTAAAAAGCGTACTACGAAACGTAGAACAGCTAAAAAAAAGTAAGCCTCAAAAGGGCGTAACGCGTTACCCCGCAGAATGGTTTTTCTCCACTGCGGGGAGTTTTTAAGGCACACCATGAAACGCATAACTCTTACTCTTCTTATATTATTTTTATTACCCGCTTATAGTTTTGCAATTGAAGATGACACTTCAAAAGCACAGAAGTTGGTCCAAACTATTACCAAAGATCAGTTATCTATCGTCAAAGAATTTCCAGGGCCTGATAATTTGCAAGGTTTTGTCTTAAAGCCAAAAGTAGGTACGCCGATTATTATGTTTGCAGATAAAGAAGGTAAATATGCCATTTTTGGCAATGTATTTAATCCTAATGGTAATAGCATTACTTCACAGGCGCATGATAAATATGTGCAGCCACTTATTGCAAAAACAATATTTAATAATTTACCCAAGACCACTCAGTTTTTACAAGGTAACAACGATGCGAAATATAAAATGGTAGTTGTTGCTGATCCAAATTGTATTGCGTGTCATATGCTTTATGATGCCATGCAGACCCATATTCAAAAAGGTGAGCTCCAAGTCAAATGGGTATTGGTTGATTATGTTAAACCTTCAAGTCCTGGAAAAGCTGCAGCAATTTTAACAGCAAAAGATCCAGCTAAGGCTATGGCAGATAATGAGGCGGGTTATCAGGCAAAAACAGAAGAAGGTGGAATTAAACCATTAAATCCAATTCCTGAAGAGATCAAAAAACAATTAAAAGCGAATATGCAATTTTTCTCAGAGAGTGGATTAAATGCAACTCCTACAATTATTTATAAAGATCAGAATGGACAGTATCAGTTTATCTCAGGTGTGCCACGAGATGTGAGTGTGTTTTTGCAGAAGGTGCGGCCAAATATTTAGATAAACTACCGGTTGTATCTCACCATTATTGCCAATCGCTTTATATGTAAACATTCAACTAAGTAGAAAATGTGAGACTACTGTCTATTGAACCACATTCAATATCAAAGTTATTTGATCGTGATTCTTGATTGCAACATTTGATATTCGAATACACCTTTTTCATTGTTGATACTGAAAAATTAATTATCTCTTCTTTAGTTGATATAAAAAGAAAAGCGACCATGGAAGTAGCAAGCATAATGCCCACAGTCATACCGACAGGCATACCCCATTCATGCATTGGTTCGTAGGAGCTGATAGCGCTAAAAGCGTTGAATCCCCAAACCAAGTTATCAACGATAGTTGTAGCCCATACTATTGTATTTAACCAAGCTGGAACATCGACTTCGGTTTGGCTTTTATTTTTTTGACCCCAATTGAATCCGCCGGCACCAAAACAGGTAGGCATATTTGGATCCCATTTTATTTTTTTCATAATATTGTAGCTGGATGTGCCTTGAGTTGCCGCTCCTAGCAGCCCATTACAAAAGCCTAAAAACCCGATCATTGGCGCAGGTATTAAATCGTCTTGTAAAGTTGTGCTGAAAAAATTATTATCGCAATAATAATACATCCCGGTCGCTAAAGCAAAAACAACCGCAAGGATGAAAGCTCCGGCATGTTCGTTACTATCACCTAATACTTCCCTCCATTTTCCTTGAGATATTAAATGAAGGTCGTCAATAAATCCATCTATTGTCTTCAAACTCTTAAGACGCCAATTGATATTAGATTTAAGGATACCAATTATAGCTGTGAGAAAGTAAACCCAGAATTTAACTGAAATACTACTGTTGGGCGTTGCGCCAATAGAATTTTGGATAGAAGAGTATGCTTTTATCATCGAACAAACCCATGGCATATACCCGAGTGTTATAACTAAAAAAAGTGATGGAATATAATTTAATATCTTAATTCTGAGTTTATTATCCGGATTGTCGAAGCATGCTGTTGGTTTGGGTAATAAATAAAATAGCCAACTCATAAAATTATTTTCAAAATAGTGTAATTCTAGAGGAGAGTACCCTTTGTCTCGTAAGCTTTTTAATTTTCTTTCTTCTGCGCCATACGTAATGATTAATTTTCTAGTGGCGTCGCTTGTATTTTGATCGTCTTCAGAGCCTCGGAAATTCTCTTCACTTCTAGCTGGTAGAAAGGGTTCCTTCTGCTCTTCTTCTTGGTCGAATGTGTTATAATAGTAGTTGTTGGGATGCAGTGGTAGCATATTAAACTGTTCTAGCGGCTCATAATTAAAGCAAGATGTTTCATTATCTTCTTCATCCTTGAATGAAGGAGCAGGGCTTATGAGAGTTTCATTAAGTTGTTCAATAGAAGTGATTATTCTAAGGCCTTTGTTTTTAATATTAGCATCACACTTTCTATCTCTAGCCTTCATATCCAAAATGTGCAGTTGTTCTTTAAAGAGATCGTCATTCTCAAGTGTAAGATTACGCCACACAAGAGGGTCCACATACACATTAACATAGAGTGAGTCATTTACGGGTTCATTTGACTGACGTATCTGTCTGATCGCACGTTCTATAGCATATAAAAAGTCTAATTGCTTTGAGTTTAACTCTTGGTTCCATGTGTTGAGTGTATTGTTCACCTTGGTTGTTAAATTTGAAATGCCAGTACAAATCTGAGTAATGATTTTTATTATTAGAGGAAGACAGCCAGTATTTTCTAATTCATCTGTACTTGAAATATATGAAAGGTTTCCTAAAATATTGTAAGAGGTAAAAGCTACCCCGGGAATAAAATAAAAAATAAAAAACGCCGTCCATAAGATTTTTTCTCTGTGAATACCAATATTTTTTTCGATATTAGTTCTTAAAGATAATGTGGTTGCTTTGGGGTGAGGGTTTGGATTGTAGTAACCGTTCTCTATATCTATACTTTCAAATGAGCAACCATCATCGAGGTTATCACTTTGTTCAGAGTGGGTGCCTGGAGTTTGTGGGTCACTTGTCCCTTGAGTTTCTAGAAAAGTTCTAGGAGTCATAGCAGCCTCATAATTGTTATTATGTTCGTTTCTCCGGTTATTTTTTTAAAATCACTTACTTTGGTAGAATTGATTTATAAGTTATCCGGAAGAATCAATGTCATTTTTATGATCAAATACTAACCTATTAAGCTTAAGGTAATATTAAGACGAAAGAAAAAAATAAGCGAATTTGGCAGAATTATCGTCAAAACTGGTAGTTTTGCGAGGCTTCTGTTCTTATTTTCACACTCATAGTGTGACCTCTTCCAAAAAAGAGGCCATAGCACCCCAGGAGCGCTTGTCAGCAACCGCATTATATATTGTGCCAAGCTTTATATCCTTCGCTTGAGGGTTAGTAAAAGCATGTTGTGTATTACCATATGCGTGGCATTGCCAATCAGCTCCCGCTTTGGTCATCTCATCCAAAAAGGAAGTTAGTTGTTTGGGTGGTACCATAGGATCATCATAGCCGTGTAGTACGAGAATTTTCGCTTTAATGGGGTTTGCGGCTAACTCTTCAGGGGCATCCAACAAACCATGAAAACTGATAACGCCTTGAATATCTGTTCCTGAGCGCGCTAAATCGAGGGCACACAAGCCGCCGAAACAAAACCCCATGACGACAATCTTATCTGTATCAGCGTTCTTAAGGCTTTTAGCGGCGTTTAGCGCTATTATCATTCTATCGCGCAATAGCGAGCGATCCTTCATAAAGGGACTCATAAGTGTTGAGTTTTCTTCAACGCTATTGCCCACGATACCTTTTCCATACATGTCGAGAGCAAAGCCAATATAACCTAGCTCTGCGATACTTTTTGCTTTCTCACAAGCGAAATCATCTCGACCTGCCCAGGCATGAGCGATGAGAACTACCGGTTTTTTCCCTGGATTGCCGTCATCAGCGATAAATGCTTCTAAGGTTGTTCCCTGGTGTTCGTAGTCGAGAGTATATGTCTTCATGATAAATTCCTTATGGCGTTTTTTGTGCTAAAATATCGCACTATGAACGATGATATCCAAAACCAAATGCGACAGCAAGCGATTGAACTGGCTGCACAAATGCAACACCGTTTTGTGACGGTAGAACATTTGTTATTAACGATTGTAGAGGATGAGTATGGGGATGCTTGCCAGGCTTTATTACATAATGCGCGTGCCGAGTTTAATGCCAATATACTAAAAACAGATTTACAGTTGTTTCTTGAGCGACAGTCACCGAAACGAAAAAATGGTGAGGCACCTAAACCCACCATGGGTTTTGAGCGTGTACTAGAGCGTGCACGACGTATCGTACGTGATCACGGACGATTACGATTAACTGCAGCAGATATGCTGATATCAATTTTTTACGAACAAGAAAGTAAGGCAACGCACTTGATGAATAAGCAAGGTGTTACACGCCACGATATTAATGATTATTTAACCCGAACAAAACAAGAAGCTGCAGCTGAACCTCAAGCTGAATCGAAGCAACAATTTGTGGTGCAGGTTATTGAAAAAACACAAGAGCAAAAAAAGGCAACGGCACACGATAATACCTTGTTAGAAAATTTAAATGAAAAATATCGCCAAGGGCGCTTATCGCCATTAGTAGGCCGTACGCAAGAAATACAGGCAATGATGCGAGTGTTATCACAAAGCCGAAAGAGTAATCCAATATTAGTAGGAGATCCTGGGACAGGAAAAACGACGTTGGCAGCAGGGTTGGCACAAATTATTGAAGACGGAAACGCACCGCCTTTGTTACAATCTGCTACCGTCTATGCCTTGAATGTAACAGCCTTACTAGCGGGTACTCAATATCGTGGTGATTTTGAACAGCGATTAAAGCGCGTTATGGATATATTGCAGCGTGATCCGCATGCGATTTTATTTATTGATGAAATACATATTATCATTGGAGCGGGTAGTACAACTGGATCGACTATGGATGTCGCAAATATGTTAAAACCTGCGCTCGCATCGGGTGAACTACGTTGTATTGGCGCAACTACCTACAAAGAGTATCGAAACATTTTTGAAAAAGATGAAGCTCTTGCTAGGCGATTTCAAAAAATTGATATTTTAGAACCAACAGAAGAAGAGGCCATACATATCATACAAGGTTTGAAATCACGTTTTGAAAACCATCATCATTTAACGATTTCTGATGAAGTCATTAAGTCAGCCGTACAACTTTCAAAGAAATACATTAAGAAACGCTGCTTGCCAGATATTGCAATAGATTTAATTGATGAAGCAGGTGCTGAAAAAAACTTATCAAACCAACATGATACTGCATTAAGTATTTCAGATGTAGAAGCTGTAGTTGCTGCAAAAACTCGTGTTCCGATTGAAAAAATGACTCTGAATGAACAAGATGTGTTAAAACACTTAGCGCAGAACTTAAAAACCCATATTTATGGACAAGATGTGGCTGTAGATACACTAGTTTCAGCTGTACGTACCGCACGAGCGGGATTACGTGATCCTGATAAGCCTATAGGATCGTTTTTATTTGCAGGTCCAACTGGCGTGGGTAAAACTGAATTAAGTAAACAGTTGGCCGAGCATTTAGGACTAAAACTTATTCGCTTTGATATGTCAGAATATAACGAAAAGCATCAAGTCTCGAAGCTGATTGGATCACCGCCTGGCTATGTAGGGCACGAAGAGGGTGGATTATTGACGGAGGCTGTTAATAAAGACCCAAATGCGGTGGTGTTGTTAGATGAAATCGAAAAAGCACATTCTGATATTTATAATTTACTTCTGCAAGTCATGGATCATGGTACATTGACAGACAGTCATGGCCGAAAATCAGATTTTCGACATGTGATTTTGATTATGACAACCAATGCTGGCGCAGAGTTTTTGGGAAAACGCAGCATTGGCTTTATAGAATCAGACAATAAAAATGATTCTAAATTAGAACTCGCACGTGTTTTCACACCAGAATTTCGTAATCGTTTCGATGAAATTGTATCGTTTAATTCGTTGCCTAAGGAAGTCATGCATGACATTGTGCGTAAACATGTGAAGCAGTTACAGCATATGTTAGAATCACGCGGAGTTAGCCTTTCTTTGACTGAAGACGCTTTCGTTTGGTTTGCAAATCATGGATATGATTCACAGATGGGCGCGCGTCCAATGGGCCGATTGGTTACTAACCAATTAAAAAAACCACTTGCTGAAGAACTATTATATGGAAAATTATCGCAAGGCGGCTATGTGATTGTGGATGCCATAGGTAATGAGCTGATATTTCAATACGAAGAAGGGTAGGCCGGGCATGGCGCACCACACCCGCTTTTTTTATGGCTCCCAAGGGATCAGTTGAAAAACATTATGCGGCTGTTTGTGTGATACGCTGCTCTTCTTCCGGATTCATTTCTAAAAATCTAGAAGTTTGTTGGTGTATTGATTTATACATCTCCTCGATAATAGGGTTTCGTTTGCCACACGCTGCGGCAAGGTGAAATTGGTTCAGTCGCGAGTCAACAATGCGATGAACTTTTATTAATTTTTGAAGAATTATATCTTCATTGTTATCTGTTTCGCTTGGTAAATCTTGTAAGACAATACGTAATTGATGACAACCCTCTGGTGTTTTGCCACTTGAATCAAAAAGTCTTAGCTTAAATCCTAGTGAATCCAACTCTTCATTATCTACACTTATTTTTGTGCTATGTAAAAACTCTAATATACCACTTGTCGAACTAGATTGAGCCTCAAAATGGAGGTCATTTGACGCTATATCATGAGAATCATTTATTATTTCATTTGATGGAGTGAGCGATTTGAATCTAAGCATTAATTTTTCTGCCACGGAGTTTAATGTTTTTTTGTATGGTGTTGAGAATCCGTCGGTAACGGTTTCGACGTTATAAGCTTGATTTTCATCAATGAATCGAAGAATTGATGACAGGCTGGCAGTTTTTAGAACAATAGTCCCAGCGTTTAATGGAAGTTTTAATTGTTCTGTAATTTGGAGAGCATAAAGTAGAAAAGTAGTTTTAGAAATTGAGTTGGTTTGTTCGTTATCTATTTTTAGTTTTATGTTAGAAACTAAGAGATCCAAGTCAAGATTCATTATGTTATACACGGATTTCTCATACTCATGACGAAGCTGCTCGGGTTGATTATTATAGTATTCATCACGAGCTTCCGATGGGAATGAAAAAACCCTATTGTTCAATGTGAATTCTTGTTGAGAAATTTCAACATTTCTCTCAAGCAGTATGTTTTCAATTTGAGCAAATAAGTCGTCATTAAGTTTATTCAACATGAATGCTGCATTTGTTGCTTGTTGGTATGGGATTTGTTGCATATCAAAGAGAGAACACACTTCAAGCTCAAGATTAACGAATAATATACTTATGTTATTTTTGATGTCAGAAAATGAGCCATTAGATAGAGCATTATAGAGTTTAATCAGCGTTTCATTCGTTTGTTCTGTGAGGAATTGGTTCACAGCTTGTATATAAAATCGAATAATAAGTGAAAAAAAGATATCGAAGCTTTCGCTTAAAAAATATTTTTTACGAAAACTGAGATTAATGTTGAGACTTTTTTCTATAATAAAAAGTAAATGAATTAAACTATCTAAATATTCGGGTAAATTTTGTTTGTCAATATTTGTAATTATGCTATCAAACATTTCATTGAATTCTGTTTTATAGGTATCTATCACATATTGATAAATGAGATTGTAGTCGATAGCATTGTTTCCATCACCCGCATTTTTGGATAGCCTTTTGAGAAGCGCATCCATCATATCCACCCAGTTACGAAGTTGGTTGATATAATCTGGATCATTAACAACTTTCTTTGCTAGTCTTGGTGACGCTGGAACATTATCTGTAGATTTTACTGCATTAACAGTTGATTGTAACGGTTCGACAAGATTGTCCATTTGTTGCGATAGGCGTCTATGAAGAGATCCTTTTCGATTTCTGGGTGTTTCAGAAGAATCAAGTTGCTTGATCAGTTCTCTGATATCTTGCAATGTTTGAGACAGTTGAAGAATATCAAAACTTGCTTTGATATTAGGGGTTAGTGGCTCATCGCTGTTTTCCGTTTCTGTGTCATAGCTCTCGTCAAAAACTTCATAATATCCTTGATATGTTAGTTCAGCCGTCTCATCAGATTTTGCGCTTCGTTGAGAATCAGGACATTTCTCTTCGAGTATATTTTCTTCACTAAAGGTGAACTTAAGTTTTGACATTCCTGTGGGAGTTATTTTGGGCTCACTTGTTGGTGTTGTGATGACACTCAAGTTTGGTCGCTTGCGTGGAGGCGTATGTAGCAATCGATTTTGCTCGTTATGAGCTGCTAAATTTTCAATACTTAACGTCAATGGCAGTCTATTTTTTTCATTTCGTGATGTAGTCATTATGAATCTCCTTATACAACCGCAATACTTAATATAGTATTCAGTCTTACTTAGCTCTATGCTCTAACTTATTAAAGCTAATGTTAAACAATACCCTGATATAACTATTCAGGATGTTCTTCCATGTTTTATGTCCAACAATACAACGTATATACAACTCTTAAGAAAAAACAAAAATACACGCGGTACTACACAAAACAGCAGTCGTATGCCAACGAAGGCGCATACTTGGTAGGAGTATGCAGATTTCTTGTAGATCGGCTGTCGAAAGGAGATCGACTAGAAGCCAATGTCAATATTATTCTATTTGAAAATTGATAGCAAGCGGTTTTTTGAAAAAAAATTATCGTATAATGAAGTTATGCAAAAATTATTGTTACAGAATCTAAATATTCACACTCAAACGCGATCGATAAGCGATGCTGCAGTTTATATTGAAAATGGCACCATTCGTGAAATTTGCCACATGAAGAAAGCTTCTCAATTTAAAGATTGTAAAACTGTAAATTTTCCAAGCAATTATCATATAATTCCAGGAATGATCGATATGCACATTCATGGTTGTCATGGTGTAGATGTGATGGATGCAACACCAGAGGCTATAGAGCATATAAGTCGACAATTACCTCAACAAGGCACAACAGCCTTTTTGGCGACAACGATGACGCAAACTGAGGCAAATATCGCACAAGCGATTCAGAATATTGCGAAGCATCGACGCCTACAATTTTCGGATGGTGCAGAAGTTGTTGGAATACATTTAGAAGGGCCTTTTATTTCTCCCAAAAAAGTGGGGGCTCATAAAAAAGACTTAGTGCGTCATCCAGATATTCAGTTATTTAATGAGTGGCAAACTCACGCGGAAGGTGCGATTCGATGCGTGACTGTGGCGCCCGAAGTTTCTAATGCTTTAGAGTTTATTTGTCACTTAAAAGAGCGTGGTGTTATCGCGTCTATTGGGCATACGAATGCGACGTATCAACAAACACTCGCAGGGATACGCGCGGGCGCTACACATGCAACTCATTTGTTTAATGCTATGAGCGGTTTACATCACCGTTCACCTGGAGCAGTATTGGCGATATTAGAGCAGCAGGATATTCTTGCAGAATTGATTGCCGACGGGTTGCACGTCTCGGCCGAGATGCTGGCTTTTGCGTTGCAATGCAAATCAGTATCGCATTGCTGTTTAGTGACTGATAGTATGCGCGCAGCCTGTATGGGAGAAGGGGAGTACGAATTAAGTGGCCAAAAAGTCATTGTGAAAGAGGGTGTTCCGCGACTTGCTGATGGAACCATTGCAGGTAGTGTGCTCACCATGATCGAGGCTTTTCAAAATATCATGCGGTTAACATCTTGCTCTATACATGATGCCATCTCTTTAACGTCTTATAATCCAGCGAGACAGTTAGGTTTGCTTAATCGAAAAGGAAGCCTAGCTATAGGCAAGGAAGCAGATCTAGTCATTTTAGATAATGACTACAATGTTGTTTCTACTTATTGTTGTGGGAAACTAGCCTACCAAATGTGATAAGTAGTGAGCGCAACCTTCAATTGTGCCATACACTAATAGTGCAGCAAAATATAATCCAATAAACCATAACAAGGGTTTATATTTTGAATTAATACGAAATGACATCTTTCACTTTGCCTCTGAAAATATGATAAGAATAACCTGTATAAAACAATAAGACAGGCAGCATGACGCATGCTCCGATAAACATAAACTTTAATGATCCCTCTGGAGCAGCTGCCTGTAAAATAGTTAATTGATGTGGAACGATGTAAGGAAAAACGCTATAACCAAATCCTGCATAGCCAAACAAAAATAGTGCTGTTGCTAAATAAAATGGGACTTTTTCATTTTTAAAAAATAATGCGGTGAGACACCAAAAGAAAGCTACGGTCGATAATAAAGGTAAGATAGCCAAGTAGCGAGTGTTGTCTGACAAAAACCATTTTTCTTTGATAATGTTTGAAAGGAAGGGCATCCATAAACTAACGATCGCCATGCATACTCCAACCGTGATCAGGGCGATGATAGCAATACGATAGAAACAATCTTGTAATTCTCTTTCTGTTTTCATGATCAAACGTGTAGAGCCAAGTAATGTATAACCAAACACGAGAGCAACACCAGTGAATAAGCTAAATGGTGATAACCAGTGATAGGCAGGGATAACAAGATCAGTGATTTTTGCATCAAACCCTATAACATATGTGCCCAATAACATTCCTTGGATAAAAACGACAATAAAAGAGGCGACGAAAAAAAGTGTTTCCCATTTTTCGGCTTCGTTTTCAGTAGCTTTTAATCGGAATTCAAAAACGACTCCGCGAAAGAGCAGTGCTACGACCATTAATATAAGTGGAAAATAAAGTGTTGGTAGCATGATGCTAAATGCAACCGGAAATGCGCCATATAAGGAAGCCCCTGCCAATACCAACCATGTTTGGTTTCCATCCCATGTCGGAAGAATAGCACTGAACATTATGTCACGATGTCTCCTATCCTTGATAAAAGGCAGACATAATCCTGTGCCGAGTGTAAATCCATCTAAAATGACATACATGATAATGCAGAATGCAATAATAATAGCCCAAGCTGTAGGAAAAAATTCCATGTATTATCCTCCCAGGTATTGGAATGGTTGATCTTGTTTTTCTGGCTCTAATGTTGGCCCCGCTTTTAAGAGTTTGAGCAGGTATTTGAAGTAGAAATATCCGAACATAATTCCATAAACAATGACAATTAATGCAAACGACACGATGACGTGTAAGAGATTAACGTGAGACGCGGCATCCATCGTGCGAATGAAATTATATACAATCCACGGTTGGCGACCTGTTTCTGCAGTGATCCACCCGAACCATAACGCAATAAATCCAATTGGTGTTGTCAGCATGCAAAGGTTTAAAAACCATTTTGTATCAAACAAGCGTTTTCGCAACCATAAAATCAAACCGACCAATACAACGGCTAACATGATTAGACCCATTCCGACCATGATGCGAAAGCCATAGAAAGGAAAGATAACAAAGGGTCTGTCTTGTGGTGGTACAGACGTTAATCCAACCAATTCACCGTCGAGTTTGTGTGTGTTTAATAATGACGCGCCATAGGGGATTTTCAATTCCCAATAATTACGTGCTTGTTTTTGGTCTGGAATGGCAAACAATAGCAAAGGAGCTCCTTTTGTCGTATTCCATACACCTTCCATGGCGGCAGTTTTAATCGGTTGATCTCTGTGTACCTCTAGACCGACAGTATCACCAATGTAACCCTGCAATGGGACTAAAATAATGAGCGCGCCTAATATAAAAGAAAAGCACTTTTGTGAGAATTCTAAATGCAATTTGTTTTTCAGATAATAGGCACAAATACCTAAAATGACAAAACCAGTCGTGATCCAGGCAGCAAGAATCATATGCAAATAGCGGATGACAGTTGAATGATTCAAGATAACGTGAATCCAACTCGTTACTTGAAATTGACCATTGGTAAATGAAACGCCATCAGGTGTTTGCATCCAAGAATTGGCAGCAAGAATCCAGAATGCTGAGAAGGTGACGCCAATAAAGACTAAACACGTAGCTAAATAATGTAGTTTGGGGCCTACTTTTTCCCAGCCAAAAAGCATGACGCCTAAAAAGCCTGCCTCGATAAAGAAAGCGGTTAAGACTTCGTAGGTAAATAGCGAACCTAATACGCCGCCGACAGCATAAGTAAATTCATTCCAGTTAGTTCCAAATTGGAATTCCATGACAATACCGGAGACAATTCCCATACCAAACGTTAGCGCAAAGACTTTTGTCCAAAATTTACATATATTGCGATAAAGCAGCTTGCCGGTTTTTAAATACATGCCTTCCATCACGGTGAGAAAAGTGACCATGCCTATGCTAAAGGCAGGAAATAAAATGTGAAAACTAATGGTAAAAGCGAATTGAATCCTAGAAATTAGCGCGGTATCGATAGTCATGGTTCCCTCTGTGCTTATCGGCCGAAAACAATTGTCATTCTAACACCCTGTTTTTTTAAGAGTAAAGGTATTTTTTTCAAAAAAAAATAGTATACTTGGCTGATGAGTGAACATAATTTTGGAAATATTCGTCGAACTTATACCCATCCAGCATTATCTCTGGAAAACATTTCCCGCAATCCGTTTGAACAATTTAATCAATGGTTTCAAGCTATTTTAAAAATCCCAGAAATTTTAGATCCTACAGCAATGGTTCTAGCTACTGTTGACAAAAACAACCAACCCGAAACTCGGATTGTGTTACTTAAAGAAATTTATGAAGAACAATTCTTGTTTTATACCAATTATCAGAGCCAGAAAGGAGACGCTTTGGCACAGCATCCAGTAGCAGCGCTTAATTTTTATTGGCCGCAGGCTTGCAGACAAGTTCGTGTTAGAGGAAAGGTGGCAAAAGCGCCTGAGCATTTGTCTGACCAGTATTTTCATGAAAGACCGCATGCGAGTCAAATTGCAGCTGTTGCTTCACCGCAAAGCACTGTCATTGAAAAAAAGACATTGATTAAACAATTTAAAGAAATCGCAGAGAAATATAAAGGTAAAGAAGTGCCACGTCCTAAACATTGGGGAGGATATTTAGTTTCGCCTTTTGAATTCGAATTCTGGCAAGGGGGGGAAGATAGACTTCATGATCGTATTAGATATATTTTACAAAAAGGGGAATGGGGGCGTCAAAGACTAGCACCCTAGCTTTTTTCTTATTCCTGATGATGAGCCTAATCTCCACCAACATCGTGCGATAAGCGTTTAAGGAGCGGCACAAAGAATGCCATCAGAATACTCACAGCAACGGTGATCAAACCAATCTCGAGAAATAAGTGTATATAAATGGGCAGTGTTTTTAAGGGGTCAGTGATATTACGTGGAACGCTTGCCAGACTAGCAACTTTACCTGCGATGATGCCCGCGATGGAAGTACATAAGAACCAAGCGCCCATTGTAAATCCCATTAAACGTTGCGGCACAAAGCGAGAGACCATTGCCAAACCTAAAGCACTAACAAGCAATTCACCGAGACATTCTAAGAAGTAAAAAAGCACTAACCAGCCAGCTGACATAATGCCTTGAGGGTGATTGGTAATCATTGCCCCTAGTGGGATGGATAAGAATCCTAACCCTGTTAATAATGTGCCTAATGTAAATTTGCTGGGCATAGATAAATCTTTGTCGTGATAGGCCAACTTGCTATACAACATGGCAAGCAGAGGACTTAGAACGATAATCCAGAAAGGATTAAGCGATTGAAACGAGGCAGGTTCAATAGGAAGACCAATTAAGGAATGCTGTATATTTCTTAAGGTAAATAAGTTAATGGAGGTCGGCATTTGGAAATATAAAACAAAAAAGACGATCGCTTGAAACATTAATACTAGGCACAATATTAGAGATTTTCTCTCCTGGCCCTTCGTTTTCAAAATTTCATAAATGAATACACCAAATATGATGACTCCACCGATGAGAATTAACCAGCCTGAAAATTTGTAGTGCATTAATAACCAAGAGCATAGTGCAGTTAATGCGATCACGATTGCAATGACATAGAGAAAAATTCTCATATTAAAAGATAAAAAATCAGGTCGTGACCCAAATTCATCGACGGTGTGTCGCATCGCGATATAAAATATCAACGCCAGTACTAAACCAATCGCACAGATAGCAAAGGCAAAATGCCACCCATATATCGCGCTGAAAACAGGTGTGAGCGCCATAGAAAAAAATGACCCAAGATTAACCGCCATGTAATAGAGTGTAAACCCTCCATCGATTTTTGCTTCATCACCTTCATATATTTTAGATAACAAACTGGAAGGGTTTGCCTTAAATAGACCTACCCCAACAGCGATAATGGCTAATGGGATATTGATGTCATCAACACCAGGAATAGCGAGTGCACTGTAACCTATGATTAATATCACTGTTCCAAGAATAATAGTGCGTTTTGTTCCGAGGAGATGATCACCAACATATCCGCCAGCTGCTGGCAGCAAATAAACTAATGCAGAAAAAGCGGCAAACAGATTGTCGGCGTGTGTGTCAGAATAACCAAGGTGCTTGACGAAGAACAGCACGATCAAGGCTTGCATGCCATAATAACCAAAGCGTTCCCACAGTTCGATGAAGAAAATTAAATAAAAAGCACGTGGTTGCTTGAGCGTTGCTAGTGCCGACATTATTCCTGAACTCCTGCAGCTGTAAAGCATTAGTTATATTTTTGGTGCAAACTTCATAATAAGTGAATGTAGTAATTTTATCAAGCAAAAATGATTTATTAATAGCCAAAGATCTAGTACTATTAGTGTATTAGGAGTCAAAATGGTCTATCTATTCGCATTGTTAGGTTTTTTATGCCTTTTTATAGGAGGCGCATGGTATGTGCGCAGTCTAATCAAATATGCAGGATTATTTCATGTTTCCACAAGTGTAACGGGCGCTGTATTAGGAGGTTTTGGAACATCTATGCCTGAGTTGCTCGTTAGTATCAGCGCGGCCATGAAACACCAAACAGGCCTAGTGCTTGGGAATGTTGTGGGCAGTAACATTACTAACATTTTATTGATAATGGGTTTGTCATCGCTTGTTGCAACATTGATTTTCAATAAAAAATCGATGATGTTTGATACGGTATTTTTATTTTTTATTACCTTGTTTTTTTTGTTGCTAAGTTTTATTAATCAACTTAATTTTGTGACAGGTATTATTTTACTTATATTACTTTTAGGTTACTTATATTGGTCTTTTAAAAAGCCTGTTCACGAAAATTCTGTTGAAACAATCATGAAAATTGATGATCAGCACTGGCGGAAGCAATTTTTTATCAGTGCAATATTGTTTATTTTGGGGTTAGGATTGCTGATTGTAGGAGCGGAATTAATCGTAAACAATGCAATTAAGATTGCCGCAATTTGGCATATTCCTCCAGCAGTTGTAGGCTTGACTCTTGTTGCTGTTGGTACATCATTACCTGAGATAGCTACTTCTGTAATGGCTGCGATAAAAGGACATGCAGAAATCGCCATTGCTAACATTTTTGGAAGTAATATTTTTAATATGCTAGGTGTGATAGGTGTTTCTGCATTAATTAGCCCTTTGCAACCAAGTTGGAGAATTGTAGCCATCGATAATATTGTTATGATGTTTTCAACTTTAGTTTTATGCGGGCTTATTTTTCGGGGGAAATCGGTCACTTGGCGTTCCGGGCTGTTGTTATTATTGGCGTATTCGGTATATTTGTATATCATATGGGTAACACGTGCGCTATAACGTATTACACTAAGGAGAGAAAGATGAAAAAAATCATGACATTGATTGTTTTATGTTGTTTACCGATAGCTGCATTTTCTATCACATTACCTGTGTCAGCATATACTGCCACGTATACCTTCGAAGGGGATGGCGCAAAAGGAACCGTAACCCGTTCGTTGGATTTCCCAGAAAAAAACAAATATACAATACAATCTATTTTGGAAGCGCATAAGGCGATATTTTCAAATACTATCACCCGAACGGCAGACGGAGTGGTGCAAGGTTATAAATTGCGCCCAATAAGTTTGGTAACACACAATGCAAAAACCGATCATGAAGTCACGCAAAATATTCCTAATGGAGCCGTAGATCAACTGAGTGCAATATTACAAATGCGATTGGATTTGATTCATCGTAAAACGAGTTTTACATTTAATATTATAGAAAATAATAAAGTCTTAGAAATACCGTTTAAAGTGATTAATCGTCATGCCAATCTAAAAACACCAATGGGAGTTTTGGATACCATTCAAGTTGGTGGAAATAATAAAGGACATATTGAATTATATTGGTTTTCTAAAAAATATGATTATCTTATGGTGGGAGCACAAGTGTCTGAAAATCAAAAAGTTACGATGAAATCTATGCTAAGCGAATATACTGCTAAATAATGTTTATTATTGGGTGATAGTGAGATTTTCTCTTACTATCATCCACTTAAAATTTTTTTAAAAAAACCTCTTCACATTTCAATAATTTTTGTCTAGAATACTCAAATACCGCAAGGGGCGGTATGACATCTCTTCTAGGAGATGTACCGAGACAAGGATCAGTCGGAGGTGCTATATGAGCATGGAACGCGAAAATACTTTTCAAGGCTTTACGCCATATCAATTAAATTCTAATGAAACCTACATGAATGACTCACAGTGCGAGCATTTTCGTAGTATTCTCCTTAACTGGAAAGCAGAGCTCTTACAGAGCGTCGCAGCCACGTTAGAGGAAATTAAGCAGAATCAGCAATATTGCCCAGATGAAGCTGATATGGCAGCAAATTCAATTCTATTTAATTGGGAGATGGTTAGTCGTGATCGTGATCGTCGATTGATGAAAAAAATTGAAGAATCACTCGAGCGCATCAAACAAGGTGAATATGGTTATTGTGAGGAATGTGGGATCGAAATAGGCATTCCACGTTTGGAAGCGCGTCCAACAGCATCAAAATGCTTTGATTGCAAAACAGTTGAGGAAATAAAAGACAAGCATCGTGAGTGCGCATAGCCCACATGCATAGAAATCAAAAACACCCCTGCATAAGCGGGGGTTGTTTTTTAACTAGATCTACTTGGCTTCGTCTTCGTACCAATCAGCAAAAAGGTCATCTTCATAGTAGCTTAAGCAAGGCTTTTTGTTAGCCTGAGTCTTAACCTTAGCACTTTGTGCTACTGTAGCATCTTGAGGACGAGAGTCTTGTTCTTGTTCGTTTCTAATAATCATAATGCTCGTTTAGTTTGTTCTAGCCAATGTCCGTATTGTACAAATTTTTTACTAAAAAAGCTAGGGTTTCAAGGAAAATTAATAAAAAATAATTTTACCCAATCACTACTTGCCTGCTCATCCTGAGCATCACTATAATGGTACATGAATCTTGAAAAAAAGAAAAGGGTATCTTAATGAAAAATAGGAAGAAATTTTTCATCGGATTGGTTATTTTTTTGTTAGTAAAATTACCAGCCGCTTATGCGTTTGGCGCTAGAGAATTGTATATTCATGATGTTAGTAATCCTGACCGATACACGTTAGAGGTGAGCTATCCATATCTTGAAGGGTCGTCAGAACAAGCCCAAGCATTCAACAAAATTCTAACGCATTATATTAACCATCAAAAAGCAAAATTTCTAAAGGTACTGGCCGCACGAGAAAAAGCAGATGTTTCAGGTGTGCCGCAGGCAGAGCAGAATAAGCTACTTATCCAAAATAGAGTTGAGTTAAATAACGATTGCTATATCAGTGTGCGTTTTGCGATAGAAACCTATTATGCGCGTGATGCGCACCCTAATTTGATAATCGAAGTATTAAATTACGATTTTAATAAACAAAAAATGATGTCTCTCGCGTCGCTTTTTTCGCCTGATACGAATTATCTGAAGCAAATAGCAGCATATTGCAAAAATGCTTTGCTGGATAAACTTCAAGCTCAGATAAGTGAAAATCCATTATTAAGCAAAACCATTGAGCAGGGTACAATACCAATTAAAAAAAATTATCGCTATTGGGCATTAAAAGAGAATGGTTTATTAGTTATTTTTCCTCAATATCAAATTGGTCCGCGCCAATTGGGTGTACAGGAAGTCTTAATTCCTTGTAATGAACTGAAAGGATTTCAAATTGATGAACAATGCAGCAATACCCGAGTCTGAGTTAGTCTTACATCCGAACGGGCGTATATACCACTTAAATATATTACCTGAAGAACTAGCAGATACCGTACTATTAGTTGGCGATCCTGATCGGGTTGATCTTATATCTAGACATTTTGATAGCGTTGAGGTCAAACAGCAACTTCGTGAATTTCGTGTGCATACTGGATACTTAGGAAAAAAAAGATTAAGTGTTGTTGCAACAGGCATCGGTGTGAGTAATATTGATATTGTTATGACCGAACTAGATGCTTTGGCAAATATAGATTTAGAGACTCGTCAAGTAAAGAAAAATATTAAAACGTTAGATATTTTTCGTATTGGTACTTGTGGCTCATTATGTAGAACAGTAGATGTTGGTTCCGTTATTGTGACGGATTTTGCCATAGGATTAACAAATTTACTGTATTTTTATTTACGAAAAGAAGACAGGGATGAGAAAGCATTATTAAAAGCTTTTTTAAAGCATGTCGGAAAAGATAATGCGATGATACTAGACCCTGTTGTGGCTAGAGGTTCACGAGATCTGATTAAACGTTTTGTAGATGATTGTCACGTTGGGTATACAGTAACTTGTGTTGGTTTTTATGGGCCACAAGGTCGGCATATTCGAGCCCCTCTGATGTATGCAGATTTTTTCGATTCTATCACACATTTTAAATATCTTGATACGCCAATACTCAACTTTGAAATGGAAACAGCGAGTATCTATGGGTTTGGACGTATTCTTAATCATCGCTGTTGTTCTTTAAGCTCAGTAGTAGTTAATCGAGCAACTCAAGTAGTCATAGACCATCCGCAAGAAGCTATGGAAAATTTAATTTGTAAAGTTTTAGCTAATATATGATTTTTTTGTATGATTTTATTTAGCCATATCGATTGTTTTCATTTCGACGGAATATACTTTTCTATTTCTTAAATATTTTATCTTCACAGAATCTCCAATTTGAATTTTTTGCATTTCTTCATAGTAATCATCGTAACCATTTACGCGTTGGCCATTAACAAATACAATGATATCCCCCAGTGATACTTTGCCCTGATCGTTGATTTTGGTGCCGTCTAAACCAGCCTCTACAGCGGGAGAATGAGGTAAAACTTTTCCAATAATAACGCCTTTTACACCCAACTGTTTTGACACCTTAGAGCTTAAGGGCTGAATTCCAATGCCAGGCGTGATAATTTTTCCATGTTTGATAATTTGGTCAACGATACGTTTAATAGTATTTGCTGGAATTGCAAATCCAATCCCGCTTGATGATCCGGAGCGTGACATAATAACGGTATTCATTCCTATTAAGCGCCCATCACTGTTAAATAGAGGGCCACCAGAATTTCCTGGATTGATTGAAGCATCTGTTTGAATAAGTTCTTTAAAAGAAATCCCTTGGGTAATTGGCAAATTACGTCCCAGTGCGGAAATAATGCCCGTCGTAACGGTTCTTCCTAAGCCAAAAGGGTTACCTATAGCAATTGTCTTTTGTCCAACAAGTAGCATGTCAGAATTAGCTAATGGTATGTGATCGTAAGGAAGAATTTTATCCAAAATTTTAGGATCCGCCATTTTTAATACGGCTATGTCTTTACGAGGGTCTGCTGCAACGAGGTTTGCGATGTGAGATTTGCCGTCTTGTAGTATGATAGCGAGTCGTGTTGTTCCGGATATGAGGTGATAATTCGTGATGACATATCCTTGCTTATTCCAGAGAAAACCAGAGCCGTTGCCGCGCTTTACAGAAAATGCGTCAAAATATGGATTAACAACCATTTGGAAGTTATGTACGTTAACGACATATGGAGACATTTTCTCAACAATGCGAATCGTGTTTTTTTCACTAGGTAATAGATAGGGTGGCAAAGGAGTCTCGATTGCATATGCGCTAGAACATACTAAGATAGAAGATATTAAGAGTGTTTTCAAAAAGATTAAGTATCTCATCAGCATTCCTTGCTACCGGTATATTTTATCATTATAACGAGAAATCGTTTAACGTTTCAATTGTATTTTTACCCTCAACCCTCCATTTTCCGCATTTTCTGCTTCAATTTTACCGTGGTGCATAGCGATAGCTTTCGCTGCGATAGCGAGACCTAAACCATAACCCCCAGGTTTTTTTGTGGAGCTTCGAGCTGGCTCAACACGGTAAAAAGGTTTGAATATATGGTCAAGCTTTCCTTCTGGAATTCCGGGTCCAAAATCACGCACAATTACTAAAGCAGAATCAGATTCACAGGAGAGCTCTACATCGATCGGTGTATCTTCCGGTGTATAGGCAATGGCGTTACGTATGATATTTTCAATGGCGCTTCGCATAAGGCTCTTATTTGCAAATAAATAACAAGCACCTTTGCTTTGATATTTAACACGAATTTGTTTTGTTTCATAATTTGCATCGCTGACAATACTTTGAATTAAATCATTAATATCCAAATATTCTGTTTTGATTTTATCTTGATTGACAATTAAGCTACGCAAAGACAAAATCGAACCTATCAACTCATTCAACCTATTTAATTCCTTTTCGATACGATCTAACTCAGGTTGTGTTGCTTCGTTACTTTTTGCTCGCGCCATTTCTATAGTTACAAATAATCTTGCCAGGGGAGATCTTAGCTCATGTGAAATATCCTGTAGCAAAGTTTGACTAGATTGGACTAATTCCTCTATGCGTTCAGCCATTTTATCAAACTCATGCGCAAGTTCACTAAGTTCATCCTTACGTTCAGCAAGTTTATGACCGACACGCGTATCGAGAAAGCCTTCAGCTAAACGTCTGGCTGCGCGCTGTAAAATTCTTATAGGATATGAAAGATAGATTGAAAGAAAATAACAAATGAATCCACTAATGATGATTGCAATGGTAAAGCGTAATAATACTATAGGCCAATGATATTCTAGTTCTTTTATGACTCGATGGGGCATTTTTGCTACGATACGATAACGATCCCCTTTGTCAGTTTCTATCGCCTCACTCACAACAAAAGGGGGTTTTCTTAACATGCCTGTCTTGAGCTCTGCCTCTTGCGCATGGTGTAAAGCAGTGTTGAATTCTGGATTGTTCTCGAAGCCCGGAGGTGGTTTAGGAGTTTTTTCTTTAAATAAATATAGTGAGATTCCTTGTTGTCCTTTTAATTGATCTAACCAATCTAGAAAAGACTGTTCATCGCCATTGCGAAGAATATATTTTGCGGCAGAGGCGACTGTTTGAATATAGTTGTTGTCTCGCAAGGTGTCTGAAGTTTCTTTAACTAGTTCTGTAGAAATTAATGCTGTGCCAGCTATCGTGAGCGTTGCCATTAACCAAAACCAAAAAAAGATTTTCCAATAAAGTTTATGCATCTAGCTTCTCGAATAAATATCCGACACCACGTATTGTTTTTATGTAATATTCGCCGCTATTCAAGTCACCAATTTTAGAGCGTAAATTACTAACGTGCATATCTAAGCTGCGATCAAAAGGCGTAAGCTCTTTTCCAAGCGCATCTTCAGAAATTTTTTCTTTATCAAGTACTTTTCCAGCATTTCGCATTAGCAAGAGGAGGATGCAATACTCAGAATTTGTTAATTCTATTGATGTGCTATTCACAGAGACTTCACGTGTGTTTAGGTTAATTTTTACCGCGCCGATAGCGAGTTCTTTTAAATCCTTTTGGTCTGGAATCTGCATGCGTCTTAATATAGCGCGCAAACGTGCAACAAGTTCACGCGGGCTACAAGGTTTTGGTAAATAATCATCAGCGCCAATTTCTAATCCGACAACACGATCGACTTCGTCTCCTTTGGCTGTGAGCATTAACACGGGTGTTTTTGTTTCTTTTTGAATATGCTTTAATACCTCAAAACCATTCATGCTGGGTAACATGACATCTAATACGATAATATCGTGTTCTTTTTTTCTTGCTGACTCAAGACCCTCTTTGCCATCGTGAACCAACGTCACCTCAAAGTCTTCTTGAGTTAAGTATTCATTTAGTAGTTCACAAAGTTCCACATCATCATCGATAAGTAACAGTTTGATTTTTTTTGGCATAACAAAACCACCCTTCTTGGACTTTATTTCAACAAGTTTACTTGGTTTATAGAGTAGGTTCAATTTTTTTTCGAAGGACTTTACAAAATCTTTACATCAAATAACCTTATTTCATTAAAATTATAGAGCTATACTGGATCACGTGAGTTATTAAACGATGAGGAGAAAACTCGATGAAAAAAACAGCACTAACTTTAATCACTTCTGCTGCCTTAATGGGTTCAGGTGTAGCCTTAGCTAATCCACCCGCATATGGTTCAATGTCACCAGCGCAGCAATGTGGTTGTGCCAACCCACATAAGCCAATGCAAGGACATTTGAATAAAATGGACCGCCTTGCTATTAAACTGAATTTAACACAAGAACAGCGTGATTCTATACGATCACAGCTTAAAGCACTTCAATCCCAAAAAGAGAAATATCGTGATCAACTGGTCATGAGTATGCAAACTTTGCGTCAATTAGCGCAAGCTGGTGTGTATAAAGGCGATAAAGTTGAAGCTGCCGCGAAACAAAAAGGTGATGCAATTACACAATTAACAGAGCTTAAAATGCAAAGTAAAGGGGTTGTTATGAATGTGTTAACCCCGGAACAACAAAAGCAATTTAAAGAAATGAGAGCAGAACGCATGAAAAAATTTCATACACAATAACTAAAATAGACCCTACTCTCGAGGTGTGCCTGACAAATTTTGTTGGGCACTTTTTTAAGTTCGTTAAAACAAACCTAATTCTAATTTTGCAACATCTGACATCATTTCTCGATCCCATGGAGGATCAAAGACGAGTTCAACATTTACTTCGGTGACATTTTCAACTTCTAGCGCACGCTCTTTGACATCTTCTGCTAAAACGGGACCCATGCCGCATCCTGGTGCTGTGAGAGTCATTTTGATGTCGACACGATTGCCTTCATTTTTTCCTATAGGAGTGATTTTACATTCGTAAATTAATCCAAGGTCTACGATATTGACAGGAATTTCAGGGTCGTAACATTGTTTTAACTGCTCCCAAATAGCCTCTTCATTCACTGATCCAACAGGTCCAGATACTTTTTTCTTTTTCGGTTTTGCAATTTCCAATTGGTCGAGATCAATACCTAGTGCGTCAACATCTTTACGATCGATACGAGCAAGATTGCCATTGACATTTACTGTGATATGTCCGCCAAGTGTCTGCATTACTTGCACAGGTGTACCTGTTGGAATAGACATGGGTGTTCCAAGGGGAATCGCTAACGCATCACAGTCACGTGTTAAATGTATCCACTCAGCTTCTTTCACACATTTTCTCCATTCTCATCATCATCTTTAACCGTAAAACTTTCACCGCAACCACAAGCACCAGCTTCATAGGGATTTTGGTAAACAAATATTTTGTTTAAACCTTGTTGTACGAAATCGATAGTGGTGCCTTTGACATATGTAAAGCTTGTGGGGTCAACGTAAACGGTGATATCGTCTGAAACTTTAAATGCCAAGTCATCTTTCTCTGGCGTTTCAATAAGATCGACAACATATTTTTGCCCCGAACAGCCGGCTGCTTTGACGCCTAATCGAAAACCATTAGCATTGGCGTGTTTTTTCATTTCATTGCGCACGTGTTTAATTGCTTGCTCAGTCATTTTGATGTCGTCTTTTTTGGAGGGGTCGTATATTTTAACGTTCATAGATTACCTCATTATTCAGTAGAAATAGGTTTATTATCGCCTTGCAATGCACCTATCATAGTATGCCATGCAAGTGTGGCGCATTTTACTCGTACAGGAAATTCCTTAACACCAGCAAGTACGGCAAGCTTTCCAAGAGTATCTGTCGACGTTTCACTATCTTCGGTAAGTAATTTATGAAAGTTTTCAAAAAAGTGTTTTGCTGTTTCGATGCTTTTTCCTTTGAGTGCTTCAGTCATTAATGATGCTGATGCCATGGAAATCGCGCATCCAGAGCCTTCAAAACCAATATCATCAATAGTTTGGCCGTTAATACACAAATAAAGTGTTAATTTATCTCCACATAAAGGATTGTCACCTTGCAATTTGTGGGTTGCATTTTCTAATGGACCAAAATTTCTGGGATTTCTCCCATGTTCAATAATGACTTCTTGATAGAGCTCGCGTAATTCCGGATTCATTTAAATACCTCATTCAGTTTTTTCAGCGCAGCTATTAATACGTCGATTTCTTCAAAGGTATTATAAAAAGAAAACGATACTCTCGCTGTAGCAGGAACATTAAAGAATTCCATCACTGGCATTGCACAATGATGCCCAGCACGAATGGCAATGCCGTCATAATCTAATATAGTACCAATGTCATGAGGGTGAATATCTTTATGAATGAATGAAATGACGCTTGCTTTATTTTTTGCTGTTCCAACTATGCGTATATTTTCACACTGTTGCATTTTTTCCGTTGCATAGACAAGCAATGCATGCTCGTGTTCAGCGATGGTTTTTAAACCTATTTTACTCACGTAGTTTAATGCCGCTGCAAATCCTATAGCCCCTGCGATATTCGGTGTGCCTGCTTCAAATTTGAATGGCGGTTGATTGTATACGGTGTTATCAAAACTCACGCGCAAAATCATTTCACCACCGCCTTGATAGGGCGGCATGGAATCGAGCAGGTTGTATTTACCATAGAGTGCGCCAATGCCCGTTGGGCCATATACTTTATGACCTGAGAGAGCGTAAAAATCACAATCGAGATCTTGAACATCAATCACAGCATGAGGGGCTGCTTGAGCGCCATCGATCATAATAGGAATGTCTTTCGCATGAGCTAATTCTACAAAAGTTTTAACAGCTAAAACCGTACCAAGTGCGTTAGAGACATGACTCACAGAAATAAATCGTGTGCGATCGGTGATAGCGCTTTTAAAGTTTTCGATTGTAACATCACCTTCCTCGGTAATAGGGACCACCTTAAGATTCGCGCCTGTTTGCTCGCATAAAATCTGCCAAGGTACAATATTAGAATGATGTTCTAATTGGGTGATAAGAATTTCATCTCCGGACTTAATCATTTGTCGTACAAAGGTTTGTGCCACAAGGTTGATGGCTTCGGTCGTGCTGCGTAGAAAAACAATTTCTTCGGTTTTTTTTGCGTGGATAAATTGTTGTACCGTTTTACGAGCATCTTCATAAGACTTCGTTGCTCTGCCTCCTAGAGCATGCACAGCCCGATGTACATTAGCGTTGTCGTGTTCATAATAATATTTTTCAGCCTCAATGACGGCATGAGGTTTTTGGGTGGTTGCTGCATTATCGAAATAAATTAAGGGCTTTCCATGTACCGACTGTTGTAGAGCAGGAAAGTCATCGCGAATATCAGCGGTGTTGAAGGATGTTTTTAATTCACTCATCATCTACCTCACGCGTTGAAATACAATTTTCAAACCATTTGCGAATCGATTTATTTTGAATCGTCTGTAGAACATCAAATGAAAAAGCATCTATCAATAGTTGTTTTGCTGCATCACTACTAATACCTCGTGCTTGCATATAAAATAGAGCGTTTTTATCTAGTTGACCAGAGGTAGCGCCATGAGAAGCTTTAACGTCATCTGCATAGATTTCCAGCTCTGGTTTTGTATCAATTTCGCAGCGATTTGAAAGCAAGAGATTTTTATTTAACTGATGTGTTTGTGTTTTTTGTGCATCTTGATGAATGACGATTTTTCCATTAAATACTGCGCGACCTTGGTCGTCTAAAATGCCTTTATAGATTTCACTGCTTTGACATTCAGCTACGCAATGGTCAATACGATTATGGTTGTCAATATGTTGTTTTCCAGTAGGGTAATAAAAACCATTTAATGTACATCGACTATGTTTGCCATTGAGTTTAACATCTATGTCAGTGCGTGATAATTGACTGCCCAAGTCTAATGTAATGCACTCGAATTCACTGTGTTCATCTTGTTTTACATGGATGCCATCAACATGGAAGCTCATGCGATTGTTAGTTTGTATATTATATATTTTATGTTTGGACTGATTGTTCAGAATTACTTCGTTGATATGGTTGCCAAATTGCGTTTCCTTATCAGTGTTCACAAACTGCCGTATGATATCACATTCCGCATTTTCATCTAATAGAGTTAATTGATAGTGATTATATTCTGTTTTACCAGCACCGATGAAAATAATATGTAATGGCTTTTCAAGTTTGGTATTTTTTTCACAATGGATAATAGTCCCGCTGTTTGCAAGGGCAAGGTTTAAGTTGGCCAATGGGTGTCGGCTAGCTTCAATCGATTTTCCAAAATATTTTTCCAAAGGGAATGTTGTGTTTTCCAGCGTTTCTATTTTTAAACCTTTCGGAAAGGTTCTATCTGAAAGAGTTTGATCAATTTCTCCATTGATGAAAACCAATCTGTGGCAAGATAGCTGAGGGAGATTGATTTCATTCATATCTATTGTTTTTTGATACTGTTGCGTTTCAAATTCTGTCGCAAGCAATTTAGCTAAGGAAGTGTATTTCCAGTTTTCTACTTTACGCGTTGGAAAACCTTGTTGTTTGAATGTATCAAAAGCAAGTTGGCGTGTTTTTTGATGCCATGATGGCGCTGTGTTTTGTGTTTGTGAAAATAAATCATGAAATTTTTTTTCGACATCAGTATATGTGTTCATTTCAAGAAGCCTCAGCTTGTTTTTCTAACCAACCGTAACCTTGTTTTTCTAACTCATGTGCAAGAGTTTTGTCACCAGATTTCACAATTTTTCCATCGATAAGTACATGAACGAAATCAGGTTGTACGTAATTTAATAGGCGTTGATAGTGAGTGACAAGCAGTATGGCGCGATCTTTTGAGCGTAACGTATTAATGCCTTTGGATACAATTTGTAACGCATCGATATCGAGACCTGAGTCAGTCTCATCTAAGATAGCAAGCGTTGGTTCAAGTAATAACATTTGCATAATTTCATGACGTTTTTTTTCACCACCAGAGAACCCTTGATTAACAGATCGGTATAAAAAGTCTTGATCCATCTCGACGTTTTTCATTTTTTCTTTCACTAGATTTAAAAAGTCCATTGCATCAATAGGTGCTTCGCCACGTGCTTTACGTACGGCATTCAAAGCAGTTTTTAGAAAGTTTACAGTTGTTACTCCTGGAATTTCAATAGGGTATTGGAAACCTAAAAATAGCCCGGCGCACGCACGTTCATCAGGGGATAGAGAAGATAAATCTTTTTCCTTAAAAGTGACCTTGCCTTTTGTAATTTCATAGCCGTCACGACCAGAAAGAACATTTGCCAATGTGCTTTTCCCAGAACCATTTGGTCCCATGATTGCGTGTACCTCGCCCGTATTGATGGTGAGATTAATGCCTTTTAGAATCTCTTCGTTTTCAACACTGACATGTAAATTTTCAACTGTTAACATAGTTACCTCGTTATTAACCAACACAGCCTTCTAGGCTGACTTCCATTAATTTTTGTGCCTCAACAGCAAATTCCATCGGTAATTCCTGAAACACCTGTTTACAAAATCCATTTACGATCATCGATACAGCATTTTCTGGATCAATGCCTCGTTGTAAACAATAAAATAATTGATCTTCACTAATCTTAGATGTTGTTGCCTCATGCTCTACTTGGGCGCTAGAATTTTTGATCTCCATATATGGGAATGTGTGCGCACCACAGGTGTCACTTAACAATAAGGAGTCACACTGCGTATAATTACGCGCGTTTTCTGCAGTGGGATTGATACGGACTAACCCGCGATAAGCATTTTCAGCTTTACCAGCGGCAATGCCTTTAGAGATAATCGTGCTTTTAGTATTTTTCCCCATGTGAATCATTTTGGTGCCGGTGTCCGCTTGTTGATAGTTATTGGTAAGGGCAACAGAATAAAACTCACCGATAGAGTCATCTCCTTGTAAAATGACACTGGGATATTTCCAAGTAATGGCAGAGCCCGTTTCGATTTGTGTCCAGGAAATCTTTGAGCGATTGCCACGACAAGCACCACGCTTCGTTACAAAATTATAAATGCCGCCGCGGCCATTTTCATCGCCAGGGTACCAGTTTTGTACTGTAGAATACTTTATTTGTGCGTCTTTAAGAGCTACAAGTTCTACAACAGCTGCGTGCAATTGATTTTCGTCACGCATAGGTGCGGTGCAACCTTCGAGGTAACTTACGTAACTACCTTCATCAGCAATAATTAATGTCCGTTCAAATTGTCCAGTGTTTTGTGCATTGATGCGAAAATACGTAGACAATTCCATGGGGCATCGGACACCTTTAGGAATATAAACAAAAGATCCATCAGTAAATACTGCGGAGTTTAATGTCGCGAAAAAATTATCATTGTACGGTACAACCGTACCTAAATATTTTTTTACAAGCTCTGGATGTTTTTGCACAGCTTCTGAGAAAGAGCAGAAAATCACACCTGCTTCAGCTAGTTTTTCTTTAAAGGTCGTTGCTACAGAAATACTATCGAATACCGCATCAACTGCAACACCGGCTAAACGCTCTTGCTCATGCAAAGGAATGCCAAGTTTATTGTATGTTTCGATCAGTTTTGGATCGACTTCATCCAAACTCTTTGGTGCATCTTTGTTAGTCTTGGGCGCAGAGTAATAAATGATCGATTGATAATCGATAGGCGCATGGTGTACGTGTGCCCATTTCGGCTCTCGCATAGTTAACCAATGTTGATAAGCCTTTAGACGCCATTCAAGCATGAATTCCGGTTCGTTTTTTTTCTTTGAAATTAAACGAATAACATCTTCATTTAAGCCCGGTTCAAGACTATCGGTAGATATATCAGTGACAAAACCATGTTCGTATTCGCGCTTTACGAAGCTGTCGACTTGGCTAGTTTTTGTGTTCATGAGGACGACCTTTTATCTTTTTCATATTGGTATCCAGCTTATTAAAAATGACTGGTTGCCAATCCGCTTGATAGGCTTTTGCCATATCTTCTAGCGTAATACTTTCTAAACTTGTTTTAATAACACGATTGATTAATTGCCAAGGCTGTTTAACCATGCATTGCTCGTGTTTATCACAGGCCATTTCGTCAGTATTACACATTGTTAATGCTATCTGACCCTCCATGGCAGTAATAATATGTGCGACGGAAATACTAGCAGGTTCCTGGCTAAGATAGTACCCGCCATGAGAACCTTGTGCTGAGATGAGTAGGTTTGATTTTAAAAGCATGCGCAAGATTTTTTTTACCGTTGGCAGGCTGATGTTTGTCTCTTTGGCAATAGCGTTTGCTGTGATTAATTCGCTCTTTTGATGAGCCACATACACCATCATGACAATCGCATAATCTGTTAACTTGCTGATTCTCAGCATAACTTTAGTTCCCCCTTAAATCGGGTTGCTGTATTGGGATTGTTGCAAATTGACTTCATGGATCCCGCGATCAATCTGCAGGATGACCAATCGGTGGTTTGCAACAAGGCCATATACTACTAGTATAGTCTCATTTAGTAAAGTAGATTTAAGTGATTGGTTGGTTTTGTGTAGTGGTCAGCTATTTGTTAACAAGCAATTACTTTGTCGGGGCAGACAAAGTGAATAAAGATTTGAAATAATATTGATACTCCATTAATTGTTTGCCCATCCACGTAAGCAAGGCACTTAAATTCATGCCGCCTAGTACGCCACTTAGAGTGACAAGCAGGCAGGCAATCATTAAATTTCCTGAGTTTTTAGTCACACCAAATAAAACAAGTAGTGCCACAGAAGCAATAGGTGTCCCATAGGATAGAACGCTTAATAATTTAAAATTACCGCCTTTGACGCCGTAGTCCCAGAAAAAGTATGCCAAACCTTGCGTTGTAAAACCCATAATAATAAGTGCCACCCATTGATCTATTGATGGCAATGCCGTTGTTTCCATATGCATGTGTAACATAAAAGAAATGAGTCCACCTATGCCGCAATAAACGCCCATCATTTCAACGGGCTTTTTGTTATAATGGCGTGCGACTAACGTATATAGCGCCCATACAATAGCGTCTAGGAGCGCTAAAACATATCCCCATAGATATTGCATTTTAAAACCAGCTAAACCCTTTCCATGAGTAATCAAAATATAAACGCCAGCAAATCCCAAGAGCCCGGCGACAATATGTTTTATGGTAAATTTTTCTTTGGGTAAACAACCCGCAAATAAGATCACAAGAATGGGCCAGAGATAATTGATCAAATCAGCTTGCACTGATGGAGCGTGTTTAAAAGCACTAATGTATAAAACATCATTGCCATATACGCCAATAACGCCGATAATCCATAATAACACGGGTTGCTTTAATTTATGCCACTCTTTTTTTATGGTGAGTTTAAATGCGGTAATGCTAACACTAATTGTAAAAACGATGCTTAAGATTTCAAAAATAGGGAGTTCCCGAACGATTGTTGTTAATAGCGCGGAAAAGGCCCACATTACCAGCCCCAGACATCCGATGGCGGTGGCCGCGTTTCTTTTGCTAAATATTTTGTTATAGTTCATTTATGCCCTCTAAATTTTATTCGTATACTAACAATATATGAAAATTTTTTCAAGAATTTTTGAGGCGCGGAAAAAAGATGTCCTATAATACATTGAATTATATATTTTTATTTATAAAAAACTGGTGATCAGGATTTTTTAAGATAGTTAGGGTTGGAATGAAATGACTTATGAACGTAGCGATGAATTGTTGATTAGCCTGAGAAGAATTATCCGAGCAATTAGTTTACATTCGAAGAAATTAGAACAAAAGTATGGTCTCACAGGGCCTCAAGTATTATTACTTAAGGAAATTAATTTACACGCCAATATCCCAGTGAGTGTATTGGCAAAAAACGTTAACTTAAGCAAGCCAACAGTGACATCAATACTTGATCGTTTGGAGAAGAAAGGGTACATCACTCGCACTAAAGATTTACAAGATAGGCGGAAAGTGCTCGTCCAAGCCAAAGCAAATGCCAATAAGATTTTTTCCAAGGCACCATCATTACTACAAGAATCTTTTATTGAAAATTTTAATCAATTAGAAGAGTGGGAGCAGTCGCTTATGGTTTCTACCTTGCAGCGTATCTCTTCTATGATGAATGCTGAAACAATTGATGCAGCACCTGTATTGACCGCGGGAGAGTTCTAAATTTTTAAGCCCGTGCTCGATTATTAAAAAAATCCGTGTTATAATCCCGCGCGGTATTCGAACAGTTGTTAATTATTTCTTCAACAGCCTGTTCATTTTTGATTTAATCACCATTAAACAGTGAAGTTTTTAAACGATGAAAAAGATTAAGTTTTTATTATGTTCTTTGTTAGCTCTATCATTGAGTGGTTGTAAATATGCACTTTTAGATCCTCAGGGAATAGTAGCATCTGCCGAAAAACAGTTAATTATCATTTCAACGGTGTTGATGTTACTGATTGTTGTTCCTGTGATTATCATGGTTATTTACATTTCGCATAAATATCGTGCAACCAATGTGAAAGCAAAGTATACGCCAAATTGGGCTCATAGTACGCGCTTAGAATTATTGTGGTGGGCAATCCCATGTATCATAGTGGCTATTTTAGCCGTCATTACCTGGATCACTTCACATACATTGGACCCTTATCGTCCGCTCGATGTAGAGGCTTCTAAGAAGCCACTAACGGTTGAAGTTGTGGCCATGAATTGGAAATGGTTGTTTATTTACCCTGAGCAAAATATCGCCGTGGTTAACTTTTTAGAAATTCCTAAACAAGTTCCTATTAATTTTAAAATTACTTCTGACGCCCCTATGAACTCATTTTGGATACCACAACTCGGGGGGCAAATTTATGCGATGCCAGGTATGCGTACGAAGTTACATTTGATGGCTGATCATGAAGGACTATACGATGGATGGTCAGCAAGTTTCAGCGGCGATGGCTTTTCAGGAATGCACTTTAAAGTAAAAACAGTTTCACCAACCGAATTTAACCAATGGGTTACCAAAGCTAAAAGTAGCAATGCCACATTGAGTCGGGATGCTTATACTCTTTTGGCAAAGAATAGCGAAAATAATCCCATTACTTATTATTCTTCAGTAAAGAAAGGTTTATTTAACGATGTCATCATGAAATACATGATGCCACCCCAAGAAATGCAACATAATAAGGAATAATGATGTCACCAATATTCGGCAAATTAACACTTAGCGCAATTCCCTATGATCAGCCTATTATCATGGCAGCAGGTGCATTTATGGCAATTTTTGCGCTAGTTGTTTTAGGCTATATTACTTACGCCAAAAAATGGACGTATCTATGGAAAGAGTGGTTTACCACAGTTGATCATAAAAAAATTGGTGTGATGTATATTATCGCGGCTGGTATTATGTTATTGCGTGGATTTTCTGATGCCGCATTAATGCGCTCGCAACAGGCAATCGCTGTAGGCGCGAATCATGGTTATTTACCGCCAGAACATTACAACCAAATTTTTACTGCTCATGGCGTCATCATGATTTTCTTTATGGCGATGCCTTTTATGTTTGGTTTATTTAACTTAGCTGTGCCATTGCAAATTGGTGCGCGTGATGTTGCTTTCCCGTTCCTTAATTCATTAAGTTTTTGGTTATTTGCTGTAGGTGCAGTACTCATAAATTTGTCATTAGTACTTGGAAAATTTGCAGCAACGGGTTGGCTCGCCTATCCACCTCTCTCAGAGTTACGTTTTAGTCCAGGAGTGGGGGTTGATTATTACATTTGGAGTTTGCAGATTTCGGGCGTGGGGAGTCTCTTGTCGGGCATTAACTTTTTCGTGACCATTCTAAAAATGCGTTGTCCAGGCATGACACTAATGCGTATGCCAGTATTTACATGGTCTGTGTTGGCAAGTAGCATTTTGATTATTATCGTTTTCCCTGTGTTAGCAGTTACATTAGGTTTATTGTCATTTGATCGATTACTAGGTATGCATTTCTTTACCGCTGCTTTCGGTGGTAATGCCATGATGTATGTTAATTTGATTTGGGCATGGGGACATCCGGAAGTATACATTCTTGTATTGCCTGCGTTTGGTATTTTTTCTGAAGTGGTTGCTACGTTTTCACAGAAAAAACTGTTTGGCTATACAACAATGGTATGGGCCATTATGGTTATTACCATTTTGTCATTCATTGTATGGTTACATCACTTTTTCACGATGGGTGCAGGTCCTGATGTTAATGCTTTTTTCGGAATTGCAACGATGGTTATCGCCGTACCGACAGGGGTAAAAGTTTTCAACTGGCTGTTTACTATGTATCAAGGCCGTGTGATTTATACGACGCCGATGTTGTGGACGATTGGTTTTTTGATTACTTTCACGGTAGGTGGTATGACCGGCGTACTTATGTCCGTACCCGCTGCTGATTTTCAATTACATAATAGTTTATTTTTAATAGCACACTTTCATAACACAATTATTGGCGGTGTAGTATTTGGTTACTTTGCGGGATTAACTTACTGGTTTCCAAAAATTTTTGGATTCAAGCTTAATGAAAAACTAGGCAAATGTGCTTTCTGGTGCTGGCTAATTGGGTTCTATGTCGCTTTTGTACCAGTGTATATTCTTGGATTTATGGGTATGACACGACGCTTAAATCATTATGATGCCGCAACAGGTTGGCATCCCTATTTAGTTGTAGCAGCAATGGGAGCGTTTATCATCTTTATAGGGGTATGTTTCCAGATCGCACAACTAGTTGTCAGTATTATAAAGCGTGAAGAGTATCGTGATACCACGGGGGATCCTTGGAATGGACGTACACTAGAATGGGCTATACCGTCTCCAGCACCTTTCTATAATTTTGCAATCGTGCCACATGTTGATGATATTGATGCTTTTTGGAAAATGAAGCAAGAAAAGCGAGTTGTTGATAAAGAAAGTTACGATGATATACATATGCCGAGAAATTCAGCATTGCCAATCATTATATCCGCATTCGCATTTGCTCTGGGTTTTGGGTTAATTTGGCAGATCATTTGGATGATTGTCGTTGGATTAGTAGGGATTATTGGTTGTGTGCTAGCACGTTCATTTGATTATGACATTGATTACTATGTCATGTCTGATGAAGTTGCTGAGACTGAAGCACACTATTCAACGAATTAGGAAGCATTATTATGACACACGCATTACACGATCACGCTGCAATGGAACATGATACCGACTCACGTATTGTATTTGGTTTTTGGATGTATATCATGAGCGATTGTTTCTTGTTTGCAACGCTTTTTGCAACCTTTGCGGTATTACATACTAATTTATATGGCGGACCTGGGCCTAAAGATTTATTTAGTATGCCGTTAGTTTTAGCTGAGACGTTTATTCTATTAACCAGTAGTTTTACATATGGCTTGGCACTGTTGGCATCCGATAAGCCCCATAAAAACTGGGTGATTATTTGTTTGTTTATCACATTTTTATTAGGCCTATCTTTCGTATGTATTGAGGTGTGGGAATTTTCTCATTTAGTGCGTGAAGGCCACAGTTGGCAAGGTAGCGCATTTTTATCATCATTCTTTACCCTCGTGGCTACTCACGGGGCACATGTTACTGCTGGATTAATTTGGATGAGTGGCTTAATCATACAAATTATGAAGCATGGTATTACGGCAACGACTCGACGTAAGTTGACAAGTTTGAGCTTGTTTTGGCATTTTCTTGATATCGTGTGGATTTTCTTATTCACGATAGTTTATCTCATGGGGGTTATTTAAGATGGATTACGAGTTTATCCTTTCTCATCAAATCTTAACGTTAGTTGCTTTAGTAGTTTTTTTGCCCGCATTACTGCTAACCTTTGTTTATTATTGGAAATACAGTACTACACGTCACTCTTCAACGCCTATCGATGAAGGACAGACCGATGTTAGTGATACGCAATATGGTAGTGGCCATGGTGATGTTAAATCTTACATAGTTGGTTTTGCATTATCACTTTTATTGACGATTATCCCATTTACTTTGGTTATGAAACATTTTCTGGAAAATCGGTATCTATTTATAGTGTTACCTATATTGGCTTTGCTACAATTTTTTGTACAACTTGTGTTCTTCTTACATCTAAATACAAGCTCTAAAGCACGATGGAATTTAATTGTATTTATATTCACATTAGTTGTCGTCCTGATCCTTGTCATAGGCTCACTTTGGATTATGTATAACTTAAACTATAACATGGTGAATTAAATTAATAAGCTCCTCTCGTTAGCCAAGCCTGGGATTATCTTTGGTAATATTATTACTGTTACTGGCGGTTTTTTTCTAGGCGCGCAAGGTAATATCAATGTCAGTGTTTTTTTTGCAACGTTATTGGGTATGGCGTTGGTGATGGCGTCAGGCTGTGTTTTTAATAATTGCATTGATCGTGATATTGATAAATTGATGGAGCGGACCAAGAATAGGGCTTCTGCACTAGGCTTGGTTTCTGTCAAAACAATGTTGCTTTATGGAATAGTACTAGGTGTTTTAGGCACATGGTTACTATATTCAAAAACTAATCTGTTAGCGGTTTCACTAGGTTTATTTGGTTTGTTCGTTTACGTGGGTATTTATACTTTATGGATGAAACGTCATTCAGTTTTCGGCACCTTTGTTGGTAGTGTTGCTGGAGCGATGCCGCCTGTGATGGGATATTGTGCAGCCTCTAACCGATTTGATATGGGCGCAGTGATTTTATTTTTAATTCTATGCTTGTGGCAAATGCCGCATTCTTACGCCATAGCAATTTATCGCAAAGAAGATTACGCACGGGCTTCTATTCCAGTTTTACCGCTTAAAAAGGGTATACGGTTTACTAAAATTAGCATGATACTCTTTACTATTGCTTTTGCAGTTGTCGCTGTTATGCCAACGATATACGGTTATACCGGAATAATTTATTTGATTATATCGTTAGGGGTCGGTATTGCTTGGATTCTTATGGCGCTTTCTGGTTTATATACACAAAACGACGCCTTGTGGGCACGAAAGATGTTCTTGTTTTCTATTATAGGAATTGTATTGTTGTTTATAACAATGACATTTGCTTAAACTTGAAAAAACCCAACGTATCCTAAGTAAACCCCAATCACTAAATAAATTATCGCAATTGAATAGAAAACGCTTGATTGTTTCAATAAATGCCTTCGCTTTATTTCAAAAGATGGCATCAGTAACATTAAGGCGCCTTTTGTGAAAGTCATCCATGATAAAATTGTTACAATCACAGGCCATCCGGCCACCCAAACATTGTGTGAAATAACGAGTAATATTCCTAATATCAACACGGTAATAGCCGATAAAAACATTACTGCACGGTTTTCGAGGATATGATCGATATCCTTAACAAAGCGATCATGATTTCCTAACATAGCGAGGCCAAAGATACATAAATAAAGCGAAAAGACTTTGGCTAGAAATAAAGAAACATCCATGTTTATCTCCTTATGATTGCTTCATTCGCTGGTTTTTCAACATGATGGTAAGTGAACCAGCGTTTTATCCAATAATCTATACTTAACCATCTGCCAGGACCAAAACTAAATAATGTTAAAAGCATCACAAAGTACGTGGCTGCAAACTCAACACCATTTCTTAGAATGACGGGTGTACCTAATTCAGTAAGATACGCGTGTCGCATTGGGTAATGCTGTTTTAACCATAGCATAACGTTATGTAAGCGTGATGTTGATTCATGATCTTGATGCGCAAGTGCCCACCACCCATGTTCAAAGTGTACGGTTGCTGCAGCAACAAGCATAACTATCATAAGAGGAATTGTCGCCCAACGCGTCGCAAAACCAACAAATAGCAACACAGCCCCGACGACTTCGGTATAAGCGGCAAGATGTGCCATAAGCGCTGGAAAGGGCAGCCCTAAATCATTTGCAAACCAATGAACGGTGTCACTCATATGATTGATTTTTTCTATTCCTGACATGCAATAAACGGGTGCAAGATAGAGGCGAAGAAATAGTAAAGCGATGAAATCAAACCAGCTAAATTTTTCCATAACCCACTGATGTAAATGAAATACTTTTCTTATCATGAAGTGCGTTCCCTTGTCATTATTTAGCCTATAATAATATCATTTTCAACGAAATTGTCTAAAATTGCTAGACCAGTGGATAGCATTTTTTCACTTTTATCCAGATTTGCTTCTTCAAGAGCTATTTCTATGGCCTGTTGGCCTGTCATGGTTTTTTCACTAAGCAATTGATAAAGCCTGGCTGTAATCGAATTGACCTCTAAGTATTGGATTTTGAAGTTGCGATCACGATAGATGATTAAATAATGAGGTGTTTGTGTTTTATCAGGGATGTGGTTTTTTTTAATTTTATGGACAGGAAATGCATAGGCTAATAATTCTGTTAGTGGTGAGATCAGGGGAATATGTGAAATAGGGTTTATGCTTTTTTTATCAATATATTCGACAGCTTCGTCAGCAATTTCCAATACAAGCTCAGCCCACTCATAGTGAGCAAGCTCAGTTAGATATTCAGGTTCGGTTTTGTCTTGTAAAAATTCTACGAAGGCTTTAGGAATTTGATGAAAGTAAGGCGAGCGAGAATCTGAATTTTCAAAAAACTCTGATACTATATTTTTCCACTCTTCTGGTTCGAGTATTGATCTAATAATAGGGAAAGCAATACTAAGTATTTCAGAAACGTTGTTATATAGAAGTGTTTGATATAGCCTAATACGCTCTTGGTCGAATCGATGCAAATGTATACTTTTTTGATCTCTCAATGATTTTGCAAAAAAGCGCTGTATCTCGATAAAATCAACCACTCACGACCTCTTTATGTTTTACTTGTAGAGAGGTAATAACTTTTGTTTCATTTAATAGTTCATTTAAAGGAGGCACGTCGTTATCGCGTTCTAGTAAGGTTGGTTTTACACCATGAGTTTTATAAGTGAATTCAAGTAAATCCCAGACAGGGTCGATGACTTTGTCGCCGTGCGTATCTATTATTAAGTTTGGAGATTTCTGATAATGTCCTGCAACATGAATATAGGCGATGTGTTTTGAAGGCAAAGAGCGGATCAGTGCAAGTGGATCTGTACCATGATTAATTTTATTTACGTAGACATTATTCACATCCAATAATAAATCACATTGCGCCTCTGATATCACAGCGTTGATGAATTCACTTTCTGATAAGTCATGTGGTAATTGATAGTAATATGAGGCATTTTCAACAGAAATTTTTCTTTCCAAACGATCTTGAACTTCTCGAATGCGATTAGCAATATGTAAAACCGCCTCTTGTGTAAAAGGTATAGGTAATAAATCATAAAGTTGCCCTTGTTCATCATTACAAAAACTTAAATGCTCACTATACAGTGCTATATTGTGTGTATCGAGGAAAATTTTTAAATCCGCAATAAAATCGGTATTTAAAGGCGCTATGCCACCAAGCGATAAAGAAAGGCCATGACATATCATGGGGTAATGCTTAGCGTAATATTCTAAGAAATTTTTACGTTTGCCGCCGATATTCATCCAATTTTCAGGAGCGATTTCTAAAAAATTGATAGGGTGGGGATTAACATTTCGTAGCTCAGCTAGAAATTCGCGTCGTAATCCTAGTCCTGTTCCCGAAATTTGCATATTGAAGGACCGCGCCAATGAAATCCACCATTTCCAATGTAAGGATGAAAATGGTGGATCAACTAAATATGTTAATTACTGCTACCGCATTTGCCCGTTGAGCATTTGCCGTCGCTGCTTTTAGAATCATTCATATCGCTAGTGTTGCCATTAGCGCCACAGCTACCATCTTTATCTTTGGCACCACAGGAACCATCTTGGTTTTTACTGCTAGACGAACTATCATTTGTTCTGCTACTACAAGAGCCGTCATTTCCTTTCATGGGGCTCGTTGTAGACACTGTACTAGATGTAAATCCATCCGTTGTGTTTGAATGGCTAGAGGCAAACGTTGCCGTTGTGGCTAATGTCATTGCTAAGCCCGTGCTAAGGGCTAATAATGTTTTCTTTTTCATCAGTTACTCCTTGTTTTCTATGCATAGACCAATAATAGCATCAGATATAAACACATCAGGTTATTATTGATACTTTTTAGTGTGCGTTAATTTTGCCGGTTTGTCTAGTATTGAGGACTAATCTCAGGTCGCATTAAGGTTAAACATAAATTGTTTTCCACATAGCCAATCCGACAATTTTTTTTGAAAAAATCTTTTTCTTAAGTTTTTGTTAATCTTTGTATGTTTCAATAGTAAGGCCTGATAAGAGATCAAATAAAAAGGTAGTAGGTACTAGTAGTAAACGATGCTTACGCATCAAGGAGGAACGGCTATGGATATATGCCAATCAGCTTTATCAAAAAAGCTAAATACGAAACTTACTTCCCGACGAATATCTGCTCAAATATTTAATGTTGTGCTTGATACACGACATTGGTATTTGCATAACTCAAAAGATATTCGTTCTAAATGTCTAAACACAGTAAAACAAAATAAATTTTTACGTACAATGTAACATAGCTTGTGCGAAGGTCATTATTGACCTTCGCATATAAACTCTATAGACTTTTTCCAATTTTAATAACAAAGGTAATGTCTTATGTTAAGCTCTGTTCGCAACCCTTCTGACGCTAGCGCTATTGAAATTTTACAAGAAAAACTTAAAAATCGTGAAAGTGGTTTTGAGTCTTTTTTCACTGAGGAAAGCCTTGCAGCAATCACCAAGCAAGAAAATGAGATGCTAATAAACACTTTTTTATCTATTGAAAAAAATGAAGCATTAGAACCTATTGGAATACTTATATTTCAAAATTTTTTACGTATTCAATCATTTTCAGCTTCACAATCAAGTAGTCAGGGTTCTTCTCAGGAAAGAAGTGAGCGTTCCTCTCAGTCAGTTGAAACGGAGGTTGATGAAACTTCACAAGAATCTAAAGAGGAAATCCCTGATGATTTTTTTTTATTAATTTTACAATGTTACAATCGAGTAGAAAGTAGACATAGGTTTTTTAACTCTGCTTTAAAAGGAACCCACTCTGATTTTATTAAACGAATTTTTGATAAGTTTATGATTCTCGCATTTGATTCGATGAGAATAAAAATTTTTTATTTTATAAAAGGCATTTTTGAATTTACAGACAGGTATAAAAAAAACTCAATTTATATTGATCAATGCTCTAATCTCTTAAAATATATTTTTAACCGTATTGCTGAGAAAGAAAGGGATTCAAATACGGATAGTCAAGAAAATTTTCAACAATTACGAAGAAGTATTTTATTGCTAGAATCTGGTATAAATGAAGCTATGCAGCCAATATTGCAGGCTTTGCAAATTAATTTTGAAATTTTTAATTTATTTTGTAGCTACTACATGTCATCTGGAGGTTATTTTAAAGGCCTACTCAAGAACAGCTATTTATACGCATTGAAAAATAGTTTTCCACTTGATTTGACTGAGCATTTGTTGAGAAAAATAGGAAATCCAAATAATTTTATTGAAACTTATCAATCGCGAGATAGCTCATTGCGGCGACCAACAAAAAGAAATACGTATAGGTATTATTTTTATGAAATGGCAGTAAATTCACTTAACATTGATTATTTGGAACAATTAATTACTCAGCCAACTTTTAATATTATTATTTTTTATGAAAAATTAATAGGTTTTATTGATGAGAAAAAATCAAATGAGGAAGTTGATGAAAATCAAAGTCTCTATGATAATATGATACATTTAGTTAATGTTATATATAAAAATGCAAAAGATAAACATCAAGAAGAATCAAAAAATACGACAAATGTGTCTTTTAATTCTTCAATATTAAAGTATTGTTTTGATAAGAGTAGCGAAGAAGAGAAAGCAGAAAGACCTTTGAAACGACAACGCTCTAATAGTATGGTGTAAATT
>JBKAGM010000005.1:0-72518 GCA_046290385.1 Gammaproteobacteria bacterium
AATTTCCTATCCATTCGATGGTTTTATAAAGAAAAATCACATCGACGGCAGGAAGTTCTTTTTCGAGGAAAAAAATCTGTTGGCAAATATGGTTTTGTAAGTCGTCAGTTTGCTGCTCGATATCCATCAATTCGTCGATCATTTTGCAGACTTCTTCAACCTCATGACCTGAGAAGCCGGTTTCTTGTAATTGATCGAGCTCGCTAATCGCTTTATGCGCCTGTTTAATTGCATCTAAAGTGCGTTCAGTGAGCAAGTTAAAATTTTCAATGATGTTATCAGGAATCACCATTTGTCGCCCTATCACTAGACCTGCAATGTCTTTCGTGCGATTCGCAATCCAGTCCTGCATTCGAAGCAACTCAAGAATATCGGCGCGTGCAACCGGCATGAACAAGCTTTTTGGCAGGTGACTGCGAACGTCACGTTTGATTTCATCTGCTTCACGTTCGATTTTGGCGATATTTTGTTGCAATTTTTTAGCTTCTTCCCAGTTTTTCGCGAGAACAGCTTTAAAGAAATCAGGTAAAACTTGTGTGCATTTGTAGACTTTTGTCATGTGTTTTTGTACTGGCCTGATGGGCGAGCGACCGAACACGTTGAGTATGGATGATGCAGGCATGTGGTTTCTATTCCCTAGGTAACTTTAAGTTTATTCTACCGTACTTGATGTCGCTACTTCAATGTAGGGTGGATTAGACCGAAGGTCGTAATCCACCGGGTCCGCATTAAAGGTCGCACAGCGTTATTCGCCTACGTCCCGCGGCTTGTCCGGACATCTCGGAGAGACGCTCAAGCAGTGGATCCCGCGGACAAGCCGCGGGACGTAGGAGGAGTGGCGCCTAATCCACCCTACATTTAAGACGCATGAACCAGAAAAAGATACGTGCACAGGGTAGCCCTTTTAATGGGAGAGGGCTAGGGGTGTCAGAATGCAACAGCCTCCTAAACTTGATTCTGTTCAAGTCAATTGGTTAAACCGACAATCGGTTTCGATAATTCTTCTCGTGCTTCTTCAAGGTGAGCTGTGGTTTTGTTGTTAAAAAACCATGTGCGGAAGTTTTTATTTGCAAAAGCTAAATTGCCAACTATCGATGCTGTGATCACTGCTTTGAGTGATACTCGTAGAAAGTCAGCTATATAATTCGTGGCATATTTTTTGATGCTGGGTTTTTGAATGTATTCTTGATATTTTTCACTAATAGTCGACTGAATGATTGATATCTTCCTTTGGCACATGTTGTTCCATGTCTCAGGGCGTTTAAATTCGTGTTGCTTTATTGGTTCCCAGTCAGTCTCAAAGTTATAAAGCAGCGAGTCTATCAAATCTTCATGGAAGACTTTGAGCTGTTCGATTTTTTCCTTTGTAATAGAGGAAGCCTCGTTCGCGCTGTCTAGGTACCAGAAACTATTGCTGCGCTCATTTAAAAGGGCCTTCAGTCTATCAATTTCATCGTGTATTGGTTGAAAAGCTTGTTGGATTAGTGCGCTGAGTGCTTTGGGTGGTGAGATGTTTTCTTGTAGCCTTTCTTCGGGCCACATTTCTTCCGCTGGGTCTTCATCATCATTAATGATTTCTTGAGAGAGTGTTTTAAGGCCTATCATTGCTGTTAACACTTCTGCTTTGTCTTTTCTACGAATGAGGTCTAAAAGTATTATCTTATTATCATTTCCCGCCACAAGCTCGTTGAGTGATAGGTCGATTTCGTTTAATGCGATTTCTATGAACTCCAATGCTTCCAAGCGATTTTTTGAAAGAAGCTTTTTCAGAAGCTTAATTAATTTTATGTCATAAAATAAAATATCATGCATGAAGAGGTTGTCTTGCTGTGTGCTTGATATTTTAGAACAAGTTTGTAGCAGCAATCTGAATGCTTCTAGACGTTGTTCTTTTGGGATAGCTTTGATAATAGCGCCAAGATGGATTGAAATTATATTAAGACAGGCGGTGTTTTATTCACTCTCCAGGATTCTATTAAGATGGGAGTGAAAAACATTCATTCGTTCATCTTTTACAGTCTCACGAAGCAAGTGATGTAAATCTTCACATTCCAGAAAAAGCTCATTGCTCATGCGTAAAGTCCTTTTATAGAGTGGCAGCGCTGCAAATTAGCTGTTGTCATCCTCAGTATAGCAACAGGTGGTTTGCAACACTACTTCGATCATGTAATTGCTAATTACTTAGCACTCATCAATGCCATAGTCGTATCTAACATTCGGTTCGAAAAGCCCCATTCATTGTCATACCATGACAAGACTTTAACGAGTCGGCCACTGACTTTGGTTTGTGATTCTTCGTAAATTGAAGAAGCTGGGCAGTGGTTGAAATCGGAAGAGACGAGCGGCTCATCGTTATAAGCGAGGACATCTTTTAAGTCACTTTCGCTTGCTTTTCGCATGAGTTGATTGATTTCTTCCACTGAAGTATCACATCCAGCGGTAAACGTTAAATCAACCAAAGAGACATTGGCTGTAGGAACGCGTACTGCAAAACCATCGAGTTTGCCATTTAATTCTGGCAACACTAAACCTACGGCAGCAGCGGCCCCAGTTTTAGTAGGAATCATATTGATGGCAGCTGCTCGTGCTCGTCGCATATCTTTGTGATAGACGTCGTTGAGCACTTGGTCGTTAGTATAAGCGTGAACAGTTGTCATCAAACCTTGTACGATACCAATATTTTCATGCAATACTTTTGCGATAGGCGCTAAACAGTTTGTGGTGCATGAAGCGTTGGAAATCACCGTGTCAGATGCTTTCAACACGTCTTGATTGACGCCATAGACGACGGTAGCATCGACATCGTTACCGCCAGGAGCAGAAATAATCACTTTTTTCGCACCTGATGCCAAATGTGCTGAAGCTTTTTCTTTGCTAGCAAATAATCCGGTGCATTCATAGACAACATCGACACCTAATTCGCCCCAAGGCAATTGGCTTGGGTCACGAATTTCAGTGACTTTGATGCGATCGCCGTTAACGACTAAATCGCCATCTTTGATATCAACCTTACCTGGGAATTTGCCATGCACAGAATCATAACGTGTTAAATATGCGTGGATGTCGACATCGCCCAAGCTATTGATGGCGACGACTTTAATTTTTTTGTGATCCTTAGATTCATATAATGCGCGTAGAATATTGCGACCGATACGGCCATAACCATTGATAGCAACTTTAATTGTCATGTTTTTATTCCTCTATGAGTGTTTCTGATAGTAATGTTAACGTTTCTTGAACGATATTCTCTACAGTAAAACCAAAGTATTCGAACAGTTGGTTTGCAGGTGCCGAAGCGCCAAAGGTATTTAGCGCGATGATTTTACCGCAAGGTCCTACCCATCGATACCAGCTCTCTGCAACGCCAGCTTCAATGGCGATGCGAGATTTGACATGCGAAGGGAGAATTTTTTCTTGGTACGCGCGATCTTGCTCAGCAAATTTTTTCATGCTTGGCATAGACACAACGCGTACTTGTTTTCCTTGTTTTTTTAAGTTTTGGGCAGCAAGTACAGCAAGTTCGACTTCGGAGCCTGTGGCGATAAAAATAATGTTGGGAGTCTCATCGCAATCGATTAATACATAAGCGCCACGACGTATGCCTTCGATTTGAGCTGCGGTTCGTGTTTGCTGCGCGAGATTTTGTCGTGTGAGTAACAAGCAAGTTGGTCCGGCATATTTCAGCGATTGCTCCCATGCAATCAATGTTTCAATGGCATCACAAGGTCGCCATAGCATTAAGTTTGGGATAAGGCGAAGGCTTGCAATATGTTCTATAGGTTGGTGCGTTGGGCCATCTTCGCCCAAACCAATTGAGTCATGCGTGTAAACATAGATGACTCGTTGTTTCATCAATGCAGACAGCCGTACGGCATTGCGGGCATAATCAGAAAACGTTAAAAACGTACCGCCAAAAGGAATAAAGCCGCCGTGTAGTGCGATACCATTCATGATGGCTGACATGCCGAACTCCCGAACGCCATAGTGCAAGTAGTTGCCATTATCGTGAGCGTTAATGATTTTCGCCTCTTTCCACTGCGTGCCATTTGAGCCAGTTAAGTCGGCAGAACCGCCCAGTAATTCAGGACAGTGTGGCGCCAATGCATTTAGGCATGCTTGCGAAGATTTTCGTGTCGCAATAGGCTTTTCGTTAGCCATGGCAGATAATGCATCGTTAACAAGTGTTTCGAAATTTTCAGGCAAGTGTTTTTCCATGCGGCGTTGTAATTCTTTTGCGAGCTTTGGATGTTCTGTTTGATATTTTTCCCAGGCAGCGCTCCATTCTTGTTGACGTGTGCCGCCTTGTTTGCGTGCATTCCAAGCATTATAAATCTCTTCAGGAATCTCAAACGGCGCATGCGACCATTCTAAGGCCTTGCGTGTTGCAGAAATTTCTTCATCGCCCAAGGGAGAGCCGTGTGATGTTTCTGTGCCGGCAAGATTAGGCGAACCATATCCGATGACTGTTTTACAGCAAATCAATGTAGGTTTGTCCGTAACGTTTTGCGCCTCGACAATCGCTTTTTTAATTGCCTCGTGATCATGTCCATCGACATTAGGAATGACATGCCATTGATACGCTTCGAAGCGTTTTGGTGTATCGTCAGTGAACCAGCCTTCGACCTCGCCATCGATAGAAATACCATTGTCATCATAAAATGCGATGAGTTTGCCAAGTTTTAAGGTGCCTGCAATTGAGCACGCTTCGTGAGAAACGCCTTCCATTAGGCAGCCATCGCCCAAGAAAACGTACGTGTGATGATCGATGAGTTGGATATCGTCTTGGTTAAAGTTTTTGGCTAATAGTTTTTCGGCCAGCGCCATACCAACGGCATTGGCTATTCCTTGGCCAAGCGGGCCGGTGGTGGTTTCGATGCCGGGCGCCTCATGGAATTCGGGATGGCCGGGAGTTTTGGAATGCATTTGGCGGAAATTTTTAAGATCGTCTATGGTCAAGTCATAGCCAGAAAGGTGTAACAATGCATAATGTAGCATGGCGCCGTGCCCATTTGAAAGGACAAATCGGTCGCGGTTCCACCATTGGGGATCGGCAGGATTATGTTTTAAAAAGTCACGCCACAAGACTTCGGCGATGTCAGCCATGCCCATAGGCATGCCGGGGTGGCCAGAATTTGCGCGTTGGACGGCATCCATGCTAAGGGCGCGGATGGCATTGGCGAGTTCGCGATGTGTAGGCATTTTTGTCGTATTCCTTGGTTGTGTTTTTGCAGCACTTTTCAGGTTGCGGCATAGATATTACGTGGCGATATTGTACTCGGAGTCGCCTCAAATTCCTACCTTTTGGCTCTTAAGACTTCCTTAAGCTTTTTTAGGATGGACTATGTTAAGATGAACCAAAATAATTAAAGGCTACGTATGAGTGGAGTGAGGTCCGAAGAATATAAAGGTTTTGATGAAGAATCTTTAGAGTATAAAGGTTTTGATGAAGAGTCTTCCTCTTCTGGTTCTGTTGATCCCAAAACAAAGGAAATGGCGCAAGCCATTGGTCATGTCTATCACGACTATTTTGTGGAAGAGTCTATCAATTTAGAACATCCTGAATTAGTTCAATATTTTTTAGATAATCGCGATAATATTGAAGACTGGTATAAACATAACCACAAGAACTATTACCCTCGTTGGCGAGGGCTATTCGTGGAAAAACTGGTTTCGCATTATGTTGCTGCAGATTCTAAATCCCTTAGTCGTATTTTTGACAACACCAAATTAGATAAGGTGTTGCTGCCGTATTCGCTTAAAAAGATCGTGGATAATTTGTCCGCCACGATAGTGGACGAACAAAGTGTTGAAAAAGGCGTATTAAGGGCAGTCTATAACTATTTGGAACAGACAGAAGAAAGGTTTCATTCAATTAACTTTAAACATGAGGTGTTAATTGAAGAAATCATATGCAAAATTAAAGAAAGGGTTGAAAATTTTGATGACTATCTGGAAAAAATTGGCAGAGATGAAGAGGGTCTGAAGCATGTAATTTACTTCTGTATGAATGAAAGCCTTCAGGAGAAAGGTGATACCCAAATAATTCGCGGGAGTTTTGCAGGTATTTTGGTCAAGATTCATAATGCTTGCTCTTCACTTAATCATCCTGCGCATGCGCGAATTACACATGCAAAGTCCTGGATACAGGACATTCTTGTTAGAGACAATGAAGATCAATATTCGAATATAGGGCTAGGTGCTCAAGAGGGCGATAATCCACTTGCACAAAATTACCCTATTGAAAACCTCCTGGTTGAGTGTGTGTTGAGCAGCGCGTACTTTATTGATCCTGTTATTTTTGACCAGGTTTTCCCCTATTTCTCTATTGATACACTCGACGCAATGATTCAAAAGTTACAGCATGATGTCGATTCACCTTTTAAATCTCACAAAGTCAAAGACCGAAAACTTTTTTTAATTAAAAAAGCAGAATCCTATTTACACGAGAAGCAGTTAAATGTAAATGACGATGAATTTTTGAATCATCTTGAGAATTATAGTGATGTTACGAAACTGCTTGTGCGTGCTGTGGGGAAAGCAGATGACGTTGACAAGCCTTGTGTTCGTTTGAATGTTCTGCATTTTATTGCAAAGTACGTGCCTGAAGCCTTATATGCACATCATAACATAGATGTAAGACGGCGCTTGAAGGGAATAAGCGCCATTAAAGAGGTTGGTTTGTTGGCTTTATTAGGAAAAAATGCAGCTCAGGTCGTTCAATATTTTCAAAGCAGAGAGCAGTATTCGGCTATTGCGGCACTTGCAGCACCTAGTATTTCACAGCCTGTCGATGAGGCCAGTTTCTCTTCAACTTCTTCGATTAGTCATTCGACTTCAAGCAAGTCTACCAGTTCACAATCGAGTAGAAACCCGCTTTTGAGGGTTTTCCCATCCCCTAGGCGGAAGCCGTTTTCATTTACAGCAAGTAGCAGTGGTGTATCCTCAATTGGCTCAGGTTCTGATTTGAGTTCTGATAATTCTCAGACAGATATTGACCTTAATGATGCATGTTTAATTCTTTCTTACCAATGCGATAACTTGCCAGATTTGCGTATGTACGGTTCGTTGCCAAGTATGAAAGCCATTGCGGCAATTTTGCGTGACGAGTCAGTGAGCGCCGAAAATAGATTGTTATTGGTAAGTGAAATTTCCAAAACACGCATGCGGCAGTTAACGTTTTATTTGCCAGAAAAGTATAAAATGATTTTTGAAACTTTGCGGAGCATTGACGCTTCTGGGTGTGGGGCTAACAAGGCTTCTAACGAGTCAACGCAAACAAGCAAGTTAAAGCGTTTAGTGAAAGCGCTTAAAGGTGAAAAAGAAAGTAGTAAACTCAAAAAACTCGCGTTGAAAAAGCGCATTCAGCTTAGTGAAAGATATTCGCCACTAAAAAGCCAGCTTTCCTCCCCGCTGGATGAAATTGAATTTTCTTCCATTTATCTCAAGCAATATCTCCCGCGGCTTAAGTATGTTTACCGATATAAAAAAAATAGCGAGGAAATGTCCTTAGAAAAATTTGAAAAGGGCTTTGATAAACCTGCATCTGAACTCGCTCCAAGTTGGCCCGAAAAATGCTATGATGGTGTGCGTTGGATACAGAATATTTACAACACTATCAATGAAGACGACCAAGCATTTAGAGCCTCTGCTGCAAAAGTGTTGTCTAAATTTATGATAAAACACTCTGGTTTTTCTGAAAAGAGGCATGTTTTTTATAGCGCATTAGTAGATGTGGTGATTGATCGACTACAGTCTGGAACAGATGTTGATTTAAGGGCAGGGTTTTCTCCTGTTGTTCACCCCGACGTCTATTTTCAAACACTTCTTCGCCTCATCAAAGAAGAGGTTAAAGGTGGAAGAAACGGATTCAAAAGGTTTAGAGAGCTATTCCAATTGTATGAAAGTCTTGCCAATGATGTGGATCAGGATCAGGACTCGAATCAGGAATTAGCCGATATGCATAGTAGATTTTCTCAATTTATTGAAACTCGAGAAGATAGCTGGATCAATCGCCCTAGTAATACCGAAAAAATGTTACAAATGATTTTAACCTCTTCAAAGTTGACTACAAATCAGCGATTTGAGTGCATGCAGCAAGTGGCGAATAGTCGGCGTTCCGATAATCCTCATTTTGAGGTGAGTTGTAACTTATCTAAAACAATTCAAAACCACTTAGATCCAGCTGCACTAAAACCTGAAGAGGGTGTCACAGATAGGGCAAAAGAAAATTATAGAAAGTTGCTTGATTCCAATTGGATAACTCATTTTGGTCCTACTACGGCTTCATCAAGACACACTTCTCAGAGGGCAAGTCACAATCAGCCCTAAAGTATGCTATAATCAACGCCATGACGAGATTGACCGTATTGAAATATCCTGACCCCAAGCTGCGTAACAAGGCAAAGCCTGTGGACTCGTTTAATGGCGATTTAAAGCAACTGATCGATGATATGTATGAAACCATGTATATCGAAAATGGTTGTGGTTTGGCGGCTACCCAGGTCGGTATAGACAAGCGTGTTGTTGTGATGGATGTGAGCTCTCCAGGCGGCGACAAAGAGCCGCGATATTTTATCAATCCTGAAATTCTTTCGGCTGAGGGCGATACGCGATACCAAGAAGGTTGCCTGTCGGTGCCGGGTGTGTATGAATGGGTAAAGCGGGCTGAGAAAGTTCGATTTCGCACTTACGATTTGGATGGCAATCCTCATGAGGAAGATGCTGAAGGCTTGTTGGCTATATGTATGCAGCATGAAATTGATCATCTCAATGGCATGCTATTTATCGATCGACTCTCATCGATCAAGCGCGCAAGGGCTAAGCGCATGTTAGAAAAATTAAAAAGCAGGAATTTATAACCTTGAAGTTGGTTTTTGCCGGAACTCCAGATATTGCTGCAATGACGTTGCAGTCATTAATCGATGCTAACCATGAAATCATCGCTGCTTATACACAACCTGATCGACCAGCCGGTCGGGGCAAAAAGCTCACCAAAAGTCCCGTTAAAGTACTTGCCGAGCAGCATAATATTTCCATTGAGCAGCCGCAGCGTTTCGACGAACAAGCTATAGCGACCCTCAAAAACTACCAGCCTGATATGATGATTGTCATTGCTTATGGTGTAATTTTGCCAAAAGCTGTATTAGATATCCCAACCCACGGATGCATCAATGTGCATTATTCGTTGTTGCCTCGTTGGCGAGGTGCCGCGCCCATTCAGCATGCTATTCTGGCGGGTGACACTCAGACAGGTGTGACTGTCATGCAGATGGATGAAGGCTTGGATACTGGGCCAATGCTCAAGCAGACGATGACGACGATTGTGTCAGAAGACACATCACAAACGTTGTATGATCGTTTGGCAGCGTTGGGAGCTTCGTGTTTGTGCGAAACGCTAGAAGACTATTTGTCGCTCAATCCGAAAAAACAAGATTCAACACGCGCGACTTATGCACGTAAAATTCAAAAAAACCAAGCGAAAATCGATTGGCAAGATCCAGCGATATTCTCGGAGCGAAAAGTGCGAGCGTATTATCCTTGGCCTGTAGCATTTGTCGAAATCGATGGGCAGCCCGTCAGAATTTGGGAAGCCAGCATCGAGGCAAGCGATAGTGTAAATCCGCCAGGGACTGTTATTTCAGCGGATAAATCGGGGATTGTTGTGCAGACAGGCGAGAATGCGTTACGATTAATAAAGGTGCAATTGCCAGGGAAGCGAGCAATGCCGGTATCCGATGTGCTCAACGCCTATCGCTCTATGTTTGCAACAGGAAAACAATTATGACGCCAAGAGTGGCCGCCACACATATTTTGACACGCGTCTTGAGGGATCATAGCTCTCTTACCTCTGCTTTGGAAGAAGGACTAGAAGCTGTTCATGAGGATGAACATGCTTTTGTGCGCGAATTATGTTTTGGCGTGTGTCGACATTATTTCTATTTAGAAGCCATTATTAAACAACTTTTGCACGAACCATTACGCGCTAAAGATCAAGATATTCACGCGCTTATTTTAATCGGACTGTATCAATTGATTTATATGAAAATTCCAGACCATGCAGCAGTTTCTTCTACCGTTGAGACGGCACGGGGCCTGCGAAAGCAATGGGCGTGTAATCTTATTAACGCAGCATTACGAAAATTTTTACGACAGAAAAAAAAGCTCATGGGGTCGACAGAAAATATAGAGCCAGCGCATTATCGTCACCCGGCATGGTTGTTGCATCAGTTAAAAGCGGCATGGCCAGATCATTGGGAAAAAATTATAGAAGCCAACAACACCCAAGCGCCTATGACTTTACGGGTAAACTTACAAAAAATATCGCGTGAAGATTATATTAGCCAATTAGCTGAATTAGACATTTCAGCAAAAGGTTTGGAGCACAGCACCTCTGCGATACAATTGGATAAACCAGTGCATGTGAATCTACTGCCTGGTTTTAATGATGGTTGGGTGTCAGTGCAGGATTTGGCGTCACAATGGGTGCCATCATTGATGCAGCTATCACCTCAGGCAAGAGTGCTAGACGCTTGTGCCGCGCCAGGTGGCAAAACGGGCCATATATTTGAGACGGAACCGAGCGTGCGATTATTGGCTGTGGATCATGATGAATCGCGTATGCAGAAAGTAAAAGATAATTTACATCGCTTGCGCTTTAAGGCGGATTTAAAAACTTCGCTGCTTGAAAAAGTTGATAATTGGTGGGACCAAAAGCCTTTCGATATTATATTGTTGGATGCGCCTTGCTCTGCCACGGGTGTGATTCGTCGTCATCCGGACATCAAAATACTTAGACACAGTCACGATATTGATCGGCTGAGTCAACAGCAATTACATTTCTTACATGCAGTATGGCCAACGTTAAAGCGTGGTGGACGTTTGATTTATACAACATGTTCGGTGTTGCCTCAAGAAAATAACGAAGTGATAAAACAATTTTTAGCGCAACAGTCAGAAGCCTCCATTCATCCCATTGAATTACCCAAAGGTATTCGGCAATCTTTTGGATGGCAGTCTCTGCCAGAAGTCGATGGTCAAGATGGATTTTTCTACTCTTGCATAATTAAAAGGAAATAACATGCGTATTGAATATGATTTAAAATTAGATTTCAAAGATGTTTTGATTCGACCAAAGCGAAGTACACTAGAGTCACGTTCGCGTGTTTCACTTGTACGAGAATTTAAATTTATTAATGCGAATAAGGTATGGTCCGGCGTTCCTATCATTGCCTCAAACATGGATCACACCGGCACGTTTGAAATGGCACAGCATTTATCAAAACACGAATTGCTTACAGCGATACATAAGTTTGTTACCGTTGAAGAGTGGCGAGATGCCCAAGATAAAGATCCTGATAGTCTTTCATATTCTTTTGTGACAATTGGTACAAGCGAAGAAGAGTTTGAAAAGTTGCCATTGATCTTTAAGCAAACGCGATCGCAATTTATTTGTTTGGATGTTGCCAATGGTTATACGCAACGGTTTGTGGATTTTTTACGAAGATTGCGCGAAGCATTTCCTGAAAAGATTATTATGGCAGGAAATGTAGTGACTGGCGAAATGACTGAAGAGTTAATCATTTCGGGTGCTGATATTGTGAAGATTGGTATTGGGCCTGGCTCGGTGTGTACAACACGACACAAAACGGGCGTGGGATATCCACAATTATCTGCCATCATTGAATGTGCCGATGCGGCGCATGGTTTAAAAGGTCTCGTCTGTGCTGATGGTGGATGCCAGGGTCCGGGTGATGTCGCCAAAGCTTTTGCAGCCGGTGCTGATTTTGTGATGTTAGGCGGTATGTTAGCTGGGCATGATGAGTGTGATGGCGAAGTGACAGAAGTTGATGGTGAAAAATTCAAATCCTTTTATGGCATGAGTTCTGAGCATGCGATGCGAAAATATTATGGCGAAGTTGCTGACTATCGCGCAAGCGAAGGGAAGTTAGTACATGTGCCTTATCGAGGGCCGGTTGATAATACTATTTATGATATTTTGGGCGGGCTTCGCTCAGCCTGTACCTATGTTGGCGCGATGCGTTTAAAAGAACTATCCAAACGTACTACGTTTATCCATGTTTCCCGACAATTGAATGATATGTATGGAGATGAGGGGTGATTGCTATCATCTTTATGAGATGGTGTTTTTTGCGACTATACCTCTTGTCTCGTCATTCCTGCATAGGCAGGAATCTAGCTTTTTTTAGATGATGCTGGATCCTCCGCCTTTGCGAAGGATGACGGAAAGGTGGCTTTTTTTAACAATGTTACTTTGTATGTGTTACTCAATTTTTTGGATTATGTAGTGCGCCAACTGCACCGAAGGCGCAACCATTATTTCGTAACAACACCGTTGCTTGTTGCAACTAATACAGTATCTGCCCGACGGCTTGCAAACACGCCATTCTCAACGACGCCGGTGATTTGATTCAAAGTATTTTCAACGTTTAATGCATCGGTAAGATCGAGGTTGTGAACATCCAAAATAATATTTCCATTATCGGTCACAACATTCTCGCGATAGACAGGGTCTGCATTAAGCTTAACAATCTGACGTGCCACATAGCCGCGAGCCATGGGAACGACTTCAACAGCGACGGGAAATTCTCCCAGCACATCAATTTCTTTAGTCTCATCGACGATACAAACAAACTGTTTTGCCGATTTTGCTAAAATCTTTTCACGAGTGAGAGCGGCGCCGCCGCCTTTAATCATTTGTTTTCGCGGGTCAATTTTATCAGCCCCATCGATGTAGATAGGCACTTCGCCGACATAGTTTAAATCGGCGACATGAAAACCTTGTTCTTTTAAGCGTTTTGCAGTGTCTTCAGAGCTGGCGACGACAGTGTCGATATTGCCTTTGATCTTGGCGAGTTCTTCGATGAAATAATTCACCGTGCTTCCCGTGCCCACACCAATGACAGAATGCTGTTTGGCAATCTCAATGGCCGCAATCGCTGCGGCTCTTTTTTGTGCGTCCATGTCGCTCCTTATAAAATATATCGACTCAAATCCTCGTCTTTAGAGAGTTTTTCTAAAGCTTTATTCACATAACCTACATCAACCGAAACACTTTCGCCAGAACGATCGGATGCTTCGAATGAAATTTCTTCTAATAAGCGCTCCATAATTGTATGCAGGCGTCGTGCACCGATGTTTTCTGTGCTTTCGTTTACATTGTATGCGACTTCAGCCAATCGTTTGATCGCATTCTTGTTGAATTTCAATTCGACACCTTCAGTCGATAATAATGCGGTATATTGCGTTATTAACGAAGCGCGTGGTTCAGTCAAAATGCGAATGAAGTCTTCGACCGTGAGTGCTTGTAGTTCAACACGAATTGGCAATCGACCTTGTAATTCAGGAATTAAGTCTGATGGCTTCGACAAATGAAACGCCCCAGAAGAGATAAAGAGAATATGATCAGTTTTCAACATGCCGTACTTTGTTGTCACCGTACATCCTTCGATAAGCGGCAATAAGTCACGCTGGACACCTTCTCGTGATACATCGCCAGAGCGATTATCTGGCTTAGCAAGTTTGTCTATCTCATCGATAAAGACAATCCCGTTTTGCTCCGCATTTGTAATCGCTTGCGATTTAATTTCATCATTGTCGATCATCTTGCTGGCTTCTTCTTCTGTCGCTGCTTTAAACGCATCTTTCACGCGCATTTTTCGCATGCGCGTTTTTTCTTGCGACATATTTTGAAAAAGGCTGGTTAATTGGCTGGTCATTTCTTCCATGCCGGGAGGGCCCATGATCTCCACGCCCATAGGAGATGAGACGGTTTTGATTTCGATTTCTGTATCGTCTAATTCACCCTCGCGTAATTTTTTACGAAAGATTTGTCGAGTATTAGAAACTTCTTCTTGGGGCTCTTTGTCAGGCTCTTGGGTAAAACCTTTTTTCGGTGGTGGTAATAACGCATCAAGAATACGTTCTTCAGCAGCCGCTTCAGCTTTTGGTTTAACGCGCTTGAGCGCATCTTCCCGCATCATTTTAATCGAAATATCAACAAGATCACGTACGATAGAATCGACATCGCGTCCAACATAACCGACTTCGGTAAACTTAGATGCTTCGACCTTCACGAAGGGCGCTTTTGCGAGTTTAGCCAGACGTCTTGCGATTTCTGTTTTACCCACACCAGTAGGACCAATCATTAAAATATTTTTAGGTACAATTTCATCGCGTAATTCAGAGGCCACTTGCATACGACGCCAACGATTACGTAGCGCAATAGCAACCGCGCGTTTAGCATCATTCTGACCAATGATGTGGCGATTTAACTCGCTGACGATTTCGCGAGGTGTCATTGGTGAAGTGACAACGGTGCTACCATTGTGAGAAACTTTTTCAGAGATTTGAACAGTCATAATCAATACCTACTTAATGGAAAGTTCTTCAAGAACAAGATTGTTGTTGGTGTAGACGCAAATATCCGCAGCGATATTTAAAGATTTCTCAACGATTGAGCGCGCCGATAATTTTGTGTTGTCGATTAAAGCGAGTGCTGCAGAGCGCGCAAACATGCCGCCTGAGCCGATGGCCATGAGATCATTTTCTGGTTCGATGACATCGCCGTTGCCTGTAATGATAAGCGATGCGGTATTGTCCGCGACACATAATAAAGCCTCGAGTCGGCGCAACATCTTGTCTGTACGCCAATCTTTGGCAAGTTCCACGGCTGAGCGCGTCAAATGACCTTGATGTTTTTCAAGTTTTCCTTCAAAGCGTTCGAAGAGCGTGAATGCGTCGGCCGTGCCGCCAGCAAAGCCAGCTAGTACTTGGTTATTATAGAGACGTCGCACTTTTCGTGCATTGCCTTTCATGACGGTGTTGCCCATCGAAACCTGTCCATCGCCGCCGATGACAACCTTGTTGTCTCGTCGAACCGATAATATGGTGGTACCGCGATATTGATCCAAAAGTCACCTCACTACAAAATAATGCAATTGTCTTTATATTAGGGTAAAGTGAACTTATTTCAAGGGGCAAATTCGGAATTCTTGCGGAGCTAAGGGCGTGCTGCATCCTAAAGCTGTCATCCCGCGGTTTATCCGCGAGATCCATAAAGTGGCTGTTGCATTCTGAGGCTGTCATCCCGCGGTTTATCCGCGGGATCTCTGTAATCAATAACTCACGGTTATTAATTTACAGTAAAAAGCCAGTTTGCAATACCCTATAGGCGAGCGAGAATCAAAGGGAGATTACATGAGCGAAATACCGGAAAGCTTAAAATTTACCACAAGCCACGAATGGGCTTATATGGATGATGAAGGCTTTATTGTCGTCGGAATCACCGATTATGCGCAGACTTTATTGGGTGATATCACTTATGTGGAATTGCCAGATATTGGCGATGTGATTGATGCAGATGAAGATTGCTCATTGATTGAGTCTATCAAGGCGACGACGGAAGTATATTGCCCTGTTTCTGGCCAAGTGGTCGAGGTCAACGAAGACTTGTTTTCTGATCCTGGTTTAGTGAACCGTTCTCCTTATGGCGATGGATGGTTCTTCAAACTCAATCCAGACAACGCCAAAGATATTGAGAAATTATTAACCGCCAAGGCGTACCAGCGTCAAGTTGCTGAAGAGGCGCACTAAGCGCTGGCAGAAAAACAACCACTATTCACCCGTACCTAAAAAGTCGTTATACTTGTTTATGAGCTCCGTCATCCTCCCCGAAGACGGAGGAGCCAGTATCACATAATACTGTCCTGATTCGCATCTGAGCGGGAATGGCGGTTAAAAAGCAAAGAGGGATTCTATTGAACACACTACTACCTGTCATACTCGTTGGAGGATCTGGAACGCGGCTTTGGCCATTATCGCGTTCTAACTACCCAAAACAATTTTTGCGTCTGTTTGGTGAACGCTCCATGTTCCAAGAAACCGTATTACGCACAAAAAATATCTCCAACGCACTAAAACCTCTTATCATCTGTAACGAGGCACATTATTTTTTATGTCTAGAACATTTATCGGAAATTGGTATTGACGATGCAGAGTTAATCATTGAACCTGTGGGGCGCAACACAGCGCCGGCTATCGCTATAGCGGCAATGTATGCAAAGACTAAATATCAAGAAGATATTTCATTGCTCGTACTACCTTCAGATCACTTAATCAAAAATATCGAGGCTTTTTCTCAAGCCGTCACTCTAGCAGCAAGTAGTGCAGAAAGAGGTAAGTTAGTTACCTTTGGCGCAAAACCCACCAGCCCTGAAACAGGCTACGGGTATATTGAGGCGGGCAATGCATTGTCAGAAGGGATTTTTGATTTGAAAAAATTCACAGAGAAACCTTCTCGAGAAATAGCACAACAGTTTATTGAAAGCGGAAACTATTATTGGAATGCTGGAATTTTTCTCTTTCAGGCAAAGAGTTACTTGCAGGAACTAAAAGCGTACGCAAAAGATATTTATGACTCAGTAAAAAATGCTTTCGAAAACTCCATGGATGAAGATCGCATAGTGCGTATCGATCCAAAAAAATTCGAAGCATGTCGAAGCGAATCTATCGATTACGCGGTCATGGAGCACACAGACAAAGGTGCTGTTGTTCCCATCGATGTCGATTGGTCTGATTTAGGTTGTTGGAATGCCGTGCATAAAACAAGCGAAGAAGACGATAATCAAAACGTATTGCAAGGCAACGTCATCGCTCAAGAGACCCAAAATTGTTTTATTCATACCGAAGAGCCCTTTGTTTCGACCGCTGGCGTCAAAGACTTAATTATCGTCGCAACAAAAGACAGCGTATTAGTTGCAAATAAATCACATTCACAGCATGTTAAAGACTTAGTAAGTGAAATCAAAAATACCGACAATAGTCAGCTAGCCGCTTTTCATACCAAAGTCTATCGTCCATGGGGCCACTATGAAAGCTTAATCATCGGTGAAAATTTTCAAGCTAAGCATATCGTTGTCAAGCCAGGACAGAAATTATCGTTACAACTACACCATCACCGTGCAGAGCATTGGGTAGTGGTAAGTGGTAAAGCAGAAGTTGTCTGTGGAGAAAAAGTATTTGAATTAACCGCAAATCAATCCACATATATACCAAAAGAAACCAAGCACCGATTAACGAACATTGGCACAGAACCTTTGCATATCATTGAAGTGCAAACCGGAGATTACCTTGGGGAAGATGACATCGTTCGTTTTGAGGATGTGTATGGGAGGATCGCATCTTCAGAGGAAACGGTTTAATGAAAAAACCGGTGGTTTTTTACGATTTGGAATGCGCTACATTAGGGTATGGTGGAATAGCTCAAGATGCAAGGATTGCATATAAGGCATTGGCACAGCTTGAGGATATTGATTTAATAGGTTCTTTGTCCGGCGCAACCCGAGATAATTTTGTTTATTCTAAAGCTTTTTTGAAAAAGCGCAGTGATTTCGAAGAATATCAACACATCGCGAATGCAATCGCCAGATCGATAGGTGTTTATCAGCCTAAACGAAAAAAGAATAATATACTCAGTAAAGGGATAAGTCTGTTAGAGCAGTGCAGTTATTTTTGGAGGTGGTTGTGGGCAAATAACCGGATGGAGTATAAAACATTCAATCTTCCTCAGCTAAATAAGCTGATATGGCGAAGCTATTTTAGCAAAACACTTTCCTCTTCAGATTTCAAAAAAGTATTTGAAAGTAGGTTTTGCGTGTCGACTTATAGTCGAAGTGCCACGCGTATGAAAAAGTTGTATTTTGATAATCCTGAAGTAGATTTTTACATTTTTCATGATGTAACACCGGTGAAGATCAAACATGGAATGAAAATTGTTCGATATCATGATTTATCACCAGGGTTAGATTTCGATACGACAGTAAATGGATCTACGAAATTGCATTTAAATGATTTGAAAGGGTGCATAAGAGACACTTTTTTTGTTTGTAATTCAGAACCTGTGCGAGAAGATCTAATTTCAGTTTATCCAGATATTGCAGAGCGGTCGGCCGTTGTTCCCTGTGCGTTAGCAAGCCAGTATGCGCGCCTGGAACAGCCTGAAGCAGTCCATAAAATTATACAAACAAGAGCATCTAAGCTTCATTGGGATGGTGTTCAAATGTCTGATGTATTGCAATCTTTCAATACCACACAGATGCCATATATTTTAACGCTTTCAACCATAGAGCCACGAAAAAACCAGCTGCAATTGATTCGAGCTTGGGAAAAGCTTCGCATCCTAAAGGATCAAGATATTAAACTTATTATGGTTGGAGGCTTAGGTTGGAAAAATGACGAAATTATTCAAGCAATGAAGCCCCATATTCGAGTAGGTAATTTATTTCACCTTGAAAAACTGACAGAAGAAGAAATTCCTTATATGTATTCGCATGCTAAAGCATTTGTTTTTCCGTCATACAACGAGGGTTTTGGGATACCCCCGCTTGAGGCCATCCAGTGTGGTTGTCCAGTAATCGCTTCTGATATCCGTGCACATCGTTGGGTCATGGGGGATGCCGCAATGTATTGTGATCCTTATGACATAGCTTCCATATGTGATGCGATGCAGAAGATGCTCTATTCTGATGATGCCCAAAATATTCAACAACATTTTATCCAAAAAGGGTATGAGCAAGCAAAGAAATATTCTGTTGAAAGTGTCAGCAAGAAGTGGGCTGAGTTGTTTGGTCGATTAACAAAAAATAGCAAGCCTTTTTAGGTTTTAAAGAGCGATTTTTTTAGTGATCCCGCGGGTAAACCGCGAGATGACAGTGGTAGAATGCAGCAGACCCTTTTGCTAAAAAATATTTTTTTTGCGAAAACGATTTTGACTATTTGTTTATGACAAATACTTGTCATCTTTGGCGCCTGGTATTTTAACAACAACGGTTACCGTGTCTTCAAGTGCTTCAAAAGATGTAGCTTCATTCGGCTCTATGACGATGACAGTGCCGGCTTTAAAATTTTTGTCAAACATAATGACCGACCCGGAAAAAATGAGAGTAATTTCTGTCGCTACCTTATGATAGTGCTTTTCTTCTTTATCGCCTTTATTATATTTTTTTACTGCTACTTCACATGCTGAGGTTTTATATGCTGTCGGTAAAAAATCTCCAACAAACCATCCTCTGCTCATATCATTTAAGTCAAATGTATTCATGCGCTACCTCGCTTTTCTGCTTTGTATCTTTCAGATAATTATCTGTTTTAAAGGGAATATATCGTCCATTCACATCATAGTAGCTGATTTTTTTGTTTTCTAGTATAAATTGATTTAGTACAGGTGCAATATAAAATCGATCAGATGTTATAGTGTTTTTGAGTATTGATTGTTTTGCAAGACGTACAAAATCAGACGTTTTTTTAAACCAAAAACTGCCAGTTGTGGCGAGCGAACTAATCGGGTTTTGTTGAGCAAATTCACTAATATCCCCATTTGTGATTTTCATATACGAATAACGCGGGTGGACAGATTCGAAGGTCATGACACCAGCGTCTGCTTCTGACTTTAGGAAGTGATGTATAGCGTCTTCATATTTAATGTCAACGATTTCATTAGTACTGACAATGAGTAAGGGTTGATCTTGGTCAAGTTCGCATGCGCCATAGAGGGCAGTGCAAGCTGAGCCCATCGAGTTTCCAGGTAAAGAAATTACTTTGGCACCTGGTATAAGAACTTTGGCTATGTTATCAAGATGATGTTTTTGAGCGGCATCTTTCTGAAAAATAAACGTATAGTCACAATTTAGTTTAGATAGCGTGTTTTTGCATATATATTGTAATACAGTTGAGTTTTTATATTCCTTCAAGTAGGTTGGGAATACTGATTGTTGAAAAGGCTCAGATGCTAAAATAAGCACGTTCACTGACATTTCTCCCCTATATTTTCAGTTTTTTTGATAAATTGCGTGATGTTTTCAAAATTAACTTCAGAAACATCTCTTACTGCGAGGCAATGGCCGCCAGATGCTCGAGCAGCTTTGATGCCATTTTCATTGTCTTCAACAATCACGACTTCTTCTGGCGTAAGTTGAAAGTGCTCTATGGCTTTGATATAGATTGCGGGGTTTGGCTTTGCCTCACTCACATCTTCGGCCGACCAAATAGTATCGAGGTATGGCATTAAGCCTGAGAGTTCCATCATGGTAATGATAGAGTTGCGAATAGAGTTAGAACATACTGCAATTTTATAACCTTCGTGTTTAAGGCGTGAAAGGGCGTATTCGTGAATAAAATTAGGAGAGCATTTATTGTGAACATGCTGCATCGTATACTTTTGTTTCAATGTATTAACAAATTTATGAAGCTGTGTTGGGAAATTTTCTGTCTCAGAAAGAATTTTTAATTTGTTACGTGTTGGCAATCCATCAAATGTAGTAAGATGATCGTATCTTGAAATGCTCGTTCCAAAAACGTTGAGCGCTTGATTTAGAGCTTCGTAATGCCATTCTTTGGCATCAATTAAGACGCCATCCATATCAAACAATACCGCTTTTATCTTTTTTTTCATCATATTAACTTCTCAAATGTTGACATGCTTGTTCGGGATGATCTGTGCACAAAATAAGATTTTCATTATTCGCAAAAGGTTTTAAGGTTGACCACAGTATATCAGGAGAGAAACCATGTAACTCTGAAGATACGATACATACTTTTTTGCGAGCAAGAAGTTCTTTCAAATAATCACCATCAAACCAAAGGGTTTCTCCAAAGTTATCTAGCCAGATACCATCGGTCTGTTCATCATATATGGCGGTGGTTTCAACATCGCTCAATCGAGTAAATACCGGAACGTTTGATTTTAAGTAAGATCTCATATCAGGAATTGACATGTCAAAAACAAAGCAATCAAGATTTGGATAGTTAGCTAAGATTTTTACGATATCATTCACTAAGCCATCTGATTTAATGTTTAATGCTAATGTCATGCGTTTGTCTTTGTTTGTAAATTCGTTCGCTAGATCAAGAAACTCAGAAAGTTTCATTTCTTTTCCTTTAGCCATGTCGTGTGAAATGACGATATGACCACTGTGATCACGCAAATCTGTTTCAGTACCAAAGCCCTGTTCGAAAGAGCGGTGAAATGCAGCGGCTGTGTTTTTTTCGGAGGACTCTTTCCACAGTCCTCTATGAGATATGATTTCCATTATGTTCAACCAATGTTTTAGCTATATCTGTTGTAAGAAAATTATTTAAGTCAGCAGGTATTCCGAGTCCATACATTCCATCAAGCTCTTTACCAATATTGACCGTTCCAACGTTATATTTTTTTGCCGCGATCAGGGTGTTGTAAACTGGTGCAACGTAAAACTCGCCATTTACTCTTTCATTGTTCTTTATCATTTGTTCTGCTGCTGAAACAAAGTCGCTGCCATGAGCGAAGTTATATATGCCAACAGTGGCTTCATTAGAAATAACCTGTTTTTCAGCGACACGTGACACATTGTTGCCTGTATCGTCAAAGCCAACAAAAGACCATTTTGGATCATTTGCCTTCATGGTCATAATTAGTCCGTCCAGGTTTTCTCTTTCCATCTTCTCTAAATAGCTATCGATGGAATAATCAATGTATTGATCGCTGTTTGCAATCATAAGAGGGTTATTATTATTAATTATTGGTTTTGATTCAAGCACTGTACAAGCTGCGCCCTCTGTTAATTCCTGAATTTCTATAATAGAGCAATTAGGCGCTATCGCTTTTAATTTATTTTTGAGATCATATTTTTCTATATGTGTTTGTTGGCAGATGAAAATAAAATGATGAGGGCGTGACGGGCGCAAATTTTCAACGACTATTTCTATCATTGGTTTGCCACAAACAGGTATTAGTGGCTTGGGATCTTGATATCCAGCTTTTGCAAATCTCGAGCCCGCGCCAGCCATAGGTATGACAATATTAAGAGTCGCAAGTTCCTTAGTCATTCTAAGCTCCATGGTTGTACGAAAAATTTCGTTTATATATTAGTTCGGTAAAACATCGCTTTTTTGTTCAAGTATAAAGTTGTTCAGCCTCTCAATTTCTTTATTGAGTCGATTAACTTCTTTATCTAATGCAATTGTTCTAGCGCTAAGCTCTTTGATTCTTACTATCGCAGAGTTTGTTTCTAGTGTGCTAGAAGGATATGACCAAAAATCTTTTCCTGAAAATATTTCATTTCCTGATAAAGAAAGAGTCGTTTTTAGATTGTTCCACTTCTCGGGTGATTTTGCAAAAAAAACGTTTACTTCATTACAGCTTTCATCATTTGGCTTTATATAAAGTGCTTTTAAACCCTTATCGGCTAAAAATTGAAGGGCATATAATAAATCTGTTTCATTTTGATATAGGGAGGTAAATTTAGTGGCAGGGCATTCTAGAAACCCGGCCTCAAGCTTATCAATTTGGTTGCCCAAGGAAATTAATACATCGATGTCCATGCCCTGGGTATCAATTTTAATAAAGTCAATTTTTTCGATATTATGCTCCAATATAACTTCGTCTAAACGCTTAACTTCAATTTCAATTTGTTCAGAGTAGCTTAGGTCTTTACGTATTTGCCAATAACGATTGCCAAAGATATTCTCATCATTGAATTGGTGTGTGCTTGATACGCCCCAGTCTCCAAGTTTGGATATATTTAATTTTGCTATGCCACTATTAGAGGCGATACCATATTGGTGAATAGTAACGTTTTCTAGTTTGAGTCGTTTGATTTCCTCTTCCATTATCGTGCAGAGTTCAGGAATGGGCTCGAATAAGTGAACATTTGCCGAAGGGTTGCGAATAGCTAACTCTAAACCAAATTGTCCTGTGTTTGCGCCGACATCAAATACATATGGTGCTGTCATTCGAAGCCTCCGAAGCTATTTTTCGTGCATGAAGCCAATACTTATCAGGTTGGTGAGTCAGCTGCATGCTGATATTAAGATTATCATGAAAAGATTCTGTCGCACCCATTCTATCTTCCGGCAAAAGTAGATAAGACGTCTCAAGTTTTTTATAGCATAATACGCGACAGCCAGAAGAATAGGCTTCTAATATAGGAATTCCAAGTCCTTCGTTATGGGAAGGAAACAGGAGTACTCTAGATTGCAGGTAAAGTTTTTTTTGGGTTTTGAAATCGATATCTATGTACCAAGTAATGTCATCAATATCAATTTTTTCAAAAAAATCTTGTAATAAATCAGCTGGGCACCTAGGTCTGCCAAAAATGATAAGTTTATCAATTTCTCCATTATTTACCATCTTAGGTATCTCGAGCAGACCTTTGCGTGGGTCAAATGGCGCAGCTAAAATAACAGTTCGTTTCCGCTCGCCTTGTATCTCTTCTTTACGAATATCACTAAAACCGGGAGGGATAAGTGTAGGTATGATTTTCATATTGGATGCTGTAGCATCGCCGTACCCATATTTTATTAAGTCATTTCTCGTTGCTTCGCTAAGAGACAATATGCCGTTAGCCTGTTCATTAGCCCATCTATAACCTCTATTGTGCTCATGAGCAAACAGTCGTAGGCCATGTGCGTTTGGATTAGAGAAATAATATTTGATAGGAATGCAGTCAAGAGCAATGCATTTATAAGAATTTGCACTTGGAATAGGATGGCTGGGATTGTATACCCATGGGCCAGCTAAGATGGCAAGATCAAATTTTCTTTGATGGCTTAACTTTGTAGACGTTGATAAGTCAATTGAAAGCTCTGGTTTTTGGTGGATGTATTTAAGTTTTTCGCTTTGGAGCCCCTTAAGTATTTCACTTCTACTCTGTCCGACCAGTTTTGCGTTACTAAAAAAATTATTTTCTAATGAAGCTTTGTCTGGTATAAGCTGATATAAGGTGTTATCTAATTCATCGTGATAAATGAAATTAACTTCGTGGCCTTGTTTGCTAAGCAAGTCAATCATGGAAAGAAGGAGTCGCCTGACGCCATGATGAAAGAAAAGAGTATTTTTATCAGCAACTAAAGCAATATGCACATTAACCTACCTTGGTTCTAAACCACTCATAAACTCTGCCACCTCTAAAGAATTTTTGCAAGCCAGGTGGAAGTTTTCGCCAGGCTCGAGTTAAAATGTGGGGGTGAGTGGGCGGAGTTATATTTGTAAGGTCGATAAAAACGCTTGTGTAAGTATTTGGTATACCGACAGTTATCGCTGAAGAGAAAATATTTATTCTTGGAATGACGCCGTTTGTTCGAAGAACAAATGACATTTCAACATCCTCTGCTTCGTTATGTAGTAATAGAGGGTTAAGTTGGATTTTCTCTAAAACGGTTTTTTTAAAAATCATTACACCACCATTAATATAGTGACCAGGGAATAGTTTCCCGGGATTTTTGTGAAACATCGGAACTTTCCATTTTAATTGTGTTTCACTTAATGCAGCATATCCTGGAAAGAAAGAGCCATCTTCGTAACTTTGACTGATTGTTAAAAAATTAAAGTCATATCCAAATTGGTTAAAGCCTTCAAAAAAATTATCTTCAATAAGGTATCGGTCGTGAAAAATAGCTACATTCTCAAGATTCGCGTTGGCCGCAATGTTGAATTTTTTTTCGCTTATTCTAGCTAGCGAGTCATTCGTGGATGTATTGACGACTTTCACTAGATGTGGCTTTGAAGTAAGGTTTGGTTCAAATGGTCCGGCCACAATGAATTCAATTTTCATATCATTGGTAGATAAGTGTATTGCTTTCTCAATTAGCGCGACAACAGTATCTGTTTTTTTTCCATTTGTTAGAATGCCGATGGACCAATCACGAGAATATCTTCGGGCAAAGTCATTGCGTGCAATGTCAAACACACAAATTGTCTCGCCTTCTTCTGTTTTGAATTGTTGACTGAGCTGAGCATTTAAACAAGGATTTCGGTGCAAATAGCTTTTGAGTTCTATGACTGTGCCTTCTAAGTTGTCTCGTATACGACATACTAGAGTGCCGCTTTCTTTCAAAAGGCAAATCGCTTCATCAAGAAGCAGCGGCCAGTTTTCGGAGTTAAACAGCTGGTGTTCGTATATCCAGGCGACAGAGTAAGTGCCGTGTTTATCTGATTCAGCTCGAAAGTTTTTTTCTGGGTTTAATAAAACAGGATCTGCATTGATAGGTGGGGTTTCGCCAAGCCAAACAGCTTTTTGATTAAATAAGTGTTCGAGTTCCCGTGCTGCAGTGTCCACTTTTTTATCCTGTGCGTAATGATGTGTAAGAATTGTATGTTAAACCTGCCGTAATCGCAATAACAAATATGGAATTAGCGCGCTAAAAAATCTGATTCAGCTTTTTGATTTGCAAAATCAAAAAGCAATTTACCAGAGCGCTCCCATGTGAATTCTTTTGCTCGAGTCTTTGCTTTTATCGCCATATCATTTCTTTTATCAGGGTTCTCTAGTAATTCACGAATGACTTTTGCCCATTCCTCAGGTGCATCAGGTTCTGCAAAAAAAGCAGCATTTTCTAGCAGCTCAGTCATTGCGGGCCGTCGACTACAAATGGAGGGTGTGTCAAGTAAGGCCGCTTCAAATGGCGGTAGACCGAAGCCTTCATAGAGGCTAGGACATACTAAGGTTAAAGCGTGGTTAATGACATAACCAACTTGCTCATCTTCCAGGCGACCTAACAGGTGTACTCGATCAGATAAACTATTGTCAGAAATACAGCTTTGGTATTGGTCATTAGCGCCAATAACCACTAAATCAATATTTTCTTTTGGTAATAATTTTAATGCATTTAGCACAACTTTCAGATTTTTATGGTAGTCGAATGAACTTAAATAAACTAAATAAGGTTTGCTTGGTAGGGTGACTGTGGGTTTGTCTGTGACATCTAATTGAGTAGCGCCACAATAAATCACTTTGACTTTGTTTTTTGGAATATTTAAGTATTTAACAATATCTTTGGCAGAAGATTCGCTTATGGTAACGATGAAATCTGCTTTTTTCGCGATTTTTGTATAGTAGTTTTCCCATAAAGCGCGCTCGGTTGAAAAATGGTTCGGAAAAATAAGGGGAATCACATCTAAAATACCAACAATGCTTTTTTTAGGTAAGTGTGTTGGGCACCAATGAATTGATGGATAAAAATATAGAGTTTGATTATTTTTATCATTTTTAGGTTGAATGTTTTTTGAAAGTGCCTGTAATTGGCTAAACCACTCCCTTGCTAGTCTTCCCATGCCCCGATCATCTTTCAATGATACTTTTGAAAATAATAGCGTCGATTGTGGTAAGTCGATAGGTATAAAGAAGTATTTTTTAATAAAAGGGATTCTTATCAATAGTTTTCGAAAGAATGGGCGCCATTTTTTATAATGATAGACCAAGAAATCCCTGAGGTTTTTTTTAAAATCGCTTATGGTCCTTGGCTTTGTTTTTGTAATCATTTTTTTAACTAGTCTCGATAGCCAAATAGTCTTGCGTTAGCTCGCTTGGTTTCCCTACGGATTGTATTTTATGATTTTCTATCCATAAAACACGATCACAAATTAAATTTACATCTTCCATGCTGTGTGAGACGAAAACCATGGTGACGCCGCGTCGTTTGAATTCCATCATTTTGTCGATACATTTTTTTTGAAATTTTACATCACCCACTGCTAAGACCTCATCGATAAGAATGATTTCTGGGTCAAGCTGTGCTACGACAGAAAAACCTAGTTTTGCGAGCATGCCTGAGGAGTAAGTTCTAACGGGTTGATCGATAAATTTTCCAAGTCCTGAAAATGCGATAATTTTATCTAGTTTCTGACGTACTTCTTTTCGTGTCATGCCTAACAATACACCGTTGAGCATGATGTTCTCTCTGCCATTTAATTCAGGATGAAAGCCGCCGCCTAATTCAAGCAAAGGAGATACGCGTCCACGAACTGTCACTTTGCCGCTGGTTGGCTTTAATACGCCGGCGATTAACCCTAGCGTTGTACTTTTTCCTGCGCCGTTTCTTCCAATAATGCCGAGAGTTTCGCCTTTCTTTACTTCAAAAGAAAGATTCTTCAATGCTTCAAAACGAGTTGTTTTCATCGTTTTGATGGCTTTAGGCAAGTTAAAAATTAAGCTTTTTATGCCGCCGGTAAAGTGATGATATAGCGGATAGCTTTTAGAAACATCGTTAAAAATAATCACCGGATCGCTCATAATACCTCTGCAAATTTCCAAGATAGCTTTTTGAATGTCCAATAGCCTATAAAAAATATAGCGACACTATACGCAGTGCTAATGGCAAAAAGACTAGGCTCCACTTTCCCAGAGAGAAGAAGTTCTCGCCAAGTCATAATCAATGGCGCGAAAGGGTTTAAATAAAGAAGAGGTTTAAATTTTTCAGGGACCATCTGTTCATTGTAAATGATAGGCGTGGCATAAAAAGCGAGCAGCATCAGGATGAGAGTCATGCGTTCAAGATCTCTAAAAAATAAATTGATGGATGAAAGAAATAATCCAATACCATAAGTCATTAATAGCTGTAAAAAGAGTAATACAGGAATTCCATATGTCCATGAAAAAGAGGGTGTTTGATGGTATACAAACATGAAAAAAAGAATCACAGGAATAGCTAGTATAAAATGAATCATGTCTTGCAGTACGACAGAGAGCAGTATGATGTTTCTTGGAAAGTTGGTTTTCTTAATCAATGTTGAATTCGTGATAAATACATTGGGTGAGGTGCTTGCGGTGTTGTTGAGCCACTGCCAAGGAAACAAACCGGCAATGAGAAATAATGTGTAATTTTCCATAGGGATACGCATTACCACTTTGAATACACAGAAAAATACTAAAGCGAATGCGAGAGGGTTGAGTACTGACCAAAGATAACCTAGCGTGCTGCTTTTGTAGCGCACTTTCATTTCTTTGTGAGTGAGCACCGCTATCAAATCAATGTAGTGTTGGAATTTTTTATTTTTAAATAAGTTAGCTGCTATCATGTTTTATTGGCCTAAAATAATATCGTAGACTTTTTTCGTTTTTTCCGCGCAACGCTCCCATGTGAATGTCTTTGCACGTTCATAGCCTGAATCAATTAGCTTGTTTCGTAAGGTATCATCTTCAGTGATTTCTTTTATCGCATGTGCAATATGTTCAACGGACTCTGGGTCAACCAAATAGGCGCTGTCACCAGCGGTTTCAGCGGTTGCGCCACTTTCTGAAGTGATTACAGGTGTCTTTGAGGCGAAGCCCTCGATGATTGGAAAGCCAAAGCCTTCGCTTAATGATGGAAACAAGACTAACTTGGAAGCTTGATATAAAGCTCTCACATCTTCGCTATCAATGTATTGTAGCCATTTTAAGTTTCCTGTGGAAACGAGTCGCTCTATCTGCGAATAGGTTTCTTTGTCTAGCCAACCAATTTTGCCAATAAAGACTAATTTAAATTCATCCTGTATATGTTGTGGCAGCTGTTGATACGCCTTAAGTATGCGCGCAATATTTTTACGAGGCTGTAGTGTGCCAACAAAAAGAAAGTAGCGTTCTTTAGCTAAATCGTGTTTTTGAAGCGCGGTATCAATTTTGTTAGGTGCTAATGTTTCTAACCATTCGTTCGACAGGCCGTGGTAAATCACAGAGACGCGATAATCGCTTATCCCGAAATGATCAACAATGTCATATTTGACAGCGTTTGAGATGGTAATGATATGTTGTGCGTTATGGGAAAGTTTTTTTAATAAGTAATTTTTTAACGTGCGACGCTTGGGGTTTGCCCAATTTGTATGTTTTATCATGATAGCGTCGTGCAACGTTGCAATGACAGGTATGCGTTTGAAGCGTGGGACCATGTAGTCTGTGCTGTGAAAAATATCGATGCTTTTTTCTAGGTTATCATAGGAGCGCAAAGGAAAATATTGGCGAATAATAGGGTTTGTTGCGCAAGGTTGTTTTTGCAGCATGGATTGAGGGATTGGTTGAAAGAGTTCTTCAATGGGTTTGAAATAAATAGGGCGCACTTCAGTGTTCGTTTTTAGTGCGTTCATCAAGCTGCTCGTATAAACGCCAATGCCATCATATTGCTTTCTCGAGCCATCTAAATGCATAAGTGGTGTTGAGCTGATTCCGACGCGCATGTTGCCTCACTGTCTCCTGGTCATTTATTTTCAAATACTGAACTTAGGCTTTAACGGTGTGATTTTCTTGGTTTGAGATTATCACATGGGAGATTAACATACAACATGATTTGAGTTAGGGCCTAAGAGGCTGGTCTAGTCGATACAAGTAATACTTGTATTTTATGTTAACAACCTTTTTCATAGGGATTGTGGCGGTATCCAAATACTCTTTTTGACAGTAAGAGATAGGGGTGACATAGGTGATCATTTGGCTTTTAACGGGCTCTGGTGAGAGAAGGTAGATAGCGTCATACTGTGTAAAGTAATTGTTGAAAAGGGGTGCGCTTTGTTCCAAAGATTTAAAGGAGCTTATTGCAAAGATGTTGAGGCCAAAATAATAACTCAAGGGCGTCATCACATAGTAATATCTGGAAAAATTTTTTCGAATTATTAAAAGCAAGTCACGTTTGCTAACAATATTATTAATGCGATTGAGTGATGAGTAAGCACCTTCTGCTTCCCTTCCTTTAAATTGAAAAGAGGCATAGTAAAGGTTGGGGGATACAATGGCGATCAACAAAAGAGTTGCTAGGCTTTTCTTCGAGAGAAAATTTCTAATCCTCATTTTTTGAACCTTCATATAATCGCCCTAATATAAATGAAATAAAAATAATAATTATGGGGATAGTTTGTACCATGAGGTATCGAGAGTAATAGTATTGATATGGGATAAGATACTGCATAAGCCCATTGTAAATCAAAGCAAGGCAAGTAAAGCAATACAGGAAAGTTGCTCTCAGGTCGGTAATATATTTTCTATATTTGTGAATTCCTATCGCGCATATAATCAACCCCGCAACATTAAAGAGTTGATAAATGATGTGAGCTGAAGTGAAAGGGAGTGACTTCAACCCCATGTTTGCGCGAGGATAGTTTCTTAATAAAGCTTCATTGATATTTGTAGGCGTTGAGTACATCATTTTATATACAGTGTATATACTTAGTAATATGAGTATGTAGACAAAGAAAAGGAAAGTTTTGTTGGAAAGCGATATTAAAAATTTTTTATTGCTGGATAGATATTTTGAAAGTTTTTTGTTTGTTTTTCCAGCGATGAAAATAACAGAGAATGATAAAGTCATGACTGCAAAACATGCGGCTAGGTGCTTAAAGGTGAAGTGGGAAGGGAAGATTCTGGTCAGCACGTGGCTGTATATGTCAAAAGCATAAGGAAAAGAGAATGCAAGGCCATAAATGACAGATAGAAAGTATAATGCGATAGTCAATAGAGAGTATTTTAGATATTGTTTGGCAGATTTGGTTTGTTGTATGAAAACAATAGAAAATAGCAGTATCAACGCGAAAAATGGCAGGTACAGAAAAGCAGATATTCTTGTCATGAAGTAGCACCAAAACAAACTTGAAGATAATAACAAGTAAAAAAAGCCAGTCTGATGTTTTCTAGATAAGTTATAAAATTTTGTCAAATAATAAAAGCCTGCGAGGCTAAATGTTAATGCAGTTACTTCGGTAACGCTAAATTTAGAAAAATAAATGTGTAATACATTTGTCGCGAGAAGAATTGCTGAGCATACCGCTGCTTTTTCATTGTTGGTTAGCTCGAAGACCAATAAGTACATGAACGCTATAGATAATAATGAGAAAACAACCTGTATCCAAACGCGGTTTTCTGGGCCAAAAATTTTCGCGCCTATTGCCAGCCAAATAGGATAGAGTGAATAGAACTGAAAAACGTATTTAGAAGCAGAAGGTCTGCTGTCTTTGATATAAATGCCAGGAATATGAGCTCCTTCTGACATTTTGGGGATGATGCCCGGAATATTGTTCGCTACTTTTTTTATTCCAACAAAACCTTTTTGATTCGCTTGGTCGTATAGGGATAATAATTCTAGATTTTTTATGTTCTTTCTTACATTGTCTTTAATAATTGTTCGCCCATCTCGATTGTAAGTTGCAGACATGTTAATGTAAGTCCCTTCATCTTGGCCTCCCATGATATAGAGGTAAGGGTCACTTCTAAATATAAGAGCAAAAAAGATAATCGGTAATAATATAAGCAAGCGTTTGACGTTAATGGAAAAGCTTTTTTTTCTATAGGCGTATAGCACTGCCATGCTTGTGGCAAGTAATCCCAAGAATAAGGAGGGTAGCGCCATAAAATGTTGTGATATTAGGGAGACAATGCCGCCAAAGCTCGTGAAAATAATAAAAATGCTGATTAAGTCGAAAATCGTTAAAATCATGTTATTTGAGCGCTTCCTGTGCATCCATTGAAATAATGAACGTGATGATAATATAATTAATTCTAATTTGAAAGGACACCTCTACATGATGTTGATTATCCAAATACCATGTTTCAATGAAGCAGAAACACTTCCAATAGCCTTGAAAGCGTTACCTCGAGAATTGCCAGGATTTGATAAAGTGGAATGGTTAGTCATCGATGATGGCAGCACCGATGATACCGTTGCAGTGGCAAGGCAGTGTGGCGTTGATCATATTGTTAGCCATGCGCACAATCAGGGTTTGGCTAAGACTTTTATGACAGGCCTTGCAAGGTGTAATGAACTTGGTGCTGATATTATTGTCAATACCGATGCTGATAATCAATATCATGCTGACGATATTCCAAAACTTGTCCAACCTATCTTGGAAGGGAAAGCTGACATAGTGGTCGGTGCTCGACCGATTCAAAGTATTGAGCATTTTTCTTTCATGAAGAAACTATTGCAGCGATTAGGCAGTTGGGTTGTTCGAAAGCTCAGTAAAACGGATATCCCCGATGCGCCCAGTGGGTTTCGTGCTTTTAGCAGAAAAGCTGCATTACAGCTAAATGTTTTTAGCGATTATACCTATACTTTGGAAACAATTATTCAGGCGGGTCGAAAAAATATTGCGATTACATCTGTGCCTATTCGAGTAAATGAAGATTTGCGTCCTTCAAGGCTAGTGAAAAGTATTCCAGCTTACATCAAGCGTTCAATTTTGACGATGGTGAGAATTTGTATTATTTACAACCCATTTCGATTTTTTATGACCGCTGGGATATTGGTCATGTTGTGTGGTGCGCTTATAGGTATACGTTTTTTATATTTTTACATGCATCAGCATGGAGATGGGCATATTCAATCATTAATCTTGTCAGCGATTTTATTAGGTGCGGGTTTTCAAACTGTGTTGGTCGCGTTTATCGCGGATTTGCTTGCGGCCAATCGTAAGCTGATAGAGAATGTGCAGTATTATATGAAAGAAAAATCAAGACTATTATCTGTAAGTGAGGGTGAAAGTGAATAATATTTTAGAGCAAGGTATTCCCGCGGGAAATTATTATGATAAGTACAGCAGCCGTAATCCTCTTGTTAAAAAATTAATGCGTAGTTTTATGCAAACCTTTCGTCACTTTTTGGATGGCGTTGAGTATTTAAGCGTTCATGAAGTGGGTTGTGGCGAAGGGCATTTAACGATGGAGATATGTAAGCGTAGTCAATCAGTAATCGCCAGTGATTTTTCTTCTCAAGTATTGAATAAAGCAAAAAATAATCTTCAAGAATTCGGCAAGAATGTTACGTTTTTGAGTGAAAATATTTATGATTTGGATGTTTCCGCGCATAAAGCTGATCTTGTTGTATGTTGTGAAGTGCTAGAGCACTTGCCAGATGCTGAAAAAGCCATCGAAGTGTTGTATCAGCTTACCAACAAATACATAATTTTAAGTGTGCCAAGAGAGCCAATTTGGCGCATGATGAATATGTGTCGAGGTAAATATTGGAAGGACCTTGGGAATACTCCTGGCCATATTCAGCATTGGAATTCTCGTCAATTTAGAGATTTTGTTCAGAATCATTTTAAAATCATAGAAATTCAGCAGCCGCTCCCTTGGACATTTATTTTAGGGGAAAAATAAAGTGATTCTCAAAAAACTGATAAGTTTGATAGGAGCTTTGCTTTTTGTACTTTCTATTTTATTTGTATCTCATCGAATATATGTGAACTTTGATGAGCTGAAGGGCGCAGGATTTAGCTATAATACTTTGGTTGTAATTTTTGTATTTTCATTTATTTATGCCCTAAGTAATTTTATTTTATCATCTAATTGGCGAAAATTATTGTTGGGTTTTGGACAGGAAAGTCCAGATCGTCGTGTTTGTTTTCGAATATATGCTGTAAGTGTTCTGACAAAATATATTCCCGGGGCAATTTTTCAATATGCAAGTCGGCAGGCTATGGGAAAAAAATACGGATTTAATCAAGTTTCGCTAATTATTGCTTCATTTTTTGAATTTTTTGGTCTTGTTATTGCCGCAAGTTTTTTAACTATCGTAGGCACTTTGTTTTTTAGAATGCTTAGCAGAAGCAGTTTAATTTTAATGGTAGTAGTGATTGTCCTTCTGGCGATATTTCTTTATGCCCTTTTGATGAATATGCATAAAATTAAATATATTCAGAAGTATGTCAAAATGAATTTCACCTTTCGTGATATTAAGCGGCATTTTTTCCCAGTGCTCTTAGGCTATGTGTTGTTTTTTTTGGTGTCTGGCTTGCTCGTATTTTTTTTAGGCGATGTGATCTCTGGTCAAAATATAGCGACGATGCCATTGGTTATTTCAGCGTGGGCTTTTTCATGGTTGATGGGGTATGTGGTTATTTGGGCTGTGGCTGGACTTGGTGTTAGAGAAGCCTTTTTGATTGCAACTCTTTCGGGCATTGTCGGTGAAGCTCACGCGATACTCATAGCGTTATCTTTTAGAATGGCCGTGGTCTTAGGGGATGTGATCTTTTATTCTATAAACATGTTGTTTTTGTCAGGAAGTAAGCGTGTTGAAGTTTCTGATGTATCAGGCCAATAGAGGGATGTGTGTTTCATTTAACTTTTCGTTATTTTGCTATTCTTTACATGGCTTGGTCAATCCTATAGTATTTCAACCTTATATTAATAGGGTTAGAAGATTAAAAAAATGAATGTGTGATGCGTTTGAAAAATCGTTTCAGGGGCTCTTCCATTCTACGACTGTCATCCCGAAGTTTGTCCGCGGGATCTCTAAAAATCAATAACCTATTGTTGTTGATTTTTAGCAAAGAGACAGTTCGCAACACTTCCTTTCAGTAAGATGAAAGGGTAAAGTGCTTATTAGTGCCGTTTTTGAAGAACTTTTCAAGAGCGCTCAAGAGCATAAAGGTCTCATATGCAGGCAAGCTAAAACCTGAAAATATCCATAGCGAGCTTTTAGGTTCAAGGAGATAAATGATGGATCCATTTTATAAGGCTTTTGAAGACAAGTTTAGAGGTTCGCGAGATTTAATTTTGTCAAGGCAAGAAGTTTATTTGCCTTTCTTGATGCCAATTGCAGAAAAGCACCGCGATGCTTCAGCCGTTGATTTGGGCTGTGGTCGAGGTGAGTGGTTGGAGTTACTTAAAAACAATAATATTCATGGTAGAGGTGTTGATACTGATGAGGCGATGGTCCAGTGCTGTCGTGAGATGGGCTTTGAAGTTTCACATCAGGACGGAGTTGAGTATCTTCGAAGCTTAGAAGATAACAGCCAGATTTGTGTTTCTGCTTTTCATGTCGTTGAACATATACCATTTGAGATGCTGCAAAGTTTGGTTCAAGAAGCGAAGAGAGTATTAAAGCCAGGCGGGCTGCTGATTTTAGAAACTCCAAATCCCGAAAATATTACTGTGGGCACCTCTCAATTTTATCTCGATCCAACACATATTAAACCGATACCACCTCAACTTTTGGCTTTTTTGCCAGAGTACTATGGCTATACAAAAGTTAAGACGATGCGTTTGCAGGAGAGCTTGAGTTTGAATGAATATACGCAAATTAATCTCTTTGATGTTTTAAGTGGAGTAAGTCCAGACTATGCTGTTGTCGCACAAAAGGATGCTGATCCAAATCTTTTGGGATTAAACGATGCGGCATTTAAAAAAGAGTATGGCGTATCTCTAGAGAAAATTTCTAAGAGATACGCTAGACAACAAGAGGGCGCTGTCCCTCTATTTAGAAGAGTCGTGTCTAAATTAGCACGGTCTTTTTGTAAGAAAATAAAATAAATATCTCTTATTGTGTATCTTGTATGAATGCTGAATATTTGTTTGCTTTACAATGTCCCATACTATAATATTTGTCTCAGATAAATTTAGAGGGTTTACAACATGAAAAACGCTGTTGTTACAGGTATCACAGGACAAGATGGTGCATACCTTTCAAAATATCTGCTCGATAAGGGCTACCAAGTCTATGGCACTTATCGCCGAACAAGTTCTGTAAATTTTTGGCGGTTGCAAGAGTTGGGCGTTGATAGCCATCCTAATTTGCATCTCGTTGAGTATGACCTAACGGATTTGAGTGCGAGTATTCGTTTGTTAGAAACAGCTGAACCAAGTGAAGTTTATAACTTGGCAGCGCAAAGTTTTGTGAAAGTCTCTTTTGAACAGCCGTTAACAACAGCAAAAATCACAGGTTTAGGCGCGGTGAATTTATTAGAGGCGATTCGTATAGTCAACCCGAATATTCGTTTTTATCAGGCATCGACTTCTGAGATGTATGGCTTGGTGCAGTCGGTTCCCCAAACTGAAGAAACACCGTTTTATCCGCGTAGTCCATATGGTGTAGCAAAGCTTTATGCGCATTGGATGGCCGTTAATTATCGCGAATCGTATGATATTTTTGCTGCATCCGGTGTTTTATTTAATCATGAATCTCCATTGAGAGGATTAGAGTTTGTTACTCGAAAAATTACCGACGGTATTGCAAAAATCAAATTAGGTCGTTTAACTACCTTAGAAATGGGGAACTTAGATGCAAAACGAGATTGGGGTTTTGCTAAAGATTACGTTGAAGGAATGTATCAAATGCTTCAGGTTGATGAGCCTGATACTTATGTCCTTGCAACAAATCGTACGACGACGGTAAGAGATTTTGTTAGCATGGCTGCTAAAGTAGCGGGTATTGAAATCTCGTGGCAAGGCGAAGGCGTGGATGAGAAAGGTGTCGATAAGTGTTCTGGTAAAACAATAATAAGCATTAATCCAAAATATTATCGGCCAGCCGAAGTGGATTTGCTCATTGGAGATTATCAAAAGGCTAAAGAAAAATTAGGCTGGGAGCCAAAGACAAATTTAGAGCAGTTATGTCAAATGATGGTTGAAGCAGATCTAGAGCGTAACGAAAAGTCTTTTGTGTTTTAGTGGAGTGAATCCATAATGAGACTCTTGCATTCTAGGAGTGTCATCCCGCGGTTTATCCGCGGGATCTCTAAAAGTCAATCTGCAGCACTCTCTTCATGTAATAATGTTAAAGAAAGGTGATCCGTGACAAAAAAACTATTAATTACAGGGAGGGATGGTTTTACAGGTCAATATCTTTCTCAAGCGCTTGCTGAAAAAGGTTATGACGTTTGTGGGTTGTCAAGAAACCCTAAAGCGGGTACCAGCTATAGTTGCGATCTTCTTGATAAGTCAGCGGTAACAAGTGTCGTCAATCAAATTCAACCAGATTATGTGATTCATTTAGCTGCGATTTCATTTGCGGCGCATGATGATATCAATGTCATTTATAATGTTAATGTTTTAGGTGCGCTCAATATTATTGATGCGCTTGCTTCGCTGAAAACGCCTCCAAAGAGAGTTATTGTTGCCAGTTCAGCGCATGTTTATGGTAGTCAATCTCAAAGTGTGCTTGATGAGTCGCTTTGTCCGAATCCACTAAGTCATTATGCAACGAGCAAGTTGGCGATGGAGTTTATGCTGCGTCAATGGTTTGATCGTTTACCGATAGTCATCACACGCCCCTTTAATTATACAGGGCCCGGGCAGGATAAAAATTTTTTGGTGCCTAAAATTGTTAGCCACTTTAAAAAACAAGCCCCAACTATTTCCTTGGGAAATATTGATGTTGTGCGTGAATTTTTTGATGTGCGTAGCGTAATAGATTGCTATTGTCGGTTGCTTGACGCTGATAATGTTGAATCGCAAGTCTTTAATTTATGCTCAGGTACGGGATGCTCTGTTCGTGATATTGTTGATTGTTTAACATCTATTTCTGGGCATCAAATACAGATTAAGCAAGATCCAGCATTGATGCGTTCAGGCGAAATGAAAAAGCTCATTGGATCAAACGAGAAGTTTGTGAAACACGTCGGACAGCCACTGACTTACTCGCTCGAAGAAACGTTGTTGAATATGCTGAATGCTTCATGAGCATAAACAGTTTATTTAACATGATTAATTGGATTGTTTCAACGCCAGTATCATTCACCAAATGATTTCGCGTCAGTGTTTTTTGCAGTAGTTCAATGGACTGTTGGAGTTCTCTAGCACCGCGTTCAGCGAGGCGTTTTTCATTCAGGGTATATCCTTTGATAATATGTTTTTTTAGTACTGATGTTGCCCATTGTCTGAATTCAGTACCATGCTTCGAGTGCACACGGTACCCCACTGAAATAATGACATCCAAATTATAGTGTTTTGTATCGTAAGTTTTACCATCATTGGCAGTTATCCGGAAATTCCGGATAACTGAATCTTCAACCAGCTCGCCTTCTTTGAAGATATTATTGATGTGTTCCGAGATAGTTCTGATATTTTTATTAAATAAATCAGAGAGTTGCTTTTGAGTGAGCCAGACGGTTTCCTCAGACAAACTGACCTTTAGTTCGATATGCCCATCTTTGGCTTTATATATGATAATTTCTGACATAAAATATTTGTCCTTTGGTCAAATTAACGCTCTATCCTACCATAAAAAAATATATTCTATTGATATTGCACCTTGTTTGGATATATCAAGAGCAATGTAAAAAATGGCGTGCGAGTGGCCCTAGCATCCCATAAAAAGACAGTATTTTAGAAATAGAAAATAATGCAGCAACATTTTAAAAACAGTCCGCAGGGAATGAGTTGCATGATTATGCAATGCAATCTCTTCTTTTCAATACATGACAGATTAAAATATTTGTTTTTAGGGGTGACTAATTCGTGGCATATCACTTGTGCTTTTGAAGCGCTTCGTCCAACCCAACCTCTAACTCATTCAAACACATCACGCGTTCGCATGCCATGAGGATGCCTGGAGCGAAAGCGTCGCGGTTTAAGGTGTCGTGGCGGATGGTGAGGGTTTCGCCGTGGTTGCCAAAGATGACATGCTGGTGAGCGATGAGTCCTGGGAGTCGCACAGAGTGAATCGGGATGTTGTAATGTGTCGCGCCTCTCGCGCCTTTTAAGGTTTCTTTGCCCGGTTTGGCTGTTTTGGAATTCGTTTTTGCTTTGTTGATGTTTTCCGCTGTTTGTATGGCCGTGCCTGATGGGCTGTCCAGTTTGCCGTCATGGTGCATTTCGATAATTTCAACATCAGGAAAATATTTTGCCAATGTTGCAGCGGTTTGCATCATGAGCACTGCGCCTAATGAGAAATTCGGGACGATCATGCCGCCTTGTTTTTTTTCGGCGAGTGATTTGGAGATGATTTGCATTTGCTCTTCGGTCAACCCGCTTGCGCCGACGATAGGGCGCACACCGGCTGCGATGATGGTCTTTGTGTTTTCAAATACGGCATCAGCGTTGGTTAATTCAATGGCAATGTCAGGTTGTGTTTCGGCAAGTGTTTTGGCCAAATCATTTTCACGGGTGCATTGGGCGACAAGCTCGAAGTGATTCGAGTTTTCAATCGCTTTGCAGGCGAGCTGGCCCATTTTGCCTTGAGCGCCATTGACTAATATTCGTAGTTTTTTCATACTCTGATATCATATCAGGATATGAAGACTAAACAAACCATGTAGAAGTTTTGTAGATGATGGTTTTAAGTGTTAACAATTCCATGAGGTAAAACCGTGACTGAAATTAGTAATAATAATACCAGCACATCTCTCCTTGCCGCTATGTCTCCGTTATCAATGAGAGCGCTAATCGAGCAAGGTTTGTTTGCTATGGTTGAGGCGCGTTTGCAAGAAGATTATCCTATTAATGAATGGATGTCAGAAGACGAGTTGTATCCTCATATGACACCTATTCATTTTGCTGCATTTGTAGGGGCGCATGACATTTTACGGTTGTTTATTCTATGTGGTGCTGAAGTCAATGCCAAGGTGCAAGATGGAAATGAAACGCCATTATATTTTGCGATGGAAGAAAAACATTATAGCTCGGCTACAGTTTTGTTAAGAGTTGGGGCTGTTTTGCCAGATCAAACTATGGCTTATTTGAATAGGAATAAGCAAGACTTGTTTAATCAGCTTGCACTGTGTGGTGAGCTTGATTGGATTCGTTTTTCTATCGAGTTATTAGGATTGAGTCCTGAAGATGTTGATTGGTTAGAATGGTCGAAGGTTGCAATAGAAAATAGCCAGTATGAGCTAGTTGAGTTTTTATATGAAGAACTTGCTCCGCAACAGGGGGTGCAAATGTCTCGAGACTTAAGTCAACTCCCAGTTATTGATGGAAAAGATTGGTTGATGTGGGCTGCTTCCGAAAATGATTTTGAGCTTGTAAAAACGCTTATTGAAGTCGTAAAAGTATTGTATTACTCGGATATGAACCAAATACGTACGCCTGATACCGACGATACGCCGATCTATTGGGCGATTCATCCTTAGTTTCAGAAGGTGCTTACATTTGCTAAAGTGGTATGCAGATTAAAAACAATTGATGTCAGGTTTTAAGTCTGTTGCGGTTATTCTTGTCCAGAGTTTGAGATGGGAATTCCTCTTGAAGAGCATTAGCTTTATTTTTCGGACTTAGCTGATCCCATGTTGTGTTATTCTCTCTTTTTTTAGTTACAATTTCTTTTATTTTGTCATGAATTGCTTTCGAAGATGCTTTTCTTCGATCAAAAAACCCCATGCCTTTACCAAAATATTGCACTTCAGAACGTGCTAGAGCAATAGCGACGATGGCATCCATTTTTTGCTCGGGCTCCAGAGTGCTTTCAATCACGAGTTTAATCATCGCTTCCGTTTCTGATCGTGGATTAACTTTCACTTGATTATGCAATCCGGTAAGGCTCTCGGGGACGCTGCCTTTCTGCGTGCCGAGCAAACTTTCCAATCCTGCTCTATCTTTGTTTGCAGCATAATAAGTGATTAATGCATTACGCAGAGGCGCATCTTTAATAAATGCATCAGGGGTTGAGTATGTATGACCCTTTAAATAGTCATCGATATTGGCTTGTGTTGCTTCATCCCGGTCAGCAAATCCTATGCCACAATGTAGCGTGTTTCTTGAGAACAAGTACAAATTCTTTCTTTCATCAGGTGATTTGGTGTCTCGCATCTTTTGCGCGACTTTGAGTGCAATATATGAGGACAAGCCTGACGAAGTCATCCTTAAAAGCTCAACTGTTGTTGGGCCACTGTTTGCGTTTTTTTTCAATTCTTGTATAACAGATTCAGCATAAATCACACGCTTGGCAAATGATAAGCTAATTTTCGTGTTTGATTCTAATTCTCTTCGCAAAAGGCTGGCATGAATCGCAATGGCTCGATCATTTCCTGGAAGTGTGCCATTATTAAAAAAATGATCAACCTCATTAACATGCCGGTTTGTTTTTTGCTGCTCATCCGATTTTTCTTCTTCATCGCTATCGACTGAACTAAGAATGGCTTCAACAACATCCTTTACATTTAGATTTTCATCCGCTGGTTTTGAAAAATCAACAGTTTCTTTAAATCCGAGATGGGAGCCAAATTTATCGTGCAAATGCTTGGCTAATAAATATCTCGTATCTCTATTATTAGCTCCGGTTATTGCAATGATTAGGATTAATTCAAGATAAGTATTGTAGGCGTTAGGAGATTCATCTTGTAAACTTTTTAATGCCTTATCGTTGAAGTAGGCGTTATCCTCTTTGATTTTGTCGACGAGATTTTCACTAATATAGATTTTATCGCCTTGCCCTGTAAATGCATCACCTTTGATAATTTCGCGTCTTAGTTGTGCGGCAGTCAAGTGTAGCGCTGCGCCCTTATGTGGCAATGTTCCAGCTTCTAAAAAATCAGCATATTCGGAGCCGCTTGAAGCTTCTTCGATTTGCTTGCCATCGTTTTTTCTGTCTTGATTTTCAGTGGTCATTGATGCCCCCTTTTTTTATTTTAGACCATCATAAAGTCAATCGGGGGTAAAGTATGCATTAGGATTGTAAATGATTTGTAAAGTTATAAAGTGCTGCTTGGATTTTAGGCTAACTCTTTGATCAATAGTGTCTTTTTAGGGCTCACGATGATATTTAATCTCCGCATAATTTGCGGAGATTGTAGGTGCTATTCTCCGCAACTTTCACCCCTTCGTCCGTCATTGCTAGCGCCGGAAGGGCGAAGCAATCCATGTTGGCAGTTCTAGAAGTTTATGCGAGAATAAGTATTTGAACCATAAAAGATTTTTAGGGGCGTGATTTTTTGACCAAAGCATCTTTGCAGGAAAAAACACTCATTCGAGCGCGTTCGCCGTTGCGTCTAGGTTTGGCGGGCGGTGGTACGGATGTCTCACCTTATTGCGATGAGTATGGTGGCCGGGTGGTTAATATCACTATCGATATGTATGTGCATACTTTGCTAGAGCTCGCCAGCACGCCAGTCGTGCATTTTTCGGCGGTTGATCGATGTTGCCAGCAGACGTTTAAGCTTGAATATCCTTTGCCAATCGATATTGGCATGCCGATACATGCATGCGTTTATAATGTAATGATGTCGCGTTTTAATGAAGGGCAACCAATACCCATTCATATGACGACGTATTCCGAAGCGCCATTTTCATCCGGTTTGGGTGCATCTTCTGCGCTCGTGGTGTCGATGGTGCAAGCTTATAATGAGTTGTTGCAGTTAGGTTTATGTAAAGCTGAACTTGCAGAATTAGCCATCGATATTGAGCGCCATCACTTAAATTTACTTGGAGGCAAACAAGATCAATACGCGAGTGCCTTTGGCGGGTTAAATTGTTTTGAATTCAAAAAAAATGGAGACACCAGTGTTCACCCTTTAAGTTTTAGCGAGCACCATCAAAGTGCTTTGGAGTCATCACTTATCTTGTATTATACGCGTAAAGCTCGACATGCAAATAAAATTATGTCAGAACAGCGCTTAAATATTTCAAAGCATTTAAAATCTGCGTTAGATGCATTGGATCATCTTAAGCAAAGCGCGCAAGCTATTCAGCCGTTGTTGGAAAATGCTGATATTGCTGCAATGGGTGCATTATTGGATGAAACATGGCAATACAAAAAACAATTGGCGCATGATATTACGACGCCTGAAATCAATCAAATTTATAACACGGCAAAACAAGTGGGCGCTTATGGCGGTAAAGTCTCAGGTGCTGGCGGCGGTGGCTTTATGATGTTTTTAGTTGACCCAACTAAGCGTGCATCGGTAACTGAAAAATTAAATGCCTTAGGCGGTGTTGTTAAGCCTTGTCATTTCACCAAAGATGCAACTGATAGTTGGCGTGTGTTTTGATTCAGAAAAATAGTGTGTTGCAGACTCGTTTTTTTATAGGTCCAGAGGCTTGTCCGCACGATCTATAAAAAGTCCGTTTGTAACACTCCCTGAAAAACATCATGCTTACCCTCACTCTCGGCCGTCATTGCGAGAAAGATTTGCGTAGCAAATCTGAGGAAGCAATCAAGTCGAAATCGAATTGCGTAACACAGCATTAAGGAGATTCCTCGGCTTCGCCTCGGAATGACAGCATTTCTGTTTTGTCATCCCAGCTTAAATCACGCTATGTTCACATCAGCCTACGGCTCATCATGGTGACTTACGGCGTGCCGAAGAAACTTCTATTCCCCTGTGGGCGTCATTGCGAGAAAGATTTGCGTAGCAAATCTGACGAAGCAATCAAGTCGAAATCGAATGACGGAACCATTAATAGCCTGTGGTGTTTGGTTACTCAATTTTGACTTGATTGCTTCGGTCCTTTAGGCCTTGCAATGACGGCTGTAGGGGGGCATTTTGATTTATGCAACAACGCCGTGTTTAGGTTGGGGTTGTTATAGCAGAGCGGCCGCTGATTCTAACGATCGCTGTTTGATAAATGGTTTTTATAGCGCCAATCCATTATGTCGTCAAATTTTATTTGATGTTGTACGCTGCTATGATAATGATGATTTTCTTTGACGCCATTGATTGTAATTAATGTTGTAAATAATGTTTTTTTGTTTGTTCGCGAAAAATAGATTTCCTTTGATCAAGTTTTTCAGCATAAGCTTTGCCAATAGCAAACTCAGAATCACATTCGATTGTTTTGAAGTATGGCTATTTTTCGATCAAAAATATAAGTCATTCTCTTTCCTTTTGCTAATTTTGGGTTAATACCCAAGCGTAATGGAATAGTGTAAAATGTTACACAAGCTTATTTTTTAGAAAAAAATCAGGTAATGTAGTGAAATCAACCAAGCTCAGCATCATGGTCGTTATGGGGACTCGCCCAGAAGTGATTAAACTCGCACCCGTGATTAAGTCATTGAAAAAAGATCCTTTTTTTGACGTTTCTGTCTGTGCAACCGCTCAGCATCGTCATATGCTTGATCAAATGATGGGTGTATTTGAATTGAAAGCGGATGTGGATTTTGATTTGATGACTGATGGTCAAGATTTAACCGATATCAATTGTCGAGTCTTGCAGGCGTGGCGCGATTATTTTAAGCATTCCAAACCCGATTTAATCATCGTTCAAGGCGATACGACGACAGCATTCGCGACGGCGACAGCAGCGTTTTATCATCATATTCCTGTGGCGCATGTCGAGGCGGGTTTGCGTACCGGCAATATTTATTCTCCCTGGCCGGAAGAAATGAATCGTCGTTTAACGGGGGCAATCACGCAGTTTCATTTTGCACCTACCGAGCTTTCGCGAGATCATTTGCTCAAAGAAAATATTTCTTCAAGTAATATTTGGGTAACGGGTAACACAGTTATCGATGCATTGTTGAGTATCGTTGAAAAAATTAATCATGATGAAGTGTTACAGGCGAAACTGAAAAACTCTTTTGAAGCTATCGATTTTTCAAAACGCGTGTTGCTTGTTACTGGGCATCGACGTGAAAACTTTGGAGAGGGCTTTGAAAACATATGTCGAGCATTGCATGATTTAAGCTTCGAAGAAAATGTTGAGATCGTTTATCCAATGCACTTGAATCCAAATGTACGACAGCCTGTTAACAGCATATTAGGCGGACGCGATAATATTCATCTGATAGAGCCATTGGATTATGTATCCTTCGTGTTTTTGATGATGCATTGTCATCTCGTGTTGACTGATTCTGGAGGCGTGCAAGAAGAAATGCCATCGTTAGGCAAGCCAGTGATTGTTATGCGTGATACGACAGAGCGTCCAGAAGCAATTACTGCCGGTACGGCTGTATTGGCAGGCACTTCATCAGAAAATATTTTACGTTTAGCTAAAACACTGTTAAATGATGAAAAGGTTTATCAACGTATGTCTCAAGCAAAAAATCCATTTGGTGATGGGCATGCGAGCGACCGTATTAGTGAGATATTAAAGAGGTATTATGAAAAAGAGGTTAGTGCAGGCTCTTTCATGGGCCATGAATCCCAAAGGATCTAAAATTGCATCATCACATCATCATGACGAGACGGTTTATCCGAATCATGACCATATTGTTTTAGCAGCCGATTGGTTGCTAGCCGCGCAAGCGGGCACGCCTGATGGGGGTTATGCATGTAAATATCTGATCTATAAAAATCGCTGGGCTAAGAGTTATATTGAAACGACAGGTTACATTATTCCCTCGATGTTTGATGTTGCGAAGGCGATGCAGAATGATAATTATCGTGAGAGTGCTCTTAAGGCGGGCGAATGGTTGTTGGAAAAACAACATCAAGATGGCGCATTCGATGGTTATGGCGACACGGGAAAACAAGTCTTTGATGTCGGGCAATGTTTGATAGGTTTGACGCGTTTATTTCAAGAAACGCAAGATGAACGATATAAAACCGCAGCAGTAAAAAGCGCAGATTGGTTGGTCTCTATGCAAGACCAAGATGGCGCGTGGCGTATGCGAACCTATGCTGGACAAGCGCGTACTTATTATTCTCGTGTCGGTGCGGCGTTGATTGAGTGTGGCCGTGTATTACATCAAGAAAAATATGTTCAAGCGGGGATGAGTAATATTCGATGGGTGTGTGGCCAGCAAAATGCAGAAGGTTGGTTTTCCTCTATGGAATTTAAGGCAGGCGAAAAACCGTTTTTGCATACCATGGTCTATGTCTTAGAAGGCTTGTTGATGGCTTATCGTTATACTCAAGATGCTTTTGTCTTTGAGCGTGCGCTGCAATTTGCTAATGCATTAAAAACCGTAAACGTTGAGCGCGATATTGTATTGTGCTCGCAATATAATGATGATTATACCGTTGCCAATGGTGAGCGTTGCGTTACAGGCTTGGCTCAATGGTCAGGGGTGTGCTTAGAATTTTATGGTATCACGAAAGATAAAACATTTCTTAAGCAAGCGATCAAGACGATATATTATTTAAAAGCGCGTCAATTTAAACGCGGCAAAAATTTACAAGGCGGTTTCCCTGGTAGTGTGCCATTTTATGGTAAATATAGCCCTGCTGCACTGCCCAACTGGAATAATAAATTTTTTATCGATGCAATGCTGCAATATCAACAGCATGCTGTGTCTATGGATGAAGAGCATGAAACGTGGGTCAATGCTTGTTTCGCTTTGCAATCTCATCATGTGTCTTTAGGTTTGGTGCCTGTCGATTATAAATGTTTGGGTCATGTGGAGCCGGTGTTGTCTGCGCTTGAAGATGGGCAGACCGTTTTGGATTTGGGTTGCGGCAAGGGTAAGCACTTGAGTTATTTGCGAGAAAAATATCCGCGCCTAACTTTTGTAGGCGTTGATCCTAGTTTTGCCGATCGAGATGCAAATATTGTGAATGGTTCGGTGCGACAGATTCCGCTGCAAGACCAATCGGTGGACGTGATTATGTGCATGGAAGTGTTGCAACATGTTCGCAATTTAGAACCAGTGTTTGAAGAAATTAAGCGCGTATTGAAACCAGGAGCAACGTTTATCGTGAGTGATCGCAATCCACGCTCTTTGTTGGGGTTTTTGAAAAAGCGATTAGAGCGCATGGGCAAATGGATGTATCCTTCGGATAGTCCTTTTGCAGAGAAGTGGTATTCGAAAGTCGAGTGGCAAACGCTTTTAAATGATGCGGGTTTTGATGTGAAACAGATTGCAAATGTGAATCGTCCAAAAGATAAAATTCCCGGTTTGAATCGATATTTTGTGATTTATGGCGTGAGAGCGCAGTTGTGATTTTTAACCCCTCACCCTAGTCCTCTCCCCTTAGAGTGGAGAAGGGTTAGGGGTGAGGGTGGAAATGAATGGCGCTGCAGGCGCGGCATTAAAGGATGCACATGTCAGTCAAAAAATTCTTATCAGTTAACATCTTTCTCACATTCTTTAATGTGCTCGTGAATTTTTTCGTGCTCGTGTTCTTATCTCATATCTTCATCAAAGCCGATTTGGTTATTTACACGCTACTCTCAGATACACTAAAAATCTTTTGTTTATTTTTCACAGGTTTTAAAGACGCTGTCGTACGGGTTTTTAGTCACAGCGATGAAAAGAAGCAAGTATTTCGAGGGATGTGGATCGCGGGTTTGATTTTTTGGTTCATAGAAGCCTTATTTATCTTGCCAATTTTACAATTTTACTATTTGCCACATAGATTGGCTGGTTATGATTACCAGCTTTGGCAGTTAGAAGCAGTCTTGGCTTGTTTGGTCTGGGGGCAATTGATAGGTTATATGATGCTTGCCAATCGAATTTATAAAGTTATTTCTATCTCAGATTTTATCAAAAGCATATTGTTTATCGTGACGTTTATTATTTTATATGCGTTTGTGCCAATGTCTTCGGGCCATCAGTATTTGATGATGACGTTTTTGATTTCGATGTTTTTATTTGTGCTTTGGATTTGGCGGATGTTAGGCAAATATGTGCCAGAGTATCGTTTGCGATGTATTGTGCGCGTAAGCTTTTGGAAAAATAAATACGAGGCGAAGCAGTTTTATCAATATTCTGTTATTGCAACGACAGAATATGTGTGCGCCTATTTTTATGTATATTTTTCGAGTTTTATGATTCTTAATTACTATGGCACAGATGATTTGGCTAATTTTCAAGTGGTCGCTAGGCCTATTTATACGGCATTAATCAGTATTTTTTCTTTTCCAGTATTTCGATTTTTGTTACCAGAATACTCTAATCTTTTGTCTGAAAAAAAACATGATGAAGTATTAAAGGTTAGAAAACATCTGATAAAGTTGATTTCTGTGTTTGCAGTTATCGGCTGGGTAGGGACTTGGTTGACCTCACGCTTTTGGGTGACGTTGTTTTTTCCAAACCAATATGCGCCAGCGAGTCAGATGTTGGATGTTTTAATCATTGCGTTGCCTTTTGTGGTGTATACAGCTTCTTCTTTTGCCATCATTAAAGCTTCGGGCGGTTTTTGGCATACACTTCTGACGAGGGTTTTAGGCGCATTGGCCTTTGTAGTATGCTTCTTCGCGTCGCGATGGTTTACTCCGTCAGTCTATGCGGTTATTGGATCCATGGTTGCCAGTGTTTTTGTAATGTTTTTCTACGCGTTCTTGGTAGAAAAGTATTATTTGAGAAAGTTATAAAGGTGCATGACAATAAATCAGAGATGCTTCCGTCCGCAGCGAGGAATCTCCTCCTGATGGAGATTCCTCGCTGCGCTCGGAATGACAGAGAAGCTTTAACTGTATGGAGATTATGCCGAAGGTCGTAATCCACTAGGGCATCATCAATCCTGAGGGTTAAAGATGACATTAAAGGAACACAACAATGCTATCGACGCTTAAAAAAACAACGTTTGAAGAAATCATTATTCTGCTCACACTCTTGTGTTATTTCGTTTACTTCCCTGTGCAATCCATAGGACCTATTCACATTACTACTCCATTATTTTTTGCTTTGATTGTTTTTGTCGCGATAAGCGTATTAATTAGCTTGCTCAAAGGACCACGTTATATTTTGAATGTCTATTGGCAACCAGATTATTGGCCTTTATATCTTTATGCATTCTTTTTGCTGATCAATATCGGTTATGCCATATCACCTGTATACGCAGCGAAATGGACGATGAAATATTATCTAATCGTATTATTTGTCTTTTATTTTTTCCGAAAACGCCAATCTTTTGAATTTTTCTGCAAGGCATTACCGCGCTTAGGGGTGTTCTCTGCGCTATTGCTGTTTGTCTACATGGGATTGTGGCGCAACATACAACCATTTTATAACAACACTGTCGCTTCGATGCTCGTGGGTCCAGCGCCACATATCATCGCGTTGGGATTGATTTATGCATTTCTTCGTAGCAGTAATCGTTTGACGGGGTGGCGATTGTGTTATTTTGCTCTGTTATTTGCTGCCTTGATTTTATGGGGTTCGCGCTCGATATTGATAGCGACGCTAGTCGGGTTATTTGCGGCATTTTTCATGTGGAAGCATCGCTATAAATGGCGACTATTCTCGGGGATCGTCGTTGTGTTGTTAATGATTATCCTCTTTATGTCGATTGGACATATTTTTGGTGATATGCCCGTGTTAAAAAAATATTCTCTGATGCCTTTGAGTCACGCCTTTTGGCAAAGCCCCAATATTCAAACACGTGCGAATTTGTGGGCAATGGGTTTGCACGCTTGGCAAGCCCATCCTTGGTTGGGTGTGGGAGCCGGGAACTTCCCATTTATTCCCTTTTATAACTTCATCAATACCCATGACGTTGATATGTTAACATTATTGTCTCAACATAAAGATGTGCATAACCTAATCATTCAGTTGCTTTGTGAGCAAGGAGTCATCGGTATTGTTTTGTTTTTTGTCATAGTGGTTAAAGCTGTAGCGTACCAAATTCGTGGTTTGTGGCGAGGGGATGAGGTTTACCAAATGCTGTTTTGTTTTACTTTATATATGCTATCATATTCGCTTATGAGCGTTGTGTTTGATGTAAAACACTTCTTGCTTTTGATGTTACCTTTAGTCAGCAGTTATTTGATATATCACTATGAATCAACAGAAAAGTAAACCTCGTGTCTTGATTATTCCCCATTCTTGCATTGGAAATATTCTTATACGTGCTCGTGAATTAGCCAAGCACCTTACTGATGAGTACGACGTTTATTATCTCTTATGGCATCGTCGTACAAAAAATAATTTATTGGGCAAAATTAAAGAAGTCTTGGTTAACTTTTTCCAGAAAACGACTATGGAATCTTCCGAAGATGGGTTTCATTACGTGCGAATGAGACGTTTTTATTTTCCTTTTGGCGCCGCGACCCGTTGGAATACGGCGCGTTTGAAAAAGTTTGTTGAAAAAAACGATATTTCCATCGTCATCAATTCTGCCATGATGTATTACGATACAACCACGTTTAAAGACGTGCGTGTGATTTATGATGTTGTGGATGACCTATTAGAAGAAAGTGGTGGGCTATTTCCAAAATATGTCGAACAAAAAATTAGCCGCTTTTGTTGGCGTCAAATAGAAAATACGAGTACTGTGCTCGCTGTTACCCAATGTCTTGCAAATATTTTGGGTAAAAAATTGAATAAAACGATTCATTATTTGCCAAATGGAGTCAACGTCGAGCGATTTCAAAGCGTCTCTGCAGAAAAAATTCAAAGTTTTCGCGAACAACATAAGCTCACCGATAGCAAGGTTATTGGATATATCGGAAATTTGCGTGACAGTTATACGGGTTTAGATTTTTTGTTGGAATTTTTCAGGATTGCCCGACACCGTCATCCCGAAGTAAAGTTGTTATTGGTAGGACCCTTAGATGCTGAGCATCAAAAGATGATTCATCAACAGCCCGGGGTTGTTTGGTTGGGACCTTTACCTTCTGCGATGATGCCATTAGTCTTTTCATCGATTGATATTGGCGTGCTACCCTTTGAATTATCGAGTCTTACCGAGCATTGTTTGCCGATTAAAATTTTAGAATATTCTGCTGCTCGCAAACACGTTTTGGCGACCAACTTAAAATCTTTGCGTGATTTGAATATGCCAAATATTCACTTGCTTGATAGAGATATTGTTGCATGGAATTTGGCGCTAGATGAAATTATCAATATGCCATGGGAAAATAGCTACAATAACTACGTCGAACAATATCATTGGAACTCTGTGACGGGGCAGCTCAAAACCTTAATGAAAGGAGCGTAAGGCAATTATGCAACCACGTCGCGCGTTAAAAGAATTATACGGCTTGCTTTGTTGGAGTGTGCGAGTCATCGATGTCTTATTGCTTGTGTTAGCGGGTTATCTCGCATTTGCTCTTCGCTTCCATCACTTTGATCTCACTCCTCGCTATTTGAATGCTCTGTATATTTCTGCCTTTGTGGGTTTAGTTTGTTTCCAGCAGTTTGAAGTGTATGCTTCGTTTCGTGGACGTTCTTTTCTGGCGTATTTATTTCAAATCACCTGGGCGCTGGCGATTGTCATGCTTGTAATGTTGACGATTGGTTTCGCTAGTAGAACAAGTGCTGCGTATTCGCGCTTTTGGTTGGCGAGCTGGTTTGCAATTGCCTGGGTGTTGTTAAGTCTATTCCGAGCGATTACCTGGTTTGTATTACGTTGGTCGCGTGGGCGCGGATTGAATGTGCGTAATGTGGTGATTATTGGGAATACCGATATTGCGAAAAAAATGGCAAACGATATGCATCAAGCGCTATGGACAGGGTTTCGTGTCGTGGCTATTTTAGACGAGGAAGTCTTAGCTTCTGAAATACGCGGTGTGCCAGTCAAAACCATGCCAGAAGACTTGCCGGAATATATTGCGCGTGAAAATATACAAGAAGTTTGGATAGCTTTGCCATTGCGACAGGAGGAACGCATTAAGCAGATTACACATGCTTTGCGTCATAATGTGATTACAACACGTTATATGCTTGATCTGTTTAGCCAAAATATGATGAGCCACTCTATGACAGAAATCTTAGGTGTCCCTATGATGAATTTATGCGCGACATCGCTTTATGGCGTCAATCATATTGTAAAAAATATTTTTGATCGTTTATTTGCAGCGTTCGTTTTATTACTAATTAGCCCTATCATGCTTGTCATTGCGATTGCAGTGAAGTGCTCTTCGTCAGGCCCGGTTTTTTACCGTCAAACACGCATGAGTATTCAGGGTCAGCCTTTTGAGATGTTAAAGTTTCGTTCCATGCCTGTCGATGCTGAAAAGAAAACGGGTGCTGTTTGGGCAAGCAAAGAAGATAATCGTGCTACGCGTGTCGGACAATTTTTACGTAAAACAAGTTTAGATGAATTGCCACAATTTATTAACGTACTTAAAGGCGATATGTCGATCGTTGGCCCTAGGCCAGAACGTCCAGAGTTGGTAGATAAGTTTAAAAATGAAATTCCAGGATATATGCAAAAGCATTTAGTCAAAGCAGGTATTACAGGTTGGGCGCAAATTAATGGTTGGCGTGGCAATACTTGTTTAGAGCAACGTATTAAACATGATTTATTTTATATTGAAAATTGGTCGCTATGGTTTGACTTAAAAATTATTGCGCTGACAGTTTTTAAAGGTTTTATGAATAAAAATGCCTACTAGTTCGATTTTTAGGGCGCACATTAACTAAAGGAAACACATTATGAAAGGGATCATACTCGCAGGTGGTGCTGGCACAAGGCTCGCTCCGGTGACGCACGCAGTCAGTAAGCAGCTCATACCTGTATATGATAAACCTATGATTTATTATCCATTGTCGGCATTAATGCTCGCACAAATTCGAGAAATATTGATTATTACCACCCCCCAAGATCAGGCAGCATTTCAGCATTTATTGGGTGATGGTTCGCAGTGGGGAATTCGGTTGGAGTATGCCGTGCAGTCATCACCGGATGGATTAGCGCAAGCCTTTGTCATTGGAGAATCATTTATTGGTAATGACTCTGTGTGTTTAGTATTGGGCGATAACATTTTTTATGGCCCAAACTTAACGGCGATGCTTCGTAATGCTGTATCGAAAAAAGAAGGCGCTACCGTTTTTGCGTATTACGTTAACCGTCCGCAGGATTATGGTATTGTGACGTTCGATGAAAATGGACGTGCAAGATCGATTCAAGAAAAACCTAAAAATCCACCTTCTAATTACGCAGTTACTGGAATATATTTCTATGACAATCAAGTCGTGGATATTGCAAAATCTATAAAACCTTCGCCGCGTGGTGAGTTGGAAATATCCGATGTCAATCAAGTTTACTTAGAACGTGGATTGTTAGATGTCGAAATTTTCAAACGTGGCATGACGTGGCTCGATATGGGGACGACGCGCGCGCTGCTAGAAGCATCTCAGTTCGTTGAAGTCATCGAAGCGCGTACAGGATTAAGGATTGCATGCTTAGAGGAAATCGCATGGCGTATGCGATACATCAGTACCGAGCAGTTGCTCGCTTTAGCCAAACCTTTGATGAAAAGCGGGTACGGGAAATATCTTGTGAAAATTAGCCATGAAGTATTGGCAGCTAAGAAAGATGTGCTTGAAGAGGTTTCATGATGCAAGTAATAAAGACAAAACTATCCGATGCTCTTATTATTGAACCAAAGATTTTTTCGGACGACAGAGGTTATTTTCTAGAAACACATAATGCCCAACGCTATATCGAATCGGGACTGAACGTAAAGTTTGTTCAAGATAACTTTTCTTGTTCAGATAAAAATGTTTTGCGCGGCATGCATTTTCAAAAAAAATATCCGCAAGGCAAGTTGGTGTCTGTTAGTTTGGGGAAAGTTTTTGACGTGATCGTTGACTTAAGACCCAATTCGCCTACTTTTGGTGAATGGTTGGGAGTAGAGTTAGATGATCAATCACATCGACAGCTCTATGTGCCGCCTGGTTTTGCGCATGGATTTTATGTCTTATCTGACCGCGCACATTTTCATTATAAATGCACCGATTATTATCACCCAGAAGATGAGGGCGGTATTATTTGGAATGACGAAACAATTAATATAGATTGGCCTTTGCAAGGTGAGCCCGTTGTTTCTGAAAAAGATCAAGCTTACTCGGGGCTGTCAGATCTGAAGAGAGGAATTTTTTGTGACGTATCAACCTAAAAATATTTTAATCACAGGTGGCGCTGGTTTTATCGGCAGTCATTTTGTGCGATTGCTGTTGTCGCAACCGTTTGTTTCTTGTGTTGTTAACTTAGATAAATTGACTTACGCGGCAAATTTAAAAAATCTTGACGATGTGAAAGAGCATGAAAAATATGTTTTTGTCGAGGGGGATATTTGCGATCGAGAAAAAGTTGATATGCTTTTGAAGCAATATGCTATCGACACTATTGTCCATTTTGCGGCTGAAAGCCATGTGGATCGCTCCATTGAAGGTCCAGATGCGTTTATTCAAACAAATATCGTAGGGACATTCACCTTGTTGGATGCTGCTAAAAAGCTTTGGCGTGATCACCATGGTTGGGGAGAGTCGCAGTGTCGTTTTCATCATGTTTCAACAGATGAGGTGTATGGCTCGCTAACGAAAGAAGATCCAGCTTTTACTGAAACCACACCATATTCACCGCGTTCACCTTATTCGGCATCAAAGGCGAGCTCTGATCATCTAGCCAATGCCTATTTTCATACCTATGGATTGCCCGTGACTATCAGTAATTGTTCGAATAATTATGGTCCTTGCCAACATCCCGAAAAACTCATTCCAACGATTATTCGTTCCTGTGTTTCGAGGCAGCCAATTCCAATTTATGGTGATGGCAGTAATATTCGTGATTGGTTATATGTAGAAGATCATTGTGACGCGGTGCTTAAAATAGTCCAACAAGGTTGTTTGGGAGAAACCTACAATATTGGTGGAAACAATGAATGGTCGAATTTAGCGTTGGCAAAGCAAATTGCCAACGAGATGGATAAGCGCGCACCATCAAGTGCGCCACATGAGCAGCTTATCACCTCGGTGAAAGACCGTGCTGGACACGATTGGCGTTATGCGATTGATAGCACAAAAATCATGCGTCATTTAGGCTGGGAACCTGATACCGACATGCAGAGGGGGCTAGCGAGAACTTTGGATTTTTACCTTGATCCCGCTATAATCTTAAAGACTGTTGATGTAATTTAAAGGTGCGCCTACGGCGCAGATCAACCAACAATATGGAGTTTTCTAGTGAACCCAAAACCCAAACGAAAATCCTTCAAGCACGAATACAAGCCTGGCGTCATTCGCTATATCATAAAACCTCTCGGTCAAGAAATCGTTCTGGCAATTTGGAACACATCCATTACTCCCAATCAAGTGACTATCTTTCGTATTATTCTCAATGTGCTCGCGTTGCTCTGTTTTCTCGGTGGCACTTTTGGCTATATCGTTTTAGGATTTTTATTATTTCAGGTGCATGAAGTTTTAGATACTGTCGATGGTATGCTCGCTGGATTGAAAAATCAACGAAGTCGTTTGGGCATGTTCCTCGATGTGTTTTTTGACACGATCTTATCGGAAAGCTATACCTTGCTAGGATTAGCCATTGCATATGGTTATTATCGTATGACAGATTCATTAATTTGTATTTACCTGTTAGTGTTTGCATTTATTGGCAGAAGCATTATGGCGTCGTATCGTCATGCCTTTAGGCCATATCTCGCTGAAAAATCGGCTGATGTGATTGACTTGGTCGACAGTCCAGAGACATTTTTGCAAAAGGTCAAAGTTGTGGCGATTGATTTTCTTGAGGGTTGTTATGCGTGGAATAACCAATTCTTATTATGGGGCGCGCTGTTATATTACCCATGCATGTATTATTTCCAACTGAACACATACGTATTGGGATTTGTTATTTTAGTTGCATTAACACATTTGGCGTGGATGGGTGTCATATTGCAAGTTATTAAAAACATGAAAAAGGAGGCGGGCCGTGAAAGTTAAAGTTATTCGAAAATTTGGTGAGACGGGCCCATTTGCGGCAGCCGTTCAATATATTACAGTGCCATTTGTTCCATTATTGGCAAAAATCTTTCGTGATCCCAATCGGATTACCTTGATGAATCTAGTGTTGGTGCCAATTATGTTGGTGGCCTTAATGACGGGAAAGCTTGTCTTGGCAGCAATTTTTTCGCTTTTATTTATGTACATTGATAATTGTGATGGCTATGTCGCGCGATATTTAAATAAAACATCAAAATTAGGCGCTTTATTGGATGCACTTACTGACTATTTGTTTTGGTTGTCTATTATCGTTGGCTTGTATCTTTACCAACCGTCTGTTATTTACGTCGTGTTGCTAGGAATAGGCGGCGTGGATTTGTATTTGCGATACTTAACAGGTATTGAGGTTGAACATTCCGAGGATCTCTATGCGAATGCAGGCACGAGCTTTGTAAAAAAAATCTATAAGTCATTTGCATGTTTTGGTAACACAATGACATTGCTCGCGGTGATTTTGTTGATTTCGCCAAAATATTTATTTGTCTTTTGGATTTTTGAATTAACACGCGTATCGATCGCTACACTATTGCGTGTCGGACGCTTTATTAAATTTTTAAAAAAGTGTGATGCAAAGTAATGAAAGTTGCAATTGTCACAGACTGGTTGATGGCATACGCTGGGGCAGAGCGTGTTTTAGAGCAGATGTTAGAGTGCTTCCCGCAGGCGGATATATTTTCTGTCGTCGACTTTGTTCCTGAAGGGCAGCGCGAATTTTTAAAAAACAAATCAGTCACTACCACGTTTATACAAAATCTTCCTTTTGCACGAAAACATTTTCGAAACTATTTGTGGTTGATGCCACTTGCGATTGAACAGCTCGATGTCACCTCGTATGATGTTGTGATTTCAAGTTCTCATGCTGTCGCGAAAGGTGTGATTACCTCCCCGGATCAGTTGCACATTAGTTATATCCATTCACCCATGCGCTATGCTTGGGATTTGCAATGGCAATATTTAACCGAAGCCAACTTAGAGAAAGGGATTAAGAGTTGGATTGTGCGTTATATGCTGCACAAGCTGCGTCAGTGGGATGTGCGTACAGCGAATCAAGTCGATTATTTTATAGCAAACTCCGAATATATCGCGCGTCGGATCAAAAAAGCGTATCGTCGAGACGCGGAAGTGATTTATCCGCCTGTAGATACCTCTGATTTTTCAATCAATGCCGAAAGAGAAGATTACTACGTTGCTGCCTCGCGCATGGTGCCATATAAAAAAATGCCTTTGATCATTGAGGCATTTAACCAGATGCCAGATAAAAAGCTTGTTGTTGTCGGGGATGGTCCAGATATGGATCGCGCGAAAAAAATAGCGGGCAAGAATGTTGATATACTTGGATTTCAACCTGATAAAGCTTTAAAAGAAAAATTAGCAAAAGCCAAAGCGTTGGTATTCGCTGCGATAGAAGATTTTGGTATTTTGCCATTGGAAGCGCAGGCGGCTGGTACGCCTGTTATTGCATATGCAAAGGGTGGCTTGCTTGAAACGATTAATGGACTATCTAGCGAGCATCCAACAGGATTGTTTTATGAGGCACAAACTACCGAAGCAATTTGTGATGCTGTAAATCGATTCGAATCAGAAAAAAACCGAATTCAGGAAGAAGCTTGCAGAAAAAATGCAATGCGCTTTTCACAAGAGCACTTTCGCAATCGTTTCAAATCGTTTGTGGATGCGAAGTATAAGGAAAAATCATGACAACTATACTCGTCATTGGCGGAGCTGGCTACATTGGCTCGCATATGTCTTTGCTTTTAAAAGAAGCGGGACATCGTGTCGTGGTGTTAGATGATTTGTCTACGGGATATGCCGATGCGGTTTGTGCCGATGATTTTGTCCAAGGCTGTTGTGGCGACTCGGTAGTGCTTGATGCAGTATTTACAAAGCATCCTATTGATGTTGTGATGCATTTTGCTTCATTCATCGAAGTCGGCGAGTCAGTTAAAAACCCTGCGAAGTATTATGAGAATAACGTTGTGAAAACCATTCGGCTTCTTAATGCTATGCAGAAGCATCAGGTTAAAAAATTTATTTTTTCATCGAGTGCGGCAGTATTTGGCGCTCCTCAGTATTCTCCTATCGATGAAAAGCATCCCAAGTTACCTATCAACCCTTATGGAAAAACCAAATGGATGATCGAGCAAGTTTTAGAAGATTATGATCATGCATATGGGATGAAGTATATAGCGTTACGTTATTTTAATGCTGCTGGCGCGCATCCTGAGGCAACGTTGGGCGAACGACATGAGCCAGAAACGCATTTGATTCCGTTGGTGTTGAAAACTGCTTTAGGCAAGCGATCAGCAATTACTATTTATGGCGATGATTATGATACACACGATGGCACATGTGTTCGTGATTACATTCATATTGTTGATTTATGTCAAGCGCATTTGTTGGCGATGCAGTATTTGATTGAAAATCAAAAAAGTGGCGCCTTTAATTTAGGAAATGGTGAAGGATTTAGCGTTAAGCAAGTTATTGATGTCGCGAAATCGGTAACGGGCAAAGAGTTCAAGGTCGACATAGGCAGTCGTCGAGCGGGGGATCCCGGTGTGCTCGTCGCCGATGCAAATGAGGCAGCGCGTATTTTGGCGTGGAAGCCAACTTATTCATCGTTGTCTGATATTGTTGAGCATGCTTGGCGCTATGAATCGAAGGATAAAGGATGACGGCGAGAGTCAAATATACATTACTTTACTTGACCGCTATCGTACTTACTGCACTTTTATTTTGTCATCAAATCGACATAAGTGATGTTTTCGATGTTGATGGTATTTCTTACTTAAAAGCTGCGGGAGGTTATCTTGATAGCGGGGTGAAAGGTGCTTTATCCGCAGAAGGACCAGCATCATGGCCTTTTTACTCTGTAGTGATTGCTATGGTGGCAAAGACGACACAGCTTTCTTTTTTGCACGCCGCGCATCTCATCGATCTTATTTTTGAAATTGGTGTCGTATTGTTTTTTATTTCTCTTATTCGTTATTTAGGCGCAGACTTTTTTATCCAATGCCTCGCATTGGTTGTTATTTTGGTGTGGCACTCTTATACCAAGTATTGGCCTAATATTTTTCGCGAACATGGCTTTTGGTTTTTTTTGCTGGCTTCTGTTTTTTTCTTGCTGGAGTATAGCAAATCATTTTCTTGGCGAATGGCATTTTTTTGGTTGCTTTCCATGGGTTGTGCGTTTTTATTTCGCCTAGAGGCGATCATGTACTTTGTGTTATGTCCATTGGCGATTTTGTTTTTATCAAACTATTCTCTTAAGCAGCGATTCAAATATTATTTAAAATTATACGCATTACCGATACTAGCGATAGTCATTGCCAGCGCTGTAGTGTTTTACTATGTGGAAAATTTGCCAGAGGCACGCTTTGATCAAATACAAAAATATTTCTTTCACTACGGACATAACACTTGGCATCATTTTCACGGCATTAGCCAAAACTTTAGAGATAAGGTGCTGCAATATCCCGATGATACAGCTATCTATGGTTTGATCGGTGGCTTGCTCGTTGTCTTTTTTGCGGAAATTTTTAAAATCATCGGTGTATTGAATCTTATTGCTTTGGGGTATTTGCTGATAGAGCGTTTTAATGGTTTTGCGCTCAAACGCCATCCTGTCTTTAATGCATATTTGATGACGGCTTTTTTGATTGGATTGTTGTTTTTCGCGCAACACTTTTACGTGAGCCGTCGCTATATTATTCCTGTCGGGTTATTTCTTGCTTTTTGGGTGCCTTTTGCAATTGAGAAAGCCATTCGCTTGTGGCGTACACAATCACCAAGAACATTCAAAACAAAGCTAGTTGTTGGTCTATTTATCATTGCTCTGATTTATGAAGCCACAGCAACGCTCATACACTTTGGCCATTCAAAGCATTATCTGAAGCGAGCTGGGCTCTATCTTAAGGACAACACAAAGCCATCAGAGACCGTGTATACAAATTCTTCAAGGGTGATGTACTATGCGAGTGATGCTCCAAGCTATTCTCGCGGCGCTATTATGTCGAAAAGTGATCGTTATGATTTTGAACAAGATCCGAGGAGTTTTTTAAAGAATAAAGCTTGGCGATGTTATGATTTTCTTGCGTTGAATGTGGAAGCGGAAACTTCAACAGTGATAAAAGGATTAAGTCAACATCCTAATTGGGTTACGGAAATTTATTCCACCTCAGGCCATAAAAATGATAAAGTGATTATATATCGTATTCAACAAGCGAGTGATTGTTATGACAGCAGTCATTGATAAAAAAGGGTTTCGATCTGGCGTTGGAATCATTGTGATGAACGATCGCCAAGAATTGCTTTGGTTAAAGCGCATCGGCCAAGAGGCGTGGCAATTTCCACAAGGTGGGATGCTTGAGAATGAATCAAGCCAAGCCGCCATGTTTCGCGAGTTGCATGAAGAAGTTGGCTTGTCTCCGGAAGATGTCGAAATCGTAGCGGTGACGTCTGGGTGGTTAAAATATCGTTTGCCTGAAAAGTTTATACGCCATCATTCGAAACCATTGTGTCTGGGTCAAAAGCAGAAATGGTATTTGCTCAAGTTCGTTGGTGAGGAATCTCATATTGTGTTCGACAAAACAGATTCCCCTGAATTCGATCATTGGAAATGGATCAACTATTGGGGGCCGATGAAAGGCGTGATCGATTTCAAGCGAGATGTCTACCGACTCGCGTTAAAGCATTTTCAACCTTACGTTTTTCCTGCGAAGCATTATCATTATCGTCGACGAAAGTGAAGACTTCCTGTAAACTGAAACAGTGCAACACTTAAGACGAATCATACAAGAGTTTAACAGTGCTAACGATATCGATGAAGCATTGTTGATTATGGTACAGCGCATTCGAGAAGCGTTGGATACTAACGCGTGCTCAGTTTATCTCATCGATCCAAAAAGCTCAGAATTTGCCCTGATTGCTACACGAGGTTTGAGTGTTCAATCGGTGGGGCACGTTCGTGTACCGACGAGTGTCGGGCTCATTGGCCAGATTGGGCATCGCAAGCAACCTTTAAATGTTCCCGATCAGAGTGCCGTTTCGGCTTTTACTCCTATCGAAGGGTTGGGCGAAGAACAATATCGAGGATTTTTAGGTGCGCCCGTCATGCATCAGGGGCGGTTGTTGGGTGTTATCGTATTACAAAAACAAGACGAAGAAGCATTTGCCGACCAAGAAGAGGCGTTTTTGATAACATTATCTGCGCAGGTGGCGGAGACAATTGCGCTGGCAATCAAATCAGGGCGCATCACGCAATTTGCAGCAACTGACGAAAAGCAGCAAGAAATGATGTATACAGGTGTTCCTAGCTCGGCAGGTGTTGGCATAGGAACGGGCATTATTATTTATCCATTAGCAGATTTAAAAGCAGTACCTGAGAGGGAGTGCGACGATGTCGATGAAGAGATAGGATTATTCCGGGAGTCATTAAAAGCGATACGTGAAGAAATCAAAATGCTCAGCAAGCGGTTGGCGACAAACTTATCTCCAGAAGATCATGCGCTTTTCGATGCTTATCTAACAATGCTGGATGAAAATGGTATTGGTATCGAAGTCGAGCAAGAAATTCGTAAAGGACAATGGGCGCAAGGTGCGTTGAGTAAAGTTATTAAAATGCATGTCCGCCAATTTGAAAGCATGGAAAATGAATATTTGCGGGAACGTGGTGATGATGTGCGTGATTTGGGATTGCGCATCTTGGCGCATATGCAAGAACAAAAAAAACAAATGCCCCAAGAATACCCCAAGAAGGTGATATTAATCGGTGGTGAAATTTCTGCGGCAAACTTGGCAGAAGTGCCGCTAGAAAATTTAGCGGGAATTATTTCCGGAAAAGGATCGAGTAATTCTCACGTCGCGATCTTGGCGCGCGCACTAGGGATTCCTGCCGTGATGGGTGTTGAAGATTTAACGTTGAATATTCCAGAAAACCAACCTGTCATCGTCGATGGTTATTATGGTCATGCTTATGTCACGCCGAACGAAGTTGTCTTGCGTGAATTCAAGCGATTGGTGAGTGAGGAAGAGCAATTAAACGAAGACTTAGAAAACTTGCAAAACACGCCTGGTCAAACAGCTGATGGTCATCAAGTTGCGATGTTAGTGAATGCCGGTTTGGCTGCTGACATGGGTATTTCATTGAGCTCTGGTGCTGATGGTGTAGGGCTTTATCGTACCGAAGTGCCTTTTATTTCCCGTGAATTATTTCCTTCGAGTGAAGAGCAATACAAAATCTATCGGCAGTTATTATCAGCATTCGCGCCGCGACCTGTAACTATGCGTACTTTGGATGTTGGCGGCGATAAAATTTTGCCGTACTTTAGTTATGATGAGGAAAACCCTTCATTAGGATGGCGCGGCATTCGCGTGACATTAGATCACCCAGAATTATTTGCCGTGCAAGTGCGCGCGATGTTGCGAGCAAGCAAAGGGTTTAATAATTTACGCATCATGTTACCGATGGTGAAAGATATTAGCGATGTTGAAAAATCTATTGAAGATATTACGACTGTATATAATGAGTTGCGAGACGAAGGTGTTGAGATCGAATTCCCCAGTATCGGTGTGATGATTGAAGTGCCATCTGCGATTTATCAAACGCGCTTGATTGCGCGTCGTGTCGATTTTATTTCGCTAGGAAGCAATGATTTAACACAATATATTTTAGCAGCCGATCGTAATAACTCGCGAGTAGCGTCGATTTATAATCATTTGCATCCATCGGTATTGAGGGCGATGAGCCATGTTGTGCGCGACACTCATGCAGAAGATAAAACAATTAGCATCTGTGGCGAAATGGCGGGTGATCCTGCGGCAGTAATATTGCTTATCGGTATGGGGTTTGATGCGCTGAGCATGAGTGCCGCGCGCCTTACGCGTATTAAATGGGTGATATCGCATTTTTCCCGACAGCAAGCGCGTGACTTATTAGAAGAAGTCTTAGAAATGACAGACCCCGTCATGATCCGAAAGCGCCTAGAGCACGAGCTCGAAAAAGCCGACCTCGGTGGCCTCATCCGCGCAGGACGGCATTAAGCTAGTCTATTGAGTTTAATAACACAACGTACTATGACGGTTGTATTCTAAAGCCTACGTCCCGCTCATTATGGGGCTGTTGCATTCTACGACGGTAGCGTAAGATAAATTGTGTCTGAGATTATAAGAGAGACATTAGAGATCAAATCTCTGAGAAACTTATTTTGAAACGAAATAACTTATCAGGAGGTCCCCAATGTCTCAGACAAAAGTATATCAAACTCTCTTATCAGAGACTGTCATCCCGCGGTTTATCCGCGGGATCTCTATAAATCAATAACCTATAGTTATTGATTTATAGTAAAAAGCCAGTTCGCAACACTCCTTTCATAGAAATCCAGTCTGCCTTTCTTTCTTGGTGTTTGATTAAATGTTATGCATATGCTATTATGCATATGTGAGGTGAGTGATGAATAGAACGACCATAATGTTGCCTGAAACGTTAAAGATGAAAGCGTCGAAACTTGCTATGAAGCGTGGTGTTTCGTTTGGTGAGTTGGTGCGAGAAGCGCTAGAGCTGGTATGTCGATCCGAAGGAAAGCATACATACGATGCATTTTACGAAGATCGTAGAATTTATAAAGTCTGTAGAGATCGAGATTTAGCGGAAAAGCACGATGACTACCTGTATGATGAATAGTATAAAGCGATGATAATATGATTTTTATTGACACTGGAGCGTTTATTGCGCGCTATATTCAAGCAGACCAACACCATAAAAAAGCGCAGCAGTTGTGGAAAAAGTTGGAGAAATCAAAAGAAAAGCTTATGACGAGTAACTTTGTGCTTGATGAAACTTTTACGCTCATGGCGCGTAAAAGCCATTATTCCTTTGCGCTTGAAACTGCTAACATCATTTATTCCTCTTCTATTTTTTCGATTGTTCGGCCAGATGCTGAGGTGGAATTAAACGCATTGAAGTTTTTTGAGAAATTTTCAGATCAGAAAGTAAGTTACACAGATTGCATTTCTTTTCAATTAATGCGTGATCATCACGTTAAAAAGGTATTTACTTTTGATCGGCATTTTCAACTATTGGGTTTTGAAGCGCTATAGAATTCAGATGGTTGCTATCCCTCATTTTCTATAGGTCGTCATTTTAAGCTATTGATCTTGAGTATTGCTTAATTGATATTTCATTCGAACGCCATCAGTTTTGTCTTGATAGTATGATGGCAAAAACTCAATTTCAACAAAGCCTATCGCATGATAAAGGTTTACGGCTTTTTGATTGGTAACGCTGACTTCTAAACGAATTTCAGAGTAATAGTGTTTTCGTGAAATTTTAATTAAATACTTTAGTAAGTTCGAGGCGATGCCTTTGCCTTGATATTCTGGCAATATAGCCATTGAATAGAGCCTGGCTGGTTTGGGATGTCTCGGTAAAAGCAGCATGCCATAACCTGCTATTTTTTTATCCCAATAAGCAATGAAAGTAATAGCTTTTGCTTTTTGTAATAAATATCGAAATTGTTGTTTATTAAATCCATCTTTTTGAAAGCAACGTAATTCTATTTTGCATAATGTGTCACAGTCTTTTATTGTGGCTCTTTGAAAAGTCAAGGAATGCATTTATGAGCCTCGTGTTTCCATGCGTTTTAAAAACTCCGCCATGATTTGCATATAGAGTTCTTCTCCTAAGTAAGCATCTTCAACGCCGTGGTCAATATTAGGATTGTCATTGACCTCTAGGACGTATGCTTGTCCATTGACTTCTTTAATATCGATTCCGTACAAGCCATTTCCGATGATGTTTGCTGCTTTTAGTGATGCTTTCAGCACGGGTGTTGGAACTTCAAACGTTGGTAGAGCATCAAAGTCTCCGGAGAAATTACGCTTGCTACCGTGGTTGTATATTTGCCAGTGATTTTTTGCCATATAATATCGACAAGCATATAAAGCACGACCGTTCAGTACGCCTATCCGCCAATCAAATTCGGTATAAAGATATTTTTGAGCTAAAACAAGCGCAGATTCTTTCAATAAATTTTCAATTGTTTCTTTGAGCGTTTCTCGGTTTTCTGCCTTAAATATTCCTTTAGAAAAAGAATTTTCTGGCATCTTTAATATAACAGGATAGTGAATTTCATTCTCGATAAACTGTAGTGTTTCTTCGGATGCGTTTGAGATAATATGTGATGGAACGCTAGGGACTTTTTTATAGCTAAAAGCATCGTGAAGAAATACTTTATTGCAGCAACGTAAAATCGCATCAGCTTCATCAATAACAACAATTCCTAGGTTTTCTGCTTCACGAGAGAAATGATATGTGTGATGATTAATGCCTGTTGTTTCTCGGATAAAAAGCGCATCGAATTGATTGAGACTGTTAAAATTGTTTGCCGTGATAATAGTGCTTTTGATGCCAAGCTTTTCGCCAGCCTTGATAAAGCGATTAATGGCTCCTTTGTTGCTGGGTGGAAGTTTTTCTTCGTGATTGACCAGAATGGCCATATCCCAACGATATTTTTTATTGCCAATTGTTGATCGCCAACTTTTTTGTGCATATTCTTTTAACGTTTTTAGACAAAATGTTTTTTGTTCTTCGGTAAGTTGAGATAAAGAAATCCTTTTTATTACGAGCTTGTAGCCGTCAGAGTGTTGAGAACAGTGGATGTGGAGCAGGGGCGCCATAAACTCATGGTAGACGATGCTGGCAAGTTTTCGATTATGAGTGTTCAGCACTTCTCCCATACAAATCACGAAAGTTTCATCAGGGCTTTTCTCGGAAGTTTTTTTTGACACAGATGAGATGGGTACAAATAAAGTCCCCTCATCTTTACGTAAGTCGTTGATTGTTTTCACTCCAGGCAACACTTGGTGGTTGCGAGCCTCTGCGAGCAAAGAGCAGTAATAGCCTTGGCTGAGATACCAGGAAGTATCGCAAAGATTGATGACACGAATTTTTGGTTCATTCAGTTTGGGGTAGTCTTGTAAATATGTATTAAAGCTTATCGATTCTATGCCCGCATCAGCTAATAATTTTTCATCATCAGTAACAAATAGTGTGAGAAGCATAAAAGAATCCAAAAGTGAGGAGGTAATTAGGTGTATTGGGTTTTGTCTGCATGTGACTTACCTCGCAAGCTTGCAGTGCTCACTTGTCTTTTAGCATAGGTCTGTAATCTTGGCAAGATTTATATTTGCGTATAATATAACTTTATTATGTGTTCTTCATGTCAGATTTGCTATGTAAATTCTTCTAAGAGCTATGCCTACCGCTCGTTGTTGGATGCTGCTTGAGCTGCCTTCGCCTACGGCGCGTCATTGCGAGCCCGAAGGGCGAAGCAATCTAGTCGACCTTGCGTTTTGGAACACAGTTGTTTAGCGAGCGTTGCAAGCTGGATTTATGTCCCCACGAATAAAGTGCTGAATGACATTTATTTTGAAAAAATATTACTCCCCAGCACCTTCAATATAAGTTACCGAGCCAGGGGCTTGTGGTTTGATTTTTTTGTAATAGGTTGAAGTGAGTTGGTTTGCTTTTTCTAATTCCTTTGGTGATAACACATTCTTTAGTTGGTCTCGAAACTTGATTGCTTCTGCACGCACATTTTGACTATTTGAGGTAGCGGCAATGTCAAACCAAGCATATGCTTCTATAGGATCTTGTTTCACCCCATCACCATTTCCATATAAAATACCAAGTAACAGTTGTGCATCTGCTAGGCCATTAAAGGATGCCTTTTTATACCATTGTGCTGCTTCAGAATAGTTTTGTGGCGCGCCTAATCCTTTTTCAAACAAGTATCCTGTCATGTATTGCGCTGTGCCAAGGTTTTGTTCTGCTGCTTTTTGATACCAAGCAAGCGCGGTTTCGTAATCTTGAGCCACACCTTGCCCCGTGTAATAAAGATAAGCTAAAACATTTTGCGAATAGGCATCACCTTGTTTTGCAGCAAGTGTTAACCAGTGAGCTGCTTTTGCCGGATCTTTTGGAACCCCTTGGCCACTGAAATACATTCTTCCCAATATTTTCTGAGCATCTGCGTTGTTTTTATCTGCTGCAATTTTTAGCCATTTCGCCGCTTCTTCATAATTTCGTGGCAAGCCTTTTCCTTCGTAATAAAGATTGCCAAGCAAAGAGGCTGCTTTTTCGTCGCCATTTTGGGCCCCATAGGTTAAGTACTCTGCTGCTTTTTGGTAGTCACGATTAACACCTTCGCCATTATAATAAAGTAACCCTAAGTCATATTGTGCGCTATTCATCCCATTTTTTACTGCGCGTTCTAGCCAATAAGCTGCCGCATAAGCGTTCTTTTTAATCCCTTCGCCTTCATAATACATTTCACCGAGTCTTGCTTGGGCGTTAGCATTGTCTTGTTTTGCAGACTTTTCATACCATTTAGAAGCGGTTTCCCTATCTTTTGATACAGCTGTACCGTTATCATAAAATGATCCGATAATATATTGCGCTTGGGCATTACCTTTGTTCGCAAAAGGTAACAAAAGTTCATATGCTTTCTGGTTGTTTTGTGCAATGCCATCACCAGTGTAATAAGCAAATCCTAAAGCGAGTTGCGCTTTTGAAAATTTTTGCTCGGCAGATTTTTTATACCAATATGCTGCTTTATGTGGATCTTTAATAACGACGGTGCCATCAGCATACCATTGAGCAAGTTGATATTGTGCTTTTGGGTCATCGCTGTGAGCAGATTGCTTTAACCATTTTAAAGCTTGTGTATCATCTTTTTTAGTCCCTTCACCATTGAAGTACATCATCGCTAATTGATATTGTGCGGGTGGATAGTCTTTTTTCGCTAGAATGGTGAATGCATTGAATGCTTTTTCAAGTTGTTTGTTTTTATAATAGTTCTCTGATTGTTGGTATAGGGTTTTATTAAACTTGTCTTGCAGCGACTCATTCGCAAATGTTGGGTTTATAGCAAATGCGCTGAAAAGTAGTATGAAAAGAATTCGTAACATGAAGTGCTCCTGTTGATAAAGGGGTGTTGCAAGCTCATTTTTATGGGTCCCGCGGACAAGCCGCGGGACGTAGGGCATAGAGTGCAACAGTCCCATGTTGTAACGTTTATTCGTTACTTCGTTTCCTCGATCGTCATTCCTGTTTCTCTTTCGTCATTCCCGCGAAGGCGGGAATCCAGAGAATTTAAACACCGCTGGATCCTCCGCCTGCGCGGAGGATGACGTTTTCCTGCGCGGAGGGTAACGTTTGTCTACGCGGAGGATGACGTTGGGCGCTATTAACGCTATAGTATTATAATAATGAAAGTAATACCTTTTGTCATCTTGCAGGACTTTTATCAATGAGCATCATAATCTATTTAATATTGGGCGCGACCGTTGGTCTATTATCTGGTTTGCTCGGAATAGGTGGCGGTACGATTATCGTTCCCGGATTGATTTATATTTTTACATTCTTAACGCCGCAGATTCCTGCTGGCGCTGTTCCTCATATGGCGATTGGTACGTCTTTATCTACTATGGTCATGACATCCATGGTGTCAATCTATGCGCATCATCGAGCAGGCAGAGTGCGATGGGATATCGTTAAAACTTGGGTCTTCACATTAGTGTTGGGTGTGATCGCTGGAGGTATCATTACCGATTTCTTATCTGCAGAAATATTGAAAATAGCCTTCGCTATTTTTTTAATCATTGTCGCCATTCGGATGTTTTTGAAGGCGGGTGCTCGCAAAGATGATATCAAGGGGCGCCCTAAAAACATTGCGGCTAAATTTTTATTACTTATGGGTGGCTTGATTGGGTTAGCTTCAGGAATGTTTGGTATTGGTGGTGGTGTGTTGGCGGTACCTTTTTTGACGCGATACCATATTTCTATGCCGCGCGCTGCAGCCACAGCGTCTGCTGGGACATTTCCTATCGCATTGGTGGGGACGATAACGTTTATCGTGACAGGCTGGAATGATGTCCATATTCCTTGGAGTTCGGGTTATGTCTATTGGCCGGCATTCCTTGGAATTATAGCCGCGAGTGTTATTTTTGCACCTATCGGCGTGAGATTGACGCAGGTCATTCCAGGCAGTATATTAAAGCGAATTTTAGCGTTGATTTTAGTTTTGGTTGCTATTGATCTGATTTTTTGAAGTGATCGCATGTTAAAATACCCCAATATTGATCCTATCGCATTTCATCTCGGTCCCGTGCCTGTTCATTGGTATGGAATGATGTACTTGTTTGGTTTTCTTGCCGGCTGGCTTTTGTTGCGATGGCGAGCAAAACATTCACAAGGATTATGGACGCCACAGTACGTAGCTGATTTGATCTTCTATGGTGCGTTGGGTCTGATCATCGGAGGGCGCGTTGGGTATATTGTTTTCTACGATTTTTCTGGATTTTTACATGAGCCATGGATGATTTTTAAGATTTGGGAAGGTGGCATGTCTTTCCATGGCGGTTTGTTGGGCGCAATCTTGGCATTGTGGTTATATGGAAGACATATTGGCAAAGGATTGTTTGATATGACAGACTTTGTCGCACCGATCGTACCGATAGGTTTGGGTGCAGGGCGTCTGGGTAATTTTATTAATGGCGAGTTGTGGGGAAGGGTGACAGATATGCCGTGGGGCATGGTGTTTCCACGTGCTGATTTACTGCCTAGGCACCCGTCTGAGTTGTATGAGTTTTTGCTTGAAGGCGTTCTATTATTTGCAGTGCTATGGTGTTATTCTAGTAAAAAGCGGCCGAAAATGGCGGTATCGGCTTTATTCTTACTCGGTTACGGATTGGTTCGGTTTCTTGTTGAATTTTTTAGACAACCTGATATCCAGCTCGGATTCATCGCTTGGCATTGGGTTACCATGGGGCAATTGCTTTCTATCCCCATGATTCTTGTTGGAGCACTTTTATTAGTATTCGCCTACAGAAGGAAATAGTATGAAGCAGTATCTCGATTTTTTAAAGCACGTATTAGCACATGGCGAAAAGAAAACAGATCGCACAGGCACGGGGACCATCAGCACCTTTGGCCATCAAATGCGCTTTGATCTGGCTCAATCTTTTCCTTTAATCACGACAAAACGCATTCACTTAAAAAGCGTGATTCATGAATTATTATGGTTTTTAAGTGGAGACACCAATACAAAATATTTGACCGATAATGGTGTGCGTATTTGGAATGAATGGGCTGATGAAAATGGTAATTTAGGGCCTGTTTATGGTAAGCAATGGCGTTCTTGGGAAGCAAAAGATGGTCGAGTCATCGATCAAATTGGTGATGTAATCTCTCAGATCAAAACCAACCCAGATTCTAGACGCTTGTTAGTTAACGCTTGGAATGTTGGTGAGCTCGCGCACATGGCTTTGCCGCCGTGCCACATGATGTTTCAATTTTATGTTAACGATGGCTATTTGTCTTGTCAGCTTTATCAGCGTTCAGCCGATATTTTTTTGGGAGTACCGTTTAATATTGCTTCTTATTCCTTGCTGACATGTATGGTTGCGCAGCAATGCGATTTAAAACCAAAAGAATTTATATGGACCGGTGGCGATTGCCACATTTACTCTAACCACCTAGAACAAGTGAATTTACAATTATCGCGCGAACCGTACCCATGCCCAACGATGGAAATTTCAAGAAAACCAGATGATATTTCAGGTTATCGATTTGAAGACTTTGTTTTTAAGAATTACCAATATCATCCGACAATTAAGGCTGCGGTGGCGGTTTGAATGGGTGCCGCCTAGATATTCTAAGGCCTACGTCCTGCGCTTTATGCGCGGAACCCATAAAGATCAAAAACCTATAGTGATGGATTTTTTGATAAGCCAGATTGTGACGCTTTGCTTCATGACATTTTATGGAAAAACACTATGAAAAATATCTTACTTCTATTATTCATTCTTCCAGCATTCGTTTTTGCTTTCCCCAAAAACTGCACCACTGATAATATTGTTTATGATAAGGGTGTGCTAAAGATTGCAAATAAAAAACAAGCACAGCAAGTTATCTTGATTCAAAACAAAAGCAAACAAGTTTTTTGGTTGAATCATGAAATGCCGCAGCCTTCTGCAAGCGCTGGATGGGCTTCGCGTATTCAGCCTGGGCATTGGTCTGCTTTAGCGTTAGATAAAAATACGTTTTCACTTGTCTGCACGGCAATGAAACCAGGAGACGTTTATTATTTCGACTGTCAAAAGAAAATAACGGCTTGTCAGTTGGCTTCGACAAAAGTCACCCAATTGAAAATAAATGGTGGAACATATTGGTGGCGTGAGGATATGACAAAAGAACAGCTTCATAGCGCGATAAAGGAGTACAAAGCGAAAAATGCTAAAGCACATTGAAAAATTTATAGACCTTTCTTCAGCCAGTGGTTTGCTGCTGATTTTCATGTTGATTGCGGCATTGATTTTAGCTAACTCTCCTTTAAGCCATTTCTATCAGCATTTCCAAGATTTACCTATTCAATTTCGCGTAGGAGCGGTGGACTTTCATAAACCTTTAATTTTATGGGTCAATGAAGGGCTGATGGCTATCTTTTTTATGGCGCTCGCTTTGGAGATGAAGCGTGAATTTTGTGATGGCGAATTGTCAAAACCATCGCAGTTAACATTGCCTTTGCTTGGCGCCGCAGGAGGGATTATTTTTCCTATCGCAATTTTTTTGTTTTTTACGCATCATAATCCAGAAAAGTTGATAGGTTGGCCAATACCTTCAACAACGGATATTGCTTTTGCGATGGGGGTGCTGTCCTTATTGGGGAAGCGTGTTCCTCGTAGTTTGCGTGTATTCTTGGTGACGTTATCAATTGTAGATGATATTGCTGTGATCACCATCATCGCCATCGTATATAGCGGCGCATTATCATTTCAACTCTTATCGCTAGCGTGTATCGGCGTGTTATGTTTGGTTATTCTGAATTTATTACAAGTACAGCGTATTGCAGTTTATATGTTGATTGGTCTTTTCATTTGGGGCTGTGTATTAAAGTCGGGTGTGCATGCAACGCTGGGAGGCATCATCGTAGGGTTAGCCATTCCAAATAGAAGCAAAAAAAATCCTGAAATTTCTCCTTTGCATTTATTAGAAGAAAAACTTTATCCTTGGGTAGCGTTTTTTATATTGCCGTTGTTTGTTTTGCTCAATGGCGGTATTAGTTTGTATGATGTTACTTTTTCGCAGTTAACTTCGCCATTGACGCTAGGTATTGCGTTGGGCTTGTTTTTAGGAAAAACGTTCGGCGTGTTTTTGATAGTATTTTGCGTTGTAAAACTAGGGTTTGCGAAGTTGCCTAAGAAAGCTAAGTTGTATGATATGTTAGCTATTTCTGCCTTGACGGGAATAGGATTTACCATGAGTCTGTTTATTGGCGCATTGGCTTATCAAGGAACAGAATTTGAAAATATCGCGCGCCTCGGCGTTTTGTTGGGCTCAGCTTGCTCTGCATTATTAGGATGTGGTTTGTTTTTGATGAAGAATCGATTATTATGGAAATCTTCAAAATAAGGAGTGAATATCATGAAGATGTTGTTAATCATTGTCGCGCTTGTCTCTCTTGTTGCTTGTACCTCAACAACAGTGAGTCCACAAAATGCGACACCAGGGAAAGAAGAAACTTGTAAAGCACTGCGCTCTAAAATCATGATGCATGGCGCTTATCCAGAAGATAGTTCCGCAGCTGTCGAAACAGCGCAACAAATTAACTATGAACAGGCATACAAAGACGAATGCGGTAAGTAAATATGCGAGTCATTAGTTTAGTCGATTTTAAGCAAAATGTTTTAAAATATCTTAATGAAACAAGATACGATAAGCGTCGTTGGTTAATCACTAAAAATGATGAAAGGCTTGCGGCACTTGTTTCGCTCGAGGACTTGGAACGCATAGAAAGTCTGGAAGCTGAAAATTTTCTTATGCGCGCTCAGATCGCATTAGAGTCAGTCAGGCAGTCAGGTACTATTCCGTTGGAAGTTTTAAAAGAGGAGTTGATGCAGGATGCATGAGACACCTTATCGTGTAGAATTTTCTCCTGTTGCTGCAAATGCTTTTCAGACGCTGTCTTTAACATTCAAAAAAGAATTGCTGAATATCTTTGAGACCTTAACGATCAATCCTCATCATATGGATGCGCGCAAATTAAAAGGAATGTTAGGTTTGCGACGCATGCCGCATGGTTCTTACACGATTCTCTATCGTATCGAAGAAAAACGCCCCAAAGTTGTTGTGCTTGATATCTTTAATCGGCATGGATAAGAAGTATTGCCATCATGAATGCGCGCGCTTTATGTGCGGGATCTCATTTTGGTTTGTCATCCTCCGCGAAGCTGAGGAATCTCCGTGCAGCGGGAGATCTCTCGCTGCGCTCGAGATGACAAAAGAAAAAGTTGGCATTTGACAAAACACAAACGCTGTCATTCCGAGGCGTAGCCGAGGAATCTCCTTGATATTGTGTTACGGAATTCTATTTCGACTAGATTGCTTCGTCAGATTTGCTACGCAAATCTTTCTCGCAATGACGGCCCGTAGGGTGATAGAAGTTTCTTCTGTGCGTCGTGGATTG
>JBKAGM010000006.1:0-62704 GCA_046290385.1 Gammaproteobacteria bacterium
GCTGCACTCGAAATGACAACTCTGGTTGATTGTCACCCCAAGGAGATTCCTCGCTACGCTCGGAATGACAACTCTGGTTGATTGTCATCCCAAGGAGATTCCTCGCTGCACTCGAAATGACAACTCTGGTTGATTGTCATCACGCAGAATAACAGTAAAATCACACCTTCGTGTAATTCAACCCCATGGCTTCTCTAACATCTTTTAATGTTTCTGAAGCAACATCCCTCGCAGCTTCGCAGCCTTCCATAATAATATTTCGCACGATATCTGGGTTTTCTTCATATTCTTTTGCACGCTCACGAAACGGTGCTTGCTCTTTGTTAATCGCATCGATAATGCATTTCTTACAATCAAGACAACCAATACCGGCTGTTGTACATCCTTGCACAACCCAATCTTTGACATCTTGATTCGAATAAACTTGATGAAATAACCACACCGGACATTTTTCAGGATTACCCGGATCGGTGCGACGCACGCGCGCAGGATCGGTTGGCATGGTTTTAATCTTCTGCTCGACAACTTCTGGCGCTTCGCGCAAGGCAATCGTATTGCCATAAGACTTTGACATCTTCTGTCCATCTAAACCTGGGAATTTAGGATTGTCTGTTAAAAGAGGCTCTGGCTCGACCAAGATCACTTTCCCACCGCCTTCAAGATACCCATACAAACGTTCACGATCCCCTAGTGATAATCCTGCCGAGGCATCTAATAATGCTTTCGCTGTTTCCAGTGCTTCATCAGCACCTGTTTCTTGATAACGTTTTCGCGCATCAACAAATAGCTTACTAGGCTTTTTGCCAAGCTTCTTGATCGCTTCATTGACACGTTCTTCGAAGTTAGGTTCACGACCGTAGAGATGATTAAAACGCCTTGCGATATCTCTCACGATTTCGACATGTGACACCTGGTCTTCCCCAACCGGCACATAACCTGCTCTATAAAGCAAAACATCAGCCGCCTGCAATAAAGGGTATCCTAAAAAACCATAGGTCGATAAATCTTTATCCTTTATTTTTTCTTGTTGTTCACGATATGTCGGAATACGTTCTAGCCAACCGAGCGGTGTCATCATTGATAATAATAAATGTAACTCAGCATGTTCTGGCACACGCGATTGAACGAATATTTTCGCAGCACCAGGATCAACACCTACAGACAACCAATCGATCGTCATATTCACCACAGCCTGTTCAATGATACTAGGATCTTCATAGTGCGTGGTAAGTGCATGCCAATCGGCAACGAAGAAAAAACAGTCATACTCGTGCTGGAGTTTCAGCCAATTTTTTAAGACGCCATGATAATGTCCTAGATGCAAAGGACCTGTCGATCGCATAGCAGATAAGATGCGTTGTTCTCTATGTGTTTTCATAGGCTGTAAGATTACGTAGTTTAAAGGTTAAATGCAAGTTATAGTCGCCTCAAGCGCTCACGAATCGCCAGCCATTCAGGCGTATCAGGCACTTCTTCAACAAGAATGCAATCGCTGTGCTGTTGCTCAAATCGATGCAATTGTTCGTAAAACGTATGGCGATAGGCGTGGCTATCGTTGGGCATCACATGCCAATGAACATGTCGTGCAAACATTGGTGGCAACCTACGGCTCAAAACCGTGATATGTTGATCGGCATGCTGTTCAATATAATCTGCCATATCTGATTCGGATAAAACATGGATCGGAATACGAGAAGCAAATTTTGCTGGATCATTCGAGGTTACCGCTACTGGCAAACCGATAACTGTCTCAATTTCTTCGGGTAAAATCGTTCCAATACGCAAAATCTTGGGTTGCTCAGTCGTGCAGTCGATAATTGTCGATTCTAAACCCATGGAGGCAATACCGCCATCCATAATAAAATCAACGCGATCGCCCAAATCAAGTTTTACATGTTCGACAGAAGTTGGGCTAAAATGTCCCGTACGATTAGCCGACGGCATAACCAAGCCTTGAGGAAAATGTGATAGAACTTCTTGTACGATGGGGTTATTGGGCATGCGTAAACCAACTGTCTCTGAATTACCGGTAATGGTTTCAGAAATTCCAGGTTGCTTTGGCAATATTAATGTCATAGGCCCAGGCCAAAAATGTGAAGCTAATGTGCGCGCATAATCTGGAATATTTTTTGCAAAGGTTTCAAGCTTTGCTGACTCGTGAATATGGATGGTCAGAGAATGAGAACTCTCTCGCCCTTTGACATCAAATACTTTGGCAATCGCTTTAGGACGCGCGGCATCGGCCGCTAAACCATAAACGGTTTCTGTTGGCAGCACTACCAAACCATCGTTTTTAAGCAACTTAAGGACTTTTTGCAAGTCTTCATCAGAAATACTTCTTCGCATATTTACCTCTATTTATTGCCTGTTACTGCCCTTGTGCGAGTGAAAAGCCTCGCTCATCACCGAAGAAATATAAATTCTCAGTTTTGACGACATCTAATCCTGCTGCTGTTAAGGCTTGTAACAAATCAATCACCTCTTGTGCCGTCACTGCAGCAAAATCATCAGATGCCTGAAAGCGACAGCGACAATGGTCGCTAAACACCGTTTGTGACATCCCTTTCGGCCACACTTTTACACCACGACTTGTAATGATTTGTAACGCAAGCTTGTTTTTCAACCCTTGAATAACCTCGGCTAACTCATTCGCAGAATATCGCGTATTATCTAAAAACACATCCACACCAACTAATCGCTTTTCAACATCACGATCTTTATGCTCTCCCACACATACAACTTTTGCACCCTGTCCATTACTCACATATTTGACCGGAGCAAATTTTGTGGGCTGCTGCCCTAAACGATCAATTACTGCTTGCGCAAATTCTTGTGTCGATACTTTTTGTTGACTGGTTTTTTCAGAATAAATATCTGCCGTATGAATGCCATCTTCTAATGTTTTTAACCATGCATTCTGAATCGTACTGGCCACCTCAGGCTGATTAATATGAATAAGCATCTGCACAGCGCCATTTAATAAACCTGATGGATTAGCGATATTTTTTCCGGCAATATCTGGCGCCGAACCATGTATCGCTTCAAACATGGCCATGTCGTCACCCACGTTTGCCGAACCTGCCAAACCTACAGAACCAACAATTTGTGCGGCAACATCAGAAATAATATCGCCGTATAAATTTGATGTCACAATCACATCGAATCGATCAGGATGGGTGGCGAGTAATGCTGTACCAATATCAATAATATAATGATCGGCTTCGATGTCAGGATATTCTTTCGCAATCTCATTAAAGACTTGATGAAAGATACCATCTGTCATTTTCATAATGTTATCTTTACTAAAACAGGTGACTTTTTTGCGATTGAACTTTCGCGCGTATTCAAATGCATAATGGACGATGCGTTCACATCCAGGTCGGCTAATGAGCTTTAAGCATTGATACACATCGTGTGTTTGTCGATGCTCGATACCGGCGTAAAGGTCTTCTTCATTTTCACGAATGATCACAACATCCATCTCAGGAAAATGGGTAGGAACAATCGGTGACAAAGATGCACAAGGTCGCACGTTAGCATAGAGGCTGAGTGTCTTTCGAATCGTGACGTTTAAACTCTTATACCCACCCCCTTGTGGCGTGGTGATCGGCGCTTTGAGCAATACTTTTGTGCGCAACATAGATTTCCAAGCATCTTCTGGAATACCTGTGGTATTGCCGCTTAAAAATACTTTTTCTCCGACTTCAATGAATTCAGGATCTATTTTTGCATTAGCCGCTTTTAATATGTTCAGCACTGCTGTCATAATTTCTGGGCCAATACCATCGCCATATGCAACAGTGATGGGCGTTTTGATAGACATGTTTTCTCCTGTTATAAGTGTGCGCCTTCGGGTCTAATCCACCAAACCATCGTAGAAATTCGCGTTTATCTACGATGACCGTATCATATCAATTACTTTTTCCATTCTAGCACTTCTGGAACCTTTTATTAAGACGGTATCGTTTGGCTGCAATAGAGATGATAATGCGTCAGCCAACGCATCGTGCGTATCGTAATGTGATTTATTACCCTCAAACGCATTGAAAGTTGCGCGAGGCATGTCGCCATAAGTCATCAGATGTGAAACCCCTTTTTGCGAGAGCTGATATGCTACTTCACGATGAAAAACCTCTGCTTTATCACCCAACTCACCCATGCCACCAAACACCATAATCTTACGTCCTGGATATTCTGCTAAAATATCAATCGCTGCACTCACAGATATAGGACTCGCGTTATAACTATCATCGATCAATAAGACATCTTTGGCAAAAGACTTTGGTTCACAACGGCCATATTCTGGCATCACATGCGCCAAACCTTCCTCAATAGCAAGCAGTGGTATTTCTAAAGAAAATGCTGCTGCAACAGCTGCAAGTGCATTCACTATGTTATGCCGTCCCAACAAAGGCAGCGTCGTATCGATTTTACCCTTAGGCGTTTGAATGACAATGTGTTGACGATCGAAAGAAACCAAATGAATATTTGCCTCATGAGATTGCCCAAAACTGACAATACGTTTAGGTCTGGCTATATTACAAAACGTTTCATAATACTGATCATCACGATTAATAACGGCCACACCATCGTCCGATAAACCAGAAAAAATTTCAGCTTTAGCCTGAGCAATTTCATCAAGCGAAGCAAACTGCCCGATATGCGTGCTCGAAATCATTGTAATGACTGCAATATCAGGTTTAACAAGTGCCACAAGCCGCTCTATTTCGCCAGAATGATTCATACCAATCTCAAAAACACCATAACGATGGCGGGAGTTCAATTGACATAATGTCAACGGCACGCCTAAATGATTATTAAAACTTTTTCGTGAGGCTAAAACTTCGTTCTCTGAGCTTGCTGCGCGACAGATTGAGGCCAATATATTTTTCGTTGTGGTTTTTCCTTGGCTGCCTGTGATGGCAACAACAGGCAAGTGAAATTGCTCACGCCATACGCGACTCAACTGCGCTAGCGCAACCGTGGTGTCTTTGACTTTTAACTGCGGAGCATCAATCGCTTGCCACTGGCTAACTACTGCGCCTGCAGCGCCATGCTCGATGGCTTTTGCCACATACGAATGCCCATCAACATGCTCACCTGGTAATGCAAAAAACAATTCATCTGGCCGCGTGACACGACTGTCGATACTGACACCAGATACTTCTTGATCGATAACGTCTTGCGTTTCAGCATGGATATGTTGTGCGATATTTTTGAGTTTCATTGTCTCTCCACAATTCGGTGCAATGCGCCTAATTTAACCTACATTTACGAGCCGGTTTGCAGCTCTTCGACTATTAGCTGCGGGGTGCGCCTCCCTTGATATTCATTCACATCCAATCGATAGGTTACATGCGCCCATTGGCAACGATCATTTGGCCAACGCTTCACATCAACATTAAAGGCGATCGCATCGATGGGCCTATGCTCATTCATAGGTGATACTACCATTTTCAAATGCTTATTACCTAGCAATCGCTGACTTAACAATCGAAATTTACCATCGAAAATGGGCTCAGGAAAACCTTGGCCCCAAGGTCCCGCTGCCTGTAACAACTCTGCAAATTGCAAACTTAAATCGCCAGAGGACAACTCACCATCTGTTTCGATCATTTCTTCTAAATCTTCTTCGCGCAACACACGAGAAACTGCTTGAGCAAATGCCTGTTTGAATGCATCATATTGTGACTCTAATAGCGTCAACCCTGCGGCCATTGCATGTCCGCCGAATTTTTTTATCATGCCTGGGTGTTGTCTATCAATATCGGCTAATACATCACGAATATGGCAGCCAGAGATTGAACGCGCCGAGCCTTTTAACTCACCCCCATCAATTTTGGCAAACGCAACCACTGGGCGATGGCATTTTTCTTTCAGGCGTGAAGCGAGAATACCAATAACCCCTTGATGCCAAGCACTATCATAAAAACATAAACCACGAGGTAAGTTTTTATTTAATGTGAAATTCATTCTAGATAAATCATCAAATGCTTGTGTTTTCATTTCTTCTTCCACAGCACGACGATCTTGATTTAATTGATCCAAAGATGCGGCCATATCTCGTGCTGACATTTCAGATTCTGACAACAAGCACTCTATTCCTAGCGACATATCATCCATACGCCCAGCAGCATTTAATCGTGGCGCAACAGCAAACGCTAAATCAGTTGCCGTTAAATTTTTTAATTCGCGCCCGCTCAATTCTAATAAGCTAAGAATACCTGGCGCAGCATGCCCAGCACGAATACGGCGCAAGCCTTGATACACCAGTACGCGATTGTTTTTATCCAAAGGTACGACATCAGCAACAGTACCCAGGGCGACTAAATCTAAAAAAGTCGCCATATTTGGCTCAGCAATACTGTGTTTTTGAAACCATTGCTGGTCTCGCAATACGCTGCGCAACGCGAGCATGACATAAAATATCACCCCAACACCTGCGAGGCTTTTGCTTGGAAAAACATCTTCGTGCAAATTAGGATTCACAATAACATCCGCATTTGGCAACACTTCAGGCGGCAAGTGATGATCGGTAATCAGGACGCTAATTCCTGCTGCTTTTGCCGCATCGACACCATCATTATTTGCAATGCCATTATCAACGGTAATAATCAAGTCTGGAGATTGTTGTTTAGCAACCTCCACTAACTCTGGCGTTAACCCATACCCAAAATCAAATCGATTAGGAACAAGATACTCAACCTGTTTTGCACCAAACGCTTTTAAGGCGCGTATCGCTAACGCACAACTCGTCGCACCATCCGCATCGAAATCTCCTACAATTAAAATACGTTTCTGTTGAGAAATTGCTTCTGCTAATAAATTTGCGGCCTGCTCGATATGACTTAACTGTTGGAAAGGAATCAAGTGTTTTAGTTCGCGCTCTAGGCCTTCACGTGACGTTACACCTCGAGAGGCATATATACGCTTCAATACCGGATGCAAATCCCCACCCCAGGATAATTGATCTTTGGAAACTTTTTTTCTTTTAATTTTCTTCATGCGTTTTAGATTTGTTACGAAATACCCGATTTAAAAACGCGGGAAATTCTGGTTTTTGTGTTTCATCATCATCGATTAACGCGGTGATACGTTTTTTTCGTCGCCATGGCTTGTACCGATCTGATGTTACGATTTCATAGCGTAAACAATTATCAGGATAGATCACAATGCGAGAAATTTCACTTTGTTCTAAGCGTGCGAACAGGGGCGAAAACCACTCTTGCTCTAACGTACGAATAAAATCAAGTTTAGAACAAAATAATTTTGGCGTTAATAACACATAGGCATTATCTTCCATAGGCACTTGCCAACCATCCTCAAGCTTCTGCCATGGGATCTTTCCTATTTCTGCCAATCCCTGTAAAACAGGATCATCACTCACAATATAAGAATAATCACTATGGACAGCATGCGGCACATTGCCTTCACCCCAAAACCATAGGCTATTTATTTCAGGGATACCTTTTGCTTTTCTCGCCTCATTGACAGGATGTCGAAACAACACCATTTGTAATTCTGTGAGCAAGGAGCGCCATCGGTTTTTTTGCTCGCCTCGTGGCAAGCAATGCCCAATACTTTTGCCCAAGCAATCGTAGTAATAATGTGTCGAAATCCCAAAGGGCTTTTCGGATTTGAGATACCAACGCTTTTGTTGACCCGGAATTAGCGTCAAACCATCTTGCACCAACCATTCATTTAAATCACTCACCAAGGCAGTTTGCTCTTCGTCATCGATATCCAACGTGTCATTTCCCATAAGATATGCAGACGTTTGATCGGTTTGAATATGCACCGGATCGGCACGCATCCAATATTCCTGATCAACAGGCAAACCATCACGCTTACCCGTAATTCTTGCTGCTGGCAAAGGCAAATGCGGCGGTAATGAAAATGCCATACGCAATAGGGGTTCAAAACCGCTTATCTCTGTTTTAAACTTTGTAGCTTTAGACATGAGTGTCTCAAACATCGGGAAGCTTGCCGAATCTAACGCTACTCTGTCCCGCGGGTCGAGTCCGGAAAGTAATTCTGGTATCGCTAATGTAACGGTTTTCATTCAGCCTTCATCACCATTTTAAATATTCTACGATTATAAAGACGAATCGCGATCATGCTCCACACCGTAGAGACTAACCAAATACCTGCCATCGGCAAAAACGAAGGAACATCTGTGAGCACAAATGCAGCTATGCCTGCAAGCACCGTCATGACGATGCCACCAAGCAAGGACGAGTAAAACAAACCCACCGGCCCAAAAAGAATGACAAAAACTAAAGCTACAGCGACGCTCTTGAATGGCGCCATCATAATCGTGTTCATTGTTTGCTCCATATTTGGCCGCCGCCCCGATTTGTCGTTGCGAACCCTAAAGAGTTGAGGCAATCCACTATTCAACGAATTATGGATTACTTCGTCAGATTTGCAACGCAAATCTTCTTCGCAATGACTGCTCGAGAAGGCGGCATTTTCCAGAAAACTAAAATTGCTATGAGTATATTATATTACAACCTCTCATCCCTATGCTAATATAATCCCATGACACTTGAAATCATTTTACTTATAGCACTCATTCTTATCTCCGCATTTTTCTCCGGCTCAGAAACCGGCATGATGGCGGTTAATCGCTATCGCCTTCAGCACTCTGCCAAAGAAAATGACACGATGGCGCAGCGCATTCTCAACTTATTAAAGCGCCCCGATCGTTTATTAAGCGTCATCCTTCTTGGCAACACCTTTGCTAATATTTTTGCTTCGGCGCTGACCACGATTATCGTGCTACATCTATTTGATGAAAGCGCGATCGCACCAGCAACCATTATATTAACCATTGTGATTCTCGTATTTGCAGAAACCGTGCCGAAAACCATTGCAGCATTACATGCAGAAAAATACGCCCGCGCTGTGGTACTCCCCTTGCAATGGCTATTAACAATATTTTACCCCATCGTATGGGCGGTTAATTTTATCGCCAATACCGTTCTTTGCCTGTTGCGCTTGAATGTAAAGAAGAAACATGCCGTAGACCCGCTCACACACGAAGAACTACGTACCGTCGTCTACTCGGCGACAGGGGGCATGCAAGAAAAAGATAAATCCATGCTGTTGGGTATTTTTGACCTCAGAGATGTTGCTGTCGATGCCATCATGGTGCCACGCAATGAGATCATGGCGATTGATTTAAACGATGACATTCAAGACATTCGCAAACAAATTAAAGCACAGCAACATACTCGCATACCACTGTATCGAGATACTATCGATAACACCGTTGGGGTATTACATCTGCGGAAATTATTGACCCTTGCTTCGCTAGAAGATCTGAATATTGAAACGCTAGAATCCTTGGCAAACACGCCCTACTTTATCCCAGAGAATACTCGCCTCACTCAACAAGTATTATTCTTTCAAAAAGAAAAAGAACGCTTAGCGCTCGTAGTCGATGAATACGGGGAGCTACAAGGGCTGGTGACATTTGATGATATTCTTGAAGAAATCGTGGGCGGATTCACAACGGATGTAGCCGATATCAGTCAAGATATTACTAAAGAGAAAGAAGGTGTTTACCTTGTCGCGGGCAGCACAACACTGCGTGACCTTAATCGTCATCTCAAACTTAATTTTCCAACAGACGGCCCAACGACATTAAATGGCTTAATCTTAGAACACTTCGAGTCGATACCCGATGCTGGCGTATCCATGCGTCTGCATGGATACCCAGTAGAAATTCTTCACGTCAAAGATAACGTCGTCAAAAAAGCACGCATCACCATTCGGTAACCATTCACCATGACTGTCATCTTTTGGGACAAATTTACTAGTCAGAATTAGCACAAAAATTTCAACATCAAAATCTAGACGATAATTTTTTGATCAAACTGCGCATTACTAGAAACAAAGCGCCTATTTTTCAATGATTTTCACTCGATAGGTCTTTATCTTATGTGAATTTGTGGTAAATTATTCGTATACAGAGTCTCTTACTGCAAGCGACAAGAAAATTAAATAAATGAGGTACAAGCGTGTCAGACAAATTATTGAATACTTTTTTAGAAAAACTTTCTCTTTCGAATCTTGAGGTGCAACATGTCCATCATAGCCAAGAACCAGAAAGGGAGTTGATGCAACAACTTGCTAAACTTCGCAAACGCAATGGCTTAACACAGCTTGATGTGGCTGAAAAATTAAAAACCCATAAATCTGCAATTTCACGATTGGAGTCTGGCGGAGGAAAGCACCAACACTCACCATCACTAACGACACTGCGTGCTTATGCTAACGCTATTGGCTGTCAATTTGATTTCGTTGTGCTGCAAAGTAAAAAAACTACCGAGTCAATGGCCATTAGCAACAATCAAGAAGAAGTCGAGAGCTCTTCTTAATTGTCTTATCTTTGATTTACTTTCCCAACGTTGTCATCCCGCGGTTTATCCGCGGGATCTCTAAAAATCAATAAGCTATGGTTATTGATTTTTATTAATAAACCAGCCTGCAAAGTTGCTCCTTTCCCTCAACCGAGTATAATGCCACTAACCGATATATAAGGAATAAGAACCATGATCTATCTTATCGCGAGTGTCGCTGCTATTGCCGGATTCCTCTTTGGTTTTGACGAAGGCGTAATCGCCGGTATTTTGGGCGTTCTCAAAGCGCATTTTCATTTATCAAAAACCGATATCGGTATTCTCGCGAGCGCATTACCACTTGGCGCATTATTTGCCTCACTGATTTTAGGGTCTTATATTTCGACCAAATTAACGTATTACGTCGGACGACGCACCGCCATACTCGCTGCTGCCGTACTCTTTGTTTTCAGCGCCCTTGCTGCTGCCTTAGCACCTAACTATTGGTTACTCGTCACGGCTCGTGTCGTCACTGGTCTCGCCATTGGTCTTGCCGGTGTGATGACACCTTTATATATCGCTGAAATGATGCCTGCGAGGGTACGTGGCCGATTAGTCTCAGCATATCAATTAGCCATCACCATCGGTATCGTTTTTGGATACATCGTCAATTATCTATTTGTTTATGGCGTCAACTGGCGCTGGATGTTCGCCTCTGGCGCCATTCCAGGCCTCGTCCTTTTTGTCGGCATGTGGTTTTTACCCGAAAGTCATCGTTGGTTACTGCTGAATAACAAGCATGACAAAGCCGCTGAAGTACTTGATAAAATTCATACGAGCAAAGATGTCGAACACGATATTCATGAAATCGAGGAAACGATTCATCATGAAGAAAACCTTGTCCGTTGGCGTGAAATTCTCGCACCCATGGTACGCCCAGCATTGCTCGTTGCCATGATGTTGTTTGTCTTACAACAAATGAGCGGTATCAACGTTGTGATTTACTATGCGCCTTCGATCTTTAAAGACGTTGGATTTTCTTCAAACGCCACTCAAATATTAGCGAGTGTCGGTGTGGGAGCTGTCAACATGCTTTCAACGGTTTTAGCCATGTGGCTAATTGAAAAGCTCGGCCGTCGCAAATTGCTCTACATTGGATTTGCAGGCACAACAATCACGCTTGCGATTATTGCTTTAGGCACTTACACGCAAGCGCAATACCTCGACTGGATTGCCTTTATTGCGACGATGGCATACATCTTTTTCTTTGCTGTCAGCCTTGGTCCTATTCCGCACATCATGATGTCAGAAGTATTCCCAATTCACTTACGTAATACAGGCATGGGGATTGCATCGATTTGTAACTGGGGATTTAATTTCCTCGTCGTATTAACCTTCCCTGATTTAGTTAGATCGATTGGCTTATCTACTACTTTTATCATTTACGCCGTCGCGTGCGTTATCGGACTTGTCTTCACATACTTTTACGTGCCTGAAACAAAAGGCGTATCACTTGAAGCCATTACCGAGCATTTATTACATCGAAAACCATTGCGCACATTAGGTAAAGGATAATTGTATGTTTGAGTCACTAAGCCAACGTTTAGATAAAACGCTAAAAAATCTACGCGGCCTTGGTCGCATTTCAGAAGACAATATTAAAGAAACGCTTCGCGATATTCGCGTGAGCCTGCTCGAAGCCGATGTTGCACTGCCGGTCATCCAAGCCTTTTTAGAAGAAGTTAAAACAAAAGCGTTGGGCCAAGAAGTCATGCAAAGCCTCACCCCCGGCCAAGCGTTAATTAAGATCATCAAAGATGAAATCACACAAATTTTAGGCGAGGAAAACCAAGAGTTAGATTTAAAAGCTACGCCACCGGTAGTGATTTTAGTCGCAGGTTTACAAGGTTCGGGTAAAACAACCACCGTTGCAAAACTCGCTAAACATTTGCAAGAAAAACATAAAAAATCGGTGATGCTAACAAGCGCAGACGTTTATCGCCCTGCTGCGATACAACAGCTCGAAACGCTTGCCCGAGATATTAATGCCCAATACCATCCTAGCGATGCTTCGCAAAAACCAGCCAAGATTGCAAAAGCAGCCATCAAAGCAGCAAAAAATGCTGTATGTGATATTTTGATTTTCGATACCGCCGGACGCTTGCATGTCGATGATGCAATGATGGATGAGATCAAAAACCTCCATGACATTCTTAATCCAACAGAAACACTGTTCGTCGTCGATAGTATGACCGGTCAAGATGCGGCGAATACCGCCAAAGCTTTCAATGATGCACTACCATTAACCGGTGTTGTTCTCACCAAAACTGATGGTGATGCCCGAGGCGGTGCAGCATTATCGATCCGACACATCACAGGCAAGCCTATCAAATTTATGGGTGTGGGTGAAAAACTCGATGCACTAGAACCTTTTCATCCTGATCGTGTAGCCTCGCGCATCCTTGGAATGGGTGACATGCTTAGCCTTATCGAAGACGTCGAACAAAAAGTTGATAAACAAAAATCGAAAAAACTCGCTCGCCAACTCGCAAAAGGCAAAAGCTTTGACCTTGAAGACTTTCGTGATCAATTGGAACAAATTGGCAAACTCGGTAGCTTGAAAGGTTTGATGAAAAAAATTCCTGGCATGGGAAATATTCCAGGCATGGGCAGTGGCGAAGACTTAGAAAAGAAACTTAGCCAAATTCGCGCAATGATTAACTCGATGACGCCACAAGAACGTCATTTTCCAGCATTAATCAAAAGCTCTCGCAAACAGCGTATTGCCAATGGATCTGGCACCACCGTGATTGATGTGAATAAGCTCTTAAAGCAATTTGCACAAATGCAAAAAATGATGAAAAAATTCTCTTCCAAAGGCGGTTTGAAGAAAATGATGCGCGGCATGGGTGGCATGCCAGGCATGGGCAATATGGATTTATCTTCCCTTATGGGTGGCGGCGGGATGCCGGATATGGACAAACTCAGCTCCATGCTACCACCAGGAATGAAGCTTCCGGATGATGATGATTAATTAAGGTCTCGGAAACGTCATCAAAAAAAAGACTGCGATCCACCACCCTGACTACCATCGTACCGACACCAACTACTGTCACCGCGACCACGGCTGCCATTATCCCGCGCCCCGACTGCTGTCATCCTGCACCCCGACTGCTGTCATCTTGCGCCCCAGCTACTGTCATCTTGCGCCCCGACTGCTGTCATCTTGCGCCCCAGCTACTGTCATCCTGCACCCCAGCTACTCTCATCTTGCACCCCGACTGCTGTCATCCTGCGCCCCAGCTACTGTCATCCCGCGCTTTATGCGCGGGATCTCATTTTCCAACACCTAGATCCAGCCAACAAACCGCAGAGCGACAGCCAAAACCACAAGCGCGACATTTACCCAAATACCCCTTCCCAACCACGAAATTTTGCCGTATAATCGGCCTCTTTAGACGAAATTGTGAGGAATAAAAACCATGGTAGTCATCCGTTTATCTCGATCCGGAGCCAAAAAACGACCATTTTATCATGTCGTTGTTAAAGACAAAAAAGCTCGTCGTGATGGCGCATTCATCGAACGTCTCGGCTTCTTCAACCCAATCGCTGCTGGTGCCGATGTCCGTTTAAAAATCAACCTAGAGCGTATTAACCACTGGATTAACAATGGCGCACAACCTTCTGAGCGCGTTGCGAGCCTAGTTAAAGAATTCCAAAAATTTGGCGAGCGTAGCGGCGTTGAATTCAACGAAGCTCGACCAAAAAAACTTTCTAAGCGCGCAAAGGCCAATGCTGCTAAAGCTGCGGAAGAAGCTGCTGCTGCTGCCGCTGCTGAAGCTGAAAAAGAGGCTGCTGCTAGCCAAGAAGCTACGGAAGAAAACAACGAGGCAAACACTGCCGAACAGAGCGATGACAACACAGCAAGCTCCGAATAACGATTATCTCATCATGGGGCAGTTCGGTGCCCCTCATGGTGTGAAAGGCTGGATCAAGGTTATCTCTCACGCCGAATCCACTCAAGCATTACTCGATTATCAACCCTGGCACCTACTCACACCACAAAACACCTGGCAACTGATTGAAATTGAAGAAGTAAAATCTCAAACCAACAAACTCTGGGTCAAGCTAAAAGCATGCGATAATCGAGAAGAAGCGCATACTTTCACGAATAAAATGATTTACGTCTCGCGCGACAATCTCCCCCCCACTGCTGAAGGCACATACTACTGGGCCGACTTAGAAGGGTTGGAAGTATTCAATGAAAATGGCGACTTGTTGGGCTCTGTCGACCATATGATGGAAACAGGCGCGAACGATGTGATGGTCATCAAAGACAAAGAAAAACAGCATCTTGTGCCATTCTTGATGGACCGGGTCATTAAGCAAGTGGATATTGAAAATAAAAAAATCGTGATCGATTGGGATTTCTATTATTAATACGGTACACGCATGAAATTTTCTATCATCACCCTTTTCCCTGACATGTTTGAACCACTAAAAGTGGGCATTACGGGCCGGGCACTAAAGACCCAAAAAATTGCTCTAGATCTTTACAATCCCCGCGATTACGCGGATAATAGGCACCGCACTGTGGATGACGCGCCATACGGCGGCGGGCCAGGCATGGTCATGATGGCCGCGCCACTCAGCCGTGCGATATTGGCAGCAAAAGAAGCATTACCTTCAGCGAAGGTGATTTACTGCTCGCCACAGGGGAAGGTATTTGATCAAGCGTTGGCTCAAGATCAGACCAAACGCGATCAACCGCTGATCTTCATTGCCGGTCGATATGAAGGCATCGACCAACGTGTGATTGACTTACATGTGGATGAAGAATGGTCGCTTGGCGATTATATCTTAAGCGGCGGTGAACTTGCTGCGATGGTGATGATAGATGCGATATCACGCCTCATACCTGGCGTACTCGGGGACGAGCAATCTGCTGAGATCGACAGCTTGAGCGACGGGTTATTGAAATACCCGCAATATACGCGCCCGGAGACCTTCGAAGGTCACTCAGTACCCAGCGTATTGCTAAGCGGTGACCATAAAGCGATAGCCGCATGGCGTAAAAAGCAATCTTTATTGCAAACGCACTTGAAACGTCCGGATTTATTAGAGAAAATAGCGCTCACTGATAAACAGCGAGTATTGAAGACAAAGAAATAGTTATCTTGCTATCTGAGACATGATTAAAAGCAAGTAACTCGTTAGCCCTGAAAACTGGCTGATTTCTTTGCTGGCAAAGAAAGCCGAGAAACGGCGCGGAGTTTACGTATCGGCACATGAGACCGGAAGCGCAGACTCGACACAGCCAGCGAACAAATATGGCGTTTTTCAGGATTAACTGTAACCAGGAGAAAAAAACATGACACACCCAATCATTCAGACCTTAGAAGCTGAACAAATCAAAACAGGTCTACCAGATTTCAATCCTGGTGATACAGTCAACGTTAAAGTAAAAGTAACCGAGGGTACACGCACACGTCTGCAGGCGTTTGAAGGTATCGTCATTGCTAAGCGTAACCGCGGCTTGAACTCTGCATTTACCGTGCGAAAAATTTCACATGGCGAAGGCGTTGAGCGTGTATTTCAAACCCACAGCCCTATGATCGACAGCGTCCAAGTGCTACGTCGTGGTGACGTTAACCGCGCTAAATTGTATTACATGCGTGGACGTACTGGTAAAGCTGCACGTATCAAAGAAAAAATTCAACCTAAGAAAGCTAAAACCACCAAAGCTTCTGCAAAACCAGCTGAAAAACCACAAGAAGCACCTGCTGGGGAATAAGCATTTAAAATTGAGCTGTCACCCCGCGGTTTACCCGCGGGGTCTCAATGTTGGTAAAAGAGATCCCGCGCATAAAGCGCAGCGTGACAATATTTTTTTTAATCTCCCTACCTTTAATTCTTTCCATCCCGCATAATAACTAACAAAAGAGACACCACGCCCATGCTAAAACTTATCATCACCATCGGCATCATCAACATTCTAGGCGCCATGTCGCCCGGGCCTGATTTTGCAATCGTAACACGCAACACATTAATGTATAACCGTCGTGCCGGGATATTCACCGCGATAGGCGTCAGCAATGCATTGTTAATCCATATAACTTATTGTGCTTTTGGGTTGGCTTACATCATCGCCCACTCCACTCTTGCACTGGACACAGTCAAAATATTAGGTGGATGTTACCTCGTATTTCTAGGCATCAAAGCGCTCAAAACCAAACACCAGAAATCCGCAGCGCTCAATCTCGAAGAACAATACAATACTCAGTCTGATTGGGCTTCATATCGCCAAGGGTTTTTAACCAATGTACTAAACCCCAAAGCTGCGATGTTTATCTTCGCCATTTTTACTTCTGTCGTCCATCAAACCAAAATTAGCTGGTTAGATGTCATCATTGGGTTGGAAATCGCCCTCATTGGACTGAGTTGGTTTTCGTGCTTAGCGATCTTATTAACACACAAACATACGAAAAAATGGATTAAACGCTGGCAGCCTTTCATAATTAAAGCGATGGGGTTTTTGCTCGTGGTCTTCGGTGCCGTACTGCTCGGCAGCTTACTTGTGCATTGAGCGAAGCATTGCAAACAAACTTTAGCCTGCCTCTTAGGACTGTTGCATTCTATACCCTACGTCCCGGGCTTTATGCGCTGGCCCTATAAAAATGAATAACCTATGGTTATTGATTTTGAGTAAAAACCCAGTTCGCAACACTCCCGGCACGTCATTGCGAACCATCCCCAACCCCTGCGGACATCATTGTGAGCCACTCCCACAACCCCCTATGGACATCATTGTGAGGCATTCCCAAACTCCTACGGGCGTCATTGTGAGGCATTCCCAAACTCCTACGGGCATCATTGTGAGGCACTTCCAACTCCTACGGACGTCATTGTGAGGCACTTCCAACTCCTACGGACGTCATTGCGAGAAGCGCGTAGCGCGACGAAGCAATCCAGACTATATTGAATAACAAGACAGTGATAAGTTTTTCGTTAATAAACACGGCTATTACGAATCTCAATTTCGACTAGATTGCTTCGCCCTTGCAGGGCTCGCAATGACGCCTGCAGGGGTTGGGAATGCCTCACAATGATGTTCCAGACTGTTGAGGCTTTAGCGATCTGACTTCACTAGGTATTACAGCTAAGTTTTTCTCTACTGTGGTCTTTGCTGGCTTGAAAAACAAATCTTTTTCATTTTTACTTAATTGAAAACCACGACCTGATAACAGTGATATAAATTTATTGAGAAACTCATTAATCCCTCTTAGCACTTTACCAACGGTGTAGCGCTCAGATCTTAATGTTCTCGCACTAGCATATTGATTTAAAAAGGCTTCTATCTTTTGAGAAGTCTTCACACAAACATGTTGCAAGATATCATTCTCAGTCTTGTTATCACATATACCGGCAAGAATTGTAGAAACGATCAAGGCTTGAAGCTCGGCGCGTAATGTTTTGTGTAAAACACTCGCTTTTCTCTTTGCCATATTCAAGCTTTTAACATCTAATTTCGATAAATCGTGAAAAGAATCGTCTGACGACTCGACCACCAGCCGTACTATTTCAGTATTAATAGGAATAAAAATTGCATCACATATTGCTTGATAATTTTCGGAATTAATAATGGCTTCATAAATCTCGACTTTGTCATCATAAAAAATTTTATCTTTTAAAAAATTATATGCTATGAATTTTGCTTTATGCTTGGGTCTATATCTATCAAACATCTCAACCTCTTACATAGACTATGGCACTCAAGAGCCATTTAATTGGGAGTTCGGCGCCAAAGAGGAAAGCTCTCTTTCCATCTGCTCAGTACGCTCTCGCATTTTTGTTTTGAAGAAACCTTGCGTTTGAATCTCGCTTTCACTTTCACGATCGGCAGATTCGAGAGTTCTATTACGATTTTCGAACCAATTTATCAATTTATCTAACAATTTAGAAAAGAAACCTGTGAGGGTATTACGTTTTTTGTCGATGAATTTACTCTCAGAAAATCTTCTCACCCACTCTTTCACGCCATCATAAACACCCTGCTTCAGACTGTCCGCAGCCTGACTGCCACCGCCTGCATGCCACTGTTTTTGTTCCTTCAAAATAGACTTGAATTGTATCTGGTAAAATCTTAATTGCGCCAACTTTAATTCTCGTGATTCATTATCAAAATGAGTATTCTCAATAATTCGCGTGATTTCACTTTCAAAGTAATTGTTTACAAGCTCCTCCAAACCATCACAAAAGTTCTCTTCATCTTCACCAAGAACCCATTCAGCGTCTTGACCAGAAGGGGTTATCATTTCAGCAGAACCTTCTCTGTCAACAAGGCCTACTGGGTAATGAAAGGTTGTCTCTGGTTGCTCTTTCTTTTCATCTAACTCTTCATTTTCTAATTGCATCCTGAGGTTTAAGATATAGCGATCATTCATTGCTTGATGTATGTCACGATGGCGGTTTCTAAGCGTGGTCATCATAACGTCAAAAAAGTCAATCTCCAAACTAGACTCACACTTGGTAATAAAAGCATCCTGGGAAAGACACTTCTTGTCTACAAGACGCATACATAACTCAGGATGGGTTTTAATAAGAAACGGCAACTTTTGAATCACATGCACATGATAATCTGAGGGCAAACTTTTCTCATAACCACTCTCTAATACTTTTTGTAATACGTTTACAAAATCAATCAAATCACGTTTAAGCAATTCATAATAAACATTTTCCGCCAAATCTGGATCATTAAATAAACTTTCAACATCATAATCTTGGTTTAACAGACGGTTTAATATTTGTTCGGGCGTTTGAGGAAGAGCTATTTCTTCTAACTCATTTTCCACTTCTATCTTCTCTTCTTGTATCTCTTCTTGCATTTCTTCGATGGAAACTTCAGAGAAAAGCGCCTCTTCAACCTCTGAAACGATATCAAATAGCAGCGCCTCAACTTCACGCTTGATAACTTTTTCCTCCTGCTGCCTCTCAAGCACTTGCTGCTTTTCTTTGATAGCCTGTTCTTCTATTGTTTGATATAACTCAAAATCTCTTTGAAATTTAGGCCAAAAACCCTCTTTTATCTTTTCTTCGCGTTCTGCCTCTTCTTCTTGCGCTGTTTTCTCCAAAAATGCCTCATAATAAGGATCAATTTCTTTACCTTCAGCAAGCTGCTTGTCGGTATAAAGCGCCATTCTCTGCAAATCATTTTCTGCCTGAAAACCATCAATAAAAAACGCTTGTTGTTTTCCTTTATTCTCGCAAGTTTCTAAAAGACGAATTGCTAAAAAACCTAACCTAGAGATATATTCTGGCACTTCAGGATGAACGTAGGTTTCAACAGATTCTTCAAAGCCACCGAGGACTTCTTCATCTGTTTTGATATCATCATTATCTAAGCCTTCATTTAGAGGCTCATTTTCAGGGTTGTTTTTTTGAAACACATCATCCATTTGTGCAATATGTTTTTTAAACGGTTGACCGTCCATATCAGCCATTAGCATATCTATTTCTTCTATAGCTTGACGCGCCTCGTCATCAAGCAAGCCTGTTAGCACAATCGATTCGTCATTAGTATTTTTATCACCGCTATTTGGTAGCGACATTTTTCTTTTGATTTCTTGAAAAATACCGGCATTGTCTTCTAGATCTTCCTTCTCTTCTTTACTTTGATCAACAACACTGTTCGCTTTGAATATACGATCTGAGCGCTCATGCTCGACTTCTTTGACCCACGCCCTCACTTCTAAATCTTTAGCTTCAATCACAGCCAACAAGTCATCAAGAACTTCATCATTGCCATTGATATACTGATGCAACGCCCGTTTAAAATACCCTTCCGCGTCGTTTGCTATACGCTCTTCTCGTAGTCGTTGCTTAGCTTCTTCACACAAATCATGTTTTTGAAAACATACATCAAGCTTGCTTTTTAAAGCTTCATCAATGTTTTTCACAGAAAAAGAAACAACACACTCTCTACGATGCAAATCATTCATCGCAAAACCTAAGATATACTCCACTACTGGATTATTTTGCTCAGGCAGCCACACGCTTAAGCATTTCTCTAATGTTCCATTATCTAAATCCTGGGTTCGATGAACAATGGCATCAACACGTTGCTGATCTTGTTCTTTATTATTTCCCCAACAATAATCGACATCTGCAAGATAAGCGCTAAGCATGCTAAGCGAATAGAACGGCGCTGCTTGATTATTTAATTTTTCATCGGCATGCTTGTAGATATGTTCATACATATTTTGATAAGCAAAATTCAAGTAAGCTCTTTGAGAAACAAACGAACCTAGATCTTGGCCTTTTGCCTCAAAGATTTTTTGCATAAAGGGAATAAGGCGTTTAAGACATGCTTCAAGCTTAGATTCCAAAATATTGAACCCATTCCTCTGCCTGGAATAACCATCGGTCAATTGCGCCCAAGAGTTTGGAAGCCACTCATTGAGACAATGATCATGTTGCATGAGACAATTAACAAGAAACTCATCTAATTGTTCAGAAGAGTCTTTTATATTTAAAAATAAAAATAATGCTATCTTAAAAATTCTTTCATTGACTTCTTGATCTAGTAAGTTTGAAAGAAATAGATCAACAATATTTATATCACTGAAGCTTTCCCATAATCGTTTTAAATTCTCAAAACCTAAGCTCTCGTCTTGCAAATAACGGCGAGTCACCATTTGCATCAATAACTCGGGACTTCCCATGAGCAGATGCACCTGCTTAAGTTGCGCAATACGATCATCTAAGTTTGATGTAGAAGAAGAAAATAAAATATCCGAAATTAATGAGAATTGGTTTTTCAATTTCGGATGTAATATGTTAAAAAGTTTTTGAAAATCGTCTATTTCTTCGAAACCTGGAAGCCGGCCTCTTTCTTCAAACTGATCTTGGCTTAACAATAGCGCGATCGCGCGCAGACGCATATTAGCATTATTTTCCATACAATCAGGTCTACTTATTGCATCGAACATCCCTGGGTTCAAACGTAGGACAAGCTGCCTTTCTCTTGGCTGTTCACGCTCCTGCACTGATCCCTTGCCCCATGACCACATAAAGCTTTTAGCTTTTTGCGTAAAAGAGAGGGGACTGTCAGGCGATTGATGGTCTTTATCAAATTCTTCATATGCGGAGACAAAGTGACTATCTGAAGCTTCTTTCTCTTCATCAGAAAATTTTGCGTCATGAGTGGTAGCGAGATGTGTTTCAGCCTCATCAATTTTCCAACCTTGACTTAGATTGGTGTTAATAGAGATCAAAACATCAACCAAAGATTCATTCTGAAAATCAGCGTTCAAATACTCGTCTTCGAGCTCGCTGAACTCAATCTTGCCACGGAGATATTTATCCAGATTATAATAGGCATCAAGAAACAACGGGTTGCCTTCACCCGTGAAAACCCTCTTATTGGGATCCAAAGGTTGCACAGCCCCTAATACTGGTAAACTATCACTCAAGTTGCCTTGTTTTTGTTCTGTTTCTGGCCTGTTATGCATTATGTAAGACGCCCCCATTTTTTTTACAACTCATTGTAACATAACAACATTAAGAGAGGCTTAAGTAAGTGTAACGGTTTGTAACGTTGTGATTACAAATTTTACTTGTTCGCCATGACATGCGGAGGGTTGTGTCATCGGCGCACTTCATCATCTTCGGCACTTCTTTCGTCATTTTCCGCACCCTTTTGGAGGTGTTGCAAACTGCCTCTTTAACTACAAACCAACAACCATAGTTTATTGATTTATAGAGATCCCGCGGATAAACCGCGGGATGACAGCTATAGAATGCAACAGCGCCCTTTTCGTCATCCTCCGCGAAGGCGGAGGATCCAGCATTATTCGAAAATAGCTGGATTCCCGCCTACGCGGGAATGACGAAGATGACACAAGAATGACGAAAAAAAAAGACACGATGGCAAAAAAATAAATGACGGATTATTGGTGAGAACCGCGCGAACTAGTGGGCAACAACGGCGTGGTTTCTTCGTCATTATCATTAGCCGGCTTATCCTCCGCACCAATTTTTTCCATGGCTTCATTTAAATGCTTGCGGGTTGTTGTATCCCCATTGCAAAACCACTTACCAAATCGATTATCCCCAAGTAGCACAGGAATCCCTATAACGCTGGCGCCAAACACAATACCCAAAAGCAATTTACCAAACATGCGCACCATCTTGCCGATGCGGTTTCTCTGTTGGTTGATCTCTTCCTTCTGCGAAAAATTTCGATACTGAGCATTCACCGCTTGTGCGATCGCGCCATCAATCGATTCAGGCACGCTATTATTTCCCACAATAGCTTGCTTAATACCATCTTCTAAATCCTGCCTGAAAGTTTTAAGCTGATTAACTCGTGTGCCGGCTATGCTATCTTTATCGATATCAGGCCGCAACCGATCTATCTCAGCATCTATCCAATCGGTAGCTAGCCTAATATACTCCTGCTTGAGCTCCAACTCGCGGATCGCTGCCTTACGCTCATCACCACTAAAGCTTCGAAAATGTTTCAAAATGCTTTCATACATACTTCCATCATCCAACAAGCCAGGCTCACCAAACTGGCTGCTCACACTAGCTTCAGGCGAATCGTCATCTTCCCATTTTGACTCACGTTCTTGGTCATCTTCTTTATGTTCATCGCCACCCATTGAACTTGTTCGAGACTCTCCAACACCTTGGAATAGCTCATGACTTTCTTTGCTCTCTTCCTGCTCGGTTGAACTCTTTAAGTTTTGACATGCTGCCGGAAACCCGCTCTCAGTCAATTGATCTGCGGACAAATCGCGAAAGAGATTTTTTAATGCTTCATCTGATCGTTCTTCTTCATCAAACCATGTGCCCCAATCGGAACGCTTCCGCGCAAAGGCACCTTCTGAAATAACTCGCGATAGACCCTGATTATTCCAATCAACAACACTTAAAAAACATCGCCAAAAACGTTTTTGCGTATCACTTAATTGACTAATTTCATATTCGGTCAGCATTCCAGCATGCTGCAATACGCTATTAACGTCGCTAATCTCGGCAATGCCATGCATCGGCACGCGAAAAGTCACTGGATGATATGCCTGATATCTTTGCACTGGATCCTCAATGGATGCTATTGATCTTAAATCTCCACGATACTTCGCATTTAACGCCTTCAAAAGCTCGCCATCCTCACAGCTGTTTTGCGCGATCGCAACATCTAACTCGAGGTCAGAATAGTTATAAACAGAAACTTGACGGCTCTTCAGCAGATGAGCAAGACGCTGTTGCCAAACGTCTGAATCTTTCGCCTTGCTAACGATCACTAGCAAAACCCCTACAAAAATAGCTTGGCTGTCTTCTCGCGAGTTAATTTCGTTGTAGACGTCGTCTGTTAACAAACTTGGGTTTTTATTAATAGCGATTATAGCCTCCTCCAAACTCTGCCTCAAAATCAATGAGATATTGAGCTCTTCGGTGGCCTTACACTCATCTTCACCTTTCGTTTCTTCGGACCCGCTAGGTAAAAGTTGGTTAAACCTCTCTTGATTGAATTGTCCAACGCCAATGTAGCCTGTTAAAAATCCATCCGCATTAATCCAGCGGGTAACAAACCCTCGCTGCTCAGGCGTCAAAGAAGGTATTTGTTCGTCAGTAAGAATAGATTTGAGCAGGATGAACTTTTCGTAATAAACCGCGCAACCGCCCACTTGATTAATATTGTCAAAAATCGCTTGAAACTGATCTTGCTTATCTGCATCACTATCGCGGACACTATCGGCATAACCTGTCAAGAGTATATTAAAATAAACCTGAGCTTCTCTAGAGTTTATAAAGTCAACCTCTTCAAAAGCCTCCTTAGCAAGACCTGGCTCAGTAAACCAAGTAGGAATTTCTGCCTCTGCAGCAGCTTTTATATCTTCATCATTTAACATGCAACTCAACGCCTCTCTCTTCATTGTTTACATCTCGCTGACTTTGCATTTCTTGAGCCAGGCGATATGCAGATCTTTCAAAAAGTTTAGCTTTCTTCCAGTTAGCTAAAAAACGAGTAAATTCTCCGCCTTTCTTAACAAGAATAGGGCATAAAACCTCTAATATCCGAGCGCCAATAGTATCCTTATCAGCAATCCCACTCTCACGCTGCTCGCTATCGCGGATACTGATGAGCTGGTCCTTAACCAGATCAACCGCTTTTGCAAGAAACAATAGCTTCTCATCTTCTGAAGCGTCGGGCAGCGATTCATTCAAAACGGTTTGCAATTCTTCATACGTCGTAGGCATTCGCGACGTTCCTGAAAACATGGTGAAACCCGCGGAAGCTTCTTGCGCCACAATCACATAATTTAACAAATACATTGCCAACCCCGGTAAATGTCGATTGCTACCACAGGCTATTGTACCTTTTTCCTCATCCATTAGCGAGCTCTCTGGCGGAAGGGCAGGCCCATAATCTTTATACAACATGAAAAAATACGATGCTTTTTCGCCACAAAGATCAGAAAACAAAAACTCTCGAAGATGACCATAAGCAGGGTTGGTTTGCGCAACTATTTCAAAAACCTCTTGAAGTTTTGGATCAATAGGCGCCTGAAACGCTTCATTCGCTTGCCGATACTTCATGCCCCCACACAACCACTGAAAAACGCTTTTTGAGGCGGCATTCACTTTAGAAAATAATTTTTCTACATCCTGCTCGTAATGACGCCAATCGTCATTTTTATAGAACACAGACTCCGCTATTAACTTAAATTTCAGATGCTCAATATCATCATCACTTGCGTAGATCAACCGGGATGGTGCTTCGCTAGCTTTAGCTTCTTCTTCGAGCTCTTTTTCTTCTTCAACGCATTTATTCCAAGTTTGAAGCGGACTAGAAATTTGATTTAAAACATCGCGTAATGTTAATGGATTATCACTCATGAAATGCAATCTGTTTACCGCCTCCATTTCTCTAAAAACAGCATCTTTGTTAGGCTTTTGTTTTACATGTGCAGAAATTAAATGATCTAATGCAATAAACGAAACCCAACGTAAACATTCTTCTCTATTTTGAAATTTTGTGACAACGCTTGTGTTATTTTTCATGCTTCTTCTTGCAAGATAGTTATAATCCAACAACCTTGCTTCAAAACCACCTTTTTCTTTAGAAGCCATGTATTCACGCTCACTACCAACATAAGAGTGCAGCTGGCTAATGTTTGCCTTACCCTGAATATAAGCCATTAAAAGCAGATTAAACTTACACGGAGTATCATTTGTTTCAAAGGTATTATGATCCTCAAGATAAAGTTGAAAATTGTCTTTTGAGTAAGAAGCTAAGCGATCATACACTTTTAACATGCTTGGAAGATAATACCCCTGACTACGTCGCGCTTCTCGATCAAGCACTAGATAAAGATTTAGGGCATCGCGATTTAAGAGTTGCAATAAGTCATTTGTTTTTTGCAATCGTGAGGCCTCGTCAACATCAACAGGAAAGAACGAAAAATCGCTCAACATCCGCGCCCTACCTTCAGCGCTTAATTTGCGCGGCCATTCTGGATACGCGGCGATTAGATTTATTTGAAAAACAGCCCAAGAAAAACGTGCATTTTCCGCGTAATCTTGATAATTATGCTGATCGATATGACACAAGATCACTGCTGCAAGCACATCAGCCAAAGATCTGGGGTGAGATAAGTGCGTGCTATCGTTAGTTGGCTCACGAACGCCTCCAAAATTCACTGGCCTGCTAGGCATTTCATCGTCAAAAAATAATTGTACCCAAGCAACAAGCTCATCAAAGCTATGCTCGTTGATTATCGATTCCATTTGTTCCAAACAGTCACTCGATCTATGGTTAGTATAATCAATCATTTTGCTGTAAAAACAAATTTGATGTTCTCTGGTTTTTCCTGATAAGGCATGAAAAAATGCTTCTTTGTCGCGAATTGCGTTAATGCTTCTTACAATAGGAAAACCTTGCTCTCTTGTAAGTGAAGGAAGTTCATCGCAAACGCTCGCTAATAATGCGTAAAATCGGCTTTTATACGATTCATTCTGGAGAAAGTCCCTATATTCTCCCCTAACAAACAACTCAATCACATCTCTGAAACTTTCAAAGTCTCTTACACTAGCAAAACTTACTTTAGCCGCTGGGCTTGCAAAAAATCGCTGAGCATAGGGAACTAGTTGTTCCACATCTAATTGTGCGCCCAGCACTTTTGCAATGAGAGATAAACAAAACTCACCTTTATTGATTGGCGCGAAATCATCAACTGATTCCTGGCTAGAAAACCATTGCGAAAACCCTCGACAAAAAGCCGAGTCTTCTGGAATATCTGACATGGCATTTTTAATTTTGGCTGCGTCTGCGTTATTGAGAATGCGATACATCAATACGATGGCGTGTTTGAATGCTAAAAGCGGGCTTTGCCCCTCGGGGGTTTCTTCTTCACTCTTTACTTCTTCACGAGGACTATAAGCGGCATCAATTATCGCGCTCACTAGACCTTCAGGCACATCAATAAGATACTCATGCATAAAGCTTTTTAAATGATGTTGGTCAAGCTCAGACTCAATATCACTCTCTGATAAAAAATCTCTTAAATAAGCATAGAAACGCAGATATGAGTAGCGTCGCCCTATTAAGCGGATTTCCTCATAACCCAAAGAAGGTCCCGAATCTAAACACCCAGTCCAGGTATTAAAAGTACATCCCTCTTCGATGTTTTTCAAAAACTTTTCACTCTCAGCTAAAATAAACTGTGGATTTTCACTAAGCCCAAACAGCTGAGCGAGCTTGTCCCTCATTGCGCTTCCAAGATACTGACCTGTCGTTATATAACTCGAAGTAGAAGTGAGGACATCCCATGCATAGGAGAGGTGCCCTTGTTGCTTAGGAACAAGAATTTCACGCAACAAACGAAAATGATTCGCCTGATTTTGATCAAGGGTGATTTTTCTTGAATTGTTCATATGTTGGCCCCCAAAATATGCTCCTATTATGCCAGCAAAATATTAAGGAAATCTTAAATTTGGCAATTATTTAGGCATTTTTTCGTCGAGCTTGGAAGAATGCGCGAAGGAGATTCGCCGATTCTTCCGCCAACACACCTCCTTCACATTCAACTTGATGATTGAGGCGATCTGTTCCTAATATACTGAAAACACTAAAAAAAGCACCCGCCTTAGGGTCGGTGGCGCCGAAAACGACACGTTTGACTCTCGCATGGATGATCGCCCCTGCGCACATGGCGCAAGGTTCGAGGGTGACGTACAGCGTGGTATCGATGAGGCGGTAGTTGTTTAGGGCCTTCGCGCCTGCTCTCAAGGCTAGGATTTCAGCATGAGCAGTGGGGTCTTGGTGATCGATCGGCGAATTATAGCCTTCGGCAATGACGGTACCGTCTTTGACTAATACTGCGCCGACGGGCACTTCTCCAACGGCCTCGGCTTGCTTCGCGAGGTTGAGCGCGTGACGCATGTAGTGTTCATCATTCATGGTTATTCTGCTAATGTTGCGCCCTCGGCGCAGTTAGTTTTTATCCTCACCCCTAGCACCTCTCCCGCAAGCGGGCTACCCTGTACACGCATCCTTGAGTTACAATGGTGTACAAAAGAGATCCCGCGGATAAACCGCGGGATGACAATGTTTTTTTGATAACGTTACTTCAATGTAGGGTGGATTAGACCGAAGGTCGTAATCCACCAAGCCAGCATCAGAGGTCGCACAGCGTTATTCGCCTACGTCCCGCGGCTTGTCCGCGGGACGTAGGAGGAGTGGCGCCTAATCCACCCTACATTTACAGAGCGGCCTTAAGGGGTAAGGGGTGTCAAAACACATCACTCCCACTCAATCGTCGCGGGTGGTTTGCCAGAGACATCATAAACGACTCTCGCGACATGACGGACTTCATTCATGATACGTCTTGCAACGTGGCCAATAAAATCATACGGCAAATGCGCCCAACGCGCCGTCATAAAATCAACCGTTTCTACTGCACGCAGCGCAATCACATATTCATAACAACGTGCGTCGCCTTTGACACCCACCGATTTAACCGGCAAAAACACGGTAAACGCTTGACTGACTTTGTCATATAAATCTTTCTCGAGTAACTCTTCAATAAAAATATGATCTGCGTGACGTAAAATATCAGCGAATTCTTTTTTCACTTCGCCTAAGATACGCACACCCAAGCCTGGCCCCGGGAATGGATGACGATGAACCATTTCACTCGGCAATCCTAGCTCCAAACCCATCTTGCGCACTTCGTCTTTAAATAATTCACGCAAAGGTTCGCACAATTTAAACGGCATATCTTCCGGCAAACCACCGACATTATGATGTGATTTAATGACGTGCGCTGTACCAGTTTTTGCTGCTGCTGACTCGATAACATCAGGATAAATCGTACCTTGCGCTAACCATTCGCAATCTTGATGACGCTTCGCTTCATTCGCAAACACATCGATAAATACTTTGCCGAATACTTTGCGCTTATCTTCTGGATCTGTCACGCCTTTTAACGCCGATAAAAATAGTGATTCCGCATCGACTTGCACGACGTTCAAACCAAAATGCCCTACAAAAATTTGTTTGACTTTTTTCGCTTCGTCTTGTCGCAACAAACCATTATCAACAAAAACGCATTCTAACTGATCGCCGATCGCCTTATGCAATAAAGCAGCGACTACCGAAGAGTCCACACCACCCGACAAACCCAACAAGACTTTGCCTTTACCCACTTGTTTACGCACGTCTTTGATGCATTCTTCTATAATGTTTTCCATCGTCCATAACGCTTCACAACCACAGATGGTTTTAACAAAACGTTCTAATATACGCTTACCCTGAAGCGTATGCGTCACTTCTGGATGAAATTGCAAGGCATAGAATCCACGATCATCATTTGCCATACCAGCAATAGGCGCATCGTTTGTACGTGCAATCACTTTAAACCCTTCGGGCACTTCTACAACTTGATCACCATGACTCATCCAAACATCTAAAAGCGCCGCGCCTGAGGAAGAGACCTCATCTTCTATATCAGCTAATAACTTCGAATGCCCATGCACTTCGACTTGCGCATAACCAAACTCACACTGATCGACAGGTTGCACACGGCCACCACATTGTTGCGCCATCGTTTGCATCCCATAACAAATACCTAACACAGGACAGCCTAATTCAAAAACGATATCCGGCGCACGAGGCGTTTCTTCATGATGCACACTATTGGGCCCACCCGACAGAATAATACCGTTAGGTTTAAATTTTTTAATGTCTTCATCGGAAACGTGGCAAGAATAAATTTCAGAATACACGCCAATTTCACGCACGCGACGGGCGATGAGCTGTGTGTACTGTGAACCAAAATCGAGAATTAATATTTTTTGTGAATGTATGTTTGTCATTATCCTAAAAACCTTAGTAAAAAATGCGTAGAAAACCTGTCATCTCGCACACCAAAGAGACCTGTCATCCCACACACCAAAGAGACCTGCCATCCCACACACCAAAGAGACCTGCCATCCCACACCCCAAAGAAACCTGTCATCCCGCGCTTTATGCGCGGGATCCCTTTATTCAACCTTGAGACCCCGCGGACAAGCCGCGAGGTGACAACCAAATTTTACAACAGCGATAGCAGAACAAACCGTTAATATCATTACTTCTGATGATAGTTCGGTGCTTCTTTCGTGATACGCACACCATGCACGTGACTTTCTTGCATGCCCGCGCCGGTAATACGCATAAATTCAGGCTTTGTGCGCATCGCATCTATTGTGTCACAACCGGTATAACCCATGCTTGAGCGCAATCCACCAATGAGTTGATTAACGATATTAATCATTGGACCTTTGTATGGCACACGTCCTTCGATACCTTCAGGAACAAGTTTTTGCACGTCATCATTAAACTCTTGAAAATAACGATCACTAGAACCATGCGCACTTGCCATCGCACCCAAAGATCCCATACCACGATACGATTTATATGACCGTCCTTGATAGAGCTCCACTTCACCAGGCGCTTCATCGGTACCAGCAAGCAAACTACCAATCATAACGGTAAACGCACCTGCGGCGATGGCTTTACACATATCACCTGAAAAACGAATCCCGCCATCAGCAATCAATGGCACACCGGTATCTTTTAATCCTTCTGCAACATTCATAATTGCCGTTAACTGCGGCACTCCAACACCGGTCACAATACGTGTCGTGCAAATTGATCCAGGCCCAATGCCTACTTTGACAGCATCCGCACCTACATCAACTAGAGCTTTTGCTGCATCGGCTGTTGCGATATTTCCAGCAATCACTTCGACTTTTTTGTAATGCTCTTTAATCCAACGCACTCGTTCGATAACATTTTTAGAATGTCCGTGCGCCGTATCAACAACAATCACATCCACTCCCGCTTCAACGAGTGCGCCAACACGTTCTTCAGTGCCATGACCTGTTCCCACTGCTGCGGCAACAAGCAATCGACCTTCATGGTCTTTGCTCGCGAATGGTTTTTCGCGTGTTTTCATCATATCTTTGACGGTGATCATACCTTTTAATTCGAAGTGATCATTCACGACCAAGACTTTTTCGATACGCTCTTCTTTAAGCACACCCATCACTTCTTCACGTTCAGCACCTTCTTTAACAGTGATCAAGCGCTCTTGAGGTGTCATGAGTGTTGTTACCTTGGCATCTAAATCATCCGCAAATCGCAAATCCCGGCTCGTAACAATACCGACAACTTTATCATCATGAACAACGGGCAAGGCTGAAAAGTTCGATCGCGAAACGATACCAAGCGCGTCTCGCACGGTCGCTTCCGGCGTGATGGTAACAGGATTGGTGACAACACCACTTTCATATTTTTTAACTTTACGCACTTCATCGGCTTGTTTTTCGATAGACATATTTTTATGAATCACACCAATGCCGCCTTCTTGCGCAATGGCAATGGCAAGCCTTGCCTCAGTGACGGTGTCCATCGCCGAAGAAATCAATGGAATATTCAGAGCAATATTCCGCGTCAATCGCGTTTTTAATAAGACATCTTTAGGTAAGACGGAAGATGCTCCGGGTAATAATAGAACGTCGTCGAAAGTAAGTGCTTCGCCGATGATACGCATAGTTTTTCTCCTGGCCAATTTGAGCTATGATAGCAGTTTATGACAATTGATCAAGAACACATCTACTCCGTTTCTGAGCTAAACCAGTCTGTAAAACGATTGTTAGAGCAGTCCTTGGGCGTGATTTGGCTCGAAGGCGAGATTTCAAACTTTGTTTGCCCGCAATCGGGACATTGGTACTTTAGCTTAAAAGATGATCAAGCTCAGATTCGCTCTGCAATGTTTCGTATGCAAAATCGACGCGCAGGATTCTTTCCTGAAGATGGTCAGCTCGTTCGAGTATTAGCGAAACCCAGCGTTTACACACCCCGCGGCGACTTTCAGCTGATTATCGAGGCGATTGAAGTTGTCGGCGACGGCGGATTGCAGAAAAAATTCGAGGAATTAAAATCCAAGCTCGCCCAAGAAGGTTTGTTTGATGAGAGCTTTAAAAAGCCGATTCCCTTATATCCGCAAGCCATTGGTGTGGTGACATCGGCCACCGGGGCAGCGATTCGCGATATCTTGCATGTCACCAAACGACGTTTCCCCTCCGCGAATATCTTTATTTACCCAACACTAGTACAAGGTGATCAAGCGGCCACCGCCATCGTCAAAGCCATACAACTCGCCGAAAAGCGCCAAGAAGTCGATGTATTAATTGTCGCTCGTGGTGGTGGTTCGTTAGAGGATTTATGGCCGTTTAACGAAGAAGTTGTTGCTAGAGCAATCTTCGCCTGCAATCTGCCAATCATTTCCGGTGTTGGCCATGAAATTGATTTTACGATTTCTGATTTTGTCGCCGATTATCGCGCGCCAACTCCCTCGGCAGCGGCTGAGTCCGTTTGCCCAAACCGTTATGAGATCGCAAGACATTTGCAGCATGTCACAGGACGCTTGCAAAAACACATGCTTTCACAATTGAAGTTTTTAACACAGCATATCAAATCGGCCGAGAAGCGTTTGCATCAGCAGCATCCTCAACAACAATTACAGCAACAATCGCAACAACTCGATCAAATACAAAAATCTTTGATGCAATTATTTAGTTACCATCTCAAAGATGGGAAACAAGCATTAGTGCGACTCTCTGAGAAACTCAACGCATTAAGTCCGCTATCGACGCTAGCGAGAGGATACGCCATCGTCACCGACCAGCACCAAAAGACGATTAAGTCAGATAAACAAGTAAAGCCTGGAGACACAATCCACGCTCGCCTGCACGAAGGTCAACTTGTTTGCGAAGTGATCGATCAAAAATCGGATTGATGGTGAATGCGCGTTACAGTTCGTTACATTTTTGAGAAAAAAGCCAAGTTTTCATATCTGATTTAAGATTTCGTTAAGCTTTACGTGGCATCATTAGCTTACTGGATGGCTAGCGCTTCATGAAGACCCCCCAAAAATCATGAAGCAAAAAGTGAGATCAACGGTTCATCACCAAGGAAGGTAGAAGCTCAGCGATCTTCATCGAAATCTAGCTCATACACAACTCCGTGATACCGTGATCCTCACGTGCTCACATAGCGATCCAGAACCCCCTTTATGGGCTGGCTTCTAGCCAGCCCTTATTTTAATACCAAATGATTTAACAATAGATTGCTTCGTCGCGCTACGCGCTTCTCGCAATGACGAGCGTAGATTCCTCATCATCCGCTCACCCTTTCGTCATCCTCCGCGAAGGCGGAGGATCCAGCATTAATTGAACATCCCTGGATTCCCGCCTACGCGGAAACGACGTGAAAAATTCGAGATGACAGAAGAAATAAAAATATTCTTAAGCAAACTCTTCTTGACGATTCAAACCAAGATCCACATCCACATCTTCGTCTTGGAATGTTTCAGTGCTTTGCGATTCTTGAGCAGGACCTTTATCTTCATCGAGCAAAGATAAAATATCTTCAATCTTCTGCGTGCTTTGAGAGTAATCTTGTTTAATTTGTTCATTTTCAGAGCGAGCATTATTAACTTGTTTACGTAATTGCTCTACTTCATCCAACAATCGAATCACTTTATCTTCTAGGCGATTTAAGTTATCGAGTACCATTGTGTTCTCCTTTTAGGTTGTCTAAGATGTTAAAATACCAAAACCCGACAACTTGGGGAAGTTTTTATGATAAAAAAATATTTTGCTGTTTTGCTACTATTCCTTTTGCCTATTTATGGCGTAGCTTTACCAAAAACTGACCCAGTACCTGGCGGCATCGTGATGATCCCTATTCACAGCGCTGCAAAAACAGCCCCAAAAGTTACCTTTCAAAAACATCGCGTGATGGTGCTCAAAAGCAAACAAGGCTGGCTAGCCTTGGTCGGCATTCCATTAACGGAAAAAACGGGTAAACATAAAATATACGTTAACAGCGCCAAAGTTGACTTTACCATTCATCACAAAGATTACCCTGTGCAACGCATTCAACTAAAAAGCAACAAACTCGTCACGCCAGACAAAAAAATGCAGCAGCAAATGATTAAAGAATCACGCTATATGCAAAAACTTTTTAATACATGGACATCAAACATTCCCGACACACAGCTCCAGCTCCCTGTGCACGGTCGTTATTCTGGACTCTTTGGCATGCATCGTGTTTTTAATGGCGAACCCTGGGGATATCACAAAGGCTTAGACATCGCCGTTAAACGCGGCACACCTGTTCATGCAGCAGCGAATGGTGTAGTGCTTGCCACTGGAAAGTTTTTATTGACAGGCAACACGGTGTTTGTGAATCATGGTCAAGGATTAGTAACCGTGTATTGCCATATGGAAGCGATAAATGTGCATCGCGGCGAACACGTCACTCAAAAAACCGTACTCGGTTTTGCTGGCATGACCGGCCGCGCAACAGGCCCCCATGTACACTTTGGCGTAAGCATGAATGGCGCGCGCGTTAATCCATTATTGTTTGCTTAAACACTCTGTCATCCCGCGGCTTGACCGCGGGATCGATAAAACCAATAATAACCAACAAGCGCTATAACATCAGGAAATTAACATGCTAAATGGCTCGATCACTGCACTCATTACCCCCATGAAAACCAACGGCCATATCGATGATGATGCACTCAACCGATTAATTGATTGGCAAATCGAACAAAACACAGACGGCCTAGTCATTATTGGAAGCACGGGAGAATCATCAACGCTCACCGCTGATGAACAAGAAAAAATAATCACCATGACCGTTGAGCGTGTTGCTAAACGCATTCCTGTCGTCGTTGGAACAGGCAGCAACAGCACACAAATTGCTATCGAAAAAACAAAAAAAGCAAAGGCATTAGGTGCCGATGCTGTACTACTCGTCACACCTTACTATAATAAACCTTTATCGCACGGGCTTTATCAACATTTCATGGCCATCGCCAACGCGGTTGATATCCCTCAAATACTTTACAACGTTCCAGGACGCTCCATTATCGATATGGATAACGAGACCATCATCACTTTAAGCCAGCATGATAATATCATTGGAGTGAAAGAAGCCTCTGGAGATATTTCTCGCATCAAACCTATTTTGGAAAAAAGTGCGACAGATTTTAAAGTATGGAGTGGTGACGACATCACTGCTCTAGAATGCATACAGGCTGGGGGGCATGGTGTTATTTCAGTCGTGTCTAATATGATTCCTAAACAGATGCATGATTTATGCGCTTTGGCTTTAAAAGGCAATATGGAAGAGGCCAAACAATTGAATCAATCACTGCTCCCTTTATATGAGATGAGTTGTTTAGAAACAAATCCTATTCCCATCAAATGGGCAATGTATGAAATGGGTTTGATTGATGCCGGAATTCGGTTACCATTAACACCATTATCTGCGCCTTTGCGTGAAAAAGTACACAATTTGCTAAAGGAACAAGGTCAACTGTCATGATGAAACGCTTTTATGGAATAGTCTTTTTAAGTGCACTTCTAGCCGGCTGCGGCACCGTTCATAGTCATAACAATGATTATCTACAAGCACGCACCGCACCGCCATTAAAAATGCCACCGGGCGTATCCAATAGCCAGTTTCAAGCTTATTACTCAATTCCCGGCCACATCACTCCAAACACGCAACCTATTGAGCTATTACCTCCAGGATTTCAAAAACAAGCAGACATCGAAAAACAACTCAACGAAGAATGGTGGAAAAACCATAGACCACAATCTGTGGCTGGTTGGTTGAGCTATTGGTTTAGGGATAAATAAGTTTGCGCCTTCTGCGCAACGATTTTTACCCTCACTCCTTTCCAGTAAGCGGGAGCGTGTAGTGCGACGAAGCAATCCATCATTAAACTGTATTCCGTAACTCAATTTCGACTAGATTGCTTCGCCCTTGCAGGGCTCGCAATGACGCCTGTAGGGGTTGAGGATGGCTCACAATGATGTGCCGTGTGCGAGAGGGCTAGGATGACGCGAGTTAACTCGAAGGGCGACATGCAAAAGGGTAACATTAATCATCCCTCTGTTTCTTCTTTCTTGTCATACCGCGGTTTGTTCTTACTGTCATCCCGCAGTTTATCTGTGGGATCCATAACCCCTACGGCTCTCATTGCAAAACCCGCAGGACGAAATAATCCCCCCTCCCTAAGGTCGTCATTGCGAGAAGCGCGTAGCGCGACGAAGCAATCCATCATTAAACTGTATTCCGTAACTCAACTTCGACTAGATTGCTTCGCCCTTGCAGGGCTCGCAATGACGAACTGGGTGGATGAAATCGATCTCCAGTATGTTACAATCCCGCCTTCGGAGGAGTACCGAAGTGGCCATAACGGCACCGACTCGAAATCGGCTGGGGGCTTTGCGGTCCCACGTGGGTTCGAATCCCACCTCCTCCGGTAAATTATTTTTCATCACGCAGTGATGGGAAATAATTTACTCGATGCGGATTCGAACCCACGTTCTAATAAGCGGGTTTGACAAATTTATAAAACACCTGTCATCCCGCGGTTTATCCGCGGGATCTCTAAAAACCCCTCTCACAAAGTCGCTGCTATTGTACATATTCCTCCCATTCAGTATAATGCCTCCCACTGTAAACATTTAAGAGGAATTACTATCATGGTCATCGAAAGAACGTTATCTATCATCAAACCTGACGCAACAGCGAAAAACCAAGTTGGCGCTATTTATCAACGATTTGAAGACGCTGGTCTTCGCATCGTGGCTGCTAAACGCGTTCATTTAAGCGAAGAGCAAGCGCAACAATTTTATGCTGTCCACAAAGAACGTCCCTTTTTCAATGACTTGGTAAGCTTCATGAGCTCAGGTCCAGCGATGGTTCAAGTATTAGAAGGCGAAAACGCTGTTCTAAAAAATCGCGAAATCATGGGTGCAACCAATCCTTCTGAAGCAGCTGCTGGCACCATTCGTGCGGACTTTGCAGAATCTATCGATAAAAACGCGGTCCATGGCTCTGACGCTCCTGAAACCGCTAAAGAAGAAATTGCATTCTTCTTTAAAGACAATGAAATTGTTGGGTAATGATTAACTTACTTAACTTCAATCGCCAAGCGATGTCTGATTATCTTGTATCGCTTGGCGAAAAACCCTATCGCGGCGCCCAACTACTTAAGTGGATTCATCAACACGGCATCACCGATTTTGATGCAATGACCAATATCAGCAAAACCCTTCGCGCCACACTAAGCGAAAAAGCTATTGTAAAAACACCCGAAGTCGCCATGGATAAAATCTCTGACGATGGAACACGTAAATTTTTATTGCGCCTCGATTGCGGTAATTGCATCGAAACCGTATTTATTCCAGAAAAAGACCGCGGCACATTGTGTGTATCATCCCAAGTCGGCTGCGCACTAAACTGCACGTTTTGTTTCACCGCCCAATCGGGTTTCAACCGCAACTTAACTGTGGCTGAAATCATCGGACAAGTCTGGGTGGCCACACACTCCCTCGACCGCCCTATCACCAACGTCGTCATGATGGGCATGGGCGAGCCATTATTAAATTTCGACAATGTGATCGCCGCCATGGATATCATGATGGATGATTATGGGTATAACATTTCAAAACACCGATTAACACTCAGCACCTCAGGCGTCGTGCCGGATATGTATCGACTTGCAGAAAAAACTAACGTATCACTTGCCGTGTCGTTACACGCTCCAAATGATGAATTACGTACAGAGCTTGTGCCAATCAATAAAAAATACCCAATCAAAGAATTGATGCAAGCGTGTAAACATTATTTCAAAGATGAACCACGACGCTCAATCGTCATGGAATATGTAATGCTAAAAGGTATCAACGACCACCCTAAACACGCGCGTCAATTAATCAAAATACTCAGCGATGTGCGCGCCAAGGTTAACCTTATCCCTTTCAATACATTTAAAGGCACACAATACGAATGCTCGGACATCGAAACGATCGATATTTTTCGTGACATTTTAATGAAAGCCGGCATTCAAACGAATACGCGTAAAACTCGCGGAGAAGACATCGATGCCGCTTGCGGCCAACTTGCTGGAAACTTCCACGACCGCACGCGCCGCAGCAAAACATTTGCGAAACGATTTAATGTTGAAGTGTCTAGCAATTAGGTTTTCAGAAATCGTTACAAACTTCCTATTGTCATTGAAGGAGATCCCTCGCTAACGCTCGGGATGACACAACTAAACATCCTGTCATTCCGAGGCGTAGCCGAGGAATCTCCTTCATATTGCATCACGACTAGATTGCTTCGCCCTTCCCCACGGTCGTCATCTCAGTATCGTCTGCGTTTTTGCTTGCTGCTATTTTCTTTCTTTGATTCTTTTTCCTGCTGTGATTTGCTTTCCTGTTGGTTAGCACCCCTAGGTGCTGACGAAGACACGAGAAAACCTGAGCTCCAGCCCTGTTGTCGAGCGACACTTTTTCGACCTCGATCAGATTTGCGTTTCTGCTGCAATCTATCTTCCTGTTGACCACTATCCTTAGACTCTCCTCGACGGGAGAAAAAGGTTTGTTGGCCATCATGTGCAATCCCATTTTGACCATGGCCACCTTGAAGCTGACTCAACCTCATTTCAGATGACTCTCTTTCTTTACGAAGCTGTGCCCTTATTTCTTCACGCTCTCGCAGCGAATCTGGATCAGTCCTACCTCTCAGACTCAACAACCTTTTTTCAATCTGCTCAGTCTTACCCTCTGAAACATCAAGTCGCGAAAAATTTTGTCGTAACGAAAATAACCCTGTTAATGGCTCATTTCTCTGATCATCTTGTTGCAGATCCTCTTCTTCAAGCGCCTTCGATTCTTGTTGGACATGTTGCATTGACTCAGTTGACAGAGACGCTAGTTCACGCAATCTATGAGCTTGCGCATCATGAGCGACAGATCCTAAATCATTACTCAGAAGATGATCGCGATACGCCCAATAAAGATCTGACTCTATCGGTAAAAAATCTTGATCGGCTACTAACTGCATTTCTACAAAAGTCTCGTCGACAGAGATCGACAGCTCTTGAGCAGCTTGCAACCATGCCCTAAGAAAAATATAAAACAAAACATGTTGCTCATCGACGGCAACATAAGGATATCGTTCTATTAAAAATTTCCTAAAATCAATAGCATTTTTTGCGTCTTGAATAAACCCAGACACCATAAAAGATGCTGCTGTATATGCCAAGGCCACATAATCATTTTTAAAATTTGGATTAAAAAACAAAAGCGCTATTGGCTTTTCCATCAAAGGATTGTCTTCAAAAACACACATGTCTGATTCAATATATTTATCTAAAATCAAATCGACGACTGGCTTTGATCCGGATCTACATGCTATATGCAGTAACTTCTCATAATTAAGCGAATCGCGGGTTAATGTCCAGCAGTCGCGCGCATCAGTGTTCATCAATAAATTAATGCCGTTAAAATTGTTTTGCTTACAGGCCATCAACAAAGCCTCATCATCCGCAGAAAATACAATGTGTTGTACCTTGCTTCTTATATCGGTTAAAAGCGGCTGAAAAACCTCAAAATCTTCACGCAAACCAGCACTTTCGGGAAGAATAGATTTTATTTTCTCAAACAGATCGTTTATCAGATCGTCACCACTCCCAGCCTGTCCCATAGCACTAATGAGCGGCATGAATAAAAACTTGAGTATACTTTCTATAGCAAAAGCCGCGCCATCTCTTGTAATGTAACTAGCATTCCGCCCAGAGGACAGCAATTGGAGATCGACAAACTCAAGATTCCCGGCATAAAGCTTATGAAGTAAATCTACTAGTGGATCACGAAAAATAGTGATCGCGTTTTCTCCAAACCTTCTCCTTAAAGCCTCAGCATTACGCATTAATTGTGAACGCTGCTCCTCACTCTGAGCTTGTTCAATGAGCCCATCCTGCATCTTCAAAACAGCATCTATCTCACCTCTAGCGTAATACTCTCTAGCATTAATCGCTATTCTTGTGACGTTTTCAGCATCTGCTCCTACTACAAGTAAGTTATACAAAAACAAAGCTAACAACGACTTTTTAAATTGCTCATGGGCGCCGTTGATATTGAGAGAAAGATAAAAACACTGCTCAATAAAATCAAATTCTGAAGAGCTATTAAGATCAATTCCCAAGGATTCAATTTGTGCTAATATTTTATCGAACAAGGCATAATCCAAAAAATGGTTTATTGTGATACTTAATAGTTCTTTCCAAAACTTAGAATCATTTGCATCTGGATCCGCACATTTAGAATCCACCATCTCAGACATAGTTGATATCAATGATGCTCGCCTTGCAGGCGATGAAGCACCAACATCTGCAAGAATCGCAAGCTTGCAAAAAATACGCATAAAATGCGAAGAATCATCAAGCATGACTGCTGAAGGTTTCTCAAAAAAACCTAGAACTAAACTTGGAATCGCATCAGGGTCAATATCACTTTCCTCAACATTTTGATCATAGACAGAAGAACTCTCTATAAGCAAATGATAGGCACGGCTTTCTTTATCCAAACCACATTGATCAAAAAACAAATTAATACTCAGAGGCAAGCTCGCTTCGCTCATTCTAAAATGACGAAAAAAGAAACGCATTAAATCATTATCTTGGGTGTAAGCAACAAAATAAAGCAATGAAATCTTTTCACGTTTAATATGATTATCCAAAACATTTTCATACTCCAGATTCACTGGAAGATTTAGATCATCTCCATTGACCACTAAGGTTTTGAATATTTCTTTAATGAGCATTCTATTAGTGTTGTCTTGTCCACTATGGAATTTTACTAAAACATCTGCTAAATATGTCCCTGCATATCTGCCAAAGTCAGAACGCAATCGCGTTTTTTTAACAAACTCACGCGCAGATGCCAATTTATCTAAATTCATTAAATCAACAAACGCCATCCACAATATATCTTGAGGTAATGCACACAGAAAATCGTCGTAATCATCAAACAAACGCTGCAAGTGCTGAGCGTCATACTTACGCATTAACTTACAAATTCCAGGAAATACACGATGGTCATTCTGTTTGTGATCAAAAAGTTTTACATCGCTTGTCAAATACCTTTCTAATTCCGCCGGGTTGTCTAGAAGCTCTAACAATTGTCTCTTCTCTTGCTTTTTCTTCCTCTTATTTTCTTTATGTATATTCGATGTTTCTTCCAAAGAAGATTCCTCATCTTTCTCTTGTACGCCAGAAGACTCTTCTACCTTCTTTTCATCGCCGTCTTTTGTCATTGCTGACAAATGGAAATGAGATGATGATAAATGATCGACAAAATTCTCTTCGACATAGCCCTTTAAAGCAGACATTGCTTCACTTTCAAGATTATTATCCATGATAAACTTCAAACAGTCTCTACAAACGCTTTCTGGTAATTTTTCAAAAATTATTATTGTAAGCTTTGAGAAAAAATGATTAAACAGGTCTATATTTCCATGCTCTATCGCGCAGTATAAAACACTTGCAACAAGGTCAATCTGGTTTAAAAGCATTCTTTCGCTGACTAAAGCGCCAAGTCTAACTAACGCATCAGTTATATACGATACATGCAAGTCATAATGGTTAATTAAAAATATCAACTTCTGAAACTGGTACTTTTCTTTATTTTTATCAAAAGCCACTGATAAATTTTCTATGAACGTTCCTAGCGAAGCGCTCACATTATCTATCTCTAAAAAATATTGTTGTCCAGAAAACGTAACAGATAATGCATGTTTGTTAAGCTTCGTCATTTTGAGTTGCGCTTTTCTGCTCGACAACCATTCGACCAATTTATCATACTCGCTTTCGGTAGTGGATAATGAAAGTGTGATCGAAATCAACAATGCTCTTACTAACTGCATCACATCATTTTCATTAAGATCGTTTACACCCAAGCTTCCAAACCTCGCGATTTGCGCTTCTACATTTTCTGGTCCAGATAGTTCATCTTCCTCTTCCTTTGACTCACTTTGCTGAACTAGAGCGTTATCAACATACTGAAAATACGCTGATAAGTCATTATCGCCACTTGCAACTAGAAATGCTTCTCTACAATTATTAAGATCAGAAATCGTAATACCTGCTATCGATAATGCATCAACTATTTTCTTCTGATGTTCTTCAGCGCTATGCTTACGTTGACTCCCCTCTACTTGCATAGATGGCAGTGGAAGCATAAAAAAATCTTCATCGGATATACGCAGAGATAAATAGATTCGCAATTCTTCATTATCTTTTCTAAGCCTGAACACCTGGAAATCTTGGTCTAACCCTTTGATATCAATGGTTGAATAATGCTGTCGACTTGCTTCACTACAGCAGAAATAATCCTCCATAAGTTCCTGATATTTTGCTTTTAAATCATCCAAAGAGAGGTTGTCGAACAGCTTTGAGAATTCAGTAATAGAGGTGAAAAAACGCACATTTCGCGAGGATATCATTTTTATTCTCCATCATTTTGTTGGCTATTTTATGGCCAAACTTAATCCATGTCAACAGAAGAGCTATCAATAGATCGGCATAAATGTCACTTGTTGTAAAGCGGGTTGTTTGATAGATTTTTATCGTCCCCGGGATCAAATCGTCGGATAACCGCAAGAAGATGCGAGATGATGATGAAAAACACTGTCATTCCAAGGCGTAGCGGAGGAATCTCCCTGCCGATGGAGATCTCTCGCTATCGCTCGAGATGACACAACTAAAAATCCTGTCATTCCGATGACTAGTAGAGCGAAGGTCGTAATCTTCCGAACCATAATCAACCACATAGTTGATAACGACATTAATGAAAAAGCTTATGTAATTTCTTCATCAACAATTCATGAAAAGGCAATACGATATATTCTCCCTTGAAGATATCGGATAATTGGCCATGCTGATAAACCAAAACGCTTTGATCTTTCGCTTGACACTGATAAACAGCATCAGGCTTTCCTGCTTTTGTATAAAGTACACTCGTTTTAACTTGGTCGCCAAGAACAAACACAAAATCAAAATCATGCCGCTCATCGATAGTTAAATCATTTTCCCAATGACGCACTGTAAAATCCGGATTAACAATTACCATCGGCGTTTTATTTTTACCAAGCAATGTAATCAAGCGTGCTTCTCGGTAAGATGAAACTCCTAACTTTAAATGATACTTCTCAATCGCTTTATCAGCACATTCGACATAACTAGGATAAAAGTTATAAATAGCGCTCAAATCATGTTTTTCAGGGGTCAAGTAAAGCGCATACCCAAAGATCACAAGAAACACGAGCACCACAGATAAAGAAACGGCTTTAACAGCTCTTGACAAAAGATACGGCAGATAAAATGCGATAGGAAACACGAGCAGTACATTATAATATTTCAAACTATGATAGCCGACTATCGTAATATAATTATCGATACCAAGAGCGACTAACGCCAAACATGGAATAAGCACAATTAAATAAAGGCAGAGAATCGTTGCCATTGGAGAAAAATTGATTTCATGATGTTTTAAGCGGTTGAAAACAATTCGCACGCCATCACAAATAATAACACTATATACAAAAAACAGTAGCGCAGCATACCCTGGCTGACCACGAAAAAGTAAAGAAAAGTAACTAACCAACCCCATCAATCGCTCGTGCCAATGAGGAAGATTAGAAAACAGTAATGACGCGTGCCATGATTTTGTTTGATGCAGTGGTAACAAATGATATATCGCTGTTCCTATCAATGCACCCCAAAACAATTGCATTGTTATTTTTTTATAATTCAACTTAGACTGCGCTGTTTTTTCAGTAAGAAAACAAAATAACCCTGCTAAAAAACAAGGACCAACATAAACACATAACAACAAAGGATCTGAAAGACTGACTAATGCCAACAAGATGATATTAGAAACACTTTGGCAACGCGTCACACCATATTTGAGCTGGCGCAAAATCAAAAATAATGAGGTGGCCGCAACAGCCATACCACCAAAATGATATGTCACTTCAAAAATTGGATCCCAAAAACCTGATTCATAACTAGCTGTACCACCTAATTGTCCTTGCGCATACAAGAAAAAGACTACCGCCAACACCAGCGCGGAGAATAATTGTGCACGCTCGTTAAAAACTTTACCAATTAAGCATGTAATCAATAAAAAATAGAGTGGCAAACAAAAAATATAAACCATATACGCTAGCATGATATCGCCATGAAACATGAAATAAAAAATCGCGTAAAAAAACGTATCTGGGAAAAAGTAAGACGATGGTGCGAAGGTCCAATCCCAAATGTGAGTGACATTTGAAGTCATTACCTGCATAAATCGAGCAATAGCAAGGCTATCACCATCGAACAGTGTTTCTAAGTCCGTATTTAAGTACGCTTTAAAAATCGCATAGATAGCGACAATGATCGTCAATAAAAATAGAGAGCGTTGTTTGGTTAGCATGTGATTTTTCCTTAAATGTTACGTCGCAGCGAGGGTAATTATACACTCCAACTTCAACATAACAAGCAAATCGACGGAAGTAAATATCTTCTTCGTCCTGTGTCCCGCAGTCAGAGGGGAAGTATTGCGAACTGGCTTTCACTATAAATCAATAGCCATAGGTTATTGATTTATAGAGATCCCGCGGATAAACCGCGGTATGACAGTATTTTTTCAACCCTTGAAATGACAGTGTTTTCAAACCCCAGGCGGGATGACAGTGTTTTTAAACCCCAGGTGGGATGGCAGTGTTTTTTAAACACCAGGATGACAGCCGTAGAATGCAATAACCCCAGAGGTGTCATTCCGAACGCAGCGAGGAATCTCCATTTATAAGGAGATTCCTCGCTGCGCTCGGAATGACAGAGAAACTTTATACGCAGGAGGGATTAGGCGCTTTGGGTCTGTAATCCACTGAGCACACGACAGACACACCTTTCTGCGCCCCAGCAGTTGTCGGCAGAATACAGAGAAGGATTTATTGAAGGAGTATTGCGAAAATTTACAAACTTTTGTCGATAAAAACCATATGCCACAACTCTAATATAACCAACGAGGCAACTTGTTTTAAATAGATAAATTCGCGGGTTTTCATTTTTTCCAACAGGTTTGCGACATACTCAGGTTTAAAATATCCTCGTTTGCGCACCTGCTCGGGATTTAGCGTCATCTTTACCCACTCATTGAATTGTGGATGTTCGAAAAAGTAATCCATTGGAAAATAAAACGGTTTTTTAGGTCTTTTGACGATTTCTTTGGGTAACAAATGTTTTGCTAACGCACGCTCGATGATTTTATCTTTCATGAAATGCGCTTTGAGCTTAGGTGGCATTTTAAATGCCAACTCGATTAACTCATGGTCAAGAAACGGTAAGCGTACTTCTAAAGAATGTGCCATCGCGTTTTTATCTTGTCGAATGATGGCCCAATCTTGCAACCACTCATCCCACTGCAGCTTCAACAAACGATCTAAAAATTTCCCATCCTTATCGCGCACTTCTGGCACCCAAGAATGCGTCATTTGATATTGAAATTTATCACTATAAAGTTGCTGTCGCGCTTCTGGACGCCACAGTGTTTTTAACGCCATATAATTCGAAAACATTGAATTGTTTTGATAGTTCGCTAAAAACTGAACAAAACTTTGTTTGCCTTCTTTACCAAGCGCTGCAGGAAAACGAAAGAAGTGATTTAAAAATCCTGCCGGGATAGCATTCAAAAAAGGCACCACCGCTTTTTGATGAAAAAAGTTAGGCATGATTTTGAAATACATTTGAAAAAGCTGCATCACTTTATGAAACTGATAGCCAGCAAAGATTTCATCCGCGCCTTCGCCACTGATGACGACTTTTACATCTTTACTCGCCATTTGCGCCAATTTATAAAACGCAATAATCAAAGCATCTCCCACAGGCCTATCCATGTGATAGATCACTTCCGGCAACAAATTAATATCTTCGGGCATGCAGTGTGTTTCGTGATGATTCGTACCAAGCAACTGCGCTGTTTCGCGCGCTTGATCGGTTTCATCGATCGGGGAATTAAAACCTATAGAATAAGTATTAATGTTCGAGTAATTTTCTCGCATCAACGCCACTAATAGATTGGAATCGATACCGCCACTCAAATAAGAACCGACTTGCACATCGCTGCGCATCACAAGGTTAACCGATTGACGCAACTGATGCTCAAGTTGTTCGTATGATGCCTTTGGCGATAGAAATTGATTGTTCGATATTAATTGAATATCCCAATAACGATTAATTGTCACTTCGCCATTTGCATCGAGCAATAAATAATGTGCTGCGGGTAATGTATAAATGTCCTTAAACATGGTTTGCGGTTCTGGCACATAACGTAGCGTCAAATAAGGATCGATCGCCATGGTGTTGACATCACGCGACACTTCATCTGAAAGTAAAATCGCTTTAACTTCCGACGCAAAAATAAATTTTCCATTTTTATGGTAATAATACAAAGGCTTTTGACCACAGCGATCACGCGCAATAAAAACACGTCTCAAACGTGCATCGTAGATGGCAAAGCCAAACATACCATTAAATCGTTGCAAACAATCGATACCCCATTCTTCATAAGCATGAACGATAACTTCGGTATCAGAATGGGTTTTAAATTGATGGCCGGCGCGAAGCAATTCTTCACGCAACTCTAAGAAGTTGTACACTTCACCGTTGTAACAAATTGCAATGCTACGATCTTCGTTGAATATGGGTTGTGTGCCGCCAGCAAGATCGATGATACTCAAGCGTTTCATGCCCATTGAGAACCGGCCTTCGGAAAAAAAACCTTGGCCATCAGGACCACGATGATGAATGCTCTCGCTCATTTTATTGAGTAGGCTAGGATCTTCGAATCCATAGAAACCGAAAATACCGCACATTTAGTTTTGGCCTTTGATGATATTTTCTGCAGCCTGGTAACCCATACGCATCGCAGAATGCATATTTGGATAAGTAAACGCGCCTTGACGCCCCGTGGTTTGAAGATTTTCAAAACCTTGTATATATTGTTTGACAGCATCAAGATGCGGCTCAAAGCCTAACGCAAAAATAGGATAGCCTGTTTCGTAGTGCGTGATATGCAATTCGACAATATCACTCTCTTCACAAATACCTTCTTCAGCAAGCTCTCTGAATAAGCGCTCTTTTACCGAAGCATCACCACGCCATTTTTCATCGCCCACTTCACAAGTCATTTCAACGATTAATACGGTATGATCTGGCGGATTTACTTTTACACCAGCATTTTTAGGCTCGCCGACGCGATGGAATACTCGACTGCGATAGTACACGTACTGCGCGTCCATACATTTTGGTTTTTTCACCAGCAAGCCATAAATAGCTATAGGCTTATAACGTAGCGATGTCGCGGCATTCGATACTTCTTCAGGACACCCTGGTTCTATAGAGGTTGCAAGCAAATTAATAGGAATTGTCGAAATACATGCATCAAAATCTAACTCATGAAAAACGCCGTCTTTTTCATAACGCACGCTCGTGATGCGATTATCTTTCGCCAATAATTGCTTGACCTCGGCTTGTTGAATAACTTCACCACCAGACTCAACGACTGCGCGTGCCACATGACGCGTCATGGTTTCTGCACCAGAACGTGAGTAATGCAGCGTTTCCTGACTTAAAGCACTTTCTGTTGTGCTTCCTTTGCCTTTAATACCGACTTTTTGCAACCCACGCTTGATCACGTCAACAGCGGTAAGTTTTGGCATCTTGGTTTTAATAAATGTTGCAGAGAGCTCACGCGGATGAATTCCCCAATAGCGATGCGTAAAATCTTTGAAAAAATACTTATACAAAGGTTTGCCGTAGAGTTGAATCAAGGCTTCTTCAGCATTGTGCACTTCTTTAGGAAATGCCGTATTTTTCAGCTGTGTACCAAATAATGCAAATACCTGGCGACAGAGGCTAAAGAAAGGAATCCCTCTGATCATGTCTTGAAATTGCAAAGGATAACGAAAGTGATGGCCATTCCACTTAATGCGCGCATCCAAATCGACTTCGATACGCTCATCACCCATCAAAGTTTTAACATCTTCAAAAATTTCTTTATCGAAAGCGTGAAACATATGCACGCCCATGTCATACCAGTTGTCGCCATATTGGCAACTGGTTGCCAATCCACCTGGTCGTTCACCTTTATCTAAAATAGTGACGCGATAGCCTTCTCTCGACAATACGCGACCTGCATATAAACCACAGGGACCACCACCAAGAATAGCAACATGACGTTTCGATGAATTTCCTTCAGACATTAACTTGCAACCGTTTCTTTCTTTTTCAAAAGTTCTTGTTGCTGCTTAAACAAGGTCAACAATGAACTCTCTGGCATTTCCACATCTTCCCATCGAATCGGTTCATCTTTTTCTAAAGCACGCTTTAATCGTGGCTTGTCTGCACCCGATTCTGTATCCAATAATCCAATAGGCAAATAGCCTTGTGCATTTGCATCGCGTGATTCTTGAATTAAACCATACACTTCATCGCCACCGATACCATGCGCTATTATACCATCTGATTTCAACGGTTGTTTTGCTCGCGCATAAACATCAGTTAACAATCCATGAGTCGGCTTCAAGACAGCTTTACCCCAAAGCGCTGCCAACGCGATGGCTCGAGGCGTTTCCAAATGGCAAAGATGGTAAGGACGATAAAATAAGTAATAGGGATAACGACTATGGACCTTATAATACTTCATATAATCGGCTTGAAAACGATCATCACATCGACCAACGACATAAACACCGCCGCCAGGCTCAGCACCGAGAATATAATCGACACGCCCTTGATCTTGGTAGGCATCAAAATTAAATAAATCCAACGCTTCGGTCACCTGCGCCGCTTTAGGACCTTCCATCCCAGGCGTGAAAGGCGTTAAACCTGCGCCATTGGCAATGAGCGCCATTTCGATATTTAATTTTGTACCATCGGTGTAAGCGACACACTGAATCAAGTTGAGATTTAATTTTTTAGCAATTTCACGCTTAGAGTCACTGGTGGCATATCGATCGAGAAAACCTTTGATGTTCCCGGCTTGCATGATATCGAAACCCCACATTTGAATTTCTTCAATCATGCGCATTAAGACACCATGTTGATCACCAGCATCACTGGTCACAACCACACCGTGCTTATCCGCTTCATTTTGTAAATAAGGGCCCATCACCAAATCGACTTCTGCGTTCATTAATACGACATGCGCTTTACGTTGGATGGCTTTAAGGCAATAACGCGTCGCTGCACCGATACTATTGCTAGATTCGACGAGGACATCGAGTTTGACGCTAGAATCTTCTAGAGCTTCGTCAGCGTTGGTGAATAATTTGACGGGTTTTCCATAAACTTCTTGTGCTTTTTCTGCCGCCTTAATGTTTAAATCCGCAACAAAGCTCAGCTCCATACCAGGCGTTCTTGCTATTTGCCATGCAATACCCAAACCCATGGCGCCAGCACCAATTAAACCAACTTGTATGGGTGCCCCGGATTTTTCTCGATATTGCAATTCTGCTAGCATGAAGCTTTCTCCCTGTTTTTACTGGCATTGTAATAAACGCTTTAGATTGTCTGTCACTCCGAGCGCAGCGAGGAATGACAACGTTTGACAGCATAACAAAATTTGCCATAATCTGCTGCATATTCGCGTCGGCCCCAAGGATAATATAGCCATGAATAAAATCATTCAATACTTCTCAAATAAATTATTCTGGTTTTGTGTATTTTTAATCATTCCTGCCCTTTTTTCCACCATCGCCATTCAACCAATTAGTTGGGACCTTCGTCATTATCATCTTTATGATGCATACGCACTGTTTCATCATCGCTTGAATTTCGATATCGCGCCCGCTTTACTGCAATCCTATTATGCTCCGACACTAGATGCCTTCAATTATCTTCTGGAAGCATTATTTCCACCAGTTGTCGTCAACTTCATTCTCGGTGCACTCGCTGGCATTGCATTTTATTTTGCTTTTGAAATCAGCCTTTGGACACAATCAAAAACTCACAATACAAAACGCTACTTTATAGCGGTGCTTGCTATGGCATTTACTTTAACAGCCGCCACCGTTTGGTATCAGATTGGTTCGTGGAGAGGAGAATCTATCGCTAGCATTTTTGTGCTCGCAGCAATTTATCTTTTTCTACAAGGCATTCAAAAACGCTGGCCTTATTATCGTGTATTATTTATCTCTGCGTTGCTCATCGGCGCCGCTACTGGATTAAAGCTAACGATGGTGCATTGTGCGCCTGCATTTTTAGCGATGCAAACTATTTTCTTCTGCAACACAAACAATCAAACTTTTCGCTCAAAACTGCGTTGTTTTTTTCAATCAAATTTCATCGCAGGCATCGGCATTGTATTCGGTTTTTTATTGCTAGATGGCTATTGGCTTTGGAGGCTCTATTCAACATTCGGAAACCCTGTTTTTCCCATGTTTAATCACTTTTTTCATTCGCCTTATGCATTACCTCTTAACTACAGCAACACGCCCGGATACACGCCTGCTCGCGACTGGATACACACGCCGCTTTTACCATTTTATTGGCTGATCAAACGACATAATTATTTAATCGCCGATACTTTTAGAGATGCGCATGTGGCGATTGTCTTTGCCGTAACAGCTTTGTTTTTAATCTATTGGGGATATCGTTGTTATAAAAACAAGAAATTTATGCTTGAGAACAACTTGACTTTGGGTCTCGCTGTTTTTTATTTCGTATCATTTTACTCATGGGCAATAGCCTTCGGAGACATTCGCTTTCTCTACCCAACACAACTGTTATCGGGCGCATTGTTAGTCGCATTAGTCAGCCGCTTTAACTTGCGATTCTCTATCAAAACACTCGCTTTGTTAGCCATCATCATATTTTGTTTTTTTAACACAAAACACCCTCTTCGACGACCACTAGAAACGCACACATCTATGTTACTGCGCACGCAATTTATTCCTGGGAAAGTCGCTACACCCCCTAAAAATAGCATTGTCTTACTCGCTTCTTTTCCGATCAGTTTTTTGATTCCAGATTATGACCCTAGCATTCGATTCGTCAGCATCAGCAATTTCCTGTCTGCGCATATGGACACAAAATTACAACAAAAAGCGAACCAGTTGATTGCTAATAACCCCCATAATCTGTATACATTACTGTATGTCAAAGATTTCGATGATGTCAGTAAAACGTTGGCGCAATACCAACTCAGAATCGATCAATCCTCCTGCCAGACATTCGATAAGGCTTATTGGCATTTTGAGTTATGTCGCGTTGAAGGCAAGGTCGATTAGTGCTATTTGGGTTTCATGCCCCTCGCCAAGCGAAAAGGAAACAGATTCTCATCCCGCGCATCTGTCATACAGTGGACCCCGCGGTCACAAATCAGCAGGACAACAGGTTTTTCGAAACCGTGAGTTACACAACAACATCTTCCCAAGTTGCACCATATGCACCGATTCGCTACAATTTAGATGAAACCAAGGATACCCTATGAATACAGAAGCCCCTAATAATATCGCATCGATCGGCGAACGATTAAAAACCGCGCGCGTCGAAAGACAAATTTCACTCACTCACGTTGCAGACGAGCTACGCCTCACTGAGCAAATGGTTGTCAAACTTGAAAACGATGATTACTCTGCTGGCCCATCCCCCGTATTTGTCCGTGGATATTTGCGCAGTTACGGCAAATTACTCAAACTCCCAGAAGAAGAAATCAACAACGCCATCAAAATGCTTGACGAAGGAATTTTTAGCACAGAAACATTAGCTGTCACCCCCGTTTCTTTTTACGAAAACGTTCGCAAAACAAGATTTCTCAAACATTTCTTTTTTGTAAGCTTCGCTTTTCTTGTCTTAATGCTATTTCTGGTATGGCATCATTCTGGCAAGACAACACCGGCTGCACCTAAAACCATTGCCGCTCAAACATCAGCGACACCCGCGCCAGTAAAAGAAAATGAAATACCTAACGTAGCAGATCAAACGCAAAAGCTGTCAAATGCGACTATGGCCGCGGCATTACCTGAAGAAGGTTTAGACGAATGAAACTCCAAGCCATTCGCGGCATGAATGACCTTCTGCCCAGTGAATCTGGCGTGTGGCAATTTGTAGAAAACACGCTTAAAGAAATCGTTTCTCGTTATAGCTATCAGGAAATCCGGTTCCCCATCCTCGAACAAACCGCGCTCTTCAAGCGCAGCGTGGGTGAAGCAACTGATATTGTCGAAAAAGAAATGTATACCTTCGATGATCGCAACGGCGATTCACTATCCATGCGACCCGAAGGTACGGCAGGCTGTGTACGCGCCGGTATCGAGCATGGCTTACTCTATAATCAAATCGCAAAACTCTGGTATTTAGGTCCTTTTTACCGACATGAACGGCCACAAAAAGGCCGGTATCGACAATTTCATCAGTTTGGCGCGGAGGCTTTTGGCATTGCCACACCCGATATCGACGCAGAGCTCATCATCATGTCTGCACGCTGTTGGGAAGCGCTGGGCATTAACGATTTAAAACTCGAAATTAACTCGATGGGCACGAGTGAGTGTCGTGATAAATTTCGTGAAGTTATTCGCGAATATTTTTCCAAGCATCAATCTCAACTCGATCAAGACAGCCTACGTCGCCTAGATACAAATCCGTTGAGAATACTCGATAGCAAACATCCTGATATGCAAGCGTTGATCCACGAGGCGCCTAAATTTACTGAACATTTAGATGATGATTCAAAACAGTTTTTCGATACCGTATGTGATTATTTAGCCCAAGCGAATATCAATTTTGAAATCAATCCATACATCGTTCGTGGCTTAGATTACTATTCGCATACGGTTTTCGAATGGACGACGGACAAACTTGGCGCACAAAATACCATCTGCGCTGGCGGGCGATACGATGGCTTAGTCGAACAACTTGGCGGCCATGCGACCCCCGGTGTCGGATTTGCGATCGGCCTAGAAAGGCTCATCGCTTTGATCGAAGCCAACCAAGATACCGCAAAATTGAATGCCACACCTGATTTTTATGTCATCATCGCCGGCGAAACTGCTCAGCGCAAAGGATTAGCCTGGGTCGAAAAGCTGCGCTCGGCACTGCCAAGCAAATCGATTCAAGCACATTGCGGCGGTGGAAGCTTCAAGAGTCAATTTAAAAAAGCGGATAAGAGCGGTGCGCGCTATGCGATTATCCTAGGCGACGATGAAATCACCTCTGACCAAGTCACCATTAAGGCGTTACGCGAGCAAACCGACCAAAAACAGCTCGATTTTGAAGCGCTGGTGGAGTGGGCTTCTTAAAGCTGATCGTCTACGGCTACCTTCACTCCGTTTGCGTCATCCTCCGCCTCCTTTCCGTCATCCTCCGTGAAGGCGGAGGATCCATTCGTCATAAATGCTGCTGCCTGGATCTTTGGCTCAAGCACGAAGATGACGAAGTAGTAGACGAACTTTGATGATGGCAAAATGATTTAGCAACCCCATTTCGCAATAAAAACAAAATCTGATATAATTCGCCCAACTCAAGGAGAAGGCCCGAATGACCGTCTACAAAACCGAAGAAGAGCAAGTCGAAGATATTAAACGCTGGGCGAAGGCTTACGGCCCATCAATCATCATCGGCATCCTCATCGCACTCGCGGTCATGTATGGATGGCGTTTTTGGCAAGCACACGAAACCAAACGTGCTGTTCGTGCCTCACTGATCTATCAAGCCATGCTAGATGCAACAAGCAACGAACAACCTAAGTCCGCAACTCAGGCGGCCAATCGTTTAATCACCACATACCCTCGCACACCTTACGCGCAATATGCTCGATTATTACTTGCTAAAATGGCAATAGCTGACAACAACTACTTTACCGCTAAACAATATTTAAAATGGGTTGCGAAGCACGGGTACAATAAGAGCATTCGTCAAATCGCACAGTTACGCTTAGCTCGCATCGCTCTACAACAAAAAAACCCGAATGCCGCATTACAATATCTTGATTACACACTCGATAATGTTTACAAAGGCTTGATCGCTGAAATAAAAGGCGAAGCTTATGAAATGGAAGGGCAAAGCAAATTAGCACTTGAACAATACAACATAGCGCTTACCAACATTCCAAATGTTGACAAGGTCATGCCTGGGTTGCGCTTGAAAGTCACACAACTACAATCATTAGCTTGAGGTTATTATGAAACGCTTACTTTTTTTAACTAGCATTATATTTTTTGCTTTGACTGCTTGCAGCCATAGTGAAAAACCAAAACCTCTACCAACCACACAACAGTCGCAATCAGTCACCAAAGTTTGGGCTAAAAGTAGTGGCGCTGGCAGTCAAAATTCGTACTACAGTATCACGCCTGTCATCGATCAAGACGTCATTTACACCGCTGGTGTCAAAGGCCGCGTCATGGCAACCGACATCAAAACAGGCCGCACGCTCTGGACAGCAAAATTCCGGGCACCATTTAGCAGCCAGCTCAGCACTGATGATAATGCTTTATATGCTGGCACGAGCAAAGGCCAACTTTTTAAAATCAACAAAACCAACGGCAAACTTGTCTGGGTACGTAATATCGACAGCGCTATGATTGCTGCGCCTGCAATCAAACGTAACATCGTTTTAGCCAAAACCATTAATAGCGAAATTACCGCGTACAACAATCAAAACACCCACAGACTTTGGGAATATCAAGAAAATCAACCTTCGCTAGTTTTACGCGACGCGAGTAATCCAGTATTTTATGGCCGAAACATCATCGTCGGATTTCCAAACGGCGTGCTTGCCTCTATTTCATCAACGACTGGACAACCAATATGGAAGCAACACATTAACGAACCTACCGGCAAAACTGATGTTGAACGCATGACAGATGTTGATACCACACCCATCGTAAAAGACGGTACTATTTACACCGCCACCTATCAAGGTCAGCTCGTTGCTGTGGAAGCAAGCTCAGGAAATGTGCTTTGGCAACAACCACTATCAGATTACACCAACCTCGCAACTGATCGCTCCTCTATTTACGCCACCGATAGCCATGGCGTGATATGGGCATTTAGTCAAAACGATGGTCACGTATTATGGAAACAAAAAGCATTAGCACAAAGACAACTCACGAGCCCAACGCTCGCAGGTAATTTGCTTGTTATTGCTGATGCGGATGGATTTTTACATATTCTTTCTAAGCAAACAGGTCGCTACTTAACTCGCATGACGGTAAATGCAAGCGGTATTACGGCAACACCATTAACGCAACAACACAATGTTTATGTGCTCGCGAATGATGGCAGCCTGTATGCTTATCACCTCGGGTAACCATCATGCTTCCTGTTATCGCAATCGTCGGCCGTCCTAATGTTGGGAAATCGACTCTCTTTAATTGCGTCACACGCTCACGACAAGCGTTAGTATCGGATTTTTCTGGATTAACGCGCGATAGACAATATGGCGAAGGCGAATATAAAGATCAAAAATTTATTGTTGTCGACACCGGTGGTATCGAAGAAAAAACACCCGGTGTTGCCGAACACATGTTAAAACAAACACGGCTGGCCATCGAAGAAGCCAACGTCATCATCTTCCTTGTCGATGCGAAGGCAGGCTTAACCGCCTCAGATGAAATGTTTGCCAATGAATTACGCAAGCAAGAAAAACCTATCTATTTAATCGTTAATAAAATCGATGGCAGCGATGAAAATGTCGTTACCAGCGAGTTTTATCAACTTGGACTAGGCGAACCCATCGCCATCGCCGCAGCACACAAACGTGGTGTGAAAAAACTGATTGAAACAATATTAGAAGATTTGCCTGAGGCACCAGAAGCCGAAGATGAAGGCGACCAAGGAATTAAATTAGCGATTGTCGGAAAACCTAATGTTGGAAAGTCCACACTGGTCAATCGGATCCTAGGCGAAGAACGCGTCGTGGTCTACGATGAACCTGGCACCACGCGTGATAGTATTTTCATCCCCATGGAGCGCCAAGGAACGAAATACACACTAATCGACACAGCAGGTATTCGGCGCCGAAAAAATATTTATGAAGCTATAGAAAAGTTTTCTGTGATCAAAGCACTACAGGCTATCGAACGTGCTAACGTCATCATCATGGTCGTCGATGCGCGTGAAAACATCTCAGAGCACGACTTACATCTATTAGGATTTATCTTAGATGCTGGCAAATCACTCATCATCGCCTTTAATAAATGGGATGGCTTGGATGATGATCAAAAAACTTCGGTCAAAATGGAAATCGATCGACGATTATCCTTCGTCAACTTCGCGAAAGTACATTTCATTTCCGCTTTACACGGCTCTGGCGTTGGTGATTTATTTAGAAGCATCAACAAAGCCTATGAAAGCGCGATGCGGAAGTACACGCCTTCGCGCTTAACACGCATTCTTGAAACCGCCGTTGAGCAACATCCACCACCTATTGTGAAAAAATTTCGTATTAAACTACGTTATGCCCACGCCGGAGGGAGCAATCCACCGATCGTCGTCATACATGGCAATCAAACCAAGCTACTCCCAAAATCCTATCGCCGCTACTTGATGAATGCATTTCGCGACGCACTAAAGCTGGTTGGCACACCCGTTCGATTAGAATTGAAAAGCTCAGAGAACCCGTTCAAAGACAAAAAACAAAAACTCACGCCACGACAAGAACGCAAACGTCAACGCTTAATGAAGCGCGTGAAAAAATAAGGTTTCAGCAGCGACGCGATCACTCACCACCCTCACCCCTCGCCCGCCAGCGGGAGAGGAGAAATGAGAAACATCCACCACTACAGGGGCTGTTCCATTCTACGGCGGTCAGTTTGCAACGCTCCTCTTATGCGCGGGGTGCAAAACACTTTAACAACACCCACTCGTTATCAACTAACTTCTTAAAATCTGGTGAGTTAATTAATGCCTTGTCTATGATATGTTTATATGCATAAATTACAATTGTGATTCGTCTCGGCTCATGCACTGGCTTAGATTGAAAATACGTGCTTTGAATGGGCAACCCAATTTTTAAATCGCTCAAATTACCCTCTAAAACTCCAATATCTTCTATAACGTTATGAATCGCCTTGTTGCCTGCACCAAACAGTCCAGGATTGACGGTCGAAAAATAATATTGAGCGTTAATCCAATGGGCAACAACACCTGGGCCGGAAAGAATATTTTGTAAAACAGCGCCGTCATTATCAACATCAGGATCATAAGAGTGTAAAAAAACTCTTCGATTTAGGTTTTTACCTGCAGTTAATTCTCTGGGGCCAATAACCATGGCTGCGTTATTTACAAGGCCCCATTCAGGGATCAGCTCAGACCATTTATTTTCTTTCTCTGAAAGTTTATTGCTATTTTCGCATGCACGAGACTCTTCTTCTCTTAACGCTGTGGCTGCCTCACTCATTGCTGTATTAATCTTTTTAGGCAGCTTTCCTTTCAGCAGCTCCAATCGATCATAAACCGTATGATGGCATACTGGCAAAAACTTCGTTTCATCAGGTATATGAATATTCACAGCTTTGAGCTTTCTCCTAATATCCGGCCTATTTAATATATCACAGATCAACATGGCATTTGACGCGCCCGAATTCCCACCGCATGCACCACAATTTAATGAAGATTTGAAAGGATTATTGAGATGGTTAGACTGATGTCCGCAAACTATCACAAATTTTGAAAAACCATCAACTAAACCTATAGAATTTAGTAAAATCTGAGCCGCCGAAAATTGCTCTTCAACTGTGAGAGTATTTTTAAGCTTTAAAACTGTGCTTTTCTTTTTTGACATGAACTTGGGCTGTACTGTTTTAAAAAGCATAAATAACGAAAACCACAACCCAACAACTTCAAAAAAAGCAAAAGGCGATATAAGTTGTTTTTTAACATTTTTAACAACGTCAGAAACCTGCTCACAAAACTTCTTAAATTTGCTTTTGCACTTTACGGCCTGAATTTCAGAAGTTGGCTCTATTAGTGCTGGCGACTGATATGAAATAGCTTTGTCGCACTTTAATTTAAAAATCGCCCCAAAAAAACCAGCGATGCCAAATGTTTCATAATTACCTTGGCTTTCAATATGTCTTCTTATCCCTTCAGATCGTGTATCAATACAAAAAATAAACTGAGCGTCAGGTTCACGATCACTTTTTTTCAAACCTGAGTTCAACAATGAATCGAATTTTTTATAGTAACCTTGCTCATAAGCCGTGTGCCAAATATAACGATTTTTTATGCGCTGCTTCAGCTTTAAAACGTCAGATTGAGAATACGTTTTTTTCCATCGCTTGTTTTTCACTTTAGAAATAACATACTCATACGTAAGCCACATGAGTAACACAACAGCGCAAGAATCACTTCCTGGCAACCAAGGATTATTCGGATGATTGTTTCTCCAAAGCATCAAACTTGACCACCCATATATTTCAAAATATATATTTTTAAAATAATCGCCAAGAACATCCTGCGGTATTCCAAGCGCTTCAACTAAAGAGAAAATCGAATCATAGAGCTCGTTTGACTCTACAGGACGAAATTCCAAATCAATTATTTCATTGTTTTGATCCCAGTACTGAATAAGGCTACAATTTTCAAACTTTTTCCTTCCAAAATAATCACGCAAAATTTTAAAAATTCGTTCCCGAATCCAAACTCTCGGCTGTTGAAACTGATACTCCTCGATTTGATATGAAAACAATATTTCGTTTTTAAATTGATGAGTCTCTTTAAGAGAACTGTTTATCCAATCTTTTACTTCATTATCTTTTAGATTTATATTACTGATCTTTAATATTGCCTCGCGCACATGTTCTAATGTAGTATTTTGAGACTGATATTGCATATAATAAAAATTCAGATCCATAAGCCCATCAAACCATGGGGTGCTCACAGCATCAAAGAAGCTTTGATCAACAGAATTCCAAAGAGGATTTACTGCAATAAACGATGTTAATGGCCAGTACTCCATGAGTATTTTTTCTGACTTCTTTATCACTTCTTGAATGTTTTCGTTCATCACATCCTCTTTTTTAAAAAGAATTTAATATGCTATTAGGAAATAATCCTGAAAAAATATTAAATGATATTATTGATAAGAAAATCGCGTGCTCATACCATCTCAATGGAGAGGACATGAGATTTGAATAATTCTTATTAAAAGCATACAACTGAAGACTATGCATAACCACAATTGATAAAAGCACAATTAAAATAAAATAAAGAAAAACAAGCAATCCGCTACCACCAACAAGAACGTGCAAGAGATAAAACTCTGAAATAAAACTCGCTGTCCCAGGTATTCCTATAAGCAACAATAGCCCAAAGACCAAATAAAAAACCCTAGAAGAAAATTCGTTGCTCTGTGAACTTTCAGTCAAGTGTTGGCTATCAACTTTTGACAGCAACTTCATCATAATAATGACTAAAGCAATATTGATTATATGAAATATGCCGATCTTCGATATCTGATCTCCCCCATCAAAAAATGAAATTCCGACAAAGGAAAACTGAAATAAGACAATGTAAATTATAAGCCTGTTAATTGTAAAGCAACGATTTGCAATAACTAGCGCAGCAATCCCTATTAAAAGAAAGACCAGAACAAATGCATCCCCTTTCGGATCAACAAAAAAATTGAAGGGATAAAAATACTGAATAGTGCCGTATAAAAAAGCACATAGCACTAAAATGAATGCAAATAAATATGAAATTTTTAATATCGACCGTCGACCAGGATCATTGACAATGTCGCCCAACGATCTCAAAGGATTCAAGAGAAATATTCTTAAAAATCTTTCTGTACTATCAGAAAATGACACAACTCTCACATTAAAAGCACCCATCCAAAGCGTCATCTGCACGGTGAAAAATGCAATCAACACACTCGCTTGTACAACAAAAGAAATATTTGATTCAAATGCATAGTCAGGAATGAGGTGTGAAAATTTATGAAAACAAAAATAGTATACTGAAACAACCGAAAACAAAAAAATATAATTTAAAACCCTAGAAAAAACTGATATTTTTTTTAACATCTCCACATGTAGTATTGTTGTAAAAATTGTAAAAGCAATAAACCCATAAATCATAATTGGAACATCATAACTTTCTTTTTGGAAGATAAAATTTATATATAACATTAACAAGGTGATAATTAATGATTTTATAATCAACTTGAGTGTTACTTTATTTTTCTCCAAAACAGGCGCGCTCTGCAAAGTTTCACCCGCATTTAAAAATAGACTTGCTTTATAAAAGCCATGTGTGATCAGGTGAAAAACTGCCGCAGGAAATGCGCCTAAGCTACATTGGGCAAGCATATAACCCATTTGACCCATGGTTGAATAGGCAAGCTTTTTTTTCGTATCTGGCTGTTGATTCATCCAAAAAACACTCAAAATTGCACTAAAAAGACCAACAAACAAAATAAAATAATTAATAGCGCTAAATTCTGTCAGTGCCGCCCCAATTCTAGCTAACAAAAACCCTCCGGCATTGATGACACCCGCATGCATTAATGCTGAAACGGGCGTCGGAGCTTCCATGGTATCTATAAGCCAAATATGGAACGGAAATTGTGCGCATTTTGTCATCACACTTATGAATATTAGTCCGCATATCATTTTTGCATCAGGACTTGTTGTAATCATAGAAAATGATCCGGCACTATTAGAGTAAAATGACAAGACAACCGCCAACAAAAAGCTACAATCGCCAATACGGTTAATAACAAATTTCTTTTTTGCTGCTCGATTTGCTAAAGGGTCATCATGATAATGATTGAGCAACAAATAAATATTAATGCCAATTAATTGCCATGCGACAAAAGCCGTTAATAAGTTAGCAGAAATTACTAGAAGTACGACACATAGAATGACGATATTGATCTGTGAAAGAAAACGCATTCTTGCACTGTCACTATCTAAATAATTTCGAGAATAATGATAAATGAAAAAGCCGATAACCAATATGTAAACAATCACAACATGGGCAAGCTCATCCAACCTAACTGACAAGACTAGATCGACGCTGTTATATGCTATAAGCGTCCATGAATATTCGAGCGGTATATTCTGATAAAAGAATTTTATAACACTCAATGCGATGAGAAGACACAAGAATATTTCAGCAGTTAATACAAAAAACTTACTTCCTTTCTTGTAAAAGATAGGTAAGAAATTAATCGCAAAAAATAATAGCAAAAGGAACATAAATATCATGATAACGTTTGACTCTTTATGGGATTAATGTTTATAAAGTTGTCTCCGTTCAAAACATACAATCGACATTTTGGAGCAGCACATTGATATTTTATGAAAAATTTTTCTATTAGCTGTTTGCTATGCTCAAGCAATAAAACACTTTCATTTTTGCTTATCCAATCATTAATCTCAACAAATATGTTGATTTCATTCTGATGAGTATTTGAATCAAACAGATAAACTTGCAATGCCAACTGAATATCTCCAGGCAAAGGGTTATTAACTTCAGGCAACACAACGCTTATTATAGACTGATTGCTTTTAGATTGACATAGCAGTTGATCTAGACGTTCATTCCTACAATCAGCAATATTCAAGTTCAATTTTAGCTCCTTATTGAGTTATCATTTCTTAAAAAGATAACTCCATGATTTATATGTAGATAAATTTCTTGTTTTTATTGTACTGAAAAGGTATTATTTTCGAAAATTTATTATTTTTATAGAAATCATCATTATTTAATTATGAACATCACCCTACACCAACTCAAAGTCTTAAAAGCCGTCAAAGAGTGCGGGTCTATCACTAAAGCCGCCCAAACGCTCCATATCACGCAACCTGCTGTTTCAAACATTCTCAAGCAGCTAGAACTAAACTTTGACTGTCCACTCACCGAAACGATCGGGAAAAAAGTCTTTATCACCCAAGCAGGCCAGCATTTAACGACAGCTACCGAAAAAATTAATGACATTCTTGAAACAACAAATAATGAGATCTATGCATTAAATGGAAAATTATCTGGGACAATGATTGTTGCTATTGTTTCAACAGCAAAATATTTTATGCCGAAACTCCTAGGACAATTTCAAAAAAAATACCCTGACATAAAAATAAAACTCAATGTTTGTAATCGTCAGGAAGCCATCGAACTATTGCAAAAAAACGCTTGTGATTTCTTAATAATGAGCCAACTGCCTCAAGGTATCTCTCTTGAAAAAAAGCTGTTTTACAAAGATGAATTAGTAGTTGCCGGAGCAAAAGACCATCCAGTTTTGAAGAAGAATATTGAGTTGAAAGATTTAGAAAATGAAAATTGGATTATCCGAGAACCAGGGTCTGGAACACGCATTGTTATGCAAAACTTATTTAAAAAACATAAAATGACTCCTAATATCACAATGGAGGTAGGGAATAATGAATCGATAAAACAAATTATTATCGCTGGACTAGGTATATCTATTGTTTCAAAACAAAGTATTGAGCTTGAATTAAAGCATAACCTCATAAAAATCATTTCCGTCAAAAACTTCCCATTGCCTCATCCATGGCATATTGTGATGAACAAAGGTAAACATATTGATCGTGTGACGAATGAGTTTTTCGAATTTATTAAAAAAAGCAAATCATGCCATTTGATTTAAATGCAGAGCTGGATTTTATACGGAAACTTCATAAAAAATCCTTTTCCGCAGCATTGCAAACTGGGGTTGTTGCGAACTGGCTCTTTACTATAAATTAATAACCATAGGTTAATGATTTATAGAGATCCCGCGGATAAACCGCGGGATGACAGGAAAGAAGAAACAGTGGGATGATAATGTTACCCTTTTGATTGTCGCCCATCGAGCTAACTCGCGTCATCCTGGCCCTCGCATACGGCACATCATTGCGAGCCATCCCCAACCCTACGGGC
>JBKAGM010000007.1:0-54173 GCA_046290385.1 Gammaproteobacteria bacterium
AAGCGCGGGATGACAGGAAAAACAAAGCTCGAAATGGCAGAAAAAACAAAGCGCGGAATGACGACATTGCAAGATTCGATATTGATATTAACAACTAGAAGAATACACAGGCTTCTGAACAGTTCCGTTACCAGAAACATTCACAGTATAACATCCTGACCCATCGGTCATCGTGTATTTAACACTATTTTTACCCGATGTAAGCAAACCTTCATTATCAAAAGAAATCGTCCCCGTTGTTAAACTACCATAAGGAACTCTCACTGTAGTTGAGGCTGCGGTTGGGGGTGCATCTGATAGCACATATTGTGTTGAAGAAAAAACGATGTTTGTCGATTTTTCTTGTGTTAATGCAACGTTTTGCACATAACGCAAATCACTTGCGATACGTTCAGCCACCGCCTTTCCTTGCACAGTTGTTTTTGGAAAATATACGATGAGCGCCGTGGCCAAAATAGCGACGACAACAATAACCGCGACAAATTCTATTAACGTAAATCCTTGCTGTTTTTTCACATTAACTCCTTGACTATTCCTCACGCCAAAGCTTTAGCTCATACGCGCCCGAGCTATTTAACTTAAGGCTAACACTATATAAATCCCGATTATTTGCCGCACTTTCCGTATACGCATTCCAAGTTGAACCATCGTAAAATACGATTCGGCCATCCTCTCCCACAACCACACAATACGTTGTGTTTGAAGAATCGTTTCGATCGCATGAAATATCTTCTAGATCATCATTAGAGCTTGAGTCATTAAACACTTGACTCCAAGAGGTACCCGTCCAATAGTAACCCCGACGACTTGATATCGCATAACACTCTAAATTACTGCCATTTGCTACACAAGAAACAGCACGCAAATCATAAGAGATGCCCGTATGCTCATCGCCATCCCAATCATCCCCTGAACCTTCATATTCACTCGCCACCCCATCTTTACCAACAGCTAAACATCGATATTGATTTGAAATTACTTGACAAGAAACGCCCGCAAGATCTTCATCAACATTCGAATCACGTGAACGCCACCGGTTAGATTGACCAATAAAGCCATCTTCACCCACCACATAACAGCGATAAGAGCCGTTGGATCTTACCGCACAACTCACATCACTTAAATCATCTAAATCTGTATCGGAATTATGATTTCGCCAAGATGTCCAATAGTCACGATAACGACGCACGGTACCACGCTCTCCCGCCGCCCAACAACGCATCCTATCGCTACTGTCTAAAAAGCATGAAACCCCTTCTAAATCCCTATTCGTCCCTGTATTGGAATCCGACCAACTCGTACCGTTATAATATACCGCATCACCATTCTTGCCTACTGCAAAGCAACGCAACACATCATTTGCGTCATAGATACAATCGGTTCCATACATTTCTCTATTAGGCAAACTATTACAAGTCGAACCCGTGCAGTATTGGGTCCATGTATCGCTAGATAAATTATATTCCAAAATATTATCTTTTGCTTTTCCGACTGCCCACGCAATGCCACCAAAACCGCTATAATAAAAAGCCTCTTGAATTGACTTCGCCTGAGGAGACGATATAGATGGTGTTGCGCCGGTACTGACAAAATGACATTGATTTTGTGCAACACTATCACCGGAAGTTGGCGAGCCTACGGAAGAGCCTTTTAAACCACGTATTAATCCGGTAAAACAATTGCCTGAGACAGAAGAATATCCCATATACTCACTACCAACTTTCAACACACCACCTGAAGCATCAAAAGAAGAAGCATCGTTTACACATAATGTAGAACTACCAATACTACTCAACGTCGAGGATGCAGAAGTTTGGCTTGAAGTCACTTGATATTCTGTCTGACTAATGCTGATACTATTACATGCCGTACCTACGGTAACCAGTTGATATCCTGCCTCAGACAAACCCCGTTGTGCGTAATCATAGGCTGATAATCCTTTTCCAACATTGGATTGCTCTGTGATATTTTGCATCGCCATATAAGTTAGCACCGTTGCAAACAATCCTACAATCAACAAAATAAACACGGCTGTAACAATTAATGCGCCTTTTGTTTTTTGCTTCATTAACTCTCTCCTGAATTACGCAAATAAACGAGACTACTAAACGGAATAGAAGTACCAGAGGAGTCACTCATTGTGAAAGACACTTTCACATAGCGTATATCTGACTTAGTATTTGTCAATGAGCCTGAACCATTATAGTAATAAAAATCCAAATCTCCTGAAGAAACACCTTGAGCTAAAAGCTCATTATTACGTTCTAGATTAGAACTTGAGACATCATAGGTAATAGTATCACCTTCAGCATCTTGAAAAGTGATCTCTGAGGAGTGCCCGCTCGAGATCGAAACGCTAGAACCAATAGCCACCATGTTCCGCAAATCTTCTGTGATTCGCAACAACGCATTTCTTCCTTGCTGAATATTACCCATTAACTTTTGTTGCGTATAAGTTGACTGGGACATTTTGGATATAATGGGGGCTGCGATCGCAGCAACAATACCCAAAATTAAGATCACTACGACAACTTCAATTAAAGTGAATGCGCTTTGCTTCCTCATCCAACCACCCTTATCATATTCCAAATAGGTAAGAAAATACCTAAAGCTAAAATTAATACCAATCCTGCCATCAATAACAACATGATGGGCTCTAAAACTTCTCGTAACTTTTGTAAATCATATTCGACTTCTTCTTCATAAAAACTTGAAATATGACCTAACAATCGATCTAACTCGCCGGTTTGTTCACCCACACCTATCATTTGCAGAACCAAATTATCGAACAAATTAGCTGCTTTCGCGGCCGTGCTCAACCTATCACCCTTCTCCAGTGCGGTACGCATATCTAAAAGTTTTGTCTCAAAGTAGTCATTCCCCACCACATGAGATACCAAGGTTATACTTTGTATTAACGGCACGCCCGACTTTAATAGCATTGAAAATATACGTGTAAACCGCCCAAGTGCTAATCGATAAATAATCGAGCCGAAGATCGGCATATGCAGCTTCAAGTATGCCCAGCGTATTCGGCCCTTCGGCGTACTTGCCCAATATCGAAACCAGGCATAAAAAAGTATAATCCCTACTAGGATGTAAAGAAAATTATTACTCATAAAATCAGAAGTAGCGATAATGATGCGAGTCGGTAATGGTAAGTTTGAACCAAGTTGCTCAAACATTTTTGAGAAAGCAGGTATAACCAAAAAATTAATGACTGTGATTGCAATCACTACTGCCGTCACCACAAGCAATGGATAGCGTGTTGCTGCTTTGATGTGGCGCTTAGTTTTAATCTCTAGCTCAACATAATTAGATAGTTCTAAAAAAATTGCATCCATTTGCCCACTACTTTCACCTGCCTCTATTAAATGGGTAAACACTTCAGTAAAAGTATCAGGGTATTTTGCCATCGCAAATGACAAATTTCTCCCAGAAGAAACATCCTCAATAAGGCCTGCTAAAATGGTTTTTAGTTTTTTCGATCTTGTAGTTAATTGAATATGCTCTAATGCATTGAGTGCTGGCACACCCGATTTCAACATAGAGTACATTTGGCGACAAAACATTAACAAGTCATCAAGCTTGACTTTACTTGGCAAAATTTCGAATGATAATGCCGACTTTCCAGCTTGCTTTTGTAATGCGACAGAAATTGGCATTAAACCTTTTTCAATCAACTTTCGTCCCGCATCATCCATAGATTCTGCTTCAACGGTACCATTTGCTTTTTCTCCCGTTGAAGTACGAGCTTCGTATTTAAATATTGCCATCGCTATTCGCCTATAATCCTCAATACTTCACTCATCGAAGTAACGCCATTTAATGCTGCCTGTAACGCATTATTCACCATCAAATGACCTTCCATTTTTTTTGTTGCTGCCTGACTAAACAGAGCTGCATCATTCATACGTAGCGCATTTTTCATTTCTTCGTTCAACTCAAGAAGCTCTACAACTGCCATACGACCACGATAACCACTTTGGTTGCAATACGAGCAACCATGGCCTTTATAAAACTGTGAATTTGCATATTGTGACAATGACACCGCTTCCAACCAGGCTCTTTCAACTTCACCTATTGCAGCTTCTTCTCGACAATGCTCACAAATACGACGTACAAGCCGTTGGGCAACTACACCACGCAAGGTAGCAGCAACTAAAAACCCTTCTACACCCATATCGACAAGACGAAAAGCACTGCTCGCCGCATCATTTGTATGTAGTGTAGATAACACCAAGTGACCTGTTAAGGCTGCACGAATAGCCACTGTTGCCGTTTCGTTATCACGCATCTCACCGACCATGACGATATCAGGATCTTGACGCAAAGCGGTACGTAATATACGAGAAAATGTAAGCTGCAGTTTCTCGTTTGTTTGAACTTGAATAATCCTTGGTAGACGATATTCAATGGGATCTTCTGCTGTAATAATTTTATTTTTAGCTTGATTTAGCTCTGATAATGCGCCATACAAGGTTGTCGATTTACCTGAGCCTGTAGGGCCTGTAACAAGAATAATCCCATGAGGGTGCTTAATAAGCTCACGAAAACGCTCTAAAACATCTGGCGTCATTCCAACTTCATTAAGATTCAACTGCCCTGCAGATTGATCAAGCAAACGCATTACAATAGATTCGCCAAATGGCGTTGGCAAAGTGGATAAACGCACATCAATCGTACGACCTGCAACATTGATATCGAAACGACCATCTTGTGGCAATCGAGATTCTGCAATATTTAAACCAGACATCAATTTTAGACGTGACGCCATAGGGTGAGCAATTTGTTTTTGTCGCATAACTTGCTCATGCAAGACGCCATCAATACGCAATCGTATTCGTAACTCACTTTCTCCTGGCTCGATGTGAATGTCCGATGCCCCTATTTGCACGGCATCTTCGAACATAGAGTTTAACAACTTCACAACGGGTGCATCTTGAATTGCAGCTGCTTGCTCATCATCCAATGCTGAGATATTCGCTCCAATTTCTTGATCTAACTGGGTTGCATAGGTAGAGATCTGCTCTGTTCGTCGATAGATTAAATCTAAGGTTCTATCCAAACTGGATTCGCTAACAATAGCATAATTCACATGTTTTTTTAGTGTTCGGCGTAATTGATCAATCGCATTGATATCTAAAGGATCTGCCATCCCAACTAAATAGGCATCTTGCTCTTCTTTCAGCAAAACGGCGTGATATCGTCTTGCAAATGCTTCTGGTAAAAGTCGACTGACCTCAAAATTTAATTCATAATCACCTAGGTCGACATAAGGAATATTTAACTGCTCAGACAAGACGTCTAGAATTTGTTGTTCATTTACAAAATTAAGTGATATTAATGCTCTTCCGAGCTTTTCACCAGTTTGTTTTTGATGCTCAATGGCTTGAGTAAGTTGCTCTTGCGTGATGATGTTATGGTTGACAAGCAAATCACCCAGTTTAATCCTTTGAAACATTTTTATAAGCTCCTTTTATTCCACAAACTCATAACACCAGGCATTCTCAAACACTGTCATCCCGCACTTGCCCAAGATGTCTTTGAAAACCTCTAGACCCGGCGATGACTGGTAAAAGCATTGTTCAAAACAGTCCATGAGATTGCCTTATCTAATGCCTCAATTCTCTCATTTTGTTTTGCGCATAGATTTCTAAACTCGTCGATAATGCCCCGGTCTTAAGTGCTCTTTGATATGCACCCACTGCCGCGTTATTATCACCTAGATTTTCATACGCCACAGCCAAACCTAACCACCAGTTTGCATTTCTAGAGTTAGTTTTTAATAATCGCTCATATAACTTAGCTGCATATTCTGAGTTACCTAACTTTTGTTGGATTAATGCCATAAGTGCATAATAGTCTGGATGCTCTCGCAAATCTGGACTACTTGACTGGAGTGTACGCAAGGCGCTGCTATATCCACTTTGCATAAACAAAATTCGAGCTTTTAGCTCGATAATTTCTGGGTTATTGGGTGATTGCGCTTCCGCTGGAATCACATATTCATACGCTTTGGTTAAATCATTGCGGCTGATCAGCAACTTTATTAACATCACTTGCGCTGGGGTAAAATCTGGATCCTGATCTGTCAATACTTTTAAGCCTTCGATGGCTTCACCCGTTTTTCCTTCTTGTGCCAATCGATATAGTCGTTCATATTTTTCTTTTGATTGCTCCTCGATAGTCATCGGCAAAATTTCTTTTGTCACAGGTTTAGAAGCTCTGTTTTGATCATCGTCCTGTTCAGCATATTTTTTGCTTATCGTTGCTTCTTCGTCATCTTCGTGAGCTGAAGAATATGCTTCTGCTGAAGACTCTTCATTGCTTATAATGGCTGGATTCCCGCCTTCGCGGGAATGACGCTTAAAAGAGCGGGAATGCTGGTTTGAAGATGTAGAAACCTCATGGGAAGAAGCTGCTGGTTGGTTAGCAAACGAAGTCGCTGCCTGGTCACCAGAAGAAAGGCCTGTTTGTTTATTGGATGATATAGCTGCTTGACTACCAAGAGGAGGACTTGATTGGATAGAATCGTTAGAATCCTTTCTGGGAACAGCTTTATGTAAAGGCTCAACATTAGCAACGGGTTCTACTTTTTCAGCAACTTCCATATTTCCAGGTAACTGTGACGAAGTATTTTCTGAACTCGTACTCGATGACTTTTTAAGCAACGTCGTTTGCAAATGCAATCCAATAATCACCATAAAACCAATAGTTATCAAAAACAAAACACTTAACTTGAGCCATCGCTTTGAATCATTTGCTCTAACAGGCTCACCCTTTATAGGATTTTTCTTTTGTATTTTTTCAGACGACTGTCTTTTAACTTTTTCTTTTTTGGGCGTTTCTTCTCTTGACTGCGCAATCAAATGATTAGCAGATGGTGTTCGCTGCCGTAATTTTCTCTGCGTTTCAATATCTTTTAATACGTTATTTAACAGACTCATAAATGTATCAAACCCAAGAAATAATCAACGATCAAACCCACCGCGACAGCAGCGACTACAACACCAAAGACCAAACTATATGACTTCGCAGGCACATCTGAAAATTGCTCTGCCGCCGGCGTATCTTCAACGGCTGCCTGCATATCTTGCTTGTCGGCACATATTTTGCCTTGACTATACGCTGATAACAACGCCTTGTGACAAAGTATATTAATAAGCCTTGGAATACCGCCGCTACAACGATGCAAATAATCGATGGCTTCATCAGAATATAAATTTCCTGTGGTCTGCCCTGCAATAGCTAAGCGATGAAAAACATATGCGTGTGTTTCCTTCAAGGTCAATGGGCGCAACTGATAAGAAAAGACAATACGCTGCTTTAAGTGCCTAAAACGATGCGTATTAAGCTTCTCATCTAGTTCAGGTTGGCCAAATAATACGATTTGCAACAACTTTTCTGATTCGGTTTCTAAGTTTGTCAATAAACGCAAAGCTTCTAAAGTATCATCGGGCATGCATTGGGCTTCATCAACGATAAACACTAGTTGCTTACCTCGTTTTGATATTTCAAGCAATGCCTGGTTGATTCTTGAATTTAATGTCGAGATTTCCGTGGCACTATCAAAGGGAATATTGAGCTCTTGAGCTAATGCTTTTCGTAACTCGGATGCATCAAGATCAGGATTAGGGATATATGCCGTTTCAAAACGATCGTTATCTAAACGATTAAGCAGCAATCGACATAATAACGTTTTTCCAGAACCAACCTCTCCAATAATTTTAATAAAGCCTTCATTATTCTCTAGGCTCAACAACAATACGCTTAATGCAGAATGGTAATCTTCTAAATCGCAAAAAAATTCCGTATTAGGCGTCAAGCCAAAAGGATATTTTTTTAATTTGAAATAATCCATATACATAGTATTACACTCAATCGTAGCCTAGTGAGTTTATTCAGCCTTCTTGGAGTCTGGTGACCCCTTCGGCCAATTTTCACCTAAATTACCAAACTCATTAACATCATCGCCAAAAGAAAACCCTCTATCATATTGCTCTTTAGTTTGCGCACGTGTTTTCTTCAACTCTTTTGTCCAAGTATGTTTATCGACAACCACAGGTTTTAACAATATCACCAACTCTGTCTTAACAGACTGCTGGTTTGTCCTTCTAAACAGCGTTCCCAACAATGGGATTTTCTCAATAAACGGTGTTGCCGCTTTCGTTTCTTGCGTGTCATTTTCCATCAATCCACCAATAATCACGATTTGGCCATTCTTCGCTTTTACAATACTATCGGCTTCACGCACTTGACTTAATGCTAATGGCAGATCTTGCTCTTGCCCACCAATCGTAAACTCTTTGTTTTGATCGCGTACTTTGCTGACCACTGGATGAATATGTAAAATAATATCGCCCAGAGAACTAATTTGTGGCGTTACATCTAATGCAATACCCGAGAAGAATGGAGTCAGCTCAATATCCTGAGTATTATCTGTCGTCGTTGATGTTCCAGTAATTGTATTAGAAACATCAGTGATAAAGAATTCATCTTGCCCTACTTTAATCACTGCTTTTTGATTATTCATCGTCGCAATGCGTGGGCTAGATAATACTTGCACATTACCTTGGACAGACAATAAGTTAATCACCATTTCAAAATCGCCATACTCTGCTGCTGTAACCGTTCCCGTAAATGCATGACTAAATGAACCAAGCTCTGACTCGAGGCTTTCGTTTTCAACCTGGAGTATTGAGCTTCCTAAGTTTTGCTCCATAGTTAATGCTTTCCAATCGATACCCGATTGATAGCCATGCGCAAGCGTAACTTGCAATATCTTCGCTTCAATTAATACTTCTCTAGAAGCGGTATTTTGCAGCGTATCGATATAATGTTTAATCTGATCCTGCTGCTCATCTGTAGCACGAACAATAATGGTGCCAGAACTAGGATTAACAACGACTTGACGACCACCTTCTGTGCCTATCATCGTCGACAAAGTGGTATAAAGCGTTTTCCAAAAATCAGATTCGGTTGTAGTATCCACAGCACTGGAGGCATTCGACGTCGATGCACCACTTGATGATTGGCTTGATCCGCTGGTTCCCGTTGTCGAAGTATTCGCAAGACTTGTTAGTGTTGAGGTCGTGCCTGATGAAGAAGTGCTGCTGCCACTTCCATTCGTACTTGCATTTGTATTTGTATTGTTAGCACTAAAAGAGCTTGAACTCACAAATGTATTTGAACTGCCTACTCGCTTAACGTTCAAATAGTTAATGGTGTAAACTTTTGTTTCTAACCCGGGTGGTAAAACCTGATAGCCATAATCAGTTTCTTTAATCCGATAGCCATAGAGATCATGAACGACTTCAAGCACTTCTGGAACAGTCACCCGTGTCAGATTGAGGGTAATATCTCCTTCGACTTCAGGACTGACAACGACATTGTATTGTGTGCCTTTTACCAATCCTAGAAAAAAATCTCTTGCCGGAACGTTTTTGACTGATAGGTTAAAATGACTACCCGATGAAGATTCAGGTTTAGCGATAGAAAGCCCGGGCAACATTGCATCAGCGACATCCGTGGGTAATTTTCGTTTTGCTTGCTCCTGACGATCTAGTGCTTCATTTTGCTCAATGCCTTCATTTAGCGCGTTCTTCATATCGCGCATTGCTGGGTGGCCTTCTGTAGGTGTAAAATATTTTGAAATACCACAAGCTGATAAACCGATGAGCAGCATTAAAATAGCCAGAGCACGAAGCGCTGTCTTTGTCCTTGAGTTAACCAACTTTTCCATCCCTACTTACTTGAATTCCCACGGTTCATGGGTTGACGGATTTGTTTTGTGACAATAGGCACAAAGAAATTCGCATCCCCATCTGTAAAGTTTACACCATCTTGTAGTATGTTTTGAACTATGAAACCAGATATTGTATCGCCTTCTTTCACAAATTGATCATTTACATAGGCGATTCTACGTGAAGGTGACACTAAAACATAACTTACTTGCAAACCTCGATGTTCTGCATCTTCAGTATAGACGTCATGGTAGGTCGATGGACGCGTTGGATCTACCAGCTCAGCTTGTGTGATGTTTGGGCAAAAGACCATGATGATTACGAAACAGACCCAGAGACTATGAAGTATGACACGACGTTTATTTTTCATTTTTCACCGCCTCACCATCAGCACCCAATGTGATCGTATGAACCCTCAGCGTGATATTTGCTTTTGGGTATTCTGTAACTTTGTAATCAATCTCGTCCCAAAACAAACGCCACTGCAAATTCTCCATGTCTTTTAAATATGAAAGCGTTGAGAAATACTCACCCGAAAACGTAAGACGAATCCCTTGTTCATAAATCGGAGTCTTAATATAACTGACCAGCTGCTTAATCGTGTCATCATTCTCTGCTGACTTTTGAGGGAAAGTTTCAATATTCTTAAGTATCAATGCGTTTTCTTTCTGCAAAACATCCCTAACCAAGCTTGTCATTTTATTTGCTGGGACAAACTCATTACGATATACCTCAATGTAATCTTCTAAATCTTCCAGCTCTGCTTTTAACTTTGCATATTTTGCCTGCTTCGCTGCACCGGAAACTGTAACCTCGACAATTGTAGCTTTCATTGTTTCGATTTGCTTGCTCGATAAATCAATTTTCGTACGTACTTTGGCTTGCCCTTCTAAAATCGGATCTAAGAATAAAAGATAGAATAAAAGAAAGATGATTAATACACCCAATGAAAAGTAAGCAAGACGCACCTCTTTTTTCTGTTCCTCAAGATAAGCTTCAAACGCTCTGATTTTTCGCAAAACTGGGCTTTTAGTCACTAAAATCCTCCTCTTCTGCGCCTTGTGTTGCAAACTCAAAGTTGTATATTCGCTGGGTTTCTGAAGTGTTAACCGATTTTCCAGAAGATGCGCTCTCTTTAATATTTCTCAAGCTCAATGGTCGCTTTTGAAAAATAGGCTGCTCATTAATCTTATGCAACAATGCAATCGCCATACCAGACTCAAACGCACTGCCTCGTAACAAAATAATATTTCCTGCCTCACGAATAGTAATATCTGTCAACCAAGCACCATAGACACTAGCGTCAGATAACGCCATGAGATATTGAGAAAAGCCTGAAATATTCGTCGGGTATCTCGTCTTTAGGATTGCAAGCAATGATTTTCTATTTTCTAAATCTTGAATAATGCTGCCTACCTTTCCAGAGTCATCTTTTCCAAATGCGCCCGGATATTTTATTTGCAGACTCTCGAGTTCAATCGTGACTTTCAGCTTTTCTTTTTCTAAAAGCACCAATCGCGCATTGAGGGTAAAACCCCAAAGCCAAATAATAAATGTAACAAAAACCAAGATAACAGCTGTCGCAATCCATCCCAACTTCATTTGGCGGACTGGAAAAACTTTTTTTTCCTTAGGTGGCAACGCATGTGCAAGATTAACATATTGCCTCATGTCACATTTTCCCGCGATAACTTAATATGCTCTTTGGGCGTCATCATTCCTAACATATCACCTAATACGACAAGCCCATGTTGCATCACTTTTTTTCCAAACTCTTTACCTAAAGATTCCTGAATATCTAACTGCTCTACAGAAATTGGCAATTCTTGAGAGAGCGCCTCTGTGATCATAGATAAGTTTTCAAAGCTCGGCAAATAAAAAATTTGCTCAATTTTCCCACCAAACTGCATTTGATAATAATCGACTGTCTCACCTAAAGCTCGGATTAATTCATTGACAGACTTATCAGAATATTGGCTAGGTTGAATGCCAATGTTGAAATAACGAACCGTGTGCACCAAACTTTCTTTTGCAATCAAAAATCCAATTTGTTTCGGTGTTGCGAACAGCAAGCCAATAGCCTTATCCGCTTTATCATTCAAAAGATTCACTAATGCTAATTCTTCTATCGATACAAAGGTTAAATCAACACCCAATGTTTCAATTGATTTTGCTTGCTGCATCAAATCATCTTTTCTTGCCACAACAACTTCACATTTTGCAGGCTGTCCTTTTCGCACCGGCACAAGAAAACAATCGATCGCGGCTTCTTCTAAAGGTATATCAATTAAGTCTTTGACGACCCAAGGAGCTGCTTGACTTAACTCTTCTTCTGGCACGTTAGGCGCATCAGTAGGGATTAATTGATAATCATCTGCTGATAAAATATATCTTGCCTCAAACTCGTGGCGATTCGTATTATCAATATCAATAAACTTTAATATCGATACATCATTTAAATATTGCGTCTCAAAAACCTTTAGCTTTGCATTTATAGGATTTGATGTGTCGAATACGCCAACAGAAACATATGCACCAGCCTGATGAAAGCTAATAAATTTTTTTCGAACTGGTGTGTCTTTGATATGATGAAAAAGTTCTTTTACATCCAAATCTTTAAATTTTTTTAATTTTTCGAAGTCAATTTTAGTATTCAAAAGCTTCTTGAAGTCAAACTTCTTCATTCGATCAATCCATCCGCCTGTAATTTCGCTAACGCATTCTCCATTGTCTGCATGCCAAACTCTTGCCCAGTTTGCATTGCCGAAATAATTTGAGGAACTTTATCTTCTCGTATTAAATTCCTTACCGCAGGCGTACCGATTAAGACTTCTTGAGCTGCAATACGTCCGCCACCCTTTTTCTTCAACAATACTTGGGATACAACCGCTTGCAACGATTCAGATAGCATGGAGCGAATCAAGTTTTTTTCTGCGGCAGGAAAAACGTCAATAACACGGTTAACTGTTTTAGGCGCCGAAGATGTATGCAAGGTTGCAAAAACCAAGTGGCCTGTTTCAGCAGCTGTTAAAGCTAAACGAATTGTTTCTAAATCCCGCATCTCACCGACTAAAATCACATCTGGATCTTCACGCAATGCAGCACGTAACGCATCATTAAAACTGTTCGTATGCTCATGAATTTGACGTTGCTGGACTAAACATTGTTTACTTGGATGAAGAAACTCTATGGGATCTTCTAAAGTTAAAATATGCTTTGGGACAGACTCATTCAAATAATCGATCATCGCCGCCAATGTGGTCGATTTACCCGAACCCGTAGGCCCTGTCACCAACACCAAGCCATTTGGGAGTTCACAGAGCTTTTTAAGCGTATCCGGCATCTTGAGATCTTCTAGCTTTGGAATCTCATTACTCAACACACGAAAAACAGCACTCATGCCATGTGCTTGATGAAACACATTCACACGAAACCGCGCTAATTCTTTGATACCGAATGAAAAATCATGCTCTTTTAGAGATAACGCCTCGGAAGGCAAAACTTCTTTGAGCAAACCTTTTATATGCTCTTCATGATATATTGGACAGTCTTTAATTCGTAACAAATCACCATCAATACGTACGATAGGCTCAAGCCCTGAAGATAAATGTAAATCTGAAGCCTGTGCCTTAACAGCAACTTCAAGCAACTCCATCAGATTAGGCATTTGAGGTGCTGTAGCGTAATTCTCATCCATGGCATTTTCCTTATGATTGCTTCTATTATGCTTTTTTTATCAATGAATTAAAAGAGCCTCTTAAACAGATGATTTTTCAATACAGTGACTGTTGCATGCAATGACTGTCATCCCACGGTTTATCCGCGGGATCTCTATAAATCAATAACCTATACTTGTTGATTTATAGTAAAGAGCCTGTTCACAGCACACCAGATATGGCTCACGTTAACCCTAAAAACCTATACATGCTTGCAATTTAATCAAAACTGTATATAATATGTTCTAATATCACGAAAAATAACAATAAAAAGGTGAAACATGCTGAATAATATTCGTCGATTTATACACATTTCGAGCCTCGTTATCGGGTTATTCTTAACCTCATTTTATGTATTTGCTGCACCGAAACCATCGCCCGCAAATATTAATGCCGAAGCAGAGAGCTTAGAAAAAATTGCTCCTAATCTTGATATCAACGTCTTAAAGCTCGCGCTCAAGGCATACAACCATGTTGACGAAAAAGGGTTGAATAAAAAGCATATTCTTACGGTGATCGATTATAGGCTTCCCTCTTCTCAAAAACGTTTATGGGTTTTTGATTTAGATCAGAACAAATTGCTTTTTAATACTTATGTTGCCCATGGTAAAAATTCTGGAAACCTTTATGCAAAACATTTTTCGAATGCCCATCAAAGTAAAGAAACAAGCATTGGCACTTTTGTAACTGGTAATGTATTTCAATCTGGACATGATGGTGCTGCCTTACAAATCAATGGGCTTGATAAAGGTTTTAATGACCAAGCTGCAAGCCGTGGCGTAATTATGCATGGTGCCTCTTATGTTAGCGAAAGCTTCCTAAAACACAATGGACGAATGGGTCGAAGCTGGGGCTGTCCTGCCGTCAGTAAAAAAATCATTGAACCTATTATTAACACGATTAAAGGTAAATCAGTGATGTTTTCTTATTATCCTGATACAAAGTGGTTGTCAAGCTCGCAATATTTATCCTAGAATAGTAGGCTATTCATTTATAACCGAAAAAGGTAAAACATGTCAGACATCATTCTTGAACTTACCCGAAATGGGGTTGTTGAAAACACTATACGTGGCCATGCTGTCATGGCTGATAAAAATGGCTTTACAACACTCAAGGGAGACCCGGACCGCTTTTTTTATTTACGCTCAACAGGTAAGTTACTTCAAGTTCTACCGCTATTAATGGATGGCATCGACAAACACTTTGGATTTAATGAAAAAGAAATTGCACTGATGTGCGCGTCACATTATGGCGAACCAGAACATATCGAAACCGTTAAAAGTATTTTAAATAAAATCGGCCTAGATGAAACGGCCATTAAAGCTGGAATTACTAACTCTATTTCTGCAGAATATGCCGCAGAGCTACTTTGCAGCGGCACAACACTCAGCACATTACATGGTGATTGCTCTGGTAAACATGCAGGTATGCTCGCCTATTGTATTTATCACAACTTAAGTATCGAAGACTATCTCGACGTTAATCATCCAATGCAGCAGCGTATATTAAATGTTATCGCTGAAATGGCAGATTTTCCTTCGGATCAGATAGTGATAGGTCTCGACGGTTGCTCTGCGCCTAACTTTGCATTACCACTTAGCGCAACTGCGCGAGCATATCAACGATTAACAAGCCCAAACACTCTCATCGAAGATGAAAATTTAAAACAAGCTTGTCTCACCGTATGCAAATCTGTTTCGGCAGAACCTTTCATGATTTCAGGCACAAAAGGCTTTTGTACTCTACTGATCGAATCAACAAAAGGTCGCATTATTGGCAAAACCGGTGCTGAAGCAATTTTTGGTTTAGGCTTTACTGACAAAGAAATTGGCATGGCATTTAAAGTCGAATGTGGAAACAAACATTTGATTCCAAATTTTGTTGTTAGCGTACTAAAATCAATGAACCTACTTCTTCCTGAAGAACTCGAAGCGATGAGCCGCTACGATAATGAGCAACGTTATACTGATAACAAAGAGGCCGTTGGTGTCATTCGGTATTTTGAATGAAAATAAATACAAAAAATACGCTTGTACGACTGATCATACGAGCGTTTAAATAACATTTTCATGTCAAGTAAAAGGGGCCTAAAGGCATCCTGCTGCTTGTCAATAAGGCGTCCTACCGGACAAGCGATTGATAGACCCCGAGCTGATTATTCTCGACACAATTCAGCGTGACAAGAACTGGCCGAAAGGTCAGCTACCGAACGATCGGTCGGACGATGCTAGCACTTCCAAATCAAAATTTCAAACAAAATTTGCACGATTCGTAAAATAAACTTCCGTATCGTGCTTGTATAAACAAGTCAACCTCTTGGGAGTGTTACGAACCGGCTCTTTCATAAAAACCAATAGCCATAGCTTATTGATTTTTAGAGATCCCGCGGATAAACCGCGGGATGACAGTTGCAGAATGCAACAACCTCATCTTTAAGCCATACTTCTTATTTTTATAGTGCCACAGGATTCGCGACTCTCATTCGGGCCTTTATGCGCGTATCGCTAAAAATTCAGTTTACGACACCTGTCTCACTGAGTCAGATCAAAGTCTTTTCTTTCTTCAAAACTTTGAGACGAAGGTGGCGCAGAGGGAGCTGAATTTAGCGCATAAGGATTCTCAGACAAATTTGCTTTATTACTCCCTAACAGTGGATCTTGCAGCGTTTCATTAGATTTTTGCTTTTTAATATGGTTAAAGTAAAAATAAGCAGCCCCGCCTAATAAAAACATAAAAAGCAAACCGATACCGCCATATATCAGCCCATTATTGGAAGCACTATCATCGGATCCAGCAATATAGTTAACCAACGTAGGATTTAATGTTGATGTTGGATCAAAAGTTGGATTTTGCGTCGGAAAATATGAAGGCGCAGGTGTTGTTGGTGAAAAACTAGGATGAACAGTTGGTCCAAGTGTTGGGGTAATTGTTGGCATACTTGATGGCGATACTGTGGGTGAATGTGTTGGCCGAAAAGTCGGGCTATCTGTCGGGCTCTGTGTGGGTGTATGAGTAGGTGGAGCGTTTAATGAAAACAAAGTAGGATAGACGAGATTATATGAAGGGTAAACATAAAAAGGGTTTTCAATAAAATCATAAGAACACCCTTCGCAAATATCATCTGGGAAAGCATAAGCATAGTATGTGCCGCTCTTAATTGTTGAGAATGTATGTTTTTCACCAGCTTTTACTTGTGCAGAATAGGTGTTCCCTCCTTCGTCAGCTCCTACTAAATTCACAACAAGGTCATGATCAACATCTTCATTGTAAACATAAACATTCGCTGTTGTATATGTATAACGATCCATTTCTATAAAACCATTTAAAGTGTTATCTTGAGGTTTGGGCGCACTATAAATTGCTTGACTATCCTCTACAGTGTTGCCATTGCTGCATGGCGGAGTATCGGCTTCAAAAGTAGAAGGATACATTAACGAGTAAGTGGTACCTAGTTGAAAATTAGGGCACGTTATGAACGTATTGCCAGTATAACGATAAGAACCCGGACCACAGTATTCAGAGTCAGTATAAAAGCTCTCCAGTGTGTTTGTATTGACAGGAGTAACGTAGGCATCATAGTTTGAGCATCTCACACTATGATAAGCATTGCTATTTTTAGCTATGAATAATGCATAAGTCCAAGGAGTGCGATCATCATCAGTCACGTCTTGCTCTAATAAATTTAAAACAACATCTGTACTACCTTGGTTATAAAGATAAACATTTGCCGTAGAGTAAGTCTCTAGACCTACATCATCCACTTCATTGCTAGAACGATCAAACCCAACTTTTAACATATTGTTTCTTCTAAGCATCAGAGACCTCGCACGTTATTTAATGTAAGTGAGATTCTAGCAAACTATAAACGGATGATATTCAGTAAAAAATACGGAAAAATAATCACAACTCTATTCATATTAGAAAGAATGTATTTCTTTAGAAAACACTCATACGGAAATTGGCTTAAAAGAGCCAGCATCATCTACACTGCTATTAGGTATTGATATCATCATAGGTCCATCATCCAGAATAAATTTTCTACCGAAATAGCTATCATTAAAATCTTGATAGTTCTGACGAACACTTTCTCTAAAAAAAGGATTAAGTGTTTTCACTAATTTACTCGTAACAGAAAAAAACCCATGATTACTTAATTGATCTTCTTGATTATTAGTTATATTTGTATCCCCCTGAGAATCACGCTGACTTTTCAAGTATCCTTCATAATTATCTGGACTTTTAGGAAGCCCAAATTTTAAAACAGCTTCTGAATTACAAAACAGAAATCCTAAAGGTGTTTTATTCACACAAATCAAGTCGTACAAACAATTAAATAAGCAAAGCAAACAAACAATCCCTTTGTCATCCCAAGATAGAATTGCAGACGCCATATAAGCAGCAGGAAAAACAAAATATTTTATAAAAAATAATTGGTTATATATCAAATTTGCGTGTCGATATGCTGCAGTAGTTGCCTGAGATGGCTCATCAATTGAACGAACCTCATCAGATACAGGATATAAAGGAGGATCGTTACGAAATCCCGGAAAGTCTGGTGAAAAGCTTACACAGCTCAAACATGTTAACAGAAACATACCCCCAGACCACGCAATAAAACCAGCTTCAAAATCCACACAAGACACAGAAAGCAATGCAGTTACAGGAAATAATATACGAAAGATCATCCAATTTCGGTATCTTGAAAGATCATTTAAATATGAATTAAAAATTTCGGAATTTTCAATAAATTGCAAAACATCTAAATTTGAGGTAGATTTTTCATCTAACAAGCCCTCACTTAGAGCTGATAGTCTTTCTGCGCTTATTCTTTCTTCAATGTCGACCATTCTAATCTCCCAAATTTTATTAAATAACATGAATATTCATTTCTAATATTAATAATAAAATAACAAACCATATACCGTAAAAAATACTGAAGCACATAAAGAAAACTTCAAGTATGATCAGACAGGATCAAAATCGACAATATCAATTTTGATTGTTTGATTCCAAAAAACAAGGAGATGATTATGAGAAAAATAGTTAAAATGAGTTATTTGATTTTAATACTTATTTCAACAACATTCATATCTGGCTGCGCATCGATTGTGAGCGGAACTACTGAGAATGTTGACATTCGTACAATGCCGGAAGGAGCGAAATGCAGGCTAGAAAATCCGAAAGGATCTTGGATGAGCAAAAAAACCCCTGAAAATGTAAAAATTCATACTGCATATGATGATTTACAAGTGACTTGTACGAAACCAGGCTATAAAAAGACAACTAAACAATTCAAATCCCAAACCAAAGGTATTGTCTTTGGCAATGTAATATTTGGTGGCATTATTGGTGGCGGCATTGATCTCGCAGATGGCGCAGCCTTTTATTACCCAAAAACAATGATTGTAGAATTAGACAAAACCCAAAACAAATCCTAAACAATTCCACAGCCCAACGTGTTGACATCAATATGTTGGGCTTTTTGATTCCCACGAAAATACAATAAATAAATTTACAAATCTTTTAGAATCAAATATTATTGAATACAGAGTTTTTTAGAAATAAACTTACATAACACATATTCAGTATTTTTTACTGAATACAGCACTCCTCTCACCTTGTAACATCACACACGCAATAAACTTAACAAGAGGTGATTTATGCTTAGACGACACAACACAACAACTGAAACAATTAACAACTCTCTTTTTTTTAACACATCAGAGAATGATTCAATATCAGGAAGCTATCATGTTGCTGATGTTTATCTTTATAATTCAGGCAGCACAGATGTTGTTTTAAATTTATTAGAGCAAGACGTGACTGATGATGATCGCACCCCATGGACTTATACACTATTCATTGCTAAAAATAGTAATGCATATCATAGTGTGAGATGCTCAAACTATGACGCCTACGTTACTCCTGTCAATACAAACACACTAGAGAGCTTTTATACAACCACGGAGTACTGCGGCCCAGGATCGTATCGTTACGAAGGTAATACTTTTACCGTATGCCCTAGCTTCCAACTAGGTTCTTCATACTCGTTAATGTATCCCTCTACTTTTGAAGCCAATACTGCCCCATGCAAAAATGGCGCCACATTAGAAGATAGAAATGAAATTCATAATGGAATTAACTTAGTCGACAAAAAGCCAAATAGCGCAGTTAACACTGACCAGTACAGTTACACGCCGGCTAACGTCTATGTTTATAACGATGATAGCAACCATGATATTGTTGTCAACATCATGGAAGCAGACAATGGCGGACATTCATACTCGGCTCAAATCAAGTCTGGTGAGAAACACACATTTTCAAGCATTGTGAGCAGCACATACTATGCTTATGCATTCCCAGACAATAACTGCGAGGGATGTTCTTATGACTTTATTGAAAATCCCTTTTTCGTATATCCATCTTATGGACTTGTTTATCCAACACTTTTTACCTTAAACGCGCCGCCTACTCATTCGCCTACTTTGAGCCCAACAAACGGCCCTACTTTTCAGTCAACAGATACTCCCACATTCATGCCAACAAACACGCCAACAACAGAACCAACGCTTGATCCTAGTCTAAATCCAAGCTTTGTTCCAACGACGTTTGAACCATCAAACGCTCCTACACAAAACCCCTCCTTCAAACCAACACCTACTTTTGAACCCAGCTATTCAATGACGGCGCTTTCGCCAACAAAGACCCCTTCACAATATCCTTCATTACAACCAACACCTACATTTGATCCTAGCTATTTAATGGTTACGCCATCACCAACAAATTCTCCTTCACAAGAGCCATCATTTAACACAACTCTAACGTTTGATCCGACAATTTCTAACTTTATTTCAGGTTCAGACGATGGAAGTGCTTTTATGTCAAATGAATCTCTGGCATATGGCAGCATAGGTGTATTTTTGCTTCTTTTATTGAGCGGAGCCGCTTACTTTTTCTTAAATCAAAAAAAGAACGATAGCTCAAACAGCCAGTTAAACGAAGCGCTAATACCCAACAAAACAATAACTCCCTTGTATAGCAATCCTATACAATGCATTCAGCATCTTCAGGTAAAATGAAAATTTTGATGAGGAAAATAGAAATAACCAACAACATTTTAAAACAATAAATCAATACAGATAGACGGGCTTTTAAAGCCTACCTCTGCCATCCCGCGGTTTGATTTTTCTGTCATCCCGCGGGTTCTTTTCTCTGTTATCCCACGGGTTAACTCGGGTGATCCTGGCACTCACCCTTGGTGCGCGCTTTGCGCGTTTCAAATCTGCAATCCTGCAGATTTGTGACCGCGGGATCTATGCCTGAGCTTGTAGCCCGAAAATAATCTGTCACTCCTTGAAACTCACTTGATATTCACAAAACGCGCTGATCATTAAACTAATTAAAAGTTATATCTGCTTTGATTCAAGCTCTGGAGCTCAAGTGCCTGAAATTGATTCTTATTTAGAACGACAAGAATGTCTTCATTTTGCGCATAATAATCATGTTATTCATTTAAAAAAAAATCCAAAAAAATTTTGTTTTTGCAATTTTATTTTATACTGATAAAATCACCGCTATATCGTACTTAAAATGAGGAAAAATTCTATGTCTTTAGACCACATTAAAAAACGCGAAATCATCGAACATGTAGAAAATTATGTTCGTGACCAAATGGGTGAGGACCCAACAGGTCATGACTGGGAGCATGTCAATAGAGTACGAAATGTAGCACTTCATATAGCTGCGAAAGAAGGCGGCGATCTCTTTATTATTGAGTTGTCGGCGTTACTGCACGACATGACCGATCATAAACTTGTTAGCAGCGCAGAAGAGGGTCAAAGGCGCGTATATGATTGCCTAAATGGAACTGAGCTAGATAGAGTGCTTATTGATCAGATTTATCAAATCGTTGATAACGTCTCATATAGCAAAAATCCTGAAGTAGCAGATCCAGCCGAAAATATCGAACTGTGTATCGTTCAAGAAGCTGACCGATTAGATGCGATAGGCGCTATAGGCATCGCTAGAGCGTTTGCAACAGGCGCCGCGAAATTTAGACAACTTCTTATTAATTCAAATGACGTATCTCGATCTACCCGAGGTCATTTTGATGATAAGCTATTTAAATTAAAAGATACGATGCATACCGATACCGCCAAAAATATGGCTGAGGAACGACATCGATTTATGGTTGAGTTTATTACACACTTCGACCAGGAGTGTCGATACCAACCTGAAAACACACTCGATGACAATCTAGAAGGCAAAATGACTGACTCACCACCCAGCCATTTTTTCACAACTGGATCATCATAGTTGATAATCGGCTTGAATATTACTGCAATTATTAGCAAGTTATCAAACATCAGCTGCGTTTGATGTTTGAAATATCCAAGCCTAAGAAATAATAACCCAGAATATTGAAAGATGGCTACCGTAATAATTACGGTAAATTATAAGATCTTCTTACCTTTCTGTAACAACTTAAACAAGCTAGAAGGAAAATACTGCAGGTATCCTTTTTCTAACAGCCTATTAATTAAGTCTGGTTTTTTGGAACAGTTAAACTTATCTTTTAAATTTTCAATATGACTCTCAATAGCACGATCAGATAAACACAAAAAATCACCAATCTCTTTCGCCGTCTTTCCTCTCAATAAATAAAAAACACACTCTAACTGCCTCTCAGTCAAACTATCTTCATATGCTTTATCATCTACAACATAACTAAACTGATAGGCATGCGATCGGTCAAGCAAACGTTTTTCACCTGATAACAAGCCAGGTACAAGATCAATTAATGACTTATGAGTGCAGTCTTGCCACACAGCCATCAGCCCCATCAAGTGACCGGTATCATCGTATATAGGCGATTTTGTACCCAACACCAGCTTCCACTCATCATCAGGATAACAAAGATAGCTCAATATGGTGGTTGTTTCCTTTCGCATGAGGACGAGCGCATCCTGCTTTTTGAAGACTTCAGACATTTCAGCTAAGTCACATGACATATTTTCGTATGTTTTATCAACGGTTTGATCTGAGCTATTAAAACCCATAAGATTTGCTGCTATGTCATTAGCAACAATAATATTGGAATCCAAGTCTGTTGTGCAAACATTGAGCGGAATATTGACAACAATTTCTTGTAACTTATTCTTTTTAACCATAAATACGCAGCCTAGTTGATGCTAATATATCAAATATCTCAGCAACACGCTACATAAGCATATCTTTATCTGCCCTTTGATTTGAATTAATAATACACCACCTTAGACAAACCTTTTCACTATGTTATCAAAATGGACAGAGCTATATTCGTGATTTTAGCGTCGCCGTCAACACCATCGGCGTTGAAATTTTAACCAACAAAAGATGGGACACAGAAACAATATCTTATTAAGCACCCAAAATTAGCAGATCACATTAATCGCTTGAACATTTTCACACATAGTTAATCATGCTTCAGGTGGCCTAAAGGTCCAGCACTCTCTTCCTCATTCACTTCTTCTTCAAAGAGAAAAGAAACTCGTCTTTGTGGCGAACAATCAGGATCGTTTAATAGAATTTTTTTAAACATAGCCACATCAAAGTCAGCTTTAGGAAAAAACACAAACTGATTTAAATTTTCTCCTGTAAATTGCAAACCCAGATCAATCTCATCTATGACAACGTTTTTTGCCAAAATCGACAATTTCGCAATAAAATAATATGGGATGATATTTTTGATATTATTTTCATCCAAAAAATCAACATCATGTTTTATATAGTCTAAAATAACGAAAATTTCTGAAGTAAAATGGTGCAAAAAACAATTAATCGATTCTTTTTCTTTCTCAAAACAAAAATTCATCGAAAAAGAACTCACCAACGAATCAGCAATCGGACATAAAGAAAAAATAATTACTAAAAAAAAATCAATAATGGAATTAGTGGGGAATATGTTTTTTATCAAAGCAGGGACGGAAAGAAATTTAATATTTTTGATAAGAACACCAAGAAAATTGACTTCATAAAAAGTTGAATATTTGTAATTATAAAAATAAGTATTTAAAAAAGGGAAATTAAAAACACTAAAAAATAAAACCGGGATACAGCACATTTCAAATAAATTAAAATTTAAAAAAAACATACTTTCATCATAAAAAGCGTCTTTAAAAAACCAAATACTATAATACATAAGAGCGGAAAAAATTAAAATCCTTATAATTGGATTTAGAAACATAAAAAAATATTTTTGATAATCAATTCTGGCATTATTTTTTAATAAATTGTCAAAAAATATTATTAATTTTTTTTTATTTTCTATCTCCAAAAAACTTATATCCACACGACAAAAAGATGTTAAAATAACACTTCTCTTTAAAGGTGTTAAATTTTCAAGCATAACTAGATCTAGATTTTTTTCACCGAAAAAATAAGACGCTTTCAATGTTTTTATAAGCAAAGAAGGGAGTTCGTAGTGCAAAAATGGGCACGTAAAGATTGAAAATAAGTTATCATAAAGCGAAACATAGCCCGTGTAAAATTTAAGCAAGGCTGATCGTAGTTTATTGAGCTCTTCAGGATAATTGCTAGCCCTGGAACAACGAATCAAAAAGTCAATATTATCCAGAGCATAGCTACGAAAACCAAATCTTGTATGAAACACTGACTGAATTGCTTTTTCTAACGCTTCAGCATTTCCACGAAGTGAAGAAAAATAAATTACAATGACATTACTATATGATTTATTCCCTCTAATATTATATAACTGAGAAAAAGAAGCGCGTTGGTGTTTCTCTTCCAATGAATGAATATAGCATGAGGCAAAATATTCTTTAAAATAATCATGAAAAAACTCACACACACGTTCCTTTTCCGTTTCTTTCACCAACATCAAACCTGTATTTTTTATCTGGTCGAAAAGGGAATCTATTTCAACATCACCCAGCTCAGCCATATTTCTCGCTTTTAATATATCTTCCTCAGAAAACTTAACTCTATTAATTTGATGAAATGACAAGCATGAAAAAAAATAATTCATTTTCGACACAAGAGGATGGCGCCTTAAACCATAAGGAAAATTTAGCGTGCCAATTTCGGCAATGGATTGCTTTTCCAAAAAAGCTTTAAATAGATTATCACTTACTCTCAAAAATATTTCATTTATTCCGAAAGTTACGCTTCCAATGCTATTATTTTCTTCCCCCCAAAGTTTATGTATCAACTCGCAAAAAAGAGGACGTTGACAAAGTTTTTTTATCAAACCATCCCTTTCGATCCAATTAGCAAATTCAGAAGATCTCTCGCTAGAAAAATATTTTTGAGTGTACATTTTAATCTGATCATTGCTGTATGGATTAATTGACACTTTACGTGTTGCAGATGAGGTTAAATCGCACTCAAAATATTCTCTTGAGGTCACAATATACCTAGAGGTTTTTGACAACAATGTTTTAACTGCTCGATGATTCATGATCTCACGCCCATCAAAACCATCAAGTATATATAAGATTTTTTCATTGTCGAGCAATAAGTCATCTGAAAATTTTCTTGCTAAATCTGCGGGGCATTTATACGTTGTTAATAACATATGATAATGTATTTCGTGCAAAGTATATGATTTATCTCTTGGCAGATCGCTTACTAAATCAGAAAGTTTAATTAAAAACAAAAAATGAACATCGCTCTCACCGAATTCTCCAAGCGCCCATAAATAGCAAAGATAACGTGAAAACGTGCTTTTTCCCATACCAGCATCAGCTACTAAAAATATTTTTTTATTGTCAGGAAAGTCTTGCAAGTTTCCAAGCAATTCTTTGAAAGAAATTACATTTTTATTTGCATGATTTTCATTTTCTTCAAAAGAAGTTTCTGTTAAGTTTGGGGGAATGTATAAATTTTTAAAAGTATATTGTGTCTTATTGAAAAGAGTTATACTGACGTCGCTCAAATATGTATCAACTACGATATTATACAAATCTCGAACATCAGACTCATTTACTTTCTCTTCTTTAGAGCGTTGAAGCTGTATATCAGAAATAGCTTGCCATATTCTCCGGATTTCTTCATTATTGATAAAAATTAGATTTCTATTATTAAAAATTTCAGCCTCGATCACTCTCTTCCATGCCCGATCTTTTTCAATATAGCCAAGCAACGCTTTCTCAATAGCACTGCCTTGTTTAAAAAGACGCTCTAAAACTTTATCATCTCTAGTGATCACATTTCTTTCCAACCGCTCCAGAAATATTTCCAAGGTAGGCCGATCATAAAACGCTCGCCAGCAATCTAGCACTATTTCAACTTGTTCAGGCATCAAAATAAAAAATCCATTTTCATCACGATCCATTTCCAGCCGGCTAACATCACCTTCTGACTTAATCAGCTCCGCTAAACATGAGAGAATTGCGCCTTGTACAGCATAAATTTCAGGGCCGTGACAAGCCTTGTAGAGAAAGTTAGCTGAATTACCATCATTAATAAGATTTATTTGTTTTGCTTCTGGCTCCTCTGTCGTATAGCAAAAAATCTTGTCTCCTGTAAGTTCTTTTGAACGATTATTTACACGATAAGTCGTGTGGAAATACTCCAACCCTTGCGCATTAAACTCGCCATCTCTTGAAGTACATGATGCAATATACACCCCATCGTTCAGTAGCTCCCAATCTTCTTGCGGCAGCACTCCGCCATCTTCTCCATGAGCCGCACTACCTGTCGCACAAAATAATACATCAGATTGTTTTAATAGCTCCCGTCGCCGTCCCTCATTATAAGAAAACCGAACTTGCTCAAGGTTCTGTTGAATTTGCTCTTCGCTCACTGGCACAGAAAAACCTTCATCATGTGCATATTTCAACCGCAAAGGGTCAATATCAAATACAACCACTTCTTTCGCACCGAGACTTTTTACCATATGGGAAATAGCTCTACCAATCTTCCCATACCCCAAAACCATAACGTTCTTTCTCGAAAGCAATTCATCAGCCTCAGTCTTTAGCACTGTGTCTGTCGCTAATGCAATAGCTGAACCAACATTAAAATCTTCCAACGCTTTAATAGGGCTACGAGCAACTGATAGAATTGGAAAGTCGGCCAAATTTTCTTTGTCGATATCCGAGGCATTTTTAAATACCTCTGCATATTGTACGTGACCATTCTCCGTATCTTCGATAATCCCCAACAAACGCGGCCTGATCTCTGGATCAGCCAATAAATCAAGTAAAACTTCGGCAAAACGTCCTCCTATATCTAGGAGAACACCTTTGCTACCTTCAGGAATCCATTCAAGCAATCTTTTTTTAATAGTGCCAAACTTATTTCTTGAAAAAAAAGATTTATCGATTCCAGCATAATAATTTTCTTTGAAAACCTCAGACTGAGCATCTATCCAACTTATAGTATTTTCATCATGATTCGATGACTTTGGAATAAGCGCTGTAATATCACCAAAATGATCAATCGCTGGCGCAAAATGCGTTAAACTGTGTACGATATGATTAATGGTAATGATCTTAACCGGATGCCTAGCATTACAGCCTAGTTCAATAGGTTGATCGTCATGCAACAAACCCAACCTATGCGCAGTCGCATCGAGAAGAGATTCATAAAAATCATCTAACTCACTCGCTTTTTTTTCTTCAACTTCAAACTCTTCATCCTCAGACGAATCCAGTTCATTAGGACTTGTACGATCCACCAATTTCTCTAATAAACGCTGTGAGAGCGCACGAAAAAACGGGGTGGCATTTTTATCGCTCTCTCCTCGAGGATTTGGTTGTTTATTATTAGCTCGCTTCTCAACTTGTTTTTTTTCTTCATCAGAGCTAAAAACTTCGTAATCATTTTCAGATTTAATCTCAAAGTTATCTTGTCTTGTGCTATGCATACCCACACTCCTATAGTAATCTTAATAACAGCATCTAAACTTAGTCATACTTCAAATGCCCAGCGGGATCTGGACTCTTTTCCTCAGTGACTTCTTCTTGAAAATGAAATGAAACGCTCCTTTGTGGTGAACAATCAGGATCGTTTAATATAATTTTTTTAAACTTAGCCACATCAAAGCCAGCTTTAGGAAAAAACACAAGCTGATTTAAATTATCGCCTGAAAATTGAAACCCCTCATCCATCTCATCTACGACAACATTGTTTGCCAAAAGAACAAGCTTTGCGATGAAAAAATAGGGTAGATTAGATTTGGCATTCTTGACTGTTCCAGGGGAGAAATCTACTTTGATACATTCTAAAATATCGAATATTTGAGGAGTCTGCTTTGTTAAAAACTCTTTTATAACAGTTTCACCATTTAACATTGGCTTGGTTGCGTCAATCATATTTCCAGTTAATGTCACACCCTCAGACAAACCATACAATAATTGAACCCAAACAGGAAACCTCTGACTAAGGCCCATACAAATAGAAGTCAGCAGTGAATTTAGAAGCAATGCAAGTAAAAAAAACGATGAGATCTCGCTAGTTTCTCCATATTCACCACGGCTATGAATTTCTATGAAATCATGGAAGAAGAACGTTGCGCATAAGCAAAACGGAGAAACCATCAACCCTAGCTTACCCCACCAAGAAAACTCATGCATTCCTAAAAAATACGCGACCAAAGGAGATATCATAAAAAACAAATATTGCAAATACCCAAAAATCTTTGACAAAGCCGTATAGAAATCAAAACGCTCCCGGGGCTTAGACAGCATATTTTCAAGAATAGCAATTATTCTTTTTCTATATGGCATTATAATATTCGCAAAATTAAAATGTTGCTTATCCAGAAATAAACTTAAAACAACTTCTTTTTTTGTTGAGCGAACTCCATCTAGCTTAGTTAATAAGCGAATCTCGTGATTAGTTGTAATATTAGAAAACGGTTTGATGGTTCTTCCTAATAAAGAAGAGATCATTTCAATCTTACAAGGCTGATGCAGAAATGCGCTAAATACCCAATCACCCATTGAAAGATCCCTTGTATAAAGGTCTATCAAAGAATACTGAAACTGATTGAATTCTTCCTCAAAGCCACTTGATCTAGTGCACTCAATCATCAAATTTAACTTATACTTGTCGTAACTTCTCGGATGGAATACTGACTTAAAAAGTCCTCGCAACTTTTCATCCTGCCCTCGAAACATTTCAAAATACATAACAATGAGATTTTCAAAAGCTTTGTTTTTGACATTTTTCCTTAACGTATTAATATCATATTTGCTTTGGTTTCTTGCTTTCCTCATAATATATTCAAGCGCAAAAAACTCCTGTAGAGAAACATGCAAAAATTCCCACCAAGCTTTCTCTTGACCAGCATCATTCACAACATATACGTCAAGAAGACCTGTGCTCTTTAATAAGGTAAAAATGTTATTATTTTCTTCTTCAGTAAAAAAATGGGTGTAATTTAACATCTCTTCAGAAGAAAACTTTGTTTTTTTTGCCTCAATGCCTCTAAAAGATATATAAGATAAAAAATTATACATTCTTGATGCGCAAGGTTCTTGGAATATATTTGAATCATCATAAAAACTGATATCAACACCTCGTTGTATCAAAAACCTTCCAATTAACTCTTTAACAATAGATTCATATATTTTCACCATACTCATATTGTTTTGGTCAATGACATTTCTATCTGTGCACCACAAATAGTGTATAAGCTCGCAAAATAGTGGCCGTCGAATCAAATTCATTATAACAGGGCTGTTTTCTGTGTGCTTTAAAAAAGCCTCTGAATCATCATGATTTTGAAAATAACGTTGGCTATATCCAGAAATTTGATTATTAGTATATGACTCTATTCTAATGACACGCTTTAAACGGCTTGTTAATTTATTGTCAATATAATTTCGCGATGTAATAATATAGTTTTCAGAAGATTCCAGCAAAGTTTTAATCGCTGGGTGACGCATGGCATTTCCACCATCAAAATTATCTAAAATAAACAAAACATCGTTCATGTTTCTAAATATACAATTAATAATTTTTTCTGCTCGTTCTTTAGAAAAATCTGTATTTTTAAAAAAGGTATGGTAAATTATCTCGTGCAATTCATAAGAAGGCTTTGGCTCTATCGTATGCACTAAATCTTCAAGCTTAATCAAAAACATCCAGTCAAAACGTTCTACCCACAACCTCTGAATAGCCCACAAATATGCCATGAAACGACTCAGCGTGCTTTTTCCATCCCCTGGATGACCTAACAAAATAATTTTACTAACAAGATCCTCCTGAACAATAGCCGAGGAAGAAAATAAGTTCTCTAAACAAATTGGCATTCTTTGTGACACTTTTGGAGTAGATGCTGAAGCCAAACCTTGAAGCACTGACCACATTTCAGCAGTTTTTTTTGACTCTTTTAACTCCTCTAATGCTATTTCAGTTAAGTTTGGCAGCATATATAAATTATCAAAATCATAGCGATCTGGAGTAAAAAGCGTAACACTGCTGTCGTCTATATATGTGTCTATTATAATTTCATGAAATCTTCTAAATTCACCCTTACTAATGCTTTGCGACTCAGCGAGCTTCGACTCTAACATAGAAAATTGTAACTCATGCATATCAATTCTTGCTTTATTTTCCATGCTTCTTGAAGTATTATCTAAAATTTTAGATTCGAATTTCCTTTGCCAATCTCTAAGCTCACGAGAAAAGTTAACTAAATTTGCTTCTATTTTACTTCCCTGCCTAAAAAGCATGCTTAGATACGAATCATTTCTCCTTTGTCTATTTACTTCCACCTTCTCCAAGAACCTTTCAAAGGTTGCGCTACTGTATACAGCCTGCCAGCAGTTTTTAACTCTCGCAATTTGCTTTAGGGAGGGTTCAAAAAAGTCATGTTCATCCTGGCTCATAGTGTTTTTTAGCGCTTTAACTTCACCTCGCGCTCTAATAAGTTCAATTATGCAAGCAAGTATTAGCCCCTGAACAGCATAAATTTCTGGCCCATGAGCGGCTTTATAAAGAAAATTAGCTGAATTACCATTGTTGACTAAATTTATTTGTCGTCGAGGATCGCTTCTTTTTACATACGTGTATATTTTATCATCTAAAGCGCTTGTGCTGTTTGTTAACTCATACTCATTCTCAAAATATTCCAAACCTTCAGCATTGAATTCACCATCACGCGAAGTACAAGAGGCAACAAAAACCCCATTCTTTAATATCTCCCAATCCTCCTTAGGTAACATTCCCCCTTCTGGACCTCGCGCAGCACTACCCGTTGCACAAAAAACCACCGAAGACTCATGCAAATATTGTTGTCGCTGAGCTTCATCGTAAAATGATTCGGTCTCCTCAAATATTGCTTGACTACGTGCTTCACTAGGATCAAGCCTTATGTGTTCTAAATACTGTTGTATCTGATTTTGATGCGATGGTATTTGAAACTCATCCTCTTGCGCATACTGAAGGCGCATAGGATCATTATCAAAGACAACAACCTTTTCAGCATTAAGATTTTTAACGCCATGAGCAATTGATCTGCCAATTTTTCCATAACCAAATACCATTACATTATTGCGATTGATTAACTCATCACTTGTAACCCTTAACGCTGTTTCTGTCGCATGAACAATCGCCAAACCGACATTATAGTCTTCCCATGCCTTTATAGGGCTTCGTGCAACAGATATTATGGGGAAACTATTCAGCCTTTTTAGATCATCTTCTGAAGCATTACGGATCACTTCAGCATATTGGACATGACCATTTTCAGTATCTTCGATAATACCTAATAGTCTTGAACGAATTTCTCTATCCGAAAGTAAATCAGGTAATACTGCAGCAAAACGTCCTCCTATATCCAACAAGATACCCTTGGTATTTTCAGGAATACAATCTATTAACTTTTCTTTAATCCTACTTAAATTTTCACGAAGAAAAAATGGCTTATTCATATCTGGAGAATATTTTTCAAAGAAATGCGTCCCCTCTAACCACTCGAGCGTTTTTGAGTCGTGATTAGATGACTTTGGAGCAAGCGCAGAAATTTCACCAAAATAGTCAAGCGCTGGTACAAAATGCACTAAACTCCTAACGATATGATTAATGGAAATCAGCTTTATAGGCACGTCATGATCAGTGCTAGAATTAAGCAGCAAGTTAGCACGCAGTGAATCTAGCTTATCTCTATAAAACCTCATAACTGTTTTATCAAACATCCCTTCTGGCTCTTCTTTTCCAAACTCATCATGAGCTTTTTGCTCAATTTGATTGTCATCAATCTTCTGTTCAGTTTCATACAGGTCAACAAACCTTCTAAGAATCTCTCGCTTATCTATATTCACAGTTGAATCAAAAAGATAGGCACTGTAATGGCTAAAGCCATTGTAATGTACAAAAATAGGCTCCCCAGCCTGAATATTTACATCTTCAAGATCATGAATATTTACGGCTTTACTGTCTTGAATGACAATAATAGGTTGTCCTAATAACTCCATCATAACTCTGATTTCTAAATGCCCGCCCCATGTACCATTCTGGCTAATAGAATGAACATAGTCATCATAGCTCTCACCCCTTTCTAAAGGAACAAAGTCTCTATAGTTTTCAGGATGTTGGCTAAGCCAATTTGCTACTTGTTCTCGTAAACGCTGGTGGGTGAACCCAACGTGCACGCATACTGAATTAAACAAACAGTTACCATCCCCAGGGATTGATTGGAATTTCAAACCCAATAAATTATTCCTCTCAGGAACAGGTCGGCCAGGCATTTTGTCTTTAATAGGTGTATAAAAAGGTTGGGGGCTTTCAATGAACTCCTTTAATAGCTCTGTTGCTAGCTCAGAAAAAAAATCAGGCGCTTTTCTATCACTTTCACCAAAAGGACTATATTTCTGCTCATTTACTAACACATCTTGTACTTCTTCAGGAGTAACAGAATGAATAATGTGCTCATCCACAGATTTAAACTCAAAGTTATCCTGTCTTGTTGCGCTCATGATTTACTCCTGTTTGCATATACGCTGGAAGCAAAAGTATTAGCATTGATTTTCTTGAGGGGCCATTCGATTAAATTCGTATAAAAAATCGGATTTTGTGATGGATTTGCATCATCCATAGACTCTATCTGATGGGCAGCATAGCTTGAATAAATCACTCATTCACTCCTTGGGGCAGCCAACAGCCGTATCAGCTTTAAAAGAATTTTAGGTAATTTTGAGTAAATGTCAAAGAAATTCGACAGTTATTTTTACATAAATGTATATTCAACCGTATTTTTTACGGTTTTTAATATCATTTTAAACCGTAACATGTTGCGCGCACTATTTGATCAACACGCTTGCCTAAATCGACTTAAAATAAATCACCACTTACAAGTAATAAAATATCATTCAGTCAACCGTATTTTTTACGGTTTTAAAAGTCTTTTTAAATTGCGCTTAATTCATACCAATAAATGCGTAGTGTAGGAGATCTTTAAAGCAACAGATTCTTTTTAACAAAAGTTCCGTAATTATTACGGTAGATGAAATCAAGGAGCACGAATACTATAAGTAACAATCTAGCAAACAAATAAAAATGCTACTTTTATGTAGCAGGGGAAATAAAATGAGCGAAAATAAAAATGCAGTACTTAATCATAATATGTATTCTCATTCAAAATTAACTCAACTGGAGAAAAAAAATGTCTAAATCAAGAGGTAAAAAATTAAATCCAAGTAACATGAAAAGGACAACCTTAGATGAATGGATAGATGAGAAAACCACTTATACTCTCGCGAATGAATATGGGCAAGAGCAGACAGTCAGTATACCACTGTTTACTCGTGGAAATTTAGCAGATTTTACCAACCAACTTAGACAAAAATCATTAACCCTTGAAACAACAGCGGGCAATGCATTACATCGGCTAGCCATAGAAGCAACGAGAAAAAATGAAGAAAGCGAGGTAATGGAAGAAGAAAAAGAAGGGATTTTTTCATCAATTAGAGACTCCTTTATATCTCGAACTAACCCTCTTCCTAGCGCACCTGCAGCAGAACAAAAGCCGTACGTCGATTATCAGCAACAAGCGCCAGAAGCTTCAAATATAAGCGACACATATACCTCAGCTCAAGGATATCTGATACAAGACGCAAGCTTACATGAATTTGTCAGCGTTGTTTATAACTCACTTGACTCAGATGAAGATCGAGCAAGAATGTTATCTGACTTTAATAGCCATGGGGAATCATCTTTATCCATTTGCTTAATGAATAGCACACAAGAAAATCCTATTTATATGGGGGATAATAAATTTTTGCCAGATAGTGTAAAAGAATTTGAATACGAGGAGAAACGCGAGATTGCCGTAAGCTCAACGGAGAAAACAAATAGAAATACTTATATACACTACTTGGCTCTTACATATCAAAATTTAAACGCTTGGACGAGTGCATTTGATATTTTGGGAAAAAGAGCGTTTTTCACTTCAAACCAACAAACAAATTTATTCAATGAAACACCTTTTCATTGTCTATTAAATAGCAGCAATGTACCTAATGAAATGACCCTTACGAATTTAAACACTCAACCTCAAATAGAATTTTTAATGCTAACTTTACAGCCAATCATGAAAAATCTTTACACTATTCAAAATACCAATGGTCTTAATTTAGAAATGTTGTTTGCCAAACATCATGTTGAATTATATTCAAAATTTATTGGATTATTTCTAAGTATAATTTCGCCAGATTCGATGAGAGAAGACAGAATTAATATAAGTCAACTTTCAAACGCAGACGAAGAATCACTCATGATACTGAATCAAGTACAAACTGATAACAAAAGAAACCTCGCACTCCATTATCTGGCTTGTAATGAAAACACACATGATAACGATTTTATGCTACGTCTACTTTGCTACCCTGAAGAACAAAGAGGAAATATTTTACTTCAAAAAAATCACAAGGGAATCAGCACACTGGAAATACTCATTTTAACAAAAACAAGCACACTGATAAAAAAAGTATTAGAATTTATTGACCCTAATAGCTTATATCAATTTGAAAAAGAAGTTGTTGCAAAGAAAAAATCAAGACTTTTTAATGAAGGAAGCCAGATATCGAGAGATACTTGGAATAGAATCAGAAGCAATCGTACATTACTGATTGATATATGGGAATATATGAAACTTCGATATAATAGTACAAAACGTAATGTCTATATTTTTTGGGGAATAACAGACAGCGACGCTGAAAATAGAAAAACATTTTTTTTCAATGCAGTCAAATCACTTTCAGAAGGACGTGATATCGAGCATAATGCAAACCAATTTAGAGCAACAAGAGAGCATCAATCTCAAGACTTCTATAAACTCTACAACAGGTTAAAAAACTATAGTGTGGAATTAACAGAAGCAGACGACAAAAAGCAATTTGCAAATGACTTTATAAACTTCATTAAAAGCGAGAATCAACAAGCCATCACTTACGAAAACAGCAATCACATAAAACTTTACGAGGATCTTATGATTCATCTCGATGGAAATGAGCATGAAGAGGAAAAACAAAGCGAGAACGGACTAGATTTTCATTTTATGGGAAAGTAATATTTTGAATTAACAAAAGCAGCAAAAAAAGTGGCTGAACCGTAGCAAGTTTGTCAGATACTTGTATTCTGGGAGTGTTGCGAACTGAATCTGCATTATAAATCATCAACCATAGGTTATTGATTTATAGTACTCCCGCAGATAAATCGCGGGATGAGAGCGGAAGAATGCAACACCTCCAACAATCCTCCTAAAATAGATCAATTATCAATCAATTTATGATTTACATTTATGGCGCCTTGTGTTTTAATAGGCTCGTACTTTTACTAGGAAGGCATCAAGTAAGATGCGATGGAAATAAGGAGCAAATATGGAAAAGTATGACAGAGATGCACATGCAACATTGTTATTTAACTTTTCGATTGCGAATAGCCCATCTCGCAATCACAAGCAATACGCTTGTAAGAAAAAGCTAAATACATGTTGGCACTTTAAAAAAGCAAGGGGGTTAAAAAACCCACCAACCCTATGGCGGGTGTTATAACAAAATGAGAGCTTCCATACTTATGATAAAAAAGTGTGTGGAATAACGGAGCATTCCCCACTTTCTAATCCTGACATACAAACAAAACCTCAACCATATATTTAAACAGCGAACTTCTTAACACCCAGCCCGATAATGTGCTATATTTCCAAAGGATACAGAACACCAGATTTACCCTAAAATATTTTTTTCAGACGTCTGAGGTTAACATGATTTTAGTCACTGGTTCCAAAGGTTTAATTGGAACCGCTTTAATTGATTATTTTACGAATCAAAACATCTCCTTTCAATCCTTCGATCTGTCTTACCCTCATGATAACTATAATCACGGCGATATTTTGAACTTAAAGTCACCTTCAATTACATTTGAAAACATTACAGGGGTTGTTCATCTTGCTGCAGTCTCACGAGTGATTACCGCTGAAAATAACCCGCAAGATGCTTGGCTAACAAATACGATGGGCACATACAATCTATTAAATGCTCTATATAACACGCAGCATAAACCATGGTTTATTTACGCCAGCAGTAGAGAAGTCTACGGCCAACAAACAAAATTTCCAGTGAGTGAAACCGCGACACTTTTACCCATGAATCATTATGCCTATTCAAAATTTTCTGCCGAAAAAATTGTACATACTTTTAAAGAACGAGGAATGAAAACACAAGTACTCCGATTCTCAAGCGTTTATGGCGCTACTAATGATCATCCTGACCGTGTCATTCCTGCTTTTTGTCAAGCAGCAATTCAAAAAAAACCACTAAGAATAGACGGCAGAGATAATATATTGGATTTTACGCATGTTAAAGATGTCGCTCGGGGTATTTTCAAAACGATAACCGCACTTGAACAAAACAAGCCTATGCCGCCAGCAATACATTTAACATCCGGCACACCCACCTCTTTGTATCAATTAGCGAATTTAGCACAAAATATTAGTGGACATACCTGCGAATTTATAGATGCGCCACAGAGGGTATATGACGTGTCAAAGTTTTATGGAGACCCAACGCTCGCTCACGAAGTATTGGGCTGGAAGACCAATGTTACATTGGAATCAGGTCTATCAATGCTTATTCGTGACTATATGGATCTCGAGCAGAAGCAGGCCGTTAATGTAACAAATTATTGAACTTCCAAATAGTGAATGCTATGATATGGTCGTATCTAAAGCGATGTCGCAGACTGAGTTTGTCATAGAGTTTTGGTTTGCAACAAACCTCTTATCAAATTAAACAAGGAGTACATTATGCCTCACGTAAACCCTGTTCCTCATGAAAAGTATGGCATGTTTTTAGTTGAAGAAAACTTTAGACATTTTGCATACATGGGTAACACTCAAAAAATGCAAGAAATTCTAAACGATCACCCAAACTTAAATATAAATGCTCAAAATGAATATGGGCAAACTGCATTTTATTTAGCATGCAAATCAAACCAAGAAAATACTGTTGATTTTCTATTAGCTAAAAATGCAGACATAGATATACCAACAACTTTGGGTAATGACGCATTACTGATGTCTACATTCAATGGTAACAATCCTCTGGTTAAAAAACTCATTGAAAACGGCGCAAATATCAATGCTCGCACGTCAAGAAATAGAAAAGACCATGCGGGTGTAAATGCAATTGGCATTGCACGTGAGCAAAACAACTTAGCACTTGTAGAAATACTAGAAAACGCTGCTCTTAAAAATTCTAAAAAAACAAACCCTATGTTTACAAGCGAACCAACAGAAAAGAACAACACACAAATTCGACCAAAGAGTTAAAAATATGGGGTTGTTACTGTAAAAAAGCATTCGACAACCCCACTTTAAATAATAAACCTTAGCAAATGCCTCCAAAGCTTAGCGTAAATCCGACCGTGACTATCTCCCCCTCCATATCTTACTGATGCTATTTCTAGTATTCTTAATTCATTTAATGCATCAATCGCCAACGCTTTATTAACATCAGGAATCACATAGTGATCATTCTGTAATAACACAACCCATGAATCAAGAAGTGAAACATAACTGTCAATATAGCCTCCTGAAATCATTTTGTATTTATTTTGTAAAATCGATTTTGTTTTTTCACCACAATTCCACATACCAAAATCAACAACGTCAGGTTTGGGAATGTCGGTGATGTTAGACTTACTTTTTGATTTCCAACGAAAAACAATCGCCCAACGCTCTTTTCCTGAAATATTGTCACCACTGCCATGCCATAATCTTGAATCAAAAAATAATGCATCTCCTTTTTTAGTATTAATTGAAATATGATGCTTAATCCATTCATCTGATAACTTCATGTCATCAACAAAATCAGGCTGCCAAAAATCAACTGCTGTTGTAATTTTTTTTAATTGACTATAAGGTAAAAACTGCATTACACCTTCTGAGACGGATATATCACTTAAAGAAATCCATGTTGAAAAATCATAGGGTTTATCGAAAGCATAAGAGACGTCTTGATGACAAACAGTGCCTCTAGACGAACAACTTGATTTATATATCACAGCTGATTCCTGACACTCAACCACTTTATTCAGCTCTTTCGAAATATAGGCAAGAAACGCATGATATGTTTTTTTTGATAGCAAATACTCAGAACTCCAGCGATTAACTACACTCAAAAAATCGTTTCTGTCACAATTTAACTCAGATGCCATCTTATCAATCTGATCATCAATCTCTTGAACCACTTGATCGCAAAAATCAGATGAAATAAATGATCGATAAACTGAAAATCCTTTTGAATCTAGAGGTAACATGACTGGTCTCTATAAAGCATCTTAAATCGATTTTCATGAGGCAACAAAATAACACCTTCTAAATAATCAGGCCATATTTTTTCAACCTCCTTACTTCCAAACATTTCTCCTAAAACAATACTTAGAATACTATCATGTGTGATGTATATATGAACTCCTGGAATATCAAGTGCATTTTTTAACTCATCCAAAAGAATATCAACCTGCTTAGAAGTGTCTTGATAAAATCCTAACGGATTTTTTTGGCGACTTAACAGCCACCGAACAACCTCTGAAACAGAATTTTCTAAAAATGCATACCCAGCAATCTTAGGATTATTAATAAACACTCCAGGATCGCCTAAAAGGGATGTCTTTTCGACATTTCCCTCTCTATCCCCCATGATTAATTTAGCCGTTTGAACACAGCGTTTCACAGGACTCGAGATTAACCTCAGCGGATAATTTTTTAAGATTTTTGAAAGCTTTATTGACTCTTCTATGCCTTTTGAATTAAGCTCAACCTCGTTACCGAAACTGCTTTTTGAGATAGGATCTCGATGTGCGTGTCGCATCAAAATCGAAACCGGTGTTGCAATTTTTTTATCTCTATTTTTAAAATAATCGATTACGAACATAACTTACGTCTTTTAACAACAAACAATTTAGCACAATGATTCATTGGCTGAATGGATTCGATAACTAAATTAGCTTTAGCAAGAATAGACGTCCATGACGTCAAGTTTCTCTCTTCGCCACCAGTCATAATCAGCATATTTAAATCAAGCAAACTGCCACCAGGATTAAAATCTTCAATCAAATATTCAACGAGATAAATAGCCCCCGTTTCAGTCAAGGCACTCTCGGCAAATTTTAATATTTCAACGGCTTTTTCATCTGACCAGTCATGCAACACTCTTGTTAAAATAATTGCATCGGCTTTTATACACCAAGGCTGAAAAAAATCAAGCGCCTTGTACTGACATCGTTCGTGTTTATCTTCTGCTTGTATTAACGAAATCACTTCTGGCAATTCAATAAGACACCCTTGCAAATGAGAGTGGTTTTCTAAAATCTGATATATCAAACGACCTACCCCTCCACCTACATCAACAACACTATTATGTTTTTCAAAACGTATGATTTGATGAAGATTTGAATAGTCCTCTTCTGAATACAGTGTTAATGCTGATTGATACTGCGATAATTCAGACTGATTTTTTGACAATTCATAGAAATAAGGACTACTTTCTGGATCTTTTGATAAGTTATTAGCATTACCCCAACAGTCATAATGATGACCTGCCCATATGTTTGCAACAGCTTTCATTCTCGGCTCTTCTTTCAAAAAATTCCCTTTTCCTGACAAACACCATTTTTTTAGATCGTCGCTATCTGGATAAACATACCCTATTTCCCAGAGAGCTCTTAAAACTCTATTCAAAATTTTTAAATCAATACCACATTTTTTTGAAACAACTTCTATACCAGCAGGTAAATGAGAAAACAAATCTAACTTCAATGCTATCGCGAGCATCTGTGTCTTCCAAAAAGCAACAAAGTCAGATGAAACATCAGCAAGCAATGAGGCACGACTTTCTCTTACTGTGTGTACTACTTCTCCCGTTAGATCAATGATTTCTATCGAACCATCAAATCGTTCGACACGTGCTTGATCATTGTAAAATGGCTCTATTTTTGCATAACGTTGTCGATAGATCTCTCTACCATTCAGACCAATGTGAAACCAACCTTTTTCATCTTTAGCACAAGCTATATTTTTATGATAAACATCTAGATCGAGAAACCAGAAGCCATGACAATAGTTTCCTTGCATATCAATATGAGTGCATAGTTCATTATCGGAAACAACCGCACGATTTTCACGAAAATCCCCTACATATTTATAATTCTTTTTATAAACGCGTTCACCAGCGATATCAATATGAAAATAATTCCCATGTTTATCTTGCACGACAGAACGACCTAGTTGAAAATTGCCACACCATCGATAGCGCTCTTTATATGCCGGAAGACCCTTAGTATCGATATGAAAAGCTCCTTCAGAATTTTGCACGGCTGCATATCCCTCATAATACCCAAAAACCTTTTCATAACGTGATGAATATATAGGCTCGCCAGATATATCAATATGATACGCGCCTTTTTTACTATATACAGGTGCCAAACCTGGCGTATGAAATTTTAAAACTTTTTGAAAACGAGAGGCATATATTGGGTTACCATCCAGAACGTGATGTGTTTGATCATCTGATAAAATTATTTGCTTCCAATTGAGATTATTCAACCTTCGTCCTCATATTGCATTCTTGACACACTTTATTTTTCATGTAATTTTTGCATAGTTGGTTATATGCTTCACTATTCCATATATCTGTAAAGTTAGTATCGTTTAAATTTCCAAAATCACCCAGCTCTCGGCGTAGCTGATCAGGAGCACAGCAAGGATTGAAACGCCCATCTGATGCAACCCATGCTTCTTTACCTAAAAATGGACATGAAGCTCCTGGCGCTAAATCCTTTGTGGCATTTTCATCTAAAAGGTAAATATTTTCTAACTTAATCAACTTTCCACTAGGAAGTGGAAAATTTTTTGCCGCTTTTTGCGCTTTATCAACTGCAGCATTCCAACGTCGTATTGCATCTTCGTTTCGACGCATCGAAATACTTTTTATTTCTTCAAAATGCGCCCATAGATGATGGCCCTTAATTCTATCCACACCTAGTTTTGCACCAAGAATAACGATATCTTCTAATTCATGAAGATTAGTTTCTAAGAAAGTCATCTGGAGTGTTACACGACAATATTCGTTTGTTTTTTTTGCATGCTCATCTCGAACATGAATAAATACTTTTAAGTTTTCAAGCATCTTTTCCCATTGCGTTCCAAGCATAATCTTTTCTTGCGTTTCTTTGCTGGCGCCATTCCAAGATATTTTCACATCTGAGCCAACTGGCACTATTATTTTTGCCCACTCTTCAGCGCCTTTTTTAGGAAATGTACCGTTTGTTGTTAAGTTTAGTTTTACGCCATACTGATGACATAGCGCTACAATATCTTCAAACTGCTTATAGACCAATGGCTCACCCATTGTTGAAGGAATAATTTCCGTAAGCCCTTTTCCTCCTGCTTCTTTTAAAACCCTCTCAATTAAATCAAAATTCATGCGTCTTTTGGGTAAACGCTGACGTCTGCGCTCTTTTTGTGTTTGACTGTAAGGCGAGTGATCTTCACACATGATACAGCGTAAATTACAATCATCTGGATTAGTATCAAAAGTAATACGCCAAGGAAATTCATTTTTCATACTTATTACCCTATTAATGTTTGGTAAAGTTTTTCAAGAGACTTAACTTGATCATTAATATCAATCACATTGTTATTTTCACTCTGCAAATAACCTGCTTGTCCAAGTTTTTTGGCATATTCTGGATTATCTACAAATCGCTGCATTTGATTTGCCAAAGATACTGAATCGCGGTGCTTAAATAACAAACCGTTTTTCTCGTGAGTGATATACTCAGCCATCCCACCAATATCAGCGGTGATAACAGGCACTCTAGCTTGCAAAGCTTCATGAATGACTAGCGGTGAATTTTCTACCCAAATAGAAGGAACAACAATACAATCCACATGATTAAATACGTCTTCGACAATAGCATCGTTTTCGTATTCAGAGACCCATTCTATAGCGTTTTTGACATCGCTTTCTAATTGGTTCACAAGAGATTGTAACGCTTCAGTATTTTGACCACGAGAACGCCCCCAAATCTTCAAACGCGCAGAGCCTTTCAACCGAGCAAAAGCTGAAATTAAATCTTGTATTCCTTTAGCAGGAATATGCGTACCAATATATCCAAAAGTGAATGGCTCAGTTGACACACGTTTTCTTGAACCCAAACGGCTTATATCAAAACCATAATCCATATACACCAATTTATCTTCAGGTATCTTAAATTCATTGAGATAACGATTCAATAAATAACGAGAAGGTGCAATAAACATAGAAACTTTCTCGCACAACTCTCGCATATGCTGCATTCTATTGGCTATCCAACTTGTCCAATAGATTGACTCAGCTTGCTGAGCATGACTATCTCCAGAAAAATATCCAGAATAGCAAGTATTAGCACACTTCTGGTCCTCTTGTTTATGACACACCGCCCACACATTATCTACAGAGTTACGTTGCAAAAACTGTCCTCGGGGACACATTATCCAATAATCATGCAAGGTATAAACAATAGGAATATTTCGTGAGGATGCTTTATTGATAAGCGATGTCGACAAATGATTTAAATGCCCAATATGAATAACATCAGGTGAAAACTCATCTAAGATGGAAGAAAAAATACTGTCTACTTCCGGCGAGGTATATCGATATCGTAGTCGATCGTTTGTTATATTCACTAGATTTAGAGAGACTTGATCATTTTTAATGTCGTTTTCGAGTTTAAGTGTGAAATCTTTAGCAAACGGATCTTCATACCTTGAAAACACGCTAACTTGGTGACCTGCATCTACCAGTGCGCGACATAATGTTTGACTATAAACTTCCGACCCTGCATTGTAGCGTGGAGGATAACCGTGAATAACCTTTAAAATTTTCATATCAACTGACTCAATTAGTAATCTATTTAGAACGTCAAGATTATAACCCGCATGCGGATCAATCTCATTATTTAACGGTCATATTTTTGACGGATCATCCTGAATTTAGACAATTATTAGTCACCAAAAAAATCAAAAAGTGCTTTACATCTGCCGAATATCTTTGTACAATTTTTGCATATTAGTGCTGATATAAATTCATACTAAAATGGAAAATTGAAATGCCAAAAAATCAAAAAAGAAAAACTCCAACGCATAGTAATGACGATACCCTTTCAAGGCAATCAAAACAACAAAGAACGGAAGAAAAAGTGATCGAAGATTTTGCAGATATAACATCGCAAAACCAACAATCAGTAACAAGGGAAGTCAGTCGTCAAATGAAAAAAGAAGAACTTTGTCCAGTTGCCCAACTTCCAGATGGAGCACATTTGTTCATGGCATTTTTTCCTTTAGCAAAAAAGAAAAGGAAAAATACACGCAACATATTTGATCTGCTAGGTGAACCTTTAAATTATAAAGGCGCTGATCTACAACTCAACATTACATCCTATCTTTGGCGTAATCACTCCGAAGTTTTCAAATATTTTTCACAGCAAAAACACCGTGGTGCATTTGATACGATTATCAATGGATTAGTCACTTATATAGATAAAATGCAAACTAATAAATTTGACAAACTTACGAATACGCTTGTGATATGGGCATTTCAACACATGTATCAAATACCAGTTGAATGTGAGAATAAATCAAAAGCGTTTCATGTACCCATGAGTTTTCCTTATAGCACGCCACCAATCACACTTCATTTTGAAGATGCATCATCCGTATCTGAAGAAATGGAAGAAGAAAAAGCTTCTGATATACTCAAGCTAAGCAAAAGTAGACAAATAAAAAAATAAAAAGCGCTTTACATCTCAATAACATCCTTGTACAATTTTCAGCCTTGTTGGTAATTAACAAGCATAGTACACTGGAAAATTCAAATGCCAAAAAATCAAAAAAGAAAAAATTTACCCACTCATGAAGGATGGGAATCAAATGGAGCCCCACCTCCAAAGAAAAAAACTTCTACTACTATATCTTCAATCCAACTGAGCAGCCTCTTAACACCTCCGGTTTTCCTTTCAGATCTTCCTGCAGACATTGCCCAACACGCTTGTTTTTTTCCTCATCGATTTAATGGAAGTGGTTCTGTACAATATAATAAACGCCCTAAGCCTAATCGACATAGCGAAGATAAAAAAGAAAGAAATCAAGAAGCAAAACATACACAAAACGAAATTATTACGGACACTGAACCAAAAACGGATTTTTTCATCAATACAAGAAGCAGAGCAAAAACTCAAGAAATAGATGAGCGCAAAAATGAAGATACTCAAGAAACAGACATCTTTAGTCAGCTAGCATCAAGCGTAGACTTCAAGCAATCAAGTCTAAAAAATAAAATTATAAAGCATCTTAGAGAAAATACACTTGAAATTATCGATTTTTTTAAAGATCATTCAGAGACGCAACTTCGCAGATGTAATATTAGACGACTTAATTCATATATTACTAAACTAGAATTAAATCGTTACGATGATATTACTGATATTCTGACAATTTATGCCTTCCAAAAAATATATAATAGACCAGTAAAACATTATCACAATGGATACTCCACTGAACCTGTACAGATGGCATTCTCCTCTAATGCACAACCAGTACATCTTCTCCATTTTGTCACTGAAGAAAAAAAATCATACGGGTCTAATTTTTTCAAAAGATAATAAAAAGAAAGAAAAAGCATCCCTTACTTGGAACTAGCATTCTTCTGCAAAACCACGCGATAATTCTAAGTTAATCTGTATAATGACAGCATAATCGGAATGACAGGATAACTTGACCTGCCCATCATCGTCCCTCGCTTAGCGTCATCCCGAGCGCAGCGAGGGATCCCCATCAATCAGGAGCTTCCTCGCTCAGGCTGGGAATGAGAAGATGACTTGGCTTGCCCGTCACCATTACTATACACTTGTTTTCTTTCCCATACAGAAAAAGGATTTTGAGCCACTGTTTGAGCGTTTAATCGATAAAAGTTCTGCTTACTATCTTTATCTTCTGCAAAACGTAATCCTTTTGATTTGAAACTTTTCGCCAAATCAAATCGATCAGTTTCATATAATAATTTAGCGAAAAAATAGTAAGCCTTAACGTATTGATCATCACAGCTTAAAGCCATGATATAAGCATTTGCTGCAAACTCACTCATGGCCAACTGATGATGGGACCGACCTTTGTTTAACCATGCAGACTTATGTGACGGATTTAATGCAATCGCTTTTTCATAACAAACAATTGCTCTTTCATACCTGCGTTTCATAAAATGTTCGTTGCCTTCATTTTTAAACACTTCGGCTTGATCATCAACAGATACTTTACTTTCCAACTCTTCATCTTCGGCTATGGAACTCGCAATAAACATAGGCGAAGGATTTAATAAGTTAAACCACTTCATATTTGAAAACGCATCAAAGTTGTTAGCTGAGGCCTCATAGAGCTCTGTAAATTTTACCTGATCTCCACGCTCAGCATAAATGCGCGCCAAACGAAAATAAGCCGCTTCAGAGTTAGGAGCAATATCCAAGGTTTGCTCAAAATTTGCAATAGCCTGGTCATCATCTCCTTTAGCATAATACGCAATGGCCCTATGATGAGACAGACGGGCTGCCTCTACTTCAGAAGCAACAACTTTTTCGAGACAATACATTGATAAATTAAAGTCACCATGCATAGAAAAAGAATTAGAATAATTTAACCACTGAGTACTTCGACCAAACCTTGCATTGCTTCTCTCACGTATCCCAGAAATGACTTCAAAATAATCTGTTGTGATAATCGTATTAAACAGATTAGGAACAATTTGCGATAAGGTATGATTAATACAAGCGACATCTTCAGGTTCAACTAACGCAGCTGCGACACGGGTTGAACTATATGAAGATAGGGTTCTATCTCTCAGTGTTACATCATGGGCAGAGACAGGCTGAGGTGGTATTTTCCAATACGAATGAATAGGAACATACCGAGCTGAACCTCCATCTCGAATATACAAAAATAAACTTCTTACTGTGGCATCATATATTTCGCCTTCGCAATTAATATCTTTACTAGGGATATATTCTTCGACCATAAAACGGTTACTTTGTGAATTCAGCATAGAAGTAAATTCATTCATTCTTAATAATATATCTCGATTAACTCCTTGTAGATTTCTTTGCATTGATCCAGTATCCTCTGGTAGCGTCAATACAACTCTCAATATATCATCAAGGTTATCATTCGTCGCAAAAACAACGCCTTCACCTCTTTCTAGATCTGGTGCTTTAATAACATACGTATTTCCAGGTATTTTTTCACGAATTTCTTGAGCTAAATCAGCAGTGTATTTGCGAGGAAATAATATTGTTTTAGGGCGGAATGCTTCTAAACCTGAAGCTTCAATGGCGTCATGTATATAAGCTTTATTTTCAAAAACAAATCTCAAATTAGGATCATCCATTAAGCATACATTACGAGCCACATCTCTTAACTCAGAGCCACCGTAAATAAACGCATAATGTTCTAGTTGCGAAAAATCAAAATCATCATGCAATGGGGGTATACCTGGAATATAGTGTTCCCACAAATCATGCCGCGCTCCTCCTGCGTAACCAGGATAATGACTCATAAAAACAGAGGGTAAACGTTCTTGACGTACTATATCTCTAAAAAGCTGCTCAAAAGGAGTTTCAGAAACTGCTTTATGCCCATCCAAAGCAGATTGGAAACCTGAACCAAATTCGAGAATTTTACACTCTCCTGTTTCAGTATATTTAAGGTCTACGCAAACATATGCAACTTTCGCTTGATAGGTTTGTTTTAGCCGAAATTCCTCTAATATAACTTTTTCTTCAAAAGACCCGGCAAGATCATCTCTAGCCAGCAGGCTTTTTAATAATTCCCACGAAGCGTTTACCTGACCAAGTTTCTCCAATGCTATTGCTTTTCCGAACGTTGCCTTGGCGTAATCCGGCTGACAATTCAACGCTTGATCATACGCATGTAACGCCTCTTCAAAATTATTTAAGCGTGAATGGCATTGTCCAATATTATACCAAGCAGCTGCCATGGTATTATCAATTGCCAAAGCTTCATTATAGCGTGCTATCGCTTCTTCATAATTTTCAGCCTGGAAAGCATCATTACCTTCACTTTTGAGTTCTAAAGCTGTTTTCATAGGTAGAACACTCCTGATTATTATTATTGAAATACGAGGGTCATGTTAACATAAAATGAACACTTGGGGTCAAGAATAAAAAAATAAATTTAAGTCGCGCTGAATGATGTTTTGATTTTTCCCCTGTCATCCCGCGGTTTATCCGCGGGATCTCTAAAAATCAGCTCTCAACATCTCCGGAATAATACAAATCCGTTAACCGTATTTTCTTGTAAAAATACAGCTTGAGCAGCTAATTAAAAATTCATATGAGGAACATCTTCTTCTATTTAATTTGTAAATTAAATGTATTGGCGCTTAATGATTGCTGATCATTTTGTTGTTTTGGGACATCAAAAAATCCCACTCCAAAGTTTGAACAATAGCACACTTCTTCTTTGGCTTTATTATCAAAGTCACTAAAACCAAAAATTGAGTGATACATTTTTTTAAATAAATGAAATATCACAGCAAAGAAAGCCATTTGACTATTAAAATCTCCTGAATAGTTAGGCCATCGCCATTGATTAAATGATCTCTCAAAGGATTTACCAAGTGCACCTAAAGGTGCGATGCTTGACGCATCATCTGTTTGCCAAAGACATTCCTCAACAAAACCATCACAATGCGCGGCTTCTTGGCTATCAATAAGACGTTGCTTCGAGATTAAATTTTGAATATAAAGCTGAATACGCTGCTCAGTTCTATTCATCAGCAATTCACCCCGATGCAAATTTTTAAGAATATCATTGTTATCTTTTGTCATCTCATATTGATCGACCATTTGTAAAAAGTCATTTTTTTCCTCATGAAGCTCTTTTCCTATATCGTGAAACAACTGTTCACGAACAACATCACCAAGCTCAAGATCCACTTCAGTTTTATATGAAGATTGCTCTAAATAAGATTTGACATTTTGCAGCATCTCGAGAAAACGCGCTTGAGTATAAAATGTAAATTTATCGCCATTAGGATCAACAAATTCGGAACCTCCTTCCTGTTCTTTTAAAAAATCATTCAACGCTGGCACGTCAACATTAAGATTGCTCTCCATTAATGCGTCATTAATCGCCGGCTTAACATGATCACTTCTTTTTGCAGCCAACGACGCTGCCATTTGAAGGGAGGTTGTCGCATCATTTTCAATAAAATCTAAATTTAAATTAAAAAGACCTGCGAAATGTTTCAAAAGATAATAAATCGTATCTAATTTATGGAGATTGATTTGCAAATCGCCCCCATCCTTCAACCGAGAAATGAACTTATCATTTACTTGAAGCTTTTGCTTTTTAAACTCGTCAAAAATGGCTTTGTATGCGATTTCAGGGCTTGGCATTTCATCCTGAAGATCAGAATAAATCTGACCCCGAAAATACTCTAGATTATTTTCATCATTTGTTATATCTAGCTCATTTAAGATTGAAAATATTCTTGATTTAATCGCCTTATTAGTTCTTGCCACATTAAACCGATCAAACTCTGAAAAAACGTTATACGACCTGATCGAACCTCCATACGGCATTGACATAAGGTTAGGCGGGCAGGTCTTCCAATATTCTCGACAATCAGCCCGTCGAAGAACAACTTCATCCTTTTTAAAAAATCTTTCCGAATCAACAAATGCATCAAAGAGCTTCAAAAAACGTCGACTATCATTTCCTGGGTAAAAATAATTGCTTTCATCTGAAAGCAAACTGTTTCTTAAAATTTTTTCTTTTATTCCTTTGATTATTTTTTTATTTTGAGCAACAGGATGAAATTCTCTACTCGATTTTTTTCCATCCTTACATTTGCGATGATACAAGCCTAATTCCTCTCTATAAGGAGCCCCACTAGGATCATCATTAGGATACACTTTGCCTCTTTCTTTATCGCCCAAGCAAGTTAAAAGATCGCCCTCATCTTTTATATCTATAAACTGAGAAACCCCAGGAAAGAAACGGACGATTGGATTTCCATCAAAATTCAAGTCAACCACAACGCTGGCAGACCCTGCAAGAGAACAATCTTCACCATGATGCGCTATATAAAAATTAGGTAATATTGAAACTTTATAGGTTAACTTGTCTCCAATTAAACTCTCCGCTAGAAAATACGGCTTCATTGCGGGTTGATTTTTGAGATAATCAAAAAATTGCGTTAATTCACTTGTCAGATCGTATTGCGTTTTTCCTGAATTAAGATCAATTTCATGATCTTTAACCCGGATAATGATTTTTCCCTCAATATCCGCTGGAGAAATCTCCACTTCGTTACTCGCTAAAAAATCAACAATAGAATCTTGAGTGTTAAAGGTTTTTTCACTTCTTCTATCAACAGAATAATCTGAGATGACTCGATCCCGCAAGCCATTCCTTTGATACAATAATTCTAGAATCGTATCATCATACTCTTTAAATAGAGCATCAAAAATATGCTTTCTTATTTTATGAAAACTCAACATGTAACTTTTTGTCTCACGTATATAGCTTCTGGTACGTTGAAAAGCTTCCGCATTAGAGGAGTTTCCACGTTCATCGTTAAAGTCATGCCGCCTACCATTCATTCGATATTGTTCCAAATCTTTTAACACCGCCATCCAAAGCGGGACATTTATCACTTTTTCGGAAAAATTCGCGCCTTCAAATACAATGGTTTGATTATCAAATGATGCAGCAACCACACCTAACAATCCGAGCAAGCTCTCATGGGGTATTTTTGACAAATAATCATTTAACACAGAAGGCGCATTGATCGCTTGCAATCCATCTTGTAAATTTGAGTCTTTTGCTAAATAATAACCGTTTAAATTTCCCATACGATATTCAGCGTTTGGCAAAGTAACTTGCTCCGCCAAATAACTAAACAATAATCTAACATTATTAAAATAACTCTCCGGAGAAATGATCGAATAAAAATCACTATCACTCAAGTGAGTCTGTATTGCATTATGCAAAACACTAAGTTCCGAAAGAATTCCTTCGTCTTTCATGTCTTTTACATTTCTTAATAAACGATCCAGTTTATAATTAATATTCAGAAAATTATTATTCAAATACTCCATGATTTCATGATGATTAAGCTCTAATGTATAAAATATCTGATTAACTCTAATAAATATTTCCACCTGATTCTGTTCGATACGATTCAGATGTTGCATCACTTCATAATGATTATCTTGAATAATTCTATATACTTCAGACAATGCTTCAATAACAGGGTCTTTTTTTGGTGTGCGCCCGAACATCCCTAGCATCTGCATTCCTATAAGAAGCAAACCAAGGCCTGCGTTTCCAATCATCAGCGTCTCTGCTAAACCAAATGATTCAACAGCAAGTGCGGTGGATATTGTATTGGCAAAAAATGCTGCTTGAATGCCAATCTCTAAACCCGACCCCAGCTCTATTATACCCTTATTATCTAAAAGCACTCCAATTTCTTTGAATTTAGAAGCCATTCCAAATGCGTCACGCCACATTCCTGCTATTTTTTCGTTACGCTCCCTTTTTTCATTTTCTCTCTTTGTATAATTTAAGAGTTTTTCTGAAAAATCTTTTAAACCTTCCTTCATATCCCTTATATTATCTTTCATTTCAGATAACTCAGACTGAAGTTCATGATTTTTATTTTCAACCTGACTTTCAATATCTTTTACAGCATTTTCAAGATTAGATATCACTCTTAGAATCTGATCATTATTCGATAAACTATTTTCTTCGGAGAGAGATTTATAAAGATCAAGTAGTAACACAGGAAGAACCTCTTTAGGCACTTCAAAAGGAGGGTTCGTAACGTCTGGAATAATTTCATGAATATTATGACGCTTAAACAAATCAAGCCATTCTTTTGCGTTTTCTTTAGTTCGCTCATCTTGAAAATCATTACCGAGAAAGTCTATTGCAGTAGAGGCAAAAAAATTAATCCCTTGATTAAGATACGTAGTCCCAGGAATTAACACTAAAGCATTCTTAAGTATTCCAGGCACTTGCAAATTGATGTGCTTACTTGATAAAATTTTACCAGCATGAATCGGGTTTTTAACATCTTGTATGCTGCCTTTCATATAATCCAAATTACTTTCAAACATTTCTCGATGCTCTTCATTTTGCGGATCCAATCCATCCACATTTAACAAACGCTTTGCATTTTGAACAGAAACATCATAATAAGCCGCATCATCATATCTATCATAAAATTTCTGTTCATTTTTCTGTGGTTTAAAATCATCAAAGTCATTCATACTGCTGGGATCATCTGGAAGCGAAGGAATAAATACTCTACTTCTATATTGATTGTCAATTTCTACTATTTCTTCAAATTTTCTTTGCCTTTCTTCGTTCATGCTGGAACTCCCTTTTTTATCAAAACTTACATAATACAAGAATATCACCGGCTTACTTGTCAAACCTCAAAGAATGTCACTATATTGCCAAAAATCAAAAAGTTCTATACGTAAAAAATACATAGAAGATACATAGAAAATATAATTTTCAACAGCCTTATCTGCTTTAGCTCAACTTCAGACTACTTTTCTCTTCGTCGTTAAAACCATCATTGTGATTCGATTTATTTAACGCCAAATCATAAAACCTGCCTAGAGAGTCACGCACTTTTTTTGACTCAAACCCCAAACATTCTTTTAAGACTTTGAGCTCTTCTTGTGCTTTTTTATATTCTTCGACTTCTTCGAAAGAAATATTCTTTAAATTTGCTTTTGCTTTTCTATATTTTTTCTCGAGCAATTTTTCTCTTTCAAAGTTTGTACATATTTCTTCTTCGGCAACCGAAACATCTTCTGAAAAAAACACTTGCTCTATCCCAGGATGGAATAAGATTGTTTTAAGCATATAAAAAGGGAATATGCTGTTCCAAAATAAGCCATGATTTTTTTCAGCAAACAGAACCATCATTGAAGAATGACCAGCTTCTTGTAATTTATGATAGAAAATAAGCGACTCTGCTTTGAGTATGTCATTCTCTCCTGTGATAATCGTAGTTTCAGGCCAACTATGAAACTTGCTTAAAATACTGATCGGAAACCACAGCGGTGATAACCGCCTCAAATTTTTCGGATTTTTTCTAAGCTTATCACTGAAACTCCGTGTAATCATTTTATTAAGGTAATCGATATTGATGACGTCATCACTTCTTGTTGCGGTTTCCTGCCAATCCGCAAGCTCTTCAGGAAAAATATTAACTGGAATATAATAGCGATTTTCTTCTTTATAAGGATCAAAACTATTACATCTAAACTCCCCTGATATATCAAGAAGCGGTGAAAATAAAAACAATCTTGAAATTGGAATGCCTTGTTTCATCATGACAAGCATCGCCAACACTACTAGTAAACCACCAGAACTATATCCAGACAATGCAATATTAGAATACTTATTTTCTTGATGAATATACTTAATCGCATCGCAAACATCATTAAATGGCGTTGGCCATTTATTCCAAGGCGCGAGGCGATGATTCACTAGCACAAGAGGAGCATCTATCGCATTGCTTAAATGTGAAGCATTCATTTTTGAAATTTCATGATTACTCACTGAAGATGCCGTTCCTGGAACAAAAATAAAAATCGTATTAGCGTTTTTAATATCTCCATAACAATCCACATAGAACTCTCCACCATCTGAACCAACAATCTTAAGAGAGCTACCATTCATCACAATAGGAAAACGGCTTTCAAGTCGGGCAACATTTAAAGATAAATCATCGTAATCATCGCCATTGCTATTATCTTCATACACATACGAACCCAAATACTTGTTTGGACCAAGTCGAGACGAAGATAACAAACTATCCAACTCAAATGAATAGGTTTTTTTCTTACGAGAGAAGAGATATGTTGTTACTTTAATTGCCGCAATCGCATAGAGTATCGGCAATAGTGGAAGAGGAAAAGGAATAGCTGCAATATATAACAATATCGTTTTCAGCTCTCGTGAAAAAGAATCAAATGCTTTTCTAAGCATGATAGTAGGTCGAATAGCATAATCATATTCATACGCTTCCTTATCATGAATAGGTTGCATTATTATTTGATTTATATAATCACACAGAGCTTTATGCCCAGGGTAATGAAATACAAATTGATAAAATAAAAAAAGCTTATCAAAGGCATACCTTATCAAATGTGCAGGGCTAGTAAAGTGCGCACCAATTGGACCATCTAATAACTCAGAGGTTAAATTAAAATTTTTATGAGAGAAGTCTACAACAAAACCCCAACAATCATGCCTTCCAAGCCAATAGTTTGTTTGATTCCATTCTTCGATGATCTGATTTTTTGCCTCTACAAGCTGAGATTCACTATAAATGCTACCAATTTCATATATCCCTTTCCATTTAAGGTTATGGTAATGCATATTGTTTAAAACACTCACGTCCGTGACATGCCCGAAACCCCACTTATTGTGACCATAATGTATTTCGCTATAACTACCATTAGAAAATTCAATGTGCAGCCCTGTGTGTACCATATGCAAAACGGCTGTCGCTTGGTGTGTGTTTAAGATCTGATTAATATATAAATAATTAGTATCAAAAAACAATGAGTACGTAACATATGATAGCTTTATTTCATTTTCAGTAGCGGATGCAAAATTAGAATCGACCCATTGCAGATTAAAGAAACTAAATAGAAAAAAACGAAGTATATTTACCAAAGGATTTCGATGAGCCATCAAGCACCTCCATATGAGAACTCGTTCTAAATCAAGTTTGAGTGATGAGAATATCAACATTTTTCTAAAATGGTGCCGATAGCCTGAATCGAACAGGCGACCTACTGATTACGAATCAGTTGCTCTACCAACTGAGCTATATCGGCATTAGAGAAAATGTTCTTGCCATCCTTGGCTTAGCATCATCCCGAGCGCAGCGAGGGATCTCCATCTATCAGGAGATTCCTCGCTAACGCTCGGCATGACAGGATAACTTGACCAGCCCGTCATCATCCTTCGGCTAGCGTCATCCCGAGCGCAGCGAGGGGTCCATCTATCAGGAGATTCCTCGCTAACGCTCGGAATGACAGGATAACTTGACCAGCCCGTCATCGTCCTTCGCCTAGCGTCATCCCGATCGCAGCAAGGGGTCCATCTATCAGA